>NZ_CP054143.1:2022295-2696394 GCF_013284055.1 Deefgea piscis | reverse complement strand
TGCCGAATTGACTAATTCGGCATTGCTTTTGGCCGCATCGCTAAAGGCTTTGCTGAGTCGATCAATCTCTTCACGCGCCAACTTAGCGCTCATTAACCGATCAATCTGCGTATTCCAAGCCCCCAACAAAACAGCGCCATTTTTAAGCGGCGCGGCGATTTTTTCGGCCTCGAGGCGTAGTTTGCCGAATTCATCAAGGCCGTCTTCAGCGAGGCGTTTACTGAGTGAGGCACCGAAGTTTTCAGCGGCATCGGCAGCGCGTTTCATCGCTTTAGCGGCGGCATCGGATGCATCGGCGGTTTTTTTAATTGGCTGAGTGACATCATCAGCCGCTTTGCCGGTTTTTTTAAGTGCTTCGGTAGCCAGATCGCTGCCATTAATTAACCGCTGCGTTGCCGTATCGCCACGCCCAAATGAATCCACCACACCATCAGCGTAATCACGCGCACTTTGGCCAAGGCCACCGAGGGTTTTTTTCACATCCAGCGTGGCGACGCTAAAGCTACCAACCGCACCACTGGCTTTATTAAATCCAGCTGCGATGGTATCTGCGCCGGTGACACTAGCCACTGATGCGCCGGCGGATAAAACTTTGGCAAAACCACTGGTTAAATTGGCGATGCCTTGCAGTGCGGCATTAATCGGTGCAACCAGCGCATCGACCAAAACCCCACCCATACCGACAACCGTCGCGTTAACTAAATTGAAACCGTCAATCAGTCCAGCAATACCGAGCCGAATACTAAAAATGGTAAATGCCATCACATCAGCACCACCCAGCGCAGTATTGATTTCAGCCGCCCAACTGGCAATCGCGCTGCCCGCATCCCACAAATCACCCACTAAGCCTTTGGTTTGATCCCAAACACGGCCCAACGAATCGGCATTGTCTTGCACCCATCCACTAAAGCTAGAAGCCGCGCTTTCTAATTCAACCCCCGCACTTTTTAAGCTTTCAGTGATTTCATTGACACCTGTCGCCAGCATACTGCCGACGCCCGCACCGTTGATTTTACGAAAGACACCATCCCAAGTATCGCCAAGATTAGAGACTTCACCCTCTAGGCTTTTCATGCGCTTTTCGGCGCCACCCGCAAAAGTAACGTCACCTAATTTGCGTAAATAACCTTCGATTTCTTGGGCGTTATTTTTAACCGTGGTGGTTACACCTTGAAACGTCAGCTTGACTTGATCGCCCTGCTTGCTGGCTTTAATACCGAATTCTTTCAGGCGCTCAAATTCACCGGTTGACGCATCAGCGACGGCCTCAATCATTTCATTAAGTGATTTACCCAGTGCACCGGCGGTATTGGCGTAGCTGGCAATGGCTTTTGACGAAGGGTCTAAACCCAAGTTTTTGAGTTTGACGAAGCCGCCGACTACGTCTTGCAGCGACTCGGGCAGTGTGCCAGCCAAGCCCTCTAATTCAGCAAACTTGGCTTTGGCGGCATCGATCGAACCGGTGGCGGTTTCAAGCTGGGCATTGAGCGTGCCAAATTCACGCTCGACGCTGACTAATTTGCCGATGCCAAAACTAGCTGCTAAACCAGCGGCAGCTACACCGGCAGCAACCATTGAGGCGGTAAAAAGACCGATGTTTTTAATATCAAACGCGCCACGGGCTGAATTGGCCATTTGGCCTAAACTGCCATTTAAATTGGCCGCAGCGGCCGCTGAACCAGTGAAGCTACCGGCCATACCGCGCGCCATATCGCTAATCGAAGTCGATGCCTTACGCGCTTCACGCTCTACGCCCCCCGCGTCGGCGTTGATTTTGATGGTTACATTATTGTCAGCCATTGTTTTGCTCCGACCAAATGGTTAGGGTTTCGACCTCGAGCACTTGCAGCGCTTCAAATAGATCATCAGATTGATCTGGCTCGACTTTAAAGCGCCGCTCCATCATGGGTATGATGTTGTAATCCAAGCCGGTCTTACCGTTCAGACCCACACGCCACTGGGTACCCATCGCCATAAATACCTGATATGCCAGCCAGTTTTCGGGGTAGACGTCGATTTCAGTCGGCGTGGCGGCGGGCATTTGGGCTAGATACTCTGCGGCCAAGTCAGGCGGCAAGCCAGGTGGCAGTGTCGGGGCGGTGGATCGCGCAGGCCGAGCAATCGCCTGTGCGATCTGTTTTAGTTTTTTGCGCGCGATTCCAAAAACGATTTGCGGAAACCGACAAATAGATCGGCTGCTGCGGTTGGGTAATTGGTGCACAAAGTTTCGAGCGCCACACTATCAAACGGCACTGCTGCTCCATCGTCTACGATACCAGCCCAATCGACTATGATTTCGCCAAGTGCTTCGTGGTCTTTTTTACCTTCCAGCGTCTCAAAGAATTCTTTCACTTGCGGGCGCGGCAGATGCTTGAATTCAATCGTAACTTCGACTTGCTTTTCTTGACCGGGCATCGTGAGGCCAACTTTTGCTTTGAATGTCGGTTTTGGTGTGAGTTTGAACATTGAAAATCCTTTAAATTTGAATAAAGACCCGCGCGCGAGTCTTAAAAATTGCTGCGTCAGCCATGCCATAAACTGGCAAAAGCCGACCGCAGCAAAATAACTAAACACTCACTGCGGCAGCAGATGTCAATCGATGATCACTTGGTGTAACGCGGTGCTGATGCCTGCGTGATACTCACCGTTGAGGTATGGACTTCACTGCCACTGCCTTCGGGCGTACCCGAAAAGCCGATATAGCCAAAGAACAGCATTTCGAGTCCATTGGGGTATTGGATCTTCATCGCCAATTTTTGACGCGTGTCGGATGCTTGACGCAAGCGCATCTGCACCGGATCCATCGGGTCCCATAAGACTTTCACTTGGGTTTCGATGCCGTCGGTTTCGGTCGGAATTTTGCGTTTGGTGGTTTCAGACAGCACCTTGTATTCGGCAAACTGCTGCGCACCACCACTAAAGCTGAACTCGCTGGCGGTCGTCAGCTCGGTACCCAGCGTAACGATTTGCATCTGGCCCGAGACCAACGCCGAATAGCCGGTAGTATCTTGGTCTTTAAGCTCAAACGTTTTTGCCGCACCGTTGATATTTGCCGCTTTGACTAAGCCATCATTGAGCTGGCTTGGGCCAACCATATTGCTGAATGCAATGTAGTCGCCGTTGGCTGGCGCGGTGGTTTGCGCGGTCGCTACAGACGGTTTACCAATGGTTAATGCCGTGACGTTTTGTGCGGCAGTGATTGCCGATTGAATAAAGATTTTCGATCCAGCGGGTACATAAATATCAGCCATTTGAAGCTCCTAAGAATAAAATTTAAATACGGCGACCGCGTTCGGTCAGATACGTGGCTTTCCAAATCACGCGCTTGATGGCGTAGTTGGCGTCCGACATTTGCGAATGCTCCCAACGATCACCCAGCCATTCCCATTTCACAGCGTCGCCTAATTGGCGGCTGTCGCTGATGACGGCAAACAACGCGGAGTCCATCGCCTCGATCAGCGCGATAGGATCACTACCGCGCGCGATTAAAGTGACGGAGAACGGCTGATCAACCGCGTGATTACCCATTGGATAACCACTGACCGGCTGAGCATCGAGCGGCTGAATCACCACCGCACGAGTGACTGAATTGGCAAAAGCGGCTTCTTCAGTCGTGACCACCGGTACACCAGGCAGCGTGGATTGCGTTAAAACCGCGAGCGCGTCGCGGATGCGTTGCAATGCGGTCATGGGGTTACCTTTTGCAGATTGACGCGCAGTAGCGCATCGCCTTCGGGTGGACTCATGACCTCAAATAGCTGCGCATTGATCGTGACGTGTGAGCCCACATCGAGGCCGACAAAATCAGCGGGGTCATACGTGATGCTGATGCTTTTGCCAGCGAAACCACCAAACTGCGCAGCGGCGTTGACTTCATCAAAAATCACCTTGCTCACGACTGCGCCAAAGGTCATCGGCACACCGAAATCCACCAAGAAAGCGGCGGGGTTTTCGGTCATTTTTCGCCTTTGTCCTTGATTTCGGGATTTGATTCGTCGACAGTCGTTTCGTTAATCGGTGCAGCTGCATCGACATAACGCACGCGCTTGCAGCTAGACAGCACATAAGCTTCATCGTCGGAAATCTCGACTTGCTCACCGACTTCATGATGCTGACCGCCAATCAGGCATGCCTCTAAAATTTCAATCAGTTTCATTGCAACACCCCATAAAAAAACCCGCCGACTGCGACACAGCGGCGGGTTTCGGTTAAACAATTAGGTCAATGCATCGACCATGGCAGAGAATGATTCAGGGTGGCGCACGGTAAAATCAGCGGATTGGAATGCCGTCACACGCACCGCGCCGGTAGTGCTGTTGCTGTATGGATCAACCAGCAAATCCAAACCGCCCCACAGGCCCATCAGCAAGTCAGCCCAATTGCCGTAAATCAATGCCGAGCACACGCCGCTCGATGTGCCTTTAGTCAGGTTACTTGGCACTTGATTTGATACTGCGACATTACCCGCGATCACGTCCCAAATCGATGTGCCGTTGGTACCCGAGAATTGCTGGGTTTTCTTTAAGCGGCCGCGCACTTTGGTGTTGGTTAAGTACGCGCCGTTGCCGGCATTCAGATTGGCAATGGCTGATTCGAGA
Source organism: Deefgea piscis (assembly GCF_013284055.1). NCBI lineage: Bacteria > Pseudomonadati > Pseudomonadota > Betaproteobacteria > Neisseriales > Chitinibacteraceae > Deefgea > Deefgea piscis. The sequence continues at coordinate 2,691,796 of NZ_CP054143.1, read as the reverse complement.
TCAACGATATTGTCCCAAGTTGGCGCCAAACCGTTCGCACCACCCGCGACTGAACCAATCCCTGCTGTAGCCAAGATGCCGCGCGGCTGATTACCCGTTGCCGAACCATTGATTGCTGCAAAATCCAAGCCCAGCGCCATGCTGCGTTGCAAGTCCATTTGAATAAAAGCTTCAACGTCTAGCGAACTTTGTTTTAGCAGTAAGCGTGATACCTCGGTAAATGCAGCGATGGTTTTCGGTGTGAGTGCGACCTGATCAAACGCGGCTTGCGTCTCAGTCGGTGCGCCATTTTCAGCCACCCAATAGCATGCGGCACCGCCAGTTTGCCGTGGAATCGCCACATTGCCGACCAAGCCCGTCATGCGGGTAATGCCGAGCTGTTCAAGCACCATTTGATTGACCAGCAAATCAACAAAAGAGCCGTGCTGTAAATCAGTCTGTACAGTATGGCCACCCGCTGTCAGCGTGCCGACGAGCAAATCACGCTTCATCGCTGGGCGAACCAATTGGCGCATAATGACTTCATGCGGAATGCTTACCTGCGCCCCCGAGCCTTTGGCAATTGAGCTGCGGGTTTGCGCTGCTGCGCGGCAAGCTTCTAATTCAAAGGCTGCCTCTTTGGCCATGGTTGGATCAGACAGGCTGCAAATCAATTTACGGAAGCTAAAGCTCGCCGCTTCTGCATCACTCAAGCCCGTTTGCACGTCGTTTTCTGAGGCGCGTACGACACCAGACCCTTTTTGCTTGGCAAGGTCATCCATCACGAGGGCGCGATAGTCATTCACCCCCAAACCTTCAGCAATGGCTTTGGTCGCGCTAGCAGCATGGCCAAATTGCTTGGCAATCGCGTTGATTTCAGCAACGCGGTTACGCTCTGCGGTCAGTACCGCGTTTGGATCTACGATTACTTCCATTTGTTTTTGCTCCACTGAATTAATAAGGTCGGTTTTTACTTCGGGTTGTGGTGTTGCCACCGTTTCGATCACACGTTCTGCAGCCAGCGGGCGCGGATCGAATTCGTCGGCACTGCGACCGACCCCCACGGTGTCGTCGGCCGGGACAGACACAATGGAAATTTCGTAAGGCTCCCAATCGGTGACGCGATAGGTTTCGATTTCGCCCGATTTGGATTCCAATTGATAAGCGTTGATGAGGTAGCCGACTGACACCTTGCTGCGGATGCCATCGACGATGTCTTGCCAGATTTCAGTCGCTCGCGGCGACTGGCCAAAGCGCACTGTGGCGCGGCCAGTGCTGTTGTCTAATCGCACCGACTCCACGACGCCAACTTGATCGCGCAGGTTGTGATCCATCAGCAGCGGCGCGGCGTTATTGAGCCGTCCCATGCGAATGGATTCGGGCTTATGGTCCAAAATCTCGACGCCCCACCAGCGCTCGTATGGTTCTTCACTTGAAAATGCCAGCTCGACGGTGCGAGCCTCGGTATCAATCGCATCGCGCACCACGCTAAAAGCGCGGTGGGCAATGTTTGGCTTTTTATTCGCCATCTGCACCTCCAGACGTCAAAACGCCCGCATCAGCGGGCGTGGTTTAAGATTCAGTTTTTTCGGGGGGTGGCGGTGGCGTCTCAACAGCCAGGGTAACTGGACGCCTTACGCCGCCAACATCTTGCCAAGCCGTTTTAACTTCAGCGCTCGCAGCAGGGAGTCCTGTCGCTGAACGCATGAATTCCTCGTCCCCTGTTTGCGGCGTTACCGCCCCAGCACGAACCAACACCCCATAGGTGTCAGCCATCGACTTCAGTGTGTCGCCCCCCCCCACTGCATCTTGTACTCCACCAGAAAACGCCTTCATTTGCTTAATGAGTGGCCCGAATTCATTAATATCCCGCTGGAATCGTTGCTTAAATTCTTCAGGATCAATCCCAAGGCTTGTAAGCACATCACTCCACGTTGATAAACCATTCTCGATAGCCAGAATGCTGGCTTCCATATCTTTCTTAGGGTCAACCCACTGCCAGCGGCGACCTTGCCAGCGAGCGGCGTCAAATTTAGCTAACTTGCTCATCGGTAAGGCCAACTGGCCCGACAAAATCGCTAATGGCAACCATTCGGAATACATGGGCGCCAAAAACACATCGATTAACCAGCTTTGCAGCGCCATCCATTCATCACGTTCATCGAGTAAACCGGCACGAATCGAGCTGTAATTGACGTTTTCCAAGTCACCAGTGAGCCCGTTGTATGAAACGCCCATGCCCGCTGCCATGCCGCGTAAACACGCTTTAGTGAATTCGCCATACAGCGCATGCGGATAATCGGGATTGAACGATTCAAACTTCATGCCGACGGGCAAGGTCTCGAACGTCCCTGGCTCAGCGTCGGTAATCACCGCTTGGGCGGCATCTTCGTACTCACCGAGCGCGGCACCGCCTGAGCTGGTTTCGTCTTGGGTGAAAAAGCCCATTTTGGCCGCGCCGACTCGCGCCGCCGTGACGGCGGCTTCTTCATAGCCCCCGAGCATATTCATGCGAATCATGCCGGTGGTCATCCACGGCACGCCGCGTTGTTGACCGATTTCAAGGGGTAAGAACAAGTGCCAGATTTCATCAGCTAAAACTCGCAAGCGTTCTCCCGCAAGGCGGTTGGCTTGTTTGATGTGATAGGCCACTGGCTTATCCCATTCATCGAGCTCAACCCCCATCACGATACGATTGCCGCTAGCGGCTTCGGTGTTGAGCGTTTCATCGAGCAAGCCTACGTCGAGCATTTGCAGCTGATAACCGAAATCGCCCTTGCCTTTAACACGGCGAATTAAGCACTCACCATCTTTGACCAGCGTTTCAATAATTAAACGCTGCAGCGTGAGTAAGCTGTGTTGGCCTGTCACGTCACACTGGCCACGTTTGGCCCAGAGCCAAAATGCATCGGCAATGGTTTTTGAATCGACAGTGTCAATCTTGCCATCCGGTCTGGCGGCTTGTACTTGCAGCCCAAAGCCTTCTGGCCCGACGATATTTCGCACACAGAGCCGTACAAAATTACGGGCGTAGTCGTTATTGCGTGCGAGATCGCGCGAGCGAGCGCGCAATTGGCGCAGGCCACGCTGTAAATCTTGGTTAATGGTGGTGGGTGTGGTGCCCCAACTGGCGGTTAACCGCCCAGTATTGGCGGCAGCAAAAAGTCGCTTTGCCGCAGGAGGCGGCATACTGCGCAAGCCAAAGGTTTTTTTTATCCAGTCGAACATTAAAAGCGCACCTTAATTTGAGCAGTCCGAGGTTTAAAGCCCTCTGCTGCTTCCAAAGTTCTCACTTCTTTTTGCCAGTGGGTGATCTGCTTGAGAAAATCTGCGCCATCGCGATATTTCATCGAGCGATCGGCACCGCCACCACCCCCAATCCGATATTCCTGAACAACAGCATTACCGCCTTGCTGATAGCTTAAATAAGCAGCGCGCGCGGCAGCGAGGGCGTCTCGTGCAAACACTAAGTCCACACTGGGGATTGGGTCAGCCATGGTGTTTTGCCTTGTTGCGATGTTTTTTATTGCGAACCTTGGCCGCTGCGCGTTTGACCTTGGCGGTACCGCGACCCGTAGCGAGCAAGGGGCGATCATGGCCTGACACCACCGGCAGATTCACATGGGGGGCATTGGCAAAAGCAATGGCAGCCAAAGCAGCGAGTAAGCGAATTGGCGCATGGCGCATGGCGATTCTCCGGGCATAAAAAAACCCGCCAACTGCGATACAGTGGCGGGTTGAATGGATCACCTCCTTCGAGGCGAAAAGAATGAGGACGGCGGGGGTAATCCGCCGTGCCCTGGGCATGTTGCACCGAAGTGCTCAGCGCATCAGGGTTGGGTTGCACAGACATGCAAAGGACAGTGTTTTGAGTTGGGAATGCCGCTTGGGGAGCGGGGCTTGGGGAGCCTTGAAACCCAAAACACTGGCCTTTGCAGATCAAAAACAAACGAGTGGACGCAAAAAAGCCCCTGCATTTCTGCTAGGGGCTTTCTTTAAACTACCTGAACGCAACTTTGTTCACTGTAGCACCACTATAGATGATGGTAAAAATTAGTGTCAAGTTTTTTTGTTAATTATTTGCCGCCAAATCCGATTTAAAGCGACCCATAACACCCGTACCTTGTGGCAAACGTAGGCTTTGCTTGAGTTCTTGCCAGTGAAAGCCAAACCGCTGAACGGCGCAATGCCAGCGATAATTTAATGTTTGCTTTGATACCCCCATAAATTTTGCTTTTTCAACCATTGTGCCGTAGCGCAAATAAACCAGTTCCAGCACTTCCCGATCTTGTGGATTAGGGAGCGCTAAAATCAGTTTTAAGGTTAAATCCAAATCTTTACGATCAAAGGTGTAATCCCGATCATCACGCCCTTTAACGGTGACTTGGTAATACAAGCCACTGGGCAGCATTGCACCTTTACGACCACCACCGCTCACTTCGCCGTACTTTGCTTGAGCAAACCCACCTGAACCTTCAACTTCGAGCTCTTTAAGTTGTGCCAAAGCGGTTAATTGCGCGTCTACATTAATAAGCAGCATTCCCGTCTCCGTAATTCCCCAGAGACTCCTTAGTCTTGTCCAATCCCACACGGCAAGACTTTGTTTTATTGACTTATTTTACTCGATATTTCTGATAAATAAATAACAATCGGTGTCAACAAAGTAACTTTTTTTCTTACCAATTTTTAGCATAGCCCCCTTGGCGGCGTGGGCGTTGTTGCTGCTTGGGCTTGGCAGGCGGCAAAGGTGCGAGCGGTGCAATGAGTGCAGCAGCAGGATCGGGCTTATCCAGCGGCACTTCGACCGGAACAACGTGTGCCGGCTGCAGCATGGCTTCGCGTTTATCCCAATCGAACTGCTTCCATTTGTGAATGTGCAGCTCAGGGTGATGACTGGCCGCGAGTGCATAGACTGCGGTATCGAGCGGCTCATTGCGTTTGCCTTTTTTGATTTCCCAGCGATTCTTTTTCGGGTTAAAGGCTTCGGACACTAGGCCGTCGTACCATTTGGCTTCGAGCTCATGGCTGAAATGCTCTAACCGCGCATCTGCGGGTTTATCGGTATCGGCATTTAATCGCGCATACAGCCAGTGCTTGGCGGTATCGCCACCGACGGTATAGAGTTGCACGCCTTTTTTAATGGTTTGCCCTTTCCAGTTCACATCTTGCTGAGTCGGTTTACTTAAAATGGCGCGGCCGGTGGTATTGGCGCCCTTGATGGCCATGGGGCGGCGCACACGCTGTGAGCGCACGAATTGATACACCATGTGGGTGTGATGACCACCGGTATCGATGGCCGATGCTTCGAGGCGCATGATTTTGCCCCAAGCATTAACGAATTCCGCGCCGTTAAGGTATTCAGCGAGCGAATCCCAAAGGCTTTCTTCTGCTGGATTGCCATACAGAATATGGTAATCAATCACCCACGATTTGCTATCTCGGCCCCAGCCACGAATTTGGATTTCTAAGCGATCATCTTGGGTATCGACGCCGGCAGTGAGTGCCACGCAGCCAATCGGGATGGTGCGTAAGTCGTAAGGCTCAGCGCGAGCGAGCAAGGTATTCGGTTTAAGATCGTGACTGCGATCAGCCCATGTTTCACCGAGGCGGGTATTCATAAACACCATCAGTTTCTCGGGCAGGCCTTGCGCGGCGATCCATTCGTTAGCGAGCTCAACCCAAGACAGGCCAAGGCCGACGGGCGAATAGATGGCGTTAATATGGTAGCTGCGATACGGGGCTGATGGATTGTGCGCTTGCCACACACCACCGGCGAGCATGGCGGTTTTTTCGTGCTCTTCGATAATGCAGCCATTGTGTTCGCAAACATACCAGGCTTGCCGCACGTATTCTCCAAGACGACGCCACTGCACTTGGCCCCAGCGTAAATACTGGCGTTCGCCGCAATGTGGGCAGGCCAGCATATAGCGGCGTTGATCGCCGCCCTCGAATTTTTCTTCGATTTTGCTTGCGTCTTTGATCGTTGGGCTCGATACGCCGAACATTTTGCGGTCATGAAACGTGGTGAGCCGCACTTTAAGCAATTCAACTGGATCACCTTGCAATGTAGACCAGTCATATTCATCAACTTCATCAGCCAGTGCATAGCGTAGCGAGGTCGATTTTAGGTCAGTCGTTGAGCCGGCCGTTTTGGCATATAAAATACCGCCAACGAATTTTTTACGCTCGGCACTATTATCGCCACCCTTATTGCTTCGACTGGCCAGTACGTCACGAACAGCGGGGGTTTGCTCGGCCATTGGGTCGAACTTTTGACTAAACCAGTCTTTTAAGGCTTTTTCAGTCGGCATGATGACCCCGACTGGGCCTTTGGCGTGTGCCATGATGTAGCCCAGCCAGTTCGATCCCGCCTCGGTACCCCCGACTTGGGATGACTTTTGAAACCAGACTTCGCGCACAGGACTGTCTTCAGACAGTGCGTCCATGATCTCGCGCAAATATGGCGTGCGGCTGGTTTTCCACTCACCATGCTCAGCACTGCCCTCGCTGGACAGTTTGCGGTTTTGATCTGCCCATTCAGAGACGGTAATAAATTGCTTAGGGCGAACCGCACGACGCGCAGCGCGGTAGGCAAGGTTAAAGGCGTTGGCGGTTTGCATGCTTAGGCCTTTGCTGCTGCACAAGCAACAATTGCACGTCGCACGGCGGCAAAACGATCATCACCAGACTCAAAATACATCCCATTCACAGACAAATCATCGGCATCGACCAGCATTCGCAAATGTACTGCCAAGCTCAGTGCGTCTCCGTCATCTGCTAGCGGATTCCAATACTTATTCATTGCAGCCATCACAACACCTTTTGGCCTTTGGAGCCTAGGCCCAAAAAACATGCCATGCCCTTCTAAAGCAGGATAATCCCAATCCAAAGGCCCAATACCAGCCGCCTTTGCCGCCGAATCTAATAACTCACGATCAGTCATCACTCATCTCCTTCAACTTCTTATCAAAATTGCGCTCCATTTCGGATAGCGCGGCGTGGATTTCGGTTTTTAGCGTGGCGCGGATGCTGTCTAAGTCCTTGCCGACCAGCTCGCTGGCGATGCGTGCGGGTAGGTTTTCCAGTGCTTGGCGAAAAGAAATGGAGATATCGGCCACGGCGTGGCTCACTTCGCTGGCTTCGACCAGCTCACCAATCCGCAAGCGATAGTCGGCTTCTGACTGCATGGCTTTGAAGTGGGCGGTTTTGGCTTCTGATGCGGCCTTGCTGGGTATATCGCTGGGGATATCATCGGGCATGCCTTCTGTTTCGATACCTTCGCGATGTTGTGCGTGGCGATCACTCACATCGGGCCGCGCGGCACCATCGGTTGCTGCAATGCGCGCTTGACTGGCGGCGACATCAACTTTGTCATCGATGATCACGAGCCGCCCCGCTTGCTTGAGCTTGGTGATATAGCTTTTGGCATAGCCGGTCATGCGAGCGAATTCGGCTTGGGTGACGAGTTGGGTCATGATTGCAGCGCCTTGATAAATTCGGTTTGAAAATGTTCGGAAACAGCTTTTTCTGCGATTTTTTCCAGATCGATTTGCGGCTTGTATCGCGCTTGTTTTACATAGGCCAGCACCATGCGCGAGCCCCAGCCGCTGCCAAATCGGCGACGCTGATAAACGCCAGGTGGCAGGCCTTCGCGATTACCGGGCTGCATGGCAAAGAACGTGCCGTTGCGCTTTTGATTACGTGCTTTTACTTTTGCGTCGGTTGATTTGTTTTGGTAGCCACTGAGTAGCTCGGTGCCGATTTGACTGATAATTTTCATTAAGATGCCGCGCCCCATGCCGCCGTAGGCATCAAGGGCAAACTCTTTGGCGGGTACGGCAACCCAGCCACGTGGCATTTGGTTGACGGCTTGCAAGGCCAGCTCAAAGCGTTTGAGGTGGCGCTTTGATTCACCAACACCACTGACAATATTGCGTAGGTATTTTTCTTGCCAGTCTTTGGCCTCTACTTTTGCGGTCATGCTACCGCGATCATATTTTGCAGGACGCACCACTAGGCTATTCAAAGTGAACGTCGTAGGGCGGTCGATTTTGCTTTTCATTTGCTCGACAACATCGGCCTTGGTTTGCCAGGCGGTCTTGGTGAGTGCAATCGCAGTGCTGCGTTGCACTTTGCGGCCTAGATTAGCGCCCAGCGCTTTGATTGCGCCTTGATCGACTGTGATTGTGACTTTCATGCTTGTACCTTTTTGGCCTTGGTGCCGACTTCTATGCCGTTTTCTGAGGCGTAAAACGTCGGCTGGCCGTTGATGCCCGACTTGATGCTGGGGTTGATGGCATCGGCACCAAATGCGGCGCGTAGGGCATCAATAAAAGCAGTGGTGACGGGCATGGCTTCACGCAGATTTGATTTTTGGCTATTTTTTGCAATGTTAGACATGTTAAGCACCTTGTTAGCGTATTTTTTTAGCCTAACTCATTGTTTTATATAATGATGTTAGGCACGTTAGATGTGTTAGATAGGCTATGTGTATGTGAGATTAATAAAATTAACACAATCATTAATGTGTTCGCGTGTGCGTATACGTGCGCGGGTGTCTAACTGGTCTAACTTATCTAACAAAGCTAATGAATACGCGGGTTTGCGTGGTTTTTTATGGCTAACCAAGTGGCTAACAGGTCTAACATCAATCATCAAAAACTCGCTTTACTGCGCTGATGCACTCAATAAAACGTTCAACTTGTTGTGAATTCCATGCCGACATGGTGGTATTGCTTGGCGGCAGCGTGTGATTGGGTGGGTATACGATGGTGAGTTGTGATTTTTTTAAGCCGAGTTGCACATGCTGGGCTACACGCTTCATAAAATTGGGTAAGCGCGAAATTTTGGTGAGGAATTGATTTTTTTGTTCAACGTATCGGCAGCCATTACGATCTGCCCATTTGCGGTAGAGCTGAAAAAGGGTTTCGATATCGGCAGCCATGACGGGGGACCCGTTTTCATCCGGATGAAAAATCAGGCTGGATGACAATTGACCTGCGGCCCACTCACGAGCAAATTGCTCCCACGAGTCCATGCTGGTGTTGATCAGTTCGGCTTTAGCTGCTGTCATCGGTGGGTAGGTTTCTGGTGTGAAACCATCCAGATTGACATGATGTAATAGGTGGTAATGCAGCGCTGCGAGTCCGCCGTTGTCGAGCGAGGATCGGATTGCGTTGTAGAATTTTTTCTCTTCTTTAGGCGGCGTCCAAATCACCACGTAGCGCCGGTCATCACGCTCTAGCACTAATGGCTGCGCTTCATTGGATAGAAATACCACGTTGCAGTGATTTGATTCCCAGTAGGCTTTGATGTTTTTTGGGTTAATGCGGATTTTCTTGCCGGTGACGATGGCTTTGAGTTTATTTTTGATATGGTGCATTTCTTGGCGAGCGATAACTTCATCGGCAACGACAAATAATTTACGACTGGCCCAGTCGTTATGTTTATCTTCTAGGGCTGATTGGTCGATGATTGCGCCGTATTCACCGTACAGCCGCATAATGGTTTCAAAAAATAGGTTTTTACCTGTGCCTTGTGGGCCATGAAATACCAGCGCTGTTTCCATTTTTGCGCCGTGATTTTGAATCGGATAGGCGAGCCACTTTAAAACCCATTGATAGAGCTCTTCTTTTTTATCGTCTTCATTGCTCACCAGGTAATACAGTAGATCGAGCAATTCACTGCAATCACCCTGCTCTGGACTAGTTGGCCAGCCAGCCCATAGATTGCATTTTATTTTTGGGTCTTGCTCGGTGGGATCAAAGCCGACTTCTTCAATTTTGACGATGCGGCGGCGTTTTGCATCGGCCTGCCATATACGCACGAAGTTTTTATCGGTACATGCATCACGAACATCGCCAAGCGGCACCAATAAATGATGGTCATGATCAAATGCCACAGAGCCGCCGTTGTAGACCAAACTAAAACGACCAAACATCATTTCGGCGTCATCAATCACTAATGCATTTGCAACCCCTCCCCCTTGTGTTGTCGCCACCGCGCGGGGCGCGACTGGCTGCAAACCCATTGCCGTGAGGTGGTCGGCGATTTGTGCTTCGACGACGCGTGGGCCTTCGAGCACCGCGATGTCGTTAAAATCAGTTGGGCCTTTTTTGTCTATCGGGCGTTCGTCGTTAAATTTTGGAATGACAACGGTGCCGCTGACTGCGAGCGCGGCCAGTTTGCCCATGGTGACACCCGGATTGCCATTTGGCATTTTTTGACCGCATTCACATTCAGCGACATCAGCTAGGTGATATTTTTTGCACTTAGGGCATTTCTTGAGATAGTCATCATCACAAGCAATCACGATTTTGGCTTTGGGGTATTTTTTGGCGATGGCCTGCGCGACTGGCTGTAGATTGCCAGCGTCAAAGGCGACGACGACAGGTAAACCCGTTGCTTCATGAATACTGGCGGCGGTGGCGAAACCTTCAGCAATAAATACGATCCACGTTGGCGTGCCGATTTGGTAAAAATGGCCTTTCTTAGCGAGTCCTTGCGGGAAAAAATCTTTGTCACGGCCTTTTTTGGCTTTGTCCGCAGCGCAATAAATGATTTGCAAGCCGTGGATCGCGCCTTTTTCGTCTTGCAATGGAATGGCAAAGTTGCCCCGAGGGCTAAAGCGTCCACCATTGGCGCCGACTTGCTTGCGAGTGAGGTACTCGAACTCACCGTCAGTTGATAATTTTTTCCAATAGACGTTAGCTTCTTTAGCGGCTTTCTCATTTTTGAAGCGCAGCGCGGTGTCTTGTTTCTTTTTGTCAGCCGCCGCACGCGCTTTGATCGCCTCGGCCTGTTCACTTGAGAGCGTCACACCTTTGGCGAGCGATACTTTTTGCGCGTTATTATCGGCACCTTGCCAAACACCAAACGATCCAGTGATAAATGAGCCAGTGCCATCGGTTTTTGGCACTTCGTACAAAATGTACCAACCGCGTGACTCGCGATCGCCATTGACCATTTTGCAGCGTTTCATTTTGCCGCTGTAATCAAGCGAAGTGATATCTAAGCCAAACGCTTGCAGCTGATTGAATACGTCATCGTAATTTGATAGTGAGTTCACGCAACGCACCCCTTGTAACTTACAAAGTGTGCGGCAACGCGTTCACTATGTTTCAAGCCTTTCCACATGCCAAAACATGGGGTCCGAATTACCCGCAGAGGGGAAAGCTCAGGGAGTACCTTTTGTCCGGTGCATTGTTGTAAGTTTTCGCTGATGGTGTTCACCCGCAGTGAACGCGCCATCAAGATGCCGCCCCACCCTTCAACGGGGAGGCGGGGGCTGCATGCTAGAATGATGCGACCCAACACCACCACGAGACCTACCATGACACAAGACCAGCTTGACCAACTCAACACCATGCAACAAGTATTACGGGGCTTAGTTGCATCCTTAGTCCAAGCCAATGCAGTCAACGGCACAGACCTTGCCGCCCACTTGCAAGCATTCGCCAACATGCCTGTTATTGAGCCGTTTGCGAAGACGATGCTACTTGATCTAGCAGTTGGGGCGGATTCGTTCCAGACCAAACAAGCACCTCCGCAGTATCCAGCATCGTAAACAACTTGCGAGCCGCCCACTCTTGCATAAATAATTCCATCGCACCCTCCTTGCTCCATAAGAGCTATTGAAAAATCATCGGCCACCGTTAGCCCTTCGTAGCCAGCATCAACAACAAAGCCGCGCACACTTGATGTGCTGCGGCCTTCTTCTCGCGCTGATGTAAACGTCTTATTGCCCAAGCCCTGCGATTGATACGCTGCTGAATATAAGTCATGATGGAAACTCATGATGCCACCCGAGCCAGCGTGGCGCGGATCGCGTTCAGCCCCTTAATTGCATCAGCAATCGACGCCTCAAGATCATCAGCCTCAGACCGAGTAATCACCAAATCATTAAACGCAGCAGCCAGCTGCCCTGCCACCACCGAACTATCCCCCAACTGCCGACGCATCACCTGCACCGCCAAATCAGCAGGACTATTAAAAATCAAATCAGACGCCAATAAACGCGACTCAATCACCACATGCCCGGTCAAAGCCGCCAAGGCGCTAGCAATCGCGGGAGACTGGCTCAAGCTCACCACCTCAGCCAACTGCAAAGCATTCAATTGTTTCTCAGGTAAATTAGGATTAGCCATGCCGTAGATACTTGGCTCTGCACGATCCAACGCCACACTCAAACGACGCACACCCGCCGCCTGAACGCATTCCTGAATCGCCTCAACGAATCGGCGATAATGATTAGCAGCCTCAGCATTGTTCATCACGACTTTCCTTTTTTAACGATGGATAACGCCGTTCGTAGAATTATCCTTTTACCCAAACCACCCAAGCTACGATTGAGCTTGGGAACTGCAATAAAAAGCTGACTCTTTGGGGGAGTCAGAAACCAACATCACTGGGGAGCGTTGTTGGAGGAGTAATTGTTAGAAGCGAACGCTTCAGGCCTTAATACTTGCAATTGATAAACACGCATCGGCGGAACTGAACCCTTGGTAATCCATTGGCTCACAGCACCGGCCGTCACTCCGAGGGCTTTTGCCAGCGCGGAGGGCGATCCATACAGCTCGATTGCTTTATTCGTATCCATAGGATTACTTTAGCATGCTAAACATTCAAAAAGCAAGCACACTTAATCTGCTTTGCTTTAGCCTACTAAACATGAGTCTTCTATCTGAACGCATCAAAGCGGCAATGCAGGCCAGCGGGATTAAATCCGCGCCATTAGCAAACGCAGCCAAAGTGACAGCCAGTGCGGTATCGCAATGGCGGAGTGGTCTTGTTAAGAATTTGGACGCGGCGACATGCATCCGAGCGGCGAATGCAATGGGCGTCTCCCCGCTATGGCTAGCGAGTGGTGAAGGTCAAATGTATAGCGCGGACACAACAAAACCAATCGCCAGCCCAGCGGTTATGCCGTTGATTGAACGACTCATCAGACTCGATTTAGATCAAAACATCACACCAAAAGAAATCGCGGCACTCAGCACCTTTATCGATGCGATCAGCCAAAAAACAACCATCGACCAGCCCGCACCAGGTACAGCACCCAGCCAATTTCCAACCGACGCCACGCGGCCAAGTGAAGAGTGCGCCCAAGAAGTCAACGACATCAGCGAAAAAATCAGCCAACTAGGCCAAAAAAACGCCCCTAAAAAGTCAGCATAACCGCTGGTCAGGTTGACCAAAATGCACATTCCAAAATTGAACGTAAGTAAATAACTTACGCGGTCATGGAAACCAGCGAAATTCGGCGACTCAACCTCAAGAGGCTCGCCGCCACCTATCCAAGTCAAACCGCCTTTGCCAACGCAATCTATCGCGAGCTTGATCAAGTCGGGCATCTGCTCAGCGGTCGCAGAAACATCGGCGCACGCCTCGCAAAACACATCGAAACCGCACTCAATCTAAATAATGGCAGCCTATCGCTGCCGCCCCCGATTGCACACGACCAAAACGGTCAATACAATCAATCGTCAGAAATCGACCACAATCAACAAATACTCGCCATGCTCCAAACAAACCCGCTACCCCGCGACGACGCGGCAGCGGTTTACTACTTAATAACAAGGCTTTCCGCTTGAGCATTCCTGTTCTACACCACCACAACTTTGCCGCCCCGATTCGTAAACTCACCGGTTTTAAATCAAAATGTGTGCTCTGTATCATCTACGACGAGACTGGCGTACAGCGGCGCGTCTATCTATTCGCACACCCTCACACCAGTAAAGGACTTGCCAATCAGTTAGCCTACTGGATGATACAAGCCTACGCCGACTGCCAACCCTCAGACGCAGCGTGGCTGATTCAGTTGCCTCGCGCCACACTCAGCCAGCTTTGGCCAGATCATCACTGGCACGAGCTGCACACCTGTTGGGCACTGCAAGAAATCCCCAACAGCAGCCCTGAGTCACTATCCACCACTCACAGTGCCGCACTCATGCGCGACCTAAATGCATGGCCAGACCTAGCATTAATCATCGGCATTAATGAAATGCTCTGCCTCAACAGCGCCACACCGACTACCCGCCTCGGCGTTGGCCGCTACGCCGCCATCGACGGCGGCGATCTACTCGGTGGCGAATACTGGACCATACCCAGCCTAAAGCGGCTCACCTGTACGCATAACCACCTCGCCCACCTTGCCGGATTCACCAATTCATGGGGCATCGCCAGCGAGCATCACCAGCAACAAGTCCAAGCAGCGTGCGCCAAACTGCCACAGCAGCTATCATCCATAGAAGAACTACTCGAATGGTTACAATTTATGCTCACCGACCAAGCCGCGCTCGCCGCCATTAAATTCATTCGCCCACGACTAAATCTAGCGCGCACGCGATGGAATCCGCACCATGACCCCCGAATTTGAACAACGCATCGCCCAAAAAATTAACCCCGACAGCATCATGCCCGAAGGCATCACCGGTCATTTCTGGCCTGTTTATCTACGCGGCCACTGGGGCACTGCCGAGCAAGGCGCACTCGGCGTCATATTAAAAATTGAAACTCCAGTCCCGCAACTCGTCTGGAAAATCATGCCCCCGCTCGCCCTTGCCGATCTCTACAACACCGAGACGCTCGAAAGCTGGACATTCCAACTCGAAATACTCGAAGAAACCCTCTCCCGAGGCGATACCCAAAGCCCGTTTCCCAATAGCCTGATCTTTGGTGAACCCATGCCCTGCCGTTTTCCCGACATCAGCAGCGCCGTCAACTCGCTCTACGAAGCCTGCACCAGCTTTCACCACGGCCTTGCCAAACAAGAACAACTCGGCGGCGAACTCAACAACCCATCATCGGCCAAATCGCAAATGCTCATCGAAATCAGCAAACGATTAGCCCGGCATATCACCATCATTAACGATGCGCCACACAATGAGATCATTCGCCTCGAAGGGCTTGGCCTATTTGGCATCGTCACCGACGGCACCCCACAAAGCGCCATCAACACCGCCGTAGAATTGAGAAAACAACAGACTGACGATGAACCGCTCACCGTCTGCATGGTCAACGAAGACCTCGTCTACGCTGAAGCCGCTACCGCTAAATTGATCGAATCGCTACTCTCGATCGGCGTCAACAGCATCATCGCCCCAGACGACAACGAAGCAATTCGTCAAATCGAACAGAACGCGAACAAATAACCCCCAATACACGTATAAACCAAGAACAAACCACAACCCGCTTCGGCGGGTTTTCTTTTGTATGCCATTCCTGTAAATTTCAAGACGCTTACCAATTAATTTACCTAAACCAAATAAACAAAGAGAAAACACTTATGGAACCTTTATTATTAATCCCACTTATTGTTTTACTTTTTCTATACATTAAAGAAAAAAAATCCCATCAAACAAACATCAAACTCGCCAAATTAAGAGAAGAAGAATTAAAGTCGATACAAGAACTAGCTATCAAAGAAGCTGAATCAAAAAATAAAATACTAAACGCAGAGAATGATGACCTAAAGTCAAATATCGAGAAACTTAGTAAATACCAATCCATCGCTGACATCGACGAAGAAATAAAAAAGAAAATAACTGAATCGCAAGCAATCATCGACAGAAACAAAACACATGCACAAAACATTGAAAATAGCGCTAAATCAGCAGCAGAAAGCACTATTCAAAATGCAAACATCAAAGCTACAGAACTTAGAAACAAGGCAAACGCACTACTTAACAGTGCGCGTACCGAATCAGAAACCATAGCCAATTCGGCAAAAGAAAACGCAGAACAAATACTAAAAACAGCTAGAACTAACGCAGCCGAACTTCGCAACAAAGCAGATCAAGCGCTTAACGCTGCCAATAACCAAGCAGCAGAAATCACACTAAGAGCGCAAAACAACGCGACAAGCATCGCTGGCGATGCTTATACAGCACTAGAGCGAAGCAAAGAAATCCAAGCCACAGTCACCGCTATGGAAAATGTAATAAAAGGCTACGGCATCAAATACCTCAAACCCACACAAAGCCTACTTGATGATTTAGCTGATGGATTTAGCCATACTGACGCAGGATTGCAGCTAACCGCAGCCAGAAAAAACAGTAAATTACTCACCGAGACGGGCAAGGCTGCCCTGTGTGACTATGTCGAAGTCAATCGAAGCCAAACCGCAATAGCATTCGTAACCGATGCATTTAACGGCAAAGTAGATTCAATTTTAGCCACCATCAAAGCAGAAAACATCGGGAAACTAGAGCAACAAATTCATGACGCATATAGTCTGGTGAATCATCTAGGCAAAGCATTCAGAGACGCCCGAATTACACCTGCCTACCTAGAGTCTCGATTACAAGAACTTAAATTAGCCGCCACAGTAGTAGCATTGCGCGATCAAGAGCGTGAAGAACAGCGCCAAATCAAAGAACAAATCCGCGAAGAAGAAAAAGCCCGTCGCGAATATGAGCGCGCAATTAAAGATGCAGCCAAAGAAGAAGAAAATATTCGCAAGGCCATGGAAAAAACAGCAGCGCAAATTGCCAAGGCCACCGATGAACAACGCACAGAATTCGAACTTAAATTGGCAGAGCTACAAGAAAAACTCACCGAGGCAGAAGCTAAAAATCAACGCGCACTCTCGATGGCACAACAAACCCGTGCTGGACACGTTTATGTCATTTCAAATATTGGTTCATTTGGCGAAACCGTTTTCAAAATCGGCATGACCCGTCGACTCGAGCCAATGGACCGCGTTAAAGAACTAGGTGATGCATCCGTTCCGTTTACTTTTGATGTTCATGCCATGATGTATAGCGACGACGCCCCTGGTCTTGAGCGTGAGCTACATCGCCGTTTCAACCTGCAGCGAATGAATATGGTGAATTTCCGTAAGGAGTTTTTCTGCGTCGATTTACAACAAATCAAAAGCAGCATCACAGAACTTACTGGAGGTGATTTACTAAAAGAAGCGCCTCACTTCACTCTGACCGCGGCCGCACATGAATACCGCGAAACGCAAGCTATCAAACACATGAACCAAGAAGAGCGTAATCAGCATCTCGCACGACTTTTAAAGCTAGAGACGCTCACTCCACTAGAAGAACTTAGCGAAGAAATCGAATAGTAAAGAAACAACCAACACAAACCGCCTTCTGGCGGTTTTTTTTCGCCATTATGTTTAGCTTGCTAAATATTTATTGACACTAAAACTTTAGCACACTAAAGTTACCACATCACCCCAGCGCAGCGGTGCTGATGTGGGTGTTCAGCCAGTAATCAAACCTCCCCGCTGCGCTTTTTTGGATGTCCACCATGCGTTCAGCAACAGACACTCTGCGCGACATTGCCGGCGGCGAATTGGTCGAGGATCTCGGCGAAGTCATCCGCGAGCTCAACACCGCCATTTCACTCGTCGACAATGGCAAAGGCGGCAGCATCACCGTCAAAATCAACATCAAACCCGCAGGCCGTCAATCTGGCGCGATGCGTGTGGGTTATGACATCAAGCTCAGCAAGCCAAGCCAACCACGCCGCGAATCGATCATGTTTGGCACGCCCGAAGGCGACCTACTCGCCACCGATCCAACGCAACGCCAGCTCGATCTACGTGACATCAACGCGACCAGCCCAACTACCGTGCGCGATCTGGGTACCACCACCCAAACCACCGTTAAACAAGTCGCATAACCCAAGGAAAAACCATGCCAGTCGAACAAATCGAAGCCGAACTCGTCAGCCAACCCAGCTCTGTTGCACAAATCTTAAAAGCCGCCCAAAAGCCGTTTCAAGAAAACGTTGAATTAGACGCTTATCGTGAAGGGTATCGCCCTGTAGTCTTTATCCCAAATGGCTACAAAGCCGAATACCCCGACTTTGAAAAACACCTAGACACCCCTCTACGCAAAACTGCCACCGTGCGCCTGGATGATGCCGAATCATTTGTCTGGTACCTAAAAGAACACGGCGAAGCCCACCGCACCCGCACTTATCTGCAAGCCGATTACGCCGCAGGCAAAGTTAACTTCACCGCGCTAATCAACGACCACCAAAGCGGCTACACCGAGCAAAACTGGCGCGACCATAAAGCCCTATTCACCCCGGCAAATTCGGTGGAATGGAAAAAGTGGACAAGCCGCAACTGCGACGTCATGAGCCAAACCGAGTTCGCCATCTTCCTCGAAGACAACCTCGCCAATATCTGCCTGATCGACGGCCTACCCACCGCCACCGACATGATGGAAATGGTGCTCAACTTTGAAGCCACCAACGAAAAACGCTTCAAATCCGCCGCGCGCCTGCAATCAGGCGGCATCAACTTTGAATACATCGACCAAGAAGACTCCGTCACTAGCAGCAAGATGAAAGTGTTTGAGCGCTTCGCCATCGCCATTCCAGTTTTTGTACAGCCGATTGCTGCTTCGGATGAAATCGTTGCCTACCGCATCGATTGCCGCCTGAAATACCGCATTCGAGACGGCAAATTGGTGCTTTGGTTTGAACTGGTCCGCGAAGACAAAGTGCTAGAGGCCGCCGCCAAAGACATCGTCGCGCAAATCAAAAACGACAGCGGCTTCCCGCTCATCGCAGGCGATCCTTTCGCTCGCTAATCCACCCATTCCCAACGTCCAGCCGTTTGTTAACAGACGGCTTGGCGATGTGAATCAAAACAAGGACAGCATCATGCATACGCTCACAGTTGAATTAATCGACAGCACTGACGACTATTTTGTTTTGCGCACTTGGCGGCTACGCGGATGGCGCATTACCCACAAAACGGGTGATCGCTATCAAGCCACCCAAACCATCAAGGTGGCAGCATGAAACCTCAAATCATCATTGGCCTTACGGGCAAAGCAGGCGCAGGCAAAGACACCGTTGCCGATTACCTCGTAACGCAAAAATTCACCAAAATTGCTTACGCTGATCGACTGCGTGACGACGTGTGCTTTGCCTGGGGCATCGCGCCCGAGCTACTCACCGAGCGCAGCACCAAAGAAATCCCTCAAACCGCGCTCGCGATATCGGGCTGCCAAGACAGCCGCTTCTTGCAACACATTTTGATCGTGCTAGCGGGTGATGATCGCTCGCAGTGGGAAATCGAAGCGCGCATGCCGCGTGCACCGCGCTGGATTATGCAGCGCTGGGGCGACTACCGCCGCGCCCTCTTTGGCGCCGACTATTTCTTAATCGAGCTCGCCAACAAAATCGCCGAAATCGACGGCCACATCGTGGTCTCTGATGTGCGCTTTGATAACGAAGCCCAGCAACTCAATCAACTTGGCGCATGGCTATGGCAAATCCAACGCCCCAATCTCACCGCCGTAACCCACCACGCCAGCGAACAAGGCATCAAATCAGGCTGGATCGACTGCGACATCAACAACAGCGGCACCATCGACCACTTAATCGAAAACGCCGCAGATAAATTGACACTGGCGATTTTTGGGGAGAAGGCAGCATGAAAGAAGTTATTTTTCTTAGTGGCGAAGCACATCCACTGGCGATTGGCAACAATGACCGCCGCTTTTCCGTCGCAGACAATACCCTCGACGATAACGCCACCCGCACAAAACTAAAGCTACTCATCACAAAGCGAGAAGACTCCCCGCCATCCCGCTACACCTCTGACGTAGAAAGCGACGGCGGTGAGATATGAGCTCAAGCAATGCAACTATCATCGCTGCGCTACGCATATTGGCCTGTGAAATTCAATCGGGCGATGGCGTAGCAAACTCCGTAATCAGCGAAGCTGCAGATCGAATTGGCAAACTTGAAATAGAGATAAGCACAGTTGGTCGAATAGCCTCAGATGAGGCCACATTCAACGATGCAATCCTAGCCAGAATCAGATCGCTAAAAAATCAACTACGTAGCGCCTGGACTAAAACCGCCGAACAAGGCCCTGACGACGAATGCGCGGTACTCATGGCGCTCAGTGAAAACGAAGTTTGGAGCGGCTTTCGCCTCGACGGCCAGTGGCACTTCATCAACGGCGACCCATGCTGCGAAGTCCCAACGCATTGGATGCATCTGCCACGCCACCCGCTGGATATCGCACCATGAAAATCAATTTAAAAACCAACAACCCTGCAGCAGCAATTACCAGTGCAAAACGGGTGCAATCGGTACTTGACCGCATCGACGGCGAATTGGTCATCACCACTGACCACAACGCCATCGTGACGAGTGAATACACCCAAGCGAATAACTTTTTCGCCAACGCCGCCAAGTACGGCATGCTCGTAAAAGCGACTGGCGAAGGCACTCAAAAACGCCACGTTTGGCGCAAAACAGGCGAATTCCCTGAGTTTATCGCCCCCGAAATCAGCGAAAGCAAACGCCTTCAGCTCGAAAACCAAGGCCGTGGCCGTGGTGCAAAACGCACTAAACCCGACACCGACAGCCAGCGCCAAGTCGCTACGTATTCCAGCGCCAAACAGCGCGCCAACGCAGCAAAAAGCAGCGTAAAACAAGGCGACGGCTCGGTATTAAAACCAAAATTCAACCACGCCATCAGCCCCGCGAACGAACCAAAAACCTACGTCTATTACGACCGCTACCAGCCCAGTCGCCTAGGGATCATGAACGAAATCGAAGACAAAGGCGGCTACCAACACCACATGCACCAGCCTCAATCAACTGGGCGCGTATTTAGTAACAAGGGGAGATACTAAAGATGGCTCGCCAAACCACTCTACAAAACTGGGCGCGCGCGGAATTTGGCGACGACGCCCCCACGATCAACACGCTAACACGCTGGGCGCGAGAAGGCTGGATCACGCCGCTACCGACTAAAATCGGCCGCACTTGGTTTGTCATTCCGCAAGCGCAATATCGCCCACCGTCACAAAACCACAGCGAACCCGCTGCAAAAGCAATACGCAGCGGCAATCGCCTCATTAACCGCATTCCACAATAAAGCACATCATGGCCCGCAATCGTTCACTCGCTAATCGCCACCTTCCCGTCAATCTGTATTGCCGCGATGGATATTACGCTTGGCGCGATCCACGCACTGGCACCGAGTACGGTTTAGGCCGCGATAAACGCGAAGCCATCAGTCAAGCCATCGAAGCCAACAGCCATGTCGCCCAACCCAGCGCAAGGCTGATCGACCGACTTTCGGGCAAGCACAATCAAACCTTTGGCGCATGGCTAGAGCGCTACGACGCCATTTTGATCAATCGCGGCCTGCGCCCCAATAGCCTATCGAGCGTCAAATCTTATCTGGCACTGGCCAAAGTCACATGGGCCAGCCGCCAAATCGCCGAAATCAGTACCATGGAAGTCGCCGATCTATTGCAAACATGGGTCGATAAAGATCAAAAGCGCATGGCGCAGCACGTTCGCAGCCGCCTTGTTGATTGCTTTCGCGAAGCGATGGCCGCAGGCTGGATCACGCAAAACCCCGCCGACATCACCAAAGTGTACGGCGTCAAAACCAAACGCTCGCGCCTATCGCTCGAGCAATTCCAAGCCATTTACGCTTGGTCAATCAGCCCCGAATGCCGCTGGACGTGGCTACCGCGTCTCTTGATGCTGGCGATCCTATCGGGCCAACGCCGCGAAGACCTATCCAAGCTCAGCCTGAGCGATGTTAAAGACGGCAAACTATGGGTGAAGCAAAGCAAAACGGGCAGCCCAGTCGCGCTCAGTCTCAAGTTATCACTGGACGACTTCCCCGGCTTCACGCTCGGGCGCGTCATTGACGAGAGCCGCAAACTCTACGACACCACATCACTCATCCACCACGAAAGCAATGTCGGCAACGCTCCAAGCGGCTCAAAAATCAACCTACGCACGCTCAGCCTCGCATTTACTTACGCACGCGAAGCAGCAGGCATCATCGATGAAAACCCACCCACACTGCACGAAATCCGCAGCCTGTCAGGTCGGCTGTACGAGAAGCAATACGGCAAAGACTTCGCCCAAGCCCTATGGGGCCACAAAACCGCCCACACCAGCGCCATGTACTTAGACGCACGCGGCTCAGAGTGGGTCGTGGTTGAGCCTATCTAAGGCTGGGATGCGGAAAAATTGATTGATCGATTCTTTTTCATCTAACCACACTGTCCAAGACAGATTTAGCAACAAGCCAGAATGGTTTCCGATATGATTCTTACATCAATCAAACGGAGTCTGCTTTTATGGGTAATGATCTGATCGACAAGGCAGGAAATTTTAAAACTTGGAAAGACACTCACCAATGGGATTCATGCCTTCTCAAGCGAGAAGAATATGGGAAATTTCTCATTGACTATTTAATTGAGGAAAAAGGTGGTTATGTTCTGAATATTGACTCTGAGTGGGGCTCTGGTAAAACGGAAATGCTTAAGCGTTTATATGTAGAAGCGATGGCTCGGCGCAACCCATCTGTATATATTAATGCATGGATTAGTGATTTTAGTAATGCCCCCTTGCAAGTTGTTTCTAGCGAATTGGTTACTCAACTATCTGAACTCAATGAAGTTTCTGGTGATTATTTTGACAAAGTTAAAGGGGTGTTGGGGAAATTTTTAAAACACGCAGCTATTCACGCAGCAGGGGTGCTAGCAGCTAAACTGGGCGGAGAAGCATCTGATGGCAAAGATCTTGCAAAAGACCTTTTTGACAAAGAGCCAAAAGATTTCTTAAATGCACTTACCAATGATTACAACGATCAAATTGCGGCAATTGAATCAATCAAAAATGAGTTGGAAGCTCTTGGCGAAACCTTAAAAACCAATTCGAAATGCATGCTGCCAATATTTATTTTTGTTGACGAGCTTGATCGCTGCAGGCCAAGTTATGCAGTAGAGCTTTTGGAGTCAATAAAACATTTCTTTAACGTGCCTGGCTTTGTGTTTGTTGTGGCAACAGATACCGAGCAAATTAAACATGCCATTAAGGTAATTTACGGGAATGGCTTCGACTCAGAAAAATACCTAAGAAGGTTTTTTGATCGAATCGCAAGTTTGCCCGCACCAAGTATGACCGACTATATCAATTCGAAGGTCATTAATAATGAAACATCAAATCATTTCAAATTATATCCGAGTAATCTGAAAACAACCATTACGCAGCTTGCAATAGTCTATGAACTCACTTTGCGAGATGTGGACCAGCTTTTTACAAGGCTATCTAGTTGTTTAAGGGCTAAAAAACAAACAACTCCCAAAGGCTATCCAATCAATGTTATTTCATTGGTTTCATTATTAATTGAGTTTTCAAACCATAAAGAAATTTATGATCTTCGCATAGGCAACACAGGAGGGAAAAGTATCCAAGCATTGGATTTTTTCATTAATAAAAAAATCAACGAAGAATCTGCACGTACCGTAATTGCAGATGCGCTTAGTTGTGAGGAAAAAATTAATGCTACAAATGATTTAGGAATTAATCATCCACGATTCAATGAAAATTTCCAGCTACAACATCAAAGAAAAAATGAATTGATATATAAAGAACTTGCTAATTACTCTAAAAAAAAGAACGACAATCAGATTGAATTGAATATTCAGGACTACCGAAATTTAGTTGAATTGTCATCATCACTAAAATAGTTGTCGACATAAGCAATGCCAATACGCATTGCTTAAGTACTGCCATTAAAGCATACGACTTTTTCTTGCAAACACTTACGCAAGGGCGCCTTGCTGCCTTAGATGACATACCAACATGGTGTAACGGAAAGGACCAAGGAAAGCTACGATTGGTGGCTTTGATTCAAAATCATCAATCAAATCTTTTCCATGCCATTTAGGAGTTATTTCGGAGGATTTAGAAAAACGAAAAACAAAACCTATTAAATCAAAGACTTAAAATTGCGTTACTTATGAATATTGTAAGAAGCAACTCGCAATATATTTTTGCTTTTTAATGGCATCGCAGCACCCTCCTCAAAATCCCAATGTCAACACTGAATCGAGCAAGCTTAGCACAGCCTTAGACGCTACAACGGGATTGCAGTTCACCATCGTCAGCAAAAATAAAAGGGCCATCGGCCCTTTTATTTTTAATACTGCCACCATCCTTACCTTATTCCAAGGATGTACCCGCTTCCGCTTGCAATATGCCGCATAGCAAACGGCTCAGTGCCGGATAAAACGCCACTTGCGTTGCGATCGTTTGGCATTTCTCGCTAAACATCGGCACCCAGCGCAGCAAAGACGCCACCATCTCTTGCTCGTCCTGCGCTTTGCCCGCCATGGCCAGCCATGACAATAACTCCAGTTGAATCGCCAAATGATCGGCCGCTTCAGGATAATTACTATCTAAGCCAAGGCCATAGAACTCAAGCTTTTCACGCATGGCTTTTTCTTCTGGACCAAACAGCGTTTTATGCTCCCCGACATAACAAGAAGCATATGGCAAAGCACTGCTTTTAACGTCCAACAGAAAACACATGGTGTAATCGGCCGCTAATTCAAGTTGAGCATCGGGCAGATCACGTAAAACATTGATCGACTCTTGCATCTGCTTCACTTCAGCCGCAAATCCCGCTTGCGCCAACACATCAAATAGCGGCTCAGCAGCACCGGAAAACCAAGTTTGTAGCTGCGCCTCATTCAACTCACGCGCAAAGAGCGTGGCAAACCAAGCGTACAATGCCGCGCGTTGATCGGCGGGTGCCGCTTCTGCTTGTTCCGATGTTACTGTGCTTGCATTCATTTCGGCATTACCTCAGTTGGGCCACCAAACGCAGTCACTGCGGGGGCTTTACCTTTGTATTTTTCAACTTCGACCACGCAGGTATTAGCACTAATCGCTTGTGCCAAACTGGACGAGCCAATATCTGGCGTCATGGTATTGGGATCACCATAGGTATCAAGCGCACCAATTTCTGAGCCAGTTGGGCCATACCATGCCCCTTCTTGCAAACGTACCACGCCTTTCGGGTAATCACTAGAAACATGCGCACCCACCAAAGCTTGGCCACGATCGTTAAACACCCGAACCAAATCACCATGCTTAATGCCACGCTGACGCGCGTCTTCAGGGCTCATAAATAATGGCTCGCGACCTTGAATGGCATACGTGGCCCGCATTGGTTCCGAGTCACACATTTGCGAATGCAAGCGTTTATCCGGGTGAGCCGACTGCATCCACAATGGGTAGCGTTTTGAATTCGGACCACCGTGCGAGCGCTCGCTTTTTTCCATCCACACCGGATGCCCCGGGCAATCGGCGTAATTATAGCTGGCGATTTTGCGGCTAAAGATTTCAATAAAGCCCGATGGCGTACCCAAAGCATTGAGTTCCGCGTCTTCACGGAAATCGGCATGGCGCACCCACGGTTTACCCGCTGGGAATAATACAAATCCTTTAGCCCAGAATTCTTTAAACGGTGGCATTGGGAATTTACTACCGTTTTCTTTACGACAGTTTTCGTACAAGAATTCCAGCCATTGCATTTCATCCATACTGCGGCTGTATTCTTTATCGCGACCAAAGCGCTGCGTTAAGCCACGGAAAATTTCAAAGTCCGTTTTAGAACTAAACAGTGGATCAACCAGTTTTTGCATCGCAATCACACCTCGCCCGCTGTATGAACCATACGCATCAATGTCATTACGCTCAAATTGCGTACACGCTGGTAACACGATGTCGGCAAAACGGCAGGTTGCAGTCCAGGTGTAATCCACCGCCACCACCGTTTCGAGGCGATGGAAGGCTTTTTTCATCTTGTTACGGTCTTGTTGACGATGCCATTGATTGCAACCGCTATACACCGCCATTTTATACGGTGGCAATTTAACTTTTTGGCCGTTGTAATCAATCACCTTACCGGGTTCTAGCAATGCGTCGATGGCTCGAGCGCACGGAATCATTGGGCTATAGCCTTTGTAATCGGTGTTGGTGTATTTCGGTTTTTTACCCGGGTCTAAATTCAAAGGGAAAGAACCTGGCATCGCAGCGCCCGAAGACGGTACGCCAATCGAGCTATAGTGATGGGCATAACTAATCCCGCCACCTGGCAAACCAATTTGTCCCAACATCGCCGCCAATACCGCGCCCATCCAATACGGTTGCTCACCATGCTGCTGACGCTGCACCGCCCAGCCAAAAATCAGCTGCGTGCGACCGCTGGCCATCAAGCGCGCCAATTCACGGATTTGCTGCGCTTTTACGCCGCAAATCTTCTCGGCCCATTCAGGGGTTTTGGCGGTTTTGTCTGCGCCTTGACCCAATAAATAAGGCAAGAATTTTTCAAACCCGAGGGTATACGTATCAAGGAATTGCTGGTCATGCAGTTTCTCGGTATACAGCGTATGCGCCAAACCCATCATCAAGGCCACATCCGTCAATGGATTGACGTATTGCTTTTCGCAGCCTAGATAGTTTTGCGTTTTGCTTTTCACCGGATCAATGCTGATCACGCGAATTTCTTTTTTGGCGATCTTGTTTTTCAATTGCTCAAGGTAGGCGAACGATTCATGCGTTTCGCAATTCCAACCCACTTGCAAGTT
Organism: Deefgea piscis; assembly: GCF_013284055.1. Taxonomy (NCBI): domain Bacteria; kingdom Pseudomonadati; phylum Pseudomonadota; class Betaproteobacteria; order Neisseriales; family Chitinibacteraceae; genus Deefgea; species Deefgea piscis. The sequence goes on along the minus strand of NZ_CP054143.1, from coordinate 2,665,418 downwards.
TTTAACCGGATCGCTGGCCCAAAAGATAACGGTTTTACTTTCTTTAAGGATAATTTCCCACGAAGTGCCTTGTGAATACACTTCAGTCGAGCCCAATACGTAAGGCAAGATCACCTGCCCTGCGCCTGTTGAGTAATCACCGGCAGTCGAAATGGTATGCCCGTGCATATTCATGGCCCGCAACATGTGATTGCCGCAGGTATGAAATTGCCCTGTCTGGCGCCAACCCACTAAACCAGTGTGCATTGCCCACGGGCCATAGCTGGTTTGCACCCGCTCTAATTCCGAATAAAACAGATCTAAAGCTTGGTCCCAAGTCACACGTACAAAGCGATTGTCACCGCGTTGGGTGGTATCACTTTTATGACCATTCTTAAGCCAATCTAAACGCACCATTGGATAACGAATCCGCGATGGGCTGTAGATCAAACCAATAATGCCTTGGATCATTTCGGTCGGGTATTTATCAAATTCAAAGGCTTTGATTTCAACCACTTTGCCACCGGCAACTCGGGCACGAATCGCGCCCCAGTGTGAACCAGTGATTTTCCAATCGGTGCCACTGCCAGTGACAGCAGCCGCTTTGGCCTCGCTTTCGCGAGAGAGTAATAAACTAGGGCTTACTAACGCAGCCACTGAGGCTAGCGACAAACCCTTTAAAAATACACGGCGTGAGTTCTGAGTCATGAGCTTATTCAATTAGTGGCTAGGTTTTTTAAAATCAGACGAATTATTTTGTAGGTACTTCAGTACTAAGCCTTGGGTATCTTTATCCATGCTAGTAAAGCCGACCATCCCACCAAATAACCCCGGCCAGGTATTTGCATCAAAATGCGCTTCGTCCGGCTGCTTATGGCAAACACTGCAGCTATTTTTGTAACTGTCTTTGGCCACTAACCAGATAGGATCGGTGCTGGCCACCACTTCGCCCTTCTTGATCCAGAACGTGGCGGACGATTTTTGCCAAATCAAACCGGTATTTGGATCTTCTTTACTTTCTTGCACTTTCACCAATTGCTTGTCTTGCGCAACGGTTTTTTCTAGCGTGGCAACGGTAATGTTTTTAGCAAAATGGCCATACCAAACTCGGCCAAAACCTTTGCTCTTACGCCAAGCCGAAACTTCAACTTGCTGCGCATCGCCTTTCTCTTGCAATACTTTAACTGGCGCACCAACTTCCAACTTACCCGCCACCTTGCTCATGGCTTCATCCAAGTACAATTCACGCGGATAGACATTAAAGTAAGTGCCACCGACTTTAACGCTCTCATTGCCTGCAGCTTGAATCAAGCCATCAAATGCTGGATTACGGGTGTCGGTTTTTGCTGGTTTTTTGTGCGCAATCCCTTGATGACAATCGACACAACTTTGATTACGCTCGGCCGCACCGCGCATGGCTTCACGCGACGTTTCGCGCATTTTTTCAAAGTCCATGCTGTTGTAATCATGGCAAGTACGGCATTCTTTTGAGCCATTGGCTTTAAAACGATCCCACTCGTTTTGCGCTAAGCGAGCACGATTGGCTTCAAATTTTTCTGGTGTATCGATTTTGCCGGTTAGGTGCGACCAAACCTCAACACTGGCTTGAATCTTGCGGGCCATTTTGTCGGTAAAATCATGCGGCACATGGCAATCAGAGCACTGCGCCCGCACGCCAGAGCGATTGCTCCAGTGCACCGTTTCTTTGAGTTCTTCTTGGTTTTGATGCATGGTGTGGCAGCTAACACAGAATTCTTCCGTATTGGTCGCAGCCATACCTGCGTTAAAGCCTTGCCACGCTAAAATACCGGCGATAAAACCCACCGTTACCAGAACACCAAGACCAATCTTGGCCGCTGGTTTGCAAAATAGATTTCGCAACCAGATCCATATTTTTTTCATAAACAAATCCAATTCATCAAAACAAAAAAGCGAGATAACAATCTCGCTTTACGCGCCCGGCAAGCCGATTAAAAAAATCTGCAATAAGCGCACAATCAAACCATACGTGGCAATCGCACCAAACATCGCAATTGGCAAGCCTACAAATGCCAATAACAAAAGCTTTTTCCATTCGCTTTTTCGTGTTTTCTCTGTTGTTATTTCAGTCATTATTACCACTATCCAATGCTTCAATTAAAACCAATGCCCACCGCGATACACAGCAAACCCATATATATATACTTATAATTATCTACGATCCAATTCATTATTTCAGTTAACTTTTACCCACAAATACATAGGTATATATGCATACCTGCTATTAACAAATACCACAACGGGTAAAGCGCCAGCCAAGCAACCACACGGCCACTACATTAAAGTCGACCCAGAAAACAAATTAGCAGTCATGAATTTGAACTACATAGACAAAACAAGACAGCAGCATGAAATCCTGCCAATCTATTTAAAATAGCGCGCCAAGCAAAATACAATATTGACTTCAATCAAATGGAAACTCAGCGTCAATATTCTGAAAGAACTCAACAATAAAATCCAGACATTGTGTTACGCAATAACCCAACAAAAACAAGCACTCACACTACATCTAGCGAAAAATTCGAAAATACATCTCGTCAATTATTGTTAATATTTACATCAATACTTACCGATAGCATTTAATAAAGAAATAGACGTAATCGCGGCTACGTTTAATCAACATCACCCTACATCACCCAGTGTATGCGCTACACCCTACCGATCTTAAAATCAGCTACGTTTAAAAAAACTGCAATGCAAATTGCAATCCATACCGATGCCAGTGTAAGCAATAATTCATTTCAAGATGAATACACGCGGTTAACTTACAATTAAAATTGCAATTGATGTGCATTATTGCCATTGATCAGAGTAATTTATCCGCTTCGATTATTGATTTAATTCTGCGACACTCAAATACCTGATTGACTTTAAATAAAAGCTCACCGAATGAATTGGATTGACATCTTACAAGCCCAAGCAATTAGCTATGCGCCCAAATTATTATCTGCACTGATTGCGCTTTTTATTGGCTGGAAACTGATTGGCGTTGCTAGTCAGCTATTAGAAAAAATGCTGACGCGTAGCAATGTCGAAACCACACTCAAGCATTTCTTAGGTAGTTTGGCCAATGTGGCATTAAAAGCACTGCTACTGATTAGTGCGGCATCAATGATCGGCATTGAAACCACGTCATTTATTGCGATTTTAGGTGCGGCAGGTTTAGCCATTGGCTTGGCACTGCAAGGCAGTTTGAGTAATTTTGCCGGTGGTGTACTGATTTTATTGTTTAAACCCTTTAAAGCCGGTGATTATATTGAGGCACAAGGCCAAGCCGGCACGGTGGAAGGCATTCAAATTTTCACTACGCTTTTACGCACACCCGACAATAAACTCATCGTCATTCCCAACGGGCCATTAGCCAATGGCAATCTCACCAATTACTCCGCTATGCCGACCCGTCGCGTCGATTTTGTTTTTGGTGTGGGTTATGACGATGATATCGATCACACCCGCGCAGTGATTTTATCGGTACTCAATCAAGATTGCCGCATTCACTCCGACCCCGCCCCATTGGTCGTGGTGGCTTCACTTGGCGAAAGCTCAGTGAATTTCACCGTTCGTGTTTGGACCAATAGCGAAGATTACTGGCCGGTGTTTTTTGATACGACCGAAAAAGTCAAAAAAGCCTTTGATGCGGCCAAGATCTCGATTCCTTATCCACAACGCACCGTGCATCATATTCAGCATATTGAAAAATAAACGGCGGCCAATCAGCGCGCTCGGCTCATGACGGCGTGACAGGCAATAAAAAACCGGCAATGCCGGTTTTTTATTGCGCTGCAGTTTAGCGTGGCTCAGCCCACTGCTCGTATTCGGGCAAATCGACAAAATTCAGCCACGGCACATCGTGCGACGTCCAGATGTGCTGGCTAGCACGCAAACTTGGGTCGTCATCTAAAGTGGCCACACGTAGCACCCACATTGGTTTACCAACCTTTTTAGCCAATAGATGGCTGCCGCATTGCGAGCAAAAATACCGCACCTTATCCGCAGAGGACGCATATTCACTCAGCTTTGCCTCGCCACTAAGCCAACGAAATTGCTCAGGGCGCACGCCTGCGGCTGAATTAAATGCCGCCGCATGCGTTTTACGGCAAGTCTGACAATGGCAGTGCGAAATGGGCGTCGCCAATTCATCCACTGCATAACGCACTGTTTTGCACGCACAAGACCCTTGTAAGCTCATATCCATTCACCTTTATCAATCATCCACAGCGACCTCAAACTTCATCACCAGCAATCCACTTTTTAAGCACTGCCGCTTTCGCGGCATCGTAATCGGCAACGGTAATCAAATCTTGCGCCAGCAAGGATTTTAATTGCTGCAACTGCAATTGCGCCGCGCTCATTTGGGGGGATGAAATTGCCGCACCGGCATGATTTGCACCATCCGCCAGTTCAGCCGTCCGATTGGGCGGCGTGGTTGGCGCCAGCGCAGAATTCATCGCCGATGCCATCACTTGGCCAGCCGCCACACCGGCGCCTAAACCCACGCCCAACCCAGCTAGTCCACTGTCATTTTGCGCGGCGAGCACCATCGACTGGGCTGCCTGATACTGGCCAAACGCGCCTAGATCGCCGATCATCTGCATTGAAATTTTGTTGTCGAGGGCTTTTTGTAATTCATCGGGCAAGGAAATATTTTCTAGCGTAAAGGTATCAAGCACCAGTCCGTACTGCGCAAATTGCGAACGCAGTGCAGCGCCAATGCGCTCGGCCATTAAGCTTTGATTACTCGCCATATCCAAAAAAGGCACGTCAGAACTGGCTAAAACCTGCGTCATCGTCGACACCACATGATTACGCAACTGCAGCTCTAAATCATCGCGAGTATAAACGTCACGCGTGCCACTGATTTGGCTAAAAAACACCGCCGGATCGACGATTTGATACGCATACACGCCAAAAGCACGCATGCGAATCATGCCAAAATCAGCGTCTCGCAGCGTAATCGGCTGCGGCGTACCCCATTTTCGCCCCAGTTGCAAACGCGTACTCATAAAGTACACATCCGACTTAAACGGCGACTCGAACAATTTGTCCCAGTTTTTAAGCGCAGTCAGTACTGGTAAAGTGCGCGTAGTTAAGGTATATCGACCGGGGCCAAATACATCAGCAAACTGGCCTTCATTTAAAAACACCGCCATTTGCGACTCACGCACTGTGAGACTAGCGCCATACTGAATTTCGCAATTAGCCTGCGGGAAGCGATAAGCCAACACGCCATCCTCATCTTCATTCCACTGCAGTATGTCGATGAACTGATTATGAATAAACGATCCTAGCCCCATACCCTCTTCCTCTTCGTCACAATCAAATCGACAAAAAACCCGCCCCATCAACACCAACAACAAGACGCACCACAACGCAGTGCATCTGCCGTATGCAATATCGCAGTTTTGTCAGCGATCAGCAAGCAAATGACCGGCTTATGCTTAGCATTGCTCAATTAGAAACCATTGTAGATTTGAAAAACAAAACGTTAAATGCTGAACTTATTCGCTAAGCGACGACGCACTTAAGCCAAGGTCACACCGCACATGAAGTAGAACCTGACGATTGAACGCCTTCACCTAGAACCAAAAGCCTCGGTCAAAGCCAGCCGACTAGATCAATAACCGACTTGGTAACTGCTGTAAGGCATCGGCATTCGACGGGGAAAACACCATCTCGATGGCCTCATCCAAGCCCACCCAACGATATTGCGTGTGTTCCCGTGGGGAAATCGTTACCGAGCTGCCGCTTGGCACCGCAACACTAAATACATGCTCGGTATTGTGCGTAACCCCGGGCGCGTAACGATGGCGCCAGCGCTCATAAATTTCAAACTCACTGGCGTAGTGCCAATCGCGCACCGCATCGGGGCTGACTTGCAAACCAGTCTCTTCAAAAAGTTCACGCACGGCTGTGTCAATCAGGGATTCATTGGCTTCGCAGCTGCCGGTTACCGATTGCCAAGCGCCAGCAAAATCACAACGCTCGAGCAATAAAATCTGCAAATCCGGCGTATGAATGACAAGTAATATAGAAATAGGCTGTTTATAGGGCATGGCGCATTATACAATTGCGAGTCCAAGCTGCCAGCTGTTCTTCAGGCAAACACCATGTTTGACGCACTTACCCTCAAAAAACAGTTCCCGATTTTTAGTCATTATCCCGAACTGATCTATTTAGATAATGCCGCGACGCTGCAAAAACCACTCGCGGTGCTCGATGCGGAGCGTTTTTATTACGAACACCACAATGCCAATGTGCATCGCGGCGCGCATCGTTTAGCCACTGCGGCCACCGAAGCTTTTGAAAACGCGCGGCATACTGTTGCGCAATTTATCAATGCCGTGAGCGACGATGAAATCGTATTTACGCGTGGCACGACTGAAGGCATCAATTTAGTCGCCAATACTTGGGGCAATACGCTGGCGGCGGGCGACGAAATCATCCTCTCGACGCTCGAGCATCACGCTAATATTGTGCCGTGGCAAATGCTGGCCGAGCGCCGTGGCCTGACGTTAAAAATCATCCAGCTTGATGCGCAAGGCGCGCTGGATTTAACGCATTTTTTAAGCTTGCTATCGAACAAAACCAAATTAGTCGCTATCAGCCAAGTGTCCAATGCCATCGGCAGCATTCAACCGGTGCAATGGATTTGCCAGCAAGCCCATCAATATGGCGCAAAAGTGCTGGTTGATGGTGCACAGGCCGTCGCCCATAGCGTGATCGATGTGCAAGAAATCGGCGCTGACTTTTATGTGTTTTCGGGTCACAAAATCTATGGCCCTACGGGTATTGGCGTACTCTGGGCGCATGCTAAGCTCTTAAATGAGATACCCCCTTGGCAAGGTGGCGGAGAAATGATTGCAACAGTGTCATTTGAGCGCAGCACTTATGCCGCAGCGCCCTATCGCTTTGAAGCCGGCACGCCGCCGATTGCGCAAACGGTCGGCCTCGCCGCCGCGCTCAATTGGCTGAATCAACAAGACCGCACCGCGCTCGCCGAGCATGAAATCGCATTGCGCCAGCAACTTGAAGAGGGGCTAGCCCAGCTGCCAGCAGTCAAAATTCACGGCCAAAGTGCCAATAAGGCCGCCATTACTTCTATGACTTTTATGGATGCGCATCCGTATGATGTCGCCCAATTTCTCGACCATCAGCACATTGCCGTTCGGGTTGGCCATCACTGCGCACAACCTTTACTGCACTCGCTGGGTTTAAGCGGCACTTTGCGCGCCTCATTTGCCGCCTATAACACCGCGCAAGATGTCAGTCGTTTTCTTAGTAGTTTGCAGAATACTTTAGACTTATTGGATGAATCATGATTTTACCGCAGCATCCATTTGGCGTGAGCGCCAACGCCGATACCATAGGGCTTGACGAGCTCAGCCAGCGCCTCGCGCTAGCCCACGGCTGGGAGGCCAAAAATCGCCTGCTGATTCAACTGGCTAAAGCGCTGCCTGAATTTACTGCAGAATATCGCCAAGATGAATTCCGTGTGGCGGGCTGTGAAAGCCAAGTCTGGTTATTAATTCAAGCCAATAACGGCAAGTACGATATCGCCGCCGATAGCGACTCAAAAATCATCAAAGGACTACTCACCTTGATTTTGGCGGCCTACCACGGCCGCAGTGCCGAAGAAATTCAGCAATTTGACTTTAATGCTTGGCTCAATCAACTCGGATTGCATCGTTTTTTGTCGGCCAGTCGTGGCAACGGCCTAGCGGCAATAGTGACAAAGATCAAACAGCACGCAATTTCAATGACATAATGACGCCTTTCTTGCACCGAACTGCTATTTTAGTGGACTAATTGGTCGCACACATTCTACTCAGGGAGACAATACATATGCTTAAACTAAAAACAATCATTAGCTGTATCGGACTATCTGCCGCCATCATTGCGATGCCGGCCGCTGCTGAAAAAACCTATACCGTGGCAACCGATGCAACTTTCGCACCGTTTGAATCGCTGAACAAAAACCGCGAAATCGTTGGTTTTGACGCCGACATTATTAAAGCCATCGCCGCTAAGCAAGGCTTCAAAATTAAAATGAACAACACCCCTTGGGAAGGTTTGTTTGTGAGCTTAAATAATGGCGAACGCGACATTGTAATTGCCGCAGTGACGATCACCCCTGAACGTCAAAAAAGCATGGATTTTTCAGCACCGTACTTTGATGCCAAACAGCTGATTGTGGTGAAAGAAGACAGCCCGATCAAACAATTTAGCGATTTGAAAGGCAAAAAAGTCGGCGTACAAAATGGCACTACCGGTGATACCGTAGTGCAAAAACAGTTCGGCAAAACCAATCCAGATATTCGCCGTTACGAAAACATCACTTTAGCGCTATCAGAATTAAGCAATAGCGGCGTGAGCGCAGTGGTTGCTGATAACGCGGTAGTACGCAACTACCTGGTTAACAATCCAAAACAAAAATTCCGTTTAATTGATGACACCAGCTTTGCAGTCGAGCACTATGGCATCGCGGTACGTAAAGGCAATAGCAAATTACTCAACGAAATTAATGCCGGTCTTGCAGGTATTAAAGCCGACGGCACGTATCAAAAAATTCAAAATAAATACTTCGGCAAATAATTACGCTGAGTCTCTATTAAAAAACGGTGCATTAATTGCACCGTTTTTTTATTCATTTGATCGCTTTGTTTTGCACGATTTACCATTTAGCATGCATGACTGAATTGGTAAAAATGGGATTTTAATCGCCAGAAAGTACCTTGCAACACGGCAATCGCTCTATTAGTATCTAAAAATCATCTTGGTGGAAACAAATACTCCCTTGAATTACGATACTCGAGCACTCATTGCTTGCACAGACTGCGATTTGCTAATCCAAGCGCCGCAACTTAAACCGGCAGAAACCACCAACAGCACGGCACTTTGTCCGCGTTGCAATGCCGTATTGTTCAAACAAGTCAACCACAGTGTTTCACGCACCTTAGCTTTAGCTATTGCCGCTTTTTTTATGCTTTTGCTGGCCAATGCCTTCCCGATTTTAACGCTACAAATTGGTAGCGAAAGCATTTCATGCTCTATTTTTGGCGCTGCCGAGACGCTTTATCAGCAAGACATGTGGTATTTATCGGTCATTATCATCATCACCACCATCATCACCCCTGCTTTGCAGCTACTTATCTTATTGTATTTATTAATCCCCATCGCACTGGGAAAACGCCCTCAGTTTATTATTGTGCCGATGAAAATATTTAATGCCTTACACCCTTGGAGCATGATTGAAGTATTTATGCTCGGCATCTTGATTTCACTGAGTAAACTTATGGGGATGGCTCGCATTGAGCCCGATGTGGCGCTCTGGTCGATCGCTATATTAATGCTGCTATTAACTGCGACATTATCCACCTTCAATCCAAAGAAAATTTGGCAGCTATTAACACCGGCTCCCCAATAATGGCCAAACCATTCACCGCCAGCGCGCTGCGCCTATTTAACTGCCAGCAATGCGGCCTACTCTCCAAACAAATCAGCCAAGTTCAATCTTGCCCACGCTGCCAAAGCCGGCTTCATTTTCGCAAACCCAATAGCCTACAGCGAACATGGGCGTTTATTATTGCGGCGTATATTTTATATATACCGGCCAATTTACTGCCGGTTATGAATACCAGCTCTATTCTTAGCAGTGAAAAAGACACTATATTAAGTGGCGTATTTTATCTTTGGACTTCGGGGTCTTGGCCGCTGGCCATTTTGGTGTTTGCTGCCAGCATTACCATTCCAGGGCTTAAATTGCTGATTTTAACTTTGCTCGCTTGGACGGCAAGCAAAAAAAAACAATGGCGAAACCTAGAAAGAGCAAGATTATTTCGTATTGTTGAGTTCATTGGTCGCTGGTCAATGCTAGATATTTTTGTCACCGCAATGATGGTCGGATTGGTGCGTTTTGGCCCAATCGCTTCCGTCACCGCAGGACCTGGTGCAATCGCTTTTGCCTTAGTGGTGATTTGCACCATGTTGGCGGCACTTTCATTTGATCCTCGATTAATCTGGGATTTACCATCGGACGAACACGACAAAGAAAATGACTGAATCACACACCACACCAGTAGCCGATGACATCAATGACGGCAGCATTGCACAAGCTAAAATTAAACCCAAACGGTTACGCCCCACTTTAATTTGGCTGATCCCTTTTATTGCCGCTCTGGCTGCCGGCTGGATTGGTGTGCAAGCGATCATGCAAAAAGGCCCAACCATCACCATTGAATTTAATAGCGCTGAAGGCCTAGAGTCAGGAAAAACCAAGGTTAAATACAAAGACGTGGTGATTGGTACAGTCAGCAGCGTCGCACTCAGCAAGGATCACCAGCGCGTCAAAGTGACGGCTGAGATGACGCATGGCAGCGATAATTTACTCGGAGAACAATCGCGATTTTGGGTTGTTCGACCATTAATCTCTGGCGGAACGGTTTCCGGCTTAGGCACATTGCTTTCTGGCTCATATATCGCACTTGACCCAACACGCAAACCAGACAGCAAACGATTTTTCACCGGTTTAGAAACCCCTCCGGTCATTACGTCAAATCAACCAGGCCGAGAATTTACACTCAAAGCCCAAAATATGGGCTCAATCAGCAACGGCACGCCGATTTTCTTTCGTCGCTTACAAGTCGGTGAAGTAACGTCATTTAAGCTCGACCCCAGTGGCGAGTTTATTTCCGTATCGATTTTTGTCCACGCGCCTTATGACCAATTTGTCACTGATAACAGCCGTTTTTGGCACGCCAGTGGTTTTGACGTTGCACTCAATAGCAACGGACTGAGCATTGAAACGCAATCATTGGCATCGGTTGTCATCGGCGGCTTGGCATTCCAATCGCCACTTGGCGAAGACCCCGGTGCAGTTGCCAAAGCGGGCAGCCACTTTTTATTGGCCGATAATAAAGCCGCCGCGATGAAAAGCAATGACAGCTATAAACTCCCTTTTGTCATTCACTTTAAAGACTCGGTCCGCGGCCTTGCTGTCGGCGCCGCCGTTGATTTTCGCGGTATCCAAGTAGGTGAAGTGCAATCGATTAAATTAGTTTTGGCCAAAAACAAATCCGATATTGAGCTACCCATCACGATTGCGATTTACCCGGATCGTTTCCGTAATTTGCAAACCGACGACAATCAAATACTTAGCTTGGCCGATCAGAAAAAAATCATTAATCGTTTAGTCGAAAACGGCATGCGCGCGCAAATGCGAACCAGCAATCTGATCACTGGGCAGCTTTATATCGCGCTAGATTACGTGCCCAATGCCAAAAAAGCGCGGATCAATTGGGCCGGCAATCCACCACAAATGCCGAGCGTAAACAGCAGCCTAAATGAGATCCAAGACAGAATTGCATCGATTGTTAAAAAAATGGACCAAATTCCACTGCAATCGATCGGCCAAAATGCTGACCAAACGCTCAAAACACTGCAAGAAACGCTCACATCCAGCAATGCATTGATCCACAAAATTGATCAAGAATTGCTTCCTGAAGCGAAAGGCACGCTAAAGAGTGCTGAGGGTGCTTTTAAGCAAGTACAAACCACCTTGCAGCCAGAGTCGCCGGTACAGCAAAATCTAGATCAAACGCTACAAGAACTCAGTAAAGCCGCACAATCATTACGTGCATTATCAGACTATCTGAATCGTCATCCAGAGGCACTCATTCAAGGTCGTAAGGCAGATCAACCATGAAAATAACACCATCGCGCCTCATGGCATTCATCGCGGTATTATTACTTTCGCTAATTGGCTGCAGCAGCCCGAAAGAATATTTTTACACGCTGAGCGCAACTACAACGCCTAATTTGCAATGGCAAACCGCAAGAAACATTTACATCAACCCGATCCACATTCCTGCCAGCGTTGATCGACCACCAATTGTCATCCAAAAAAACCCGCAACAAGTCACCTTACTTGAGCAACGCCTCTGGGCGTCCCCGCTGAAAGAGCAAATCCTCAATGTGCTGGCGCTCAATCTAACGCGCCTAAGCCAAAATCCCAGTATTAATACTTGGCCGCAACTTCCTGCCAAAAACACCGAACTGACCATTTCGATGCAAGTACTTCGTTTTGAATCAATACCCAGCCAAGGGATTACACTTGAAGTGCAATGGACTTATTTAGATCACAACTTCCAAAGCATCAGCACCCAACATGAGATCATCCATGAAGTGGCAAGTAACGACAGCATTGATGCACTGATTGTGGCGCATAACCAAGCATTGGCCACACTGGCAGCAAAAGTGATCCAAACCCTTCCCGCCACAGGGCATTAACTATGATGTTTGGCGATCAATGGCTTGCTGCAATTGACGCCGCCATTTTTTACTCGGGCGACCTTTAATATCCGGATGATCAAAATGCGGCTGCAATTGCTGCGCATACTGCTCACGCTCACGCCGGACTATACTTTCTGGGGTTTCTTGATATAAAGTTCGCGCAATTTCGGCCGACCCGCGCTGCTGACTCAATTGCACGATATGCACTTCAAACACGCCGTGCGCTGCTTGCACTTTAATAAGGTCTCCGACTTTAAGTGGCATGGCACATTTAGCACGTTGACCTTGGTAATGCACATGCCCCGCGTCAATCGCACGCGCAGCGCATGAACGGGTTTTAAAAAATCGTGCGGCCCACAGCCACTTATCTAAGCGAATTTTTTCTAGCATGATTAAACACAGTTGAAATACAAAATGACATTCTACGATGATTCGAAGTGCCACTATGGATAAAGAAATAACGCAACAATTAAAGCGTTTACGCAAGCAACTACGTGAAGCAAAAAAAGCCCACCACCTACCAGCAGCCAAGACCAAAACCGCCCAAGAGAGCGATCACGCGCTATTTTTAGCCGCGATGAAAGGCGTGCAAGTATTATCTGGCCCAGCAACAGTACAGCATACACGTCCAACACCGAGCCCTTGGCCTAAAGGCTTACACGTTGCCAGCCCTATTTTAAATGACACGATGAGCGATTTTTGGCCATGGGACGAACTGGAGGCGGGCGAAGAACTTATGCATATGAAGCCCGGTCAAAAACTCGATACCTTGCGTAAACTTAAGCGTGGGGAATGGCGCGTCGAAGCCGAGCTTGATTTACACGGAGAAAACATCGACTCCGCACGCCGACAAGTGGCGCAGTTTTTACATCTCTGCCAGCAGCGGCAATTGCGTTGCGCTCGTATTATCCACGGCAAAGGCTTAAGCTCTACCGATGGCATTCCGGTGCTGAAACTCAAACTAAAAAACTGGCTGGCACAAATGCCCGAAGTATTGGCTTTTGCCCAAGCTAATCCATTTCAAGGCAGCGCTGGCGCGGTCTTAATCCTAATTAAATCAGGTCAGCCATGAAGCACTTTGCCAATAAACCCTATTTACGCCTTGCCTTTTATCTATGGATGGCGTGTATTTGGATCGGTTCGTTAATTCCGCTTGGGCCACCGAGCGGCAATCATGGCGATAAAATTGAGCATTTTATCGGCTACGCCATACTTGCTGGTTTAGGCCAACTGATTTGGCAACAACCACGACGAGCTTGGCTGCTGGCCAGTTTAATGGGCGTTGCCGTTGAATTTGCTCAAGCTTGCACAACGTGGCGCAGCTTTGATCTATACGACATGTTGGCCAATGCCATTGGCGCCGCAATCGGTACCACCTTAGCTTATCTGTATTTACGCCGTACACAGGCCACTTAAACGCAAGCAAAGCGATTCAGCGATGGTGTTTGGTAACAATGCATTGCTCGACGCTTAAAGAATATCGTATGGTATAGCTATCAAGATTATTTGCACTAAGGGGGCCATAGATATACCCATGAATCAATTTATTGAGCACTCACTGCCATTTTTACTTGATCGTTCAACCTTGCGCGATGCGCTGTTCACGCTGTTTTTACTGATCGCCATCGTTTCAATGCGCGCGGCAATTCGCTCGACCATTTTGCATCGCAACGATCTATCGGTAGAAATCAAGCGGCGCTGGCTGGTTAGCTTACGTAACATCGCACTAGGCTTTTTTGTTCTCGGCATTATTTTAATCTGGGGCAATGAGATCCAAGCCTTTGCCGTTTCTTTAATTGCCGTTGCCGCCGCATTTGTGCTGGCCACAAAAGAAGTGATTTTGTGCATGCTCGGCTCAATTTACCGCACTAGCAGCCATGTGTATGAAGTGGGTGATCGCATTGAAATCGCGGGCATTAAAGGGCAAGTACTCGACATCAATTTAATTTCCACCACGCTCGTCGAATCGAGCCGTGCCGAGCAGCATAAAGGCACAGTGGGCCGTGGCATTAAAATCCCCAATTCAATGCTGTTTGGTAACCCCGTCTACAATGAAACCATGATGGGTAATTTTGCCATTCAAACGATTCATATCAATGTCGCCCGAGATGCCGACTGGGAACTGGCCGAAACCGTGCTTTTAAAGTGTGGCCGTGAGATTATTTCGGAATACATGGATGAATTAGCGCAACACGCCAAAGAGATTTCAAGTGACTACGTCATTGATACGCCACTTCAAGAGCCACGCGTGCGCCTGATTCTCGATGAAATCGAATTCATTGGACTTCAGCTACAACTTCCCGCACCATTGGGTTTGCGCGCACAAATTGAGCAGCGCGTATTGCGAGACTTCCTAAGAAAAGTCCCCATTCATCCCATCGCCTAGCAGTTATTGTGTGACTATTCAAACAATCACAACAAATATGTTGCATAATTGGCAACAAGTCGGCATAATTCGCCTCCTTCATCCGTGCCTCTATTTTTAGCGCACGATACTCGTTAGCCCCGTCATCGCCTCTAACCTTATTCCCGCGTGCTTTTGATAAAGCGGTTGTTCCTGGTTGGCGTCGATGCTGCGCTGGATTTTCCAGCCCGATACCTTACAAGGACAACTCAATGCCGCATACTACTGCGCCTGAAACAACTACGCCTAATGCTTTTGTAACACTAGGCCTTGCCTCACAACTGACTGACATTTTAGCCGCACAAGGCTTTAATACCCCAACACCAATTCAAGCGGCATCGATTCCAGAATTACTTGCTGGTAACGACGTTATGGCTTCAGCACAAACCGGTACTGGTAAAACAGCCGCCTTCTTGTTGCCTGCGCTGCACCGCCTGACTAAAGAAGCAAAACACACTGCCCGTGGCCCACGCATCCTTGTTTTGACACCGACTCGCGAACTCGCTGAGCAAGTATCAAAAGTAGCGACTGATTTGTGCCGCAACATTCCACGCTGCAAAGTCGTGACTGTTGTGGGTGGCGTGCCTTACCCAGTACAAAACAAATTACTATCGCAACCTTACGAAGTTTTGGTAGCGACACCAGGTCGTTTAACTGACTTGATGCGCAGCGGCCGTATTGACTTCAAACGCTTGGAAATGCTCGTTCTTGACGAAGCCGATCGTATGCTGGACATGGGCTTTATCGACGAAGTTGAAGCCATTGTTGATGCCTTGCCAAAAGAGCGTCAAACCGCCCTGTTCTCTGCAACCTTGACCGAATCAGTTCAACGCTTCGCCGTGCCAATGTTAAAAGCACCGAAATTGGTTGAAATGGCCGCTCAAGCAACAATGCAAGCGCAAATCGAACAATCAGTACATTACGCTGATGGTTACGAACACAAACAAAAATTAACGGCGGCTTTGCTCAAGAAAAACGAAGGCCAACAAGCCATCGTCTTCACTGCAACCAAAATCAGCGCTGATGAATTATCAGAATGGTTGAAAATGGAAGGCTTCCGCGCAGCAGCAATGCACGGTGACTTAGCACAACGTGATCGTCGTCGCACCTTAGATCGTTTGCGCAAAGGCGATATCGATGTATTGGTTGCCACTGACGTTGCCGCACGTGGTATTGACGTTGCCGGTATTACATTAGTATTGAACTTTGACTTGCCACGCTTCTGCGAAGATTACATTCACCGTATCGGTCGTACTGGCCGCGCCGGTCGCACTGGTGAAGCGGTATCATTAGTAACAAAAAATGATTTCACTTTATTGACGCGTATTCGTCGCCAATACAATCTTGACTTCAGCACACAAGTGATTGAAGGCTTGGAAGCGCGCTTCCAACCTGGTCGCGCTGGTTCTGGCGGCGGTCATGATCGTGGTCGTCCAAGTGGTGGTCGTGGTCGTCCAGCCGGTGGTAACGGCGGCGGTCGTGGCTATCAAGGTAACCGTGAAGGCGGCGGCTACCAAGGCAATCGTGATCGTGATGCTGGTCGTAGCGAAGGCTATAACGGCGGCCGTAGTGAAGGCACTCACCCACGTGGCGAAGCTGGTTACCAAGGTCACCACCGCCCAAGCGATTCGTCACCACGTGATGGCGGCTATCAAGGCCAACCACGTGAACAACGTTCATTCGGTACCGGCCAAAGCCGTGACCGTGATGGCGCACCACGTACCGGCGGCTACCAAGGTAACCGCGATGGCGCAGCACCTCGTTCAGGTGGCTATCAAGGCAACCGCGACGGCGCAGCACCACGCACCGGCGGCTACCAAGGCAACCGTGATGGCGCAGCTGCACCACGCACAGGCGGTTACCAAGGTAATCGTGAAGGCGGCAGCAATACCGGCGGCGGTTACGCAGGTCGTGGCGGTGACGGTCAACGTCGCAGCACTGGCGGCGGCTACCAAGGCAAGCCAAGCGGTAATCGTGGCGGCGGTCGCTTCGAATAAAGCTTTCGCTTAAAATAAAAAGGCAGCCTAGGCTGCCTTTTTATTTAGGTATCTCGCTAGAAACGAACCACACCAAAACTTACAAAACAATACCCCATGATTAGCCGAAAAATTCGACTCATGCATCCCGATGACTTTAATGCCATCCTCGCATTGCAATCGGACTGCTACCCCACAGAATTCATTGAAACTGCGCAGACACTACAACAAAAGCAGCAGCTTGCTCCTCATTCCTCATGGGTGATTACCCTCAATGAGCAAATCAGCGGCTATTTATTCTGCCACCCTTGGTTCGGCGAAAAACTGCCGGCACTGAACAGCCCGCTAAACCATCTGCCTGAAACCACTGATCGATTTTATATTCACGACCTCGCTATTTCACCCGGCGCTCGTGGCAACAAATTAGCCGAGCAACTGATACAGCACGCCATAACATGGGCAATCCACGCTAATTTTTCACAAGTGATGCTGGTTGCGGTATTGGGCGCAGATCATTTTTGGCGAAAACACCAATTCAAACCGCTACCCACACCATTACCAGCCGCCTATGGCGAAGACGCCATCTGCATGCTGCGCCAACTATAACGACCGCTCTGACCACACCCAGCGCAGCCAAACCCGCCATTGTCGCAACGATTCGCTGGGGGCACTATCTGGCCATAAGACCAAATTAATCTTATGCTGGTCTTCATCTTCAAAATGCAAAACAATCAAGGCCTGCGTGACCACACTACTTGGCAATAAACGCGCAGAAATTTCGCCACCTTGATGATCAAATAGCCGAAATTCCCCCTCAGAGCACGCACGAACCACCGCAATCGTTTCGGTATGAGTCCAGTAAAAAGGAAAAATACCAAACAAAAACAAAGCCAAAAGCAGCGCCCAAGCAGCCTGAAGCACTAAACATGCCGCAATCGCCAACAGAAAAATCAATAATAAAAAACCCCGCCGCCAAAATGACACGGGGTTTATTTGCAAATCAATTGGTAACATCAATCACCCAGTTGAATACTGCCATTCACATTCACCTGCACATGGCTCTCGCCACTTTCGATCGGCGCTGGCGCGGCAGACACCGCCGCATCCATCATCGGCGCACTCTTCATCATCATGACACGAGGCTCAGGACGATAGCCGGTATTAATATTCATATTCACCAGCTGCCAATCCTTGGCCGACATACTGCGCTGAATCAGTGCCGCTCGGCGCTTAAATGCGGCAATACCTTCTTCGATCAGCAACTCCTCGACCTTGCTTTTGGCAGCATCAGATACGCTATAGCGCACCCCAGCCAATTGCAATCCAGACGAGGCTTGCAAATCACCAATCAATTGCGATAAAGCCGAAAAATCTTTCGACGTTAATTGCAACTCGCCTCGACTGCGCCAACCTTCTTGCTTATTACTTTTATTGCCATAAATCGGGTAAGTCGCATACGTCGTCCCCGCCGATTGCACCGCAGGATATTGCTTTAATGTTTTCAACGCACCCGACAAAGCCAAATTCACTTTTTCCGCTAGTCGCGCAGGATTGGCATCACTTAGCTCAACAAATAAAGTGGCCGTCGCCAAATCATTACTCACTTCACGACTGGCTACCGCCTCAAAATTAACCAGATTCCGTTGCGGCACCTCTGCCGCCCAAACCGAACCCGCCAACAAAGCACACATCAAACCCAATTTATGCATCATAAAACCTCATATAAAAGTCATTGCAATTAATGATAGCTATGATCTGCGGGGGTATTATGAATTTCTTCCGCAACGGCATCCATCACACCCAAATGAATTTCTACATCAAACCACTCCCAAAACAACTTTAAATTGCGCTTTTCTGGCCACAAAGTTTCGTCAATAACCCAAGATGCTAATTCCATCGCAAAAATTTTATCGGCAATTTCATCAATATACGCAATGGCATCTTCTGGCTCGGCGGCTTCTGGCACCATCAGCACAGTACAATCCGTTCTAATTTCATCCAAGGTTAATACAACGTCATTATCTGGCAATTGATTTAACCAATTCAAAAATGCCAGCTTTGGGCGAATAATCGCAGCAGAACGGTCAACAATAAACATACATTACTCCAAAATAAGTCAGTTTTAATCTCAATTTAAATAATAACAAGCCAAATTAGGCCAATAGGCTTTAAACTAGCTCAGTTCGTGTGTCATTATTTATTTTGGTAATCATTTAATTCATGTCGCAAAATACAATCAATCTATCTAATTCTAAACGCAAATTCGTTCGTTGGCGTGCTGCAATTATACCTAAGCATCACACACAAGCATTCGAAGGAAAAATCACCGAAGCCAATGCCAATGTATTAACTTTAATCTCAGCCACTGAATTTAAAGCCGGCAGCGAAGCACGTTTAATGCTCGAAGTTCATGAATACCTTGGAATGGAAAGCACCAAAAACACACTTGATTTAACTGGCAAATTCATTAACAGCGCCTTGGTCGGTCATATCAGTGTTTTTCGGCACCAATTTCAATTGCATTCATTAAGTTACCAACAACAGCAACTACTCAACAAACTCACAAACAGCTAAAAACCAAACACGCCGCAGCTAAATAAACTTTAGCCGCCTCACCCTAGCGAGCAAAGTGCGGCATAACGCCCAACAAAATAGCCAGCCCCAACAAGGCTGGCTATTTTAATTAGCGGCGACGCCGACGACGTGCCGAGGGTTTACTCGTTGCTGCAGGCGCGGCCCCCGACTTAGGCTGACCTTCCGGCTTCACCGCTGCCGGCTGGCGCAATACAGAACGCGTACCCGTGCGTGCTGGGGTTTTTTCTCCACCACGCGTACGACTCGATCTTGGCGCAGTCGGTTTAGATTGGCGCTCTCGCTCGGCAGCATCCAGCACCAGCACAAAATCAATTTTGCTGGTTTCCAAATCAACCCGAGCCACACGCACCTTAACGCGATCGGTTAAGCGATACACCTTACCGCTATGCTCACCCTTTAACTCGCGGCGCTTTTCATCATAATGAAAGTAATCTGTACCTAGCTCAGACACATGCACCAAGCCCTCGACATACACCTTATCGAGCAAAACAAACATCCCAAAACCGGTTACCGCCGATACTGAGCCTTCAAACTCTTCGCCCACTTTATCTTGCATAAAGTAGCATTTGAGCCAGTTTTGTACGTCTCGGCTCGCCTCATCAGCACGGCGCTCAGTCATAGAGCACTGCACCCCCAAAGCTTCCCACTTCATTGCTGGCTTATATTTCTTGCCAGCCAAAATCGCCTTAATCGAGCGATGCACCAACAAATCCGGATAACGGCGAATTGGCGAAGTAAAATGCGCGTAAGCCTCATAACTTAATCCAAAATGACCTTCGTTATCTGGGCTATACACCGCCTGAGACAAACTACGTAACAGCATCGTTTGCAAAAGCGGCGCATCCAAACGGTCTTTGAATGAATTGAGTAATTTGGCGTAGTCGCTGGCGGTTGGATCTTCGTCACCCCCCAAGCTCAAGCCCACTGTTTTTAAATATTCACGCAGATTTTTAAGCTTCTCTGGTGTTGGACCTTCGTGCACACGGTATAAAGCGGGATGCTCTTTTTTCAGCAAAATATCGGCAGCGCAGACATTGGCAGCCAACATGCACTCTTCGATCAATTTATGCGCATCATTACGCAGCACAGGCACGATTTCGCTGATTTTGCCTTTATCATCAAAACGCATTTCAGTTTCTGTCGTTTCAAAGTCAATCGCGCCGCGCTCAGCACGGGCTTTGGCAAACGCTTGAAACAGCGCGTACAGTGTTTGCAAATGCGGCACTTGCTGGGTATATTGCTGCGCGACTTCACCTGCGGGGTTTTGCAAGATATCCCATACCTTGGTATAGGTAAACCGCGCCTTAGAGAGCATCACCGCGGGGTAAAATTGATAGCCTTTAATCGCCCCCTTGGCGCTCACTTTCATATCGCACACCATACACAGGCGCTCGACATCGGGATTGAGCGAACAAAGACCGTTTGAAATTTGCTCGGGCAACATCGGAATCACGCGGCGCGGAAAGTAAATCGAATTGCCGCGCTCAATCGCGGTCAAATCCAAAGCATCATCCGGACGAACGTAATGACTCACGTCAGCAATGGCCACCACCAAACGCCAGCCTTTGCCGCTTTTCTCGGCATACACCGCATCGTCAAAGTCTTTGGCCGTTTCACCGTCGATGGTCACCAACGGCATATCGCGCAAATCAACCCGCTCAACCCCGTTTTCTGGCTTCCAATCCAGTTTGCGCACTTTTTTGGGCATTTTGCGCGCTAACGCTTCTGCTTCCGCCGAAAACACATGCGGCAAATTATGTTTACGCAGGGCAATTTCAATTTCCATACCCGGGTCATCATAATTACCAAGCACTTCGGTCACGCGTGCCACAGGCTGGGTATAACGCGATGGCTGAGTCAGCATCTCAATCATCACGACCTGCCCCACTTGCGCAGTACCACACCCTGATGGTTCGATTTGAATATCACGACTAATTCGCTTGTCTTCCGCCGTCACAAAGAACACACCACGCTCGCAATGCAAGCGGCCGACCAAACGCAAATTAACGTGCTCGAGCACTTCAGCAATCGCCCCTTCAGGACGACCACGCCGATCAACGCCAATCTTGCGCGCCAGTACGCGATCGCCGTGCAGCACTTTGTCCATTTCTTTAGGGCCAAGAAATAAATCATCGCTGCCGTCATCCGGAATCAAAAAGCCAAAACCATCCGGATGGCCCTGTACTTTCCCGGGAATTAAATCAACTTTTTCTGGCAGACATAAAGCGCCGGCCCGATTAATCAGTAACTGGCCTTCACGGCCCATTGCCTGTAGACGTCGCTCAAATGCGACCTCTTCAACCAATAAAATATCTAATTGCTTAGCTAAATCAAACGCCGACATCGGCGCACCATGCTGCTCTAACACTTGCAAAATAAATTCGCGAGAAGGCAAAGGATTTTCATAGCGCTCGCGTTCACGTGCCAAATAAGGATCTTGTGCTCGCAAACCTTTTAGTTTTTTGGCTCGCACAGGTTTCTTCGCTGGGGATTTCTCATTTTGAAATTTATCCATCGGAACCGTTTTTTTCATAGTTTTTTATTGACACCATTTCTAGGTTTGAATATTATTGCGCCCTTCTGTAAGTGGCGCCGCGTTATTGTAGCGCAGTTGAAGAGCCCAGGTGGCGGAATTGGTAGACGCACTAGGTTCAGGTCCTAGCGCCCGCAAGGGTGTGGAAGTTCGAGTCTTCTCTTGGGCACCAACTTTTCAACTTATTTACACACTGTATCAGAAATGCCCAGGTGGCGGAATTGGTAGACGCACTAGGTTCAGGTCCTAGCGCCCGTAAGGGTGTGGAAGTTCGAGTCTTCTCTTGGGCACCATCAGTAAAAGTAGCAAGATGCAAAACCCCATAAAACTTAGGTTTATGGGGTTTTTTGTATTTACGCCGCCACTGAAGGGCGTAGCCCACCTAAAGCCACTTGCAATATATACGTCACGATGGCTTCGTTATCCATTTTGCTAAATTTTTGCAAATACTCGACTGCCGGATCACACGTGCGTGAGTAATAACTAAATAAAATTACATCACTTGGCAACTCTGGATTCAAATCCCCTTTTTTTTGCGCTGCCAGCACCAGCTTTTCAAGCTGCCCATTGAGCTTCAACACCCGAGTTACATACTTTAAATTGCGCATTAACATATCACGCACATGCGCGCTGGTAGACGGCAAAAATGGCATCCCCCCCTCTAGACGCACGCGCAACGCCCATTCCAGCAAAGCAATGAGTTTATCGATCGCACTTAATTCATTATTCAATTGCGCTAAAAAATCGATCGCCCCATCAATCAAACGAATCAAAGCCTCGCCGACTAAATCTTCTTTGGATTTGAAATGCTTATATAAGCTCGGTTTAGAAATACCGACCGCATTGGCAACGTCATCCATCGTCATTAGATCGTAGCCTTTGGTGCCGAGAATCGCCGTCGTCGCATCTAAAATCGCGTTCTCACGCAATTTGAAGGCTTGGTCTTTGAAGCTTAATTTGCTAAAGATACTCATCGGTAAATTTCCGCTACTAATTAGTAGATATTATTTTGAATTAGTAGTAATGTTAGCACTTAAGTAGCAAAACACAAACTACCCATGATGATGAACGGCAGGAAGAACGATGAATTTAACTCGGCAACGCATCGCAGTGATTGGCTCAGGCATCTCTGGCTTGGCCAGCGCCTATTTTTTAAGCCGCAGCCACGATGTGGTGCTATTTGAGGCTGGGCGCTATTTGGGTGGCCACACCAATACGGTCGACATCACTGTTGAAGGACAAACTCACCCTGTTGATACTGGATTTTTGGTATTTAACCAAGCGACGTATCCGAATCTAATCGCTTTGTTTGCTGAGCTGGGGGTCAATACCTACGCCACCGACATGTCGTTTGGCGTATCACTTGATGAAGGCGCACTGGAATGGGCGGGAACGAATCTAAACACCGTCTTTGCGCAACGCCGCCGGCTGCTCTCACCATCGTTCATCGGCATGCTGCGCGATATTTTGCGCTTTAATGCGGCAGCGAATGAAAACCTCGCCGCCAGCCTACACAGCAAAGCCACCTTAGGTGAACTGCTAAAAAGCGGCAATTACGGCGATACTTTCCGCGATGCGTATTTATTACCGATGGCCGCGGCCATTTGGTCAAGCTCACCCAATGATATTTTAGAATTCCCCGCCTCGACCTTTTTGCGCTTTTGCCTTAATCACGCGCTACTCCAAGTCAACGATCGGCCGCAATGGCAAACCGTCCAAGGTGGTGCACGAGAATATGTGCGCAAAATCGCCGCCACTTTGAGCGACATCCGCCTGCAAACGCCGGTATTGCGCGTCGAGCGCCTCGCCGACGGCGTGATGGTGCACACCGACATGGGCGCAGAACAATTTGACGCGGTGGTGTTTGCTACACACGCCCCCGATACGCTCGCCATGTTAAGTGACGCTAGCGCCGCCGAAACGGCACTCCTGTCGGCGGTACGTTACCAAGCCAATACCGCTGTCTTGCACACTGACCCACAGCAATTACCCAAACTTAAAAAAGTCTGGTCGGCGTGGAATTACCTTGGCGGCGCCGATGTTGATGGGCAACGCCCCGTCTGCGTCAGCTATTTACTCAATCAATTGCAAAATCTGCCTGTTGCAACACCGGTGGTGGTCACCCTCAATCCTTTCACACCGCCAGCGCCGGAAACAGTATTGGCGCAGTTTGAATATCAACATCCAGTATTTGATCACGCGGCGATTGCCGCGCAAGCGCAGTTACACACCATTCAAGGGCAAAATCGCACTTGGTTTGCTGGCGCATGGACTGGCTATGGTTTTCATGAAGACGGCTTGAAATCGGCCCTGCGTGTGGTCGCTGATTTTGACCTCGCCCCAGCTTGGACCACCTTGCCATGAACGCCCCTGCGCAAATCATTCGCGGCCAAGTGATGCACCAGCGTTTACGCCCAGCCCAAAACCGCTTTGTGTATCCAGTATTTTGCCTGCGGCTCAATTTAGCGCGCTTGGGCGATATTAACGTAAGTGGTTTTGGCCTAAATCGCTGGCGGCCCGTGGCAATTTACACCCAAGATTACGGCCCGAAAGACGGCAGCAATCTTGAGCAATGGATGCGCAATGTGTTGCTGCAATACGGCATCGAAGCCAATGGCGAAATTTGGCTACACACTTTTCCACGCGTTTTTGGTTTTGTATTTAATCCGGTGAGTTTTTGGTATTGCTACGACCGCGATGGCGGCTTACGTGCGGTGCTCGCTGAAGTCAACAACACTTTTGGCGAAACACACCAGTATTTAATTGCAGCCAATGATGATCAATGCATAGAAGCCGATACCCGTCTTGAATGCATCAAGATGATGCACGTATCACCGTTTTGCGAAGTGCAAGGCCACTATCAATTTGGCTTTCGCGATACAGCGCAAACCGCCTGGGTGGGCATTGATTATTTTGATACTGACGGCCTACTAATTAAAACCGCCGTCGGCGGCAAACGAGAGGCGCTCAATCGGCAAACACTGTGGCGTGCCCTACTCGCGCAGCCCTTGTTGACGCTAGGCGTGTTCGCGCGAATTCATTGGCAAGCGTTTCACTTATGGCGCAAACGGGTGCCGTTTTTTAGCAAACCCGCCCCGCCGACTATTGAATTGACCTCTTCAATCCACCCAACACCACACAAGGTCGTCGCACAACATTCGGAGCTGACATCATGAATCAAAGCCAAGTTATCCAAAGCATTGCGCAAAATGCCCCCACTGCCGCCAAATTATTTTTGAATCTGCTCGGCCGTTTGCAGCATGGACATTTGCAATTGATTACGCCTGAAGGCACGCATCTGATGTTTGGCAACTTGCATCAACCGCCGTCGGCCACCTTGCAAGTGAATGACTGGCGCGCGTGCAGCCGCATCTTGCGGGCTGGCGACATTGGCTTTGCCGAGAGCTACGAAGCGGGCTGGATTGATAGCCCTGACTTGACTGCGGTGCTCAATTTGGCGCTACGCAATGAAACCGTGCTCGATAAAATGGTATTTGGCGGCAAGCTGGCAACATTGTGGTACCGCATCAAGCATTGGCTACGCCCCAATACTCGCGAAGGTAGCCGCCGCAATATTCATGCGCACTACGATATTGGCAATGATTTTTACCAACGCTGGCTCGATCCAAGCTGGACGTACTCCAGTGCGATTTTTCACGGCGATTACGCGCAATCACTACACAGCGCGCAAATCGCCAAATACCAACGCATTATCGACGTGCTCGGTCTGCGCGCCGGCAGCCGCGTACTGGAAATCGGCTGTGGCTGGGGCGGTTTTGCCGAACATGCGGCAAAACTTGGTATTCAAGTGCACGGCGTCACCATTTCACCAGCGCAACTGGCCATCGCCCAAGAACGGATCGCAGCGCAAGATTTGGGCGATCTCGCGCAACTGGAAATCTGTGACTACCGCGATTTGCAAGGCGAATACGACGCGATTGTATCGATTGAAATGTTTGAAGCCGTCGGCGAGCGATTCTGGCCGGAATACTTCAAAACCGTCGCCGCACGCCTGAAATCGGGCGGTAAAGCCTTAATCCAAACCATCACGATTAACGAATCGGCGTTTGAGCGCTATCGCAGCAGCACCGACTTTATTCAGCAATATATTTTCCCCGGCGGCATGTTACCTAGCCCTGAGCGTTTTAATCAAAAAGCCAGCCAAGCTGGCCTGTCCACCCTTGATCAATATCACTTTGGCCGCGACTACGCCGAAACCTTGCGTCGCTGGCGCGCCGACTGGGAAACTGAAAAAGCCGCCATCAGCGCGCAAGGCTTTGATGAAAAATTTATGAAAATTTGGCGTCTGTATTTTGCTTACTGCGAGGCGGGATTTGACGGTGGCAAAACCGATGTAGTGCAATTTTTGCTGAAAAAAGATTAAGGCTATGTTCATCAACCGTATTGCCCTATCCGCTTTATTTGCTATGGCCTGCATCGCAATACCTGCACAAGCAGCCATATGGCGCGAGCATATTCCGCAAGCGCAAGCCATCGGCAGTGGTGATTTACGCTGGTTTGGCTTGCGGATTTATACCGCCAAATTATGGAGCGAAAAAAAGCCATTTGATCTCAACGCCCCCTTTGCCTTGGAGCTGACGTATCACCGCAATATCAGTCGCGAGCAATTTGTTGAAACCAGCTTGGACGAAATTAAGCGGCTATTTGGTACGCGCTACAGCGCCGACACGCTCAAGCGCTGGGAAGGCGAAATGCAGCGCGCATTTACGGATGTCAAAGCCGGTGATCAGTTGATTGGCGTATTTATCCCCAATGAAGGGGTTCGCTTTTATAGCGGGAGTAAATTACTCACCGACATTCGCAACCCCGAGTTTGCCAAAGCTTTTTTTGCCATTTGGTTTGACGCGCGCAGCAAAGACAAAGATTTGCGCGCGCAATTATTAGGCAATTCACCATGAAAGCCATCAGCCCATTGGCCTACGCCAGCTACGGTCTACTGGGCCTGCCATTGGCGATGGCAGCCTTGCCGGTGTATGTGCAAATCCCAGCTTATTACAGTGGGCAATTGGGTTTGGCGCTGGGATTGACCGGCTGGGTGTTATTTTTGGCGCGTTTAGTCGACACCTTTCAAGATCCGCTGCTTGGGCGTTGGATTGACCGACTCAATGGCAATGTCAGTACGTGGTTTTGGGGTAGTGCCGCGCTGTTAGCTTTGGCATTTTTAGGTTTATGGCTACCGCCTGTCCCCACTGGCAATACGATGTATCTGGCGCTATGGCTTGCTGCCATGCTGATTGCTGCCTATACCGCGCACAGCATGCTCAATATCGCTTATTTAACTTGGGGCGCACGCATAGATGCCGGCGCAACCCCTAGCGATCAAGGATTATTAGGCGCGGCAGCATGGCGCGAAGGCGCTGGCTTGTTGGGCGTGATTTTAGCCAGCGTGATTCCAAGCTGGATCATGAGCCGCCCCGCCGCCGCACTGAACAGCAATTTAAGCTATTACAGCATCGCCTTTGCCGCTGTTTTGCTACTGGCCGTATGGGTGCTACTCAAATTCGCCCCCACATGGCAACGCGCCAAAGACACTGCAACAGCAGCAAGTTGGCGAGCCACTTGGGCTTTGATGAAAGCGCATCAAGGTTTTCGCCAACTGTTGCCACCCTACTTTTTAAATGCGATTTCAGTGGCAATTCCATCCACGTTGGCGCTGTTTTTCATCAACGACAGGCTACAAGCGCCCAGCTACGCGGGCGCATTTTTAGCCAGCTACTTTATCGCCGCCGCGATCGGCTTGCCGCTGTGGGTGATGGCCGCCAAAAAAATCGGCGTTTTATGCGCTTGGCGCTGGGGCATGGTGTTGGCGATTGTGGCATTTTGCTCCGCGGCCACATTGGGCGCGGGTGACATCATCGCCTATCTCATCGTCTGCATCGCCGCAGGACTAGCGCTAGGCGCTGATTTGGCTTTGCCACCGGTGCTGCTGGCCAAGCTGATCCGCCACGACCACTCACCCGCCAGTTATTTCGGCGTTTGGACTTTACTCGGCAAATTAGCGCTGGCGCTGTCTGGACTGGCCCTTCCGGCACTCGCAGCGCTTGACTATCAACCGGGCAGCCCAGCTGGGCCGGCATTGGCTTGGGTTTACGCTGGCGTGCCTTGTGCATTCAAATTGGCTGCGTTTTTGTTGCTCACTCGTATCAAAACCGAACCCGCAGGAGTTTCATCATGAAAAAATCCATCATCGCCGCCTTGTGTGGCTTACTGACCGCCTGCGCGTCGCCGGATGTGGCGCAATATCAAAAGGCCGAACCCAAACTCGATTTAGTGCATTACTTTGTCGGCAAAACCGACGCTTGGGGCATGTTTCAAAAACGCAGCGGCGAGGTAGTGAAGCGTTTTCATGTCGAAATCACCGGCAAGCACCATAACGGCAAGCTGGTACTCGACGAGCAATTCAAATACGACGATGGCACCACGCAGCAGCGGATTTGGACACTAAGCAAAGCCGCCGATGGTTCTTGGCGCGGCACTGCGGACGATGTGAAAGGTGAAGCGGTTGGCAAAATTGCCGGCAACGCGCTCAATTGGCGCTACACGATGTTTTTACCGGTGGATGGCAAAACCTATGAAGTGCAGTTTGATGATTGGATGTTCCTTATTGACGACAAAGCCATGATCAATCGCGCCAGTATGCAAAAATTTGGCTTTGAGCTCGGCCAAGTGACGCTGTTTTTCAAGAAAAGAGACTAGCCATGTTTGCCCCATTGAATCAACCCATTCAAGCTTGGGCGGGTCAACGCATTTGGTTGATCGGCGCTTCCAGTGGCATTGGCGCAGCGCTCGCTCAGCAAGCGCTGGCGGCCGGAGCCACGGTGATTTTATCCGCGCGACGCCAAGTGCAATTAGAGCAAGTAGCCCAAGCGCACGCCAACGCCCTTGTTTTGCCTTTTGATGTGCTGGACGTGGCGGCATGGCAAAGCAGCTATGCCGAGCTAGTCGCGCGCGTAGGTGGAATCGATTTGATTGTATTTTGCGCCGCCGATTATCGCCCCGAGCGCAGTTGGGAAGTCAACCCCACCATTGCGGCACAAACGCTGCAAATAAACTTAGGTAGTGTGTACACCGGATTGGCGACCATTTTGCCCGACCTGATTGCTCGCGGCAGCGGCGGCATTGGCTTAATCGCCAGTGTGGCCGGCTTCATGGGTTTGCCCAATGCCAGCGTTTACGGCCCGAGCAAAGCGGCAATGATTAATTTGGCTGAAATTTTATACGGCGATTTGCATCCCAAAGGATTAAATGTCTATCTGATTAATCCTGGCTTTGTGAAAACGCATCTGACTGACAAAAATGACTTCACCATGCCGGCACTACAAACGCCGGAACAAGCGGCAACAGCGATTTGGCATGGCATCAGTAAAGGGAAATTTGAGATCCATTTCCCATGGCGCTTTACCCAAGTTTTAAAGTTACTGCAACTACTGCCCTATCGTTGCCGATTTGCACTGCAATCTTATTTGGTAAAAACGCCATGAACAGCCTAACCCCACTTCTAAACTGGTACAGCACACTGACGCCGCAAACGCTGCAATACGCGGCCCAGTTTTACGCGCCAACGGCACGCTTTAAAGATCCATTTAATGACGTGACGGGGGTGCTAGCGATTGAAGGCATTTTCAAGCACATGTTTGCCACCACTGAAAACCCACGCTTTGTGATTGGCGAACAAATCGCCCAACATCAGCAAGCCTTTGTGACGTGGACCTTTGAATTTAACCTCAATGGCAAGCCCTATCAAATCGTAGGTGGCTCACATTTAGTGTTTAATGACGAGGGTCTGGTCACATTACATCGCGACTATTGGGATGCCGCCGAAGAATTGCTGCAAAAACTCCCCATCGTCGGCGCGCCAATTCGCTGGCTACGCCAACGTTTTGCGGTGGTCAGTTCAGATTAATTTGCCGTATTACTACAACAATCAATGTGCAGTTAAATACTAGAAACACCTGCAAGCCTTGAGCTTAGAGAAAAATAGTCGATAGTAAGCCTACTACAGCTAAAAAGTAAGATCGAAATGGCCGATGATTTCTCTCAAGCGCATGTACTGATTGCTGACGATGCTCCCACCGTCAGGCAATCACTTCGTATGACGCTCGCCCAATGCGGCATCAATCGCGTAGATGCCGCCAGCAGCATTGGTGAAACACGTCGCCGGCTTCGCAACGCGCAGTATGATGTCGTTTTATGTGACTACCATTTTGGCGAAGGCATGAATGGACAAGAACTACTTGAAGAGCTACGTCAAAGCAGCGAATTACCGCTCTACACCATTTGGATCATGATCACCGCCGAAGCTGCGTATGAAAAAGTCGTTGCCGTCGCCGAAATTGGCCCTGATGATTACCTTATCAAACCCTTCACCAGTGCATTACTAACGCAACGCCTCTCGCTGGCGTGGAAGCGCAAACGTTTTTTAAAGCCAATCTACGACAAAATCAATGAAGATGACATCAGTGGCGCCATTGCTGCCGCCAAAGAGCTCATCCCCAAGGCCGAAGGCTTTCGCAGCGATTTGATGCGACTGCTGTCTAGCTTGTTACTTGAAGCCGGGCAACTCGAACAAGCTCGACTGCTATTTGAAGAAATCCTCAGTCAAAGAATGATTCCTTGGGCCAAGCTGGGCCTTGCCAAAGCACTGGTACGCCAAGGCAAAAAAAATCAAGCCGAAGGTGCGCTGCAAGCGGCGATTGTTGAGCATGCCCAGTATGTCGATGCGTACGAAGAACTGGCATCGATGTATATGGCCGATGGCCGGCTAGACCAAGCGATGGCGGTATTTGAAAAATGCCTCGCAATGACGCCCAATAATGTCAGCCGTCTGCAAAAAGCGGGCAATTTAGCCAATATGCTGGGCGACTCCGCCAAAGCCAAAAAATTACTCGAGCAAGCCGTTAAATGCGGTGGCAACTCCGCCGCACTCAGCGCCGACACAGTGTTGCAGCTGGCATTGGCCGCCCGGCGCGAAAATAATTCGTCTGATGCAGAAAAATACCTGCGCCTCGTAAAAGAAATCGCCAAAAAAGACCAAACCGTTAAAAACAAAATCATTGATTTTATTGCTACCTCCATTTATGAAGGCAAACCACAGCTACTCAATGAAATCGAAATTCATTTAAGCCACCCAGAAATGACTCAGGAAATCGCCACCAGCTTTATTATGGCGGCAGACTTAATCTGCCCCGCCACCGTCGAGGGCGAAACGCCGTCAGGGGATGCTGCGCCTTATAAATGGCTACAACATATCAGCCAGCGTTTCATTACCACCCGCCATATCTCTGGCTTACTCGAAAGCGCCGCCAATATGCGGCCAGTATGGAAGACGTATATCCAACAAATTGGACAAGACGTTAACGACCTCAATAACCGCGGCGTTCAACACATGCTGAAATCCGAGTTCACCGAAGCCATCGATATTTTATTGCCCGCAGCCCAAAACACCTGCAACAACCGACTGATGCTCTCGACCAGTCACGCGATTGTCAAATACCTGAAAACCAAGCCTCATATCGAAAAAAAAGAACGTGACGCCTTAATTACGGTTGCCAGTGGCATGATTGAGCGCCTAAATGGCCTGATTGATGCCGGCACACAGCACAGTCTTAGCCAAGACTTGCAACAGCTGTTTGACCATTAATTGTGGATGGCCACATCCACCAACTGCGGTTGCAACACCGCAATACAGTCCGCCGGACTCATCCCCACCAAAAAGCCTCGCCGTCCGCCATTGATGTAAATTTTATCTAAAGCCGCAATCGACTCTTGCATATAGACCGGCATTTTTTTCTTCGTCCCAAATGGCGAAGTGCCGCCAACGATAAAGCCACTCTGTTTATTGGCCACCTCAGGAACACAAGGGTTAATGGCTTTGCAGCCAATAATCCGCGCTAAATTTTTGGTCGATACTTCACAATCGCCATGCATCAGCACCACCAGCGCCTGTTTTTTTTCGTTCTCCATAATCAAGGTTTTGATTACCGCATGTTCTGGCACGCCCAATTCTCGCGCCGAAACTGCAGTCCCACCTTTTTCTTCATAATGATAAAGATGCTCGGTGTAGTTCACTTGATGGGCACGCAAAGCGCGTATCGCCGTTGTGACTGAAATTTTTTCATTCATCATCTAACTCGCTAAACTTGCGGCATAATAACCGACTAAATTACTCAACCATATTTGCCATGCCCACACAGCTTAAGCACTTGCCGGCAGCACTTCGTTTTCAAGCTTTAGGTACGCCGTTTTATCGCGAAACGCCCACCACGCCAATGCCTGAAGCCATCGTCGTGGCCTGGAATGCGCCGCTGGCCAACTCACTGGGCTTGGCACCACAAAATGAACAACTGCAATTAGCTGATTATCTAGTGGGCAATCAAACACCGCAAGACACCACGCCGATTGCCACGGTGTATTCAGGACATCAATTTGGCATTAATGCCGGTCAGTTGGGTGATGGCCGAGCTTTAATCACCGCCGAGCTCACCGATCCGCAGCAGCAGGTTTGGGAAGTTCAACTCAAAGGCGCGGGCCCCACGCCGTACTCGCGTCGCGGCGATGGACGAGCAGTATTGCGCTCAACCATCCGTGAATACTTATGCTGCGAGGCAATGCATGGCCTAGGTATTCCTACAACTCGGGCACTTGGCATCGGCGGTTCATCCCAAACCATCTGGCGAGAAACCCGCGAAACCCGCGAAACCGCCGCAGTATTGACTCGGCTAGCACCAACCTTGCTTCGTTTTGGCCATTTTGAACATCAGTATTATCGCAATAACATCGAAGCTTTGCAGCAACTGGCCAATTGGACTTTGCAATACCATTACCCAGAATGCCAATCCGCAGCAAACCCCTATCTGGCGATGTTTACTCAGGTCATCGAAAAAACCGCGCGCACCATCGCCCAATGGCAAGCAGTGGGATTTTGTCATGGCGTAATGAACTCGGACAATATGTCCATCCTTGGCCTCACACTGGATTATGGTCCGTTCGGCTTTCTTGACGGGTTTAACCCCGGCCATATTTGCAATCATTCGGACGACACTGGCCGCTATGCGTACCAGCAACAGCCACAAATCGGACTCTGGAACTTACATTGCCTTGGGCAAGCATTATTACCACTGATAGCAAAAACCGATTTATTGGCCGCGCTCAGCCAATACCAAGCGCAATTTGAAACCGCTTTTGCTGAGCAACTACGACAAAAACTTGGGCTAACGGTATGGCACGAAACAGACTGGACGCTCGTCACCGATTTATTTGAATTACTACAAGGCGCACAAACCGATTGGACGTATTTTTGGCGCACATTATCGCACTGGATGACGCGGCAAAACGACGCACAGCTGCTCGATCTTATTTTAGATCGAACCGGCTTTGCCGCTTGGCTGGCTCGTTATCGCGAACGCTTAGCACAAGATCCGCAATCGAGTCTTGAACGTAGCCGCGCGATGCTTAGCTGCAACCCTAAATTCATTCTCAGAAATCATTTGGCAGAAATTGCCATTCGTCAGGCGGAAGACCATCAAAACTTTAGTGAAATTGAGCGTTTGCGTGCCTGCTTAGCGCAGCCTTTTGCTGAGCAGATTGAAAACCATCATTACGCCGATCTACCGCCAGACTGGGCCAGCACGCTGTCAGTGAGCTGCTCTTCGTAACGAGCAGCGGGCATTTTTTTCAGCTTATTCTGATCTAACACCATAAACAAGCCAACGGAATACAACAGATTCTGCGATAATTCGCCGCATCATCTTTTTGTAACAATTGAACCATGCCCGAAATTTTCACTGGTTTAGATACCATTACGGCCATTAGTTTAGCCTTGGCACTG
This sequence comes from Deefgea piscis, assembly GCF_013284055.1. NCBI lineage: Bacteria > Pseudomonadati > Pseudomonadota > Betaproteobacteria > Neisseriales > Chitinibacteraceae > Deefgea > Deefgea piscis. Next base: position 2,631,756 of record NZ_CP054143.1, on the reverse strand, counting down.
CTTTTTGTTTTGGCTTACGAATTCATTAATGGTTTTCACGACACCGCCAACGCTGTAGCGACGGTTATTTACACCAAAGCGATGCCGGCGAATTTAGCGGTTGTTGCTTCGGGTTGCTTCAACTTTTTGGGTGTCATACTGGGTGGACTTGGCGTCGCTTACGCCATCATCCACTTGCTACCGGTAGAGCTACTGCTGAACGTCAACAGCAGCCATGGCCTCATCATGGTGTTTTCTTTGCTCTCAGCGGCCATTATTTGGAATTTAGGCACGTGGTATCTGGGCATCCCGGCCTCAAGCTCGCACACGCTGATTGGCTCGATTTTAGGCGTTGGCATTATGTATGCCATTCTCAATGGCAATCATTGGTTACATGGCATCAACACCCAAAAAGCCATCGACATTTTATTGTCATTGCTGATTTCACCAGCGCTCGGCATGATTCTGGCCGGCATCTTGCTGATTGCGCTCAAACGCTATTTTAGCCAATCACATATGCACCTCACACCCGACGAGCGCAAAGCCATTGATGGCAAAAAGCACCCGCCGTTTTGGACTCGCGTCACACTCATTGCTTCAGCCATGGGTTTAAGCTTTGCGCACGGCTCTAATGACGGACAAAAAGGCATCGGCTTAGTGATGCTGGTGTTGGTGGGCTTAGCGCCGGGCAACTTTGTGCTTGATCGCAGCAGCAGTATTTATGACATTGAGCGCACGCGTGATGCGGCGATTCATATCAAAGACTTTTACGTTAGCCACGCGGATAAAATCAATCAATCGCTGCACTTGGGCCCGATGGATCAGACCTTGCCAGCGCAATTTGAATGCAAGCCGGAAGTGACCTACGCCGCAATTGACTCTCTCGACAAGATGCTGGTCAATGTTAAATCTTACAGCGAGCTCACAGCAGAACAACGCATTACCGCTCGCCGGATTTTGCTCTGTGTTGACGATACGGCCAAAAAAGCATCCAAACTACCAATCTGGACCTCGCACGAAAAACACAGCCTCGATAAATTCCGTAAAGATCTAACGGCAACGACCGAATATGCACCTCAGTGGGTGATTGTCGCCGTCGCTTTAGCGCTGGGTTTAGGCACGATGGTAGGCTGGAAACGGATTGTCTACACCGTGGGTGAGAAGATCGGCAATAAAGGCATGACGTACTCCCAAGGCAATGCGGCACAAATTACCGCGGCATTAGCCATCGGGATCGCCAGCTGGACAGGCATGCCGGTTTCGACCACGCACATTTTGTCATCCGCAGTCGCGGGCACCATGGTCGCCAATAAGAGCGGTTTACAATCAAGCACCGTCAAAAACATCGCGATTGCTTGGGTATTAACCCTGCCTGTGACGATCTGTATGTCTGGCGGACTATTCTGGCTCGCCAGCATCATCTTTGCCTAAAAACTGACTGAATCGCCAGCCAATAAAAAACCCGCTCAGCGGGTTTTTTATTGGGTATTACCTTGTAAACGACAAACTACAAGACATACAGAGCAATACGTATAGATCAGAAGCCAGACACTAAATCTTTAATCAAATCATCAATATGCTCTAAGCCCACAGAAATACGTACCATCCCATCTGAAATACCGGCAGCTGCGCGCGCTTCAGGGGTTAAACGGCCATGCGAAGTGGTTGCTGGATGAGTAATCGTGGTTCGAGTATCACCCAGATTAGCCGTTCGACTCATTAGCTGCACCGCATCGATCAAGGCCCACGCCGCCGCTTTGCCGCCTTTTAGCTCAAACGACAACACACCGCCCGCGCCTGTTTGCTGGCGTTGCGCCAAAGCATATTGTGGGTGTGATACCAATCCCGGATAATACACCCGACTCACTTGCGGCTGCGTTTCTAACCACTGCGCCAATTTAAGCGCATTTTCGCAATGCGCCTTCATCCGCAAACCCAAAGTTTCCAAACCTTTGAGCAACACCCATGCGTTAAATGCCGACAACGTAGGCCCAGCCGTGCGTAAAAACAGATAGATCGGCTCAATCAATGCATGGCTACCGACGACCGCGCCACCCAACACACGCCCTTGACCATCAATAAATTTGGTCGCTGAATGCACCACCAAATCGGCACCCCACTTCAGTGGCTGCTGCAAAGCAGGCGAGCAAAAGCAGTTATCAACCGCCAACAACGCACCATGCCGATGGGCAATTTCGGCAATCGCTGCAATATCCGCAATTTCCGTCAGGGGATTATTCGGGGTTTCTAAAAAAAACAACTTGGTATTGGTTTGCGCTGCAGCTTCCCATGCACTCAAATCGGTTTGCGCGGCATAGCTCACCGTAACGCCGAACTTACCCAAATAGGTATTAAATAATTGGATGGTTGCGCCAAATAAGCCACTCGACGCCACGATATGATCACCAGACTTCAGGTGCGCCATACACAAGGCCAAAATCGCACTCATACCCGAAGCAGTTGCCACCGCGCGCTCAGCGCATTCCAATGCGGCTAAGCGCTGCTCAAAGGCCGCCACCGTTGGATTAGTAAACCGCGAATAAATATACCCCGGCATTTGGCCAGTAAACTTCAGCGCAGCTTCTTCGGCTGAGCCAACAACGAAGCTTGAAGTCAGATACAACGCATCCGAATGCTCACCAAACTCAGAGCGCATTGTTCCTGCGCGAACGGCTAATGTTTCGGGGTGAAGCTCATTTAAATTCAGCATAATGATTGACTTAATCCAATAAAAACAACCCAATAAAAACGACGCAATAAAAACGGGAGCTATCGCCCCCGTTTATTTGTTTCATATACGATTAAATTAAATTTTGCTCGGCAACGCCAATATTCATATCCAAAATACGGCTATCTGCATCACCATCGGCCGCTTTAGTCGACAATGGCGAAATGCGCTTTGCTTCTAATTCATCCAGATAGGCATCCGTAATATCACCGGTAATGTATTTACCATCAAAGCATGACGTTTCAAAGGCCGTAATTTTGCCACCACTGGCATCAGTACAGGCTTGAATCAAGGCATCTAACTCTTGATAAATCACCGCGTCAGCACCAATTTCTTGCGCAATTTGCACAGCGTCTCGATCAGTAGCAATTAACTCGGCACGTGTTGGCATATCAATGCCATACACATGTGGATATTTCACTGGTGGCGCAGCTGAAGCCAAGTACACTTTATTTGCGCCAACGTCGCGCACCATTTGCACGATTTCTTTTGACGTCGTACCGCGAACAATCGAGTCATCCACCAGCAAAACATTCTTACCTCGGAACTCAACCGCAATCGGATTGAGCTTTTGGCGCACTGATTTTTTACGGCTAGCTTGTCCCGGCATAATAAAAGTACGGCCGATATAGCGGTTTTTCATGAAGCCTTCACGATAAGGCAAGCCCAAAGCATCTGCCAACTGTAGCGCTGCATCACGGCTGGTATCCGGAATCGGGATCACCACATCAATATCCAAAGCTGGCACCAGCTTGCGCACTTTATCTGCCAGCTGCTCACCCATTTTTAAACGCGACTCATGCACCGAAATGCCATCAATCACCGAATCCGGACGGGCAAAGTAAACGTGCTCAAAAATACACGGCACCAATACTGGATTAGGATGGCATTGACGGCTAGACAGCTCTCCATCAAACGTCACATAGATCGCCTCGCCGGGTGCTACGTCACGCATAAACTTAAAGCCCAGCACATCGAGCGCCACCGATTCACTGGCGACAATGTATTCCATGCCTTCTGGTGTTTCATGGCAACCCAAAGACAAGGGGCGAATGCCATGCGGATCACGAAATGCCACCATGCCAAAGCCAGCGATAATGGCCACCACCGCATACGCGCCTTTGACACGCTTATGCACCGCAGTAATGGCATCAAATACAGTATCGGCATCTAGCTGTGGGCCAGACACGCGGCGCGACAGTTCGTGCGCAAAGACATTACATAGCGCTTCTGAATCCGAGTTGGTATTAATGTGCCGCAGATCGGTGCGGTACATATCCTCTTTCAGCTGCTTATCGTTAGTCAAATTGCCGTTATGCGCCAATACAATCCCAAACGGACTGTTGACATAAAACGGCTGCGCTTCGGCCAAACTTGAAGCCGAGCCGGCGGTTGGATAGCGAACATGGCCGATGCCGACATTCCCCATTAAAGAACGCATATTGCGCGTGCGGAACACGTCGCGAACCAGGCCTTGGCCTTTATGCATATGAAGCACTTGCTGTTCAGCAGTGACAATACCGGCGGCATCTTGTCCGCGGTGCTGTAATACCAACAGACCGTCGTACAACATTTGATTTACCGGAGTTTTAGCGACCACACCTACAATGCCACACATTGGTCAAGATTCCTTGCGTCTACAACACATTAAAAAATCATTCGAAGTTAATTCGACTAGCAAAAGCAAGTGGCAGCCATGGTTTCACCACGAAGGCACTTTGCTCAAATAGGGGACTAAACATTGCATTACGCCACATCGGCTCTTTGGGCAGACTGGTCAAGCCAGCCAGCATCACTAAGGTCAGCATCAATAAAAACCCGCGCATCACCCCAAAACCAGCACCCAAAACCCGATCAATCGGCTTAAATCCAGTCGCTTTGACAAATTGATTGAGCGTGATTCGCACAATGGCAGAAAGCAGCCACGTCACAAAAAACAGCGCAATAAATGCCGCTAAATAACGCAGCGCATCAGTAGGAATACTTTCTGGCATCCACAATGCAACCATCGTTGCATAATGCATCGCAACCCAAAAAGCTAAAATCCAAGCTAGCAATGCCAATAATTCTTGCGTTAACCCTCGCATTACCGACAACAAAATCGACAGACCGACAATGGTCAAAGCAATGTAGTCAAATGCCGTCATTATGGCGCCTTAGCCACTAAGGAACCCGACACGCCCAGATCACGCATAATTTTCAGCCATGCTTTGGCTTTTGCTTCATCATCGGTCGGCCCGACTCGAACGCGTGTTAGTGCGCCCTTACTGGTATTAATTTGTTCGCTACTCACACGAACCCCTGCCGACTTCAACTTCGCCACCATTTGCGCCGCTTTGTCAGCATCGGCATAAGCACCCACTTGAATAAAGTAGGTTTTTTTATCGAGTTGTTTTTCAGCTGGCTGCGAATGGCTGGTTTTTCCTGACAAAATCGCCGCCGGATCGGATTCTATGGCCGCTTTTACCTCAGGCTTTTTCTCTGGCAGTGGTTTTTTCACCACGGGTGTTGATGTTGGTTTTACCACTTTAGGTTGAGGCGTGGCCGCATGAGTCGGCAAAACGCTTGGAGCGGGTGTTGCAATTGCCGTGGCGACCGGTGTAGCGGTTGCAGCTGCCGCATTCACTGCGACTTGATGATTAACTAATTTGCCTGGCAAAGTCACCGCAGCCACTTGCGAAGCGTCCAATTGCGGTAAGGCCACCTCTGCAACGGCCGCTGAAGCGGGAGCAACATCCAGTGGCGCCGTCTGCACAATCGAAGAAAGTGCGGGTGCACTAGAGATAATTTCGACGGGATGATTGTCGATTAAATTTTTGGGCGGTTCACCATCTAATACCGTCCACAAAAAAATCAAGGCAAACACCACTAAGGTAATTGCCCCGACTAAACGCCGGCGAGCGCGCTTTCTAAGTTGCTGCAGTTCATCACTCACATTTGCCATTGTTATTTATTGCCCACGCGCCACCATGACCTCAGCCACAGTAAAGAAAGATCCAAAGACCAAGATTCTATCAGCTTCAAGCGCATTATTGCAGGCAGATTGATAGGCATCGGCAACTGATTCGTAGCGATTCACTTTGGCTTGCGGGTCAATTTGCAAAATAATTTCCGCTAATGTTGCCGCAGACGCTGCACGTGGCAAATTCGGCGCAGCCAAATGCCAGCAATCGACTCGATCAGCCAATATGCTCACTACACCCAAGATATCTTTATCCTGCATCATCCCCAGCACAGCATGCGTTTTGGGGTGAAAACTCATGCTATCCAAGCAAGACTTTAAAACCAAAGCGGCATGAGGGTTATGCGCAACATCCAGCACGACCGTTGGCCTTCCGGGCATGACCTGAAAGCGTGCCGGCCATTCGACTTCAAGCAAACCTCGCTTAATATCGCCCAGCGTCACAGGCAATTGTGCTTGGCATGCATCAAGCACCGCCAAAACTAAACATGCATTATTTAATTGATATTGCCCACGCAGCGCCGGCAAAGGTAAAGCATGTCGGCGCGCACCATTTTGATGCCACCACGACCACTGCTGCCCCTCAAGCTGCATTTGATAACCAAAATCGCGACCAATTAATCGCAGATCGGCGCCGATTTCTGCTGCGAAATCCAGCAATGTCTGCGGCGGCTGAGGATCAGCGCATAACGCAGGCACGCCTGAACGGTAGACGCCCGCCTTTTCCAGCGCGATTTTCTCACGGGTATCTCCCAAATAACTTTGATGATCAAGACCAACACTCACCACGGCAGAAACGGTTGGCTCGAAAATATTGACGGCGTCAAGCCGCCCACCTAAGCCGACCTCCATAATCGCCACATCAACGTCCTGCTCAATAAATTGATGCATGGCGGCCAAGGTGCCAAATTCAAAGTAAGAGAGGCTCGTGCTGCCGCGCGCCGCTTCAATCGCACGAAAACTCGCCACGATCTCGTCATCAGCGACCGGCTGACCATTAATCGCAATCCGCTCGTTGTAATGCAAAAGATGCGGTGAGGTATAAGTCCCGACCTTATAACCGGCAGCGCGCAGTATCTGCGTCAACATGGCGCAGACTGAGCCTTTGCCATTGGTACCTGCGATCGTCAGCACTGGAAATTGCGGCTGCAACTGCATTTGATCGCGCACTTGAGTCACCCGAGCCAGCCCCATATCGATGGCGATAGGATGCAAGGACTCCAAGTAGCTTAACCATTCGGGCAAGGCATCAGCATTAAACATCGTCATTTAGTTCGCCGCAGGCTGTCGGTTGAGCAAAGTCAGCACGTCGGCCAAGCGTTGACGTAATTCACGACGATCAACAATCATGTCAATCGCCCCTTTTTCTAGCAAGAATTCAGAGCGCTGAAAGCCTTCAGGCAAAGTTTCGCGTACGGTTTGCTCAATCACTCGCGGACCGGCAAAACCAATCAAAGCACCAGGCTCGGCCATCACCACATCACCCAAAAAGGCAAATGATGCAGAAACGCCGCCCATAGTTGGGTCAGTCAACAAAGAAATAAACGGTAATTTTTTATCGGCTAACTTGGTCAAAATGGCGCTGGTTTTTGCCATTTGCATTAATGAGCTCAAACCTTCTTGCATCCGTGCGCCACCCGAAGCCGACACACAAATAAAAGGCAAGTCATTTTCAATCGCCGCTTTCACGCCACGCACAAAGCGCTCACCCACCACCGAGCCCATTGAACCACCAATAAACTTAAACTCAAAGGCCGCCACAACGACTGGCACGGTCAAAATCGAGCCTTGCATCACCACCATGGCATCGTCTTCGCCCGTTGCAGCTTGCGCAGCGCTTAAGCGATCCGGATAGCGCTTGCCATCTTTAAACTTCAAAATATCAACGGGTTTAACTTCGGCACCAATCTCAAACCGACCTTCAGTATCGAGCAACTGATGGAGGCGTTCACGCGCCGGCACTGCATTATGAAAGCCGCACTTAGGGCAAACTTCTAAATTGTTTTCTAGATCTGTGCGATATAACACGGCATTACACGCATTACATTTACTCCACAAACCTTCAGGCACTGCCGATTTACTCGCAGTCGTGCGACTTTGAATTTTCGGCGGCAATAATTTTTGTAACCAACTCATTGAACAACTCCTTAAACCTACTTAGCGACGGGCGCTATCCATTGCAATACGCACTTCAGATAAGAATGTACGTAAACGCTCAGCTAAACCCACTTCGCCTAACTCAACTTCTTGAACCAACCGTGAGCCGATCACCACTGCATCGGCAACTTGCGCTACAGCTTGCGCAGTCTGCGCATCACGAATACCAAAACCCACCCCAATTGGGATAGAAATAAACTGTTTTAATATCGCCAGTTTAGCAGCGACATCCACAACATCTAAATTCGCCGAACCCGTCACACCCTTCAGCGAAACATAATAAACATAACCGCTGGCCAACTCAGCCACAGCCTTCACTCGCGACTCTGGCGTGGTTGGCGCCAACAAGAAAATCGGATCCAAACCCTGCGCTTTAAATACTTTAGCTGATTCCAATGCCTCTTCAGGGGGCATATCCACGGTTAACACGCCATCAACGCCAGCGGCAACGGCAGCACGAGCAAAAACTTCATAGCCCATGGCTTCAACTGGATTGGCATAGCCCATCAATACCACTGGCGTCGTGGCATTACTTTGTCGAAACTGCGCCACCAGTTCCAACACCCGCCGCAACGACACTTTATGCAATAAGGCGCGCTCAGAAGCACGTTGAATCACCGGGCCATCGGCCATTGGATCAGAAAAAGGCACGCCCAACTCAATCACATCAGCACCGCCATCGACTAAGGCGTGCATTAATTCAACGGTCACCTCTGGATTAGGATCGCCAGCAGTAATAAATGGGATCAGCGCAGAACGATTTTGCGCGGCCAATTGTTGCATCACACTTTGAATACGAGACATAGGTATCTTTACCGCTTCATTGATTGACAATAGCTGGCGAGATATACCCCGCCATACAAAATTACAGTTGAATGCCGCTCATTTTAGCAATCGTTGGAATATCTTTATCACCACGACCCGAGAGATTCACCAACAGCACCTCGTCTTTACGCATGGTCTTTGCCATTTTTGCCGCTTGCGCCAAGGCGTGACTCGACTCTAGAGCAGGGATAATCCCCTCGTAACGGCACAAATCATGAAATGCCGCCAACGCTTCATCATCATTAATCGCAACGTATTCGGCGCGACCGATATCTTTTAAATGGCTATGCTCAGGCCCAACGCCTGGATAATCCAAACCTGCTGAAATCGAATGTGTTTCGCTGATTTGGCCATCGGCATCTTGCATTAAATAAGAGCGCTGACCATGCAATACGCCATTTTTTGCATTCGATGTTAATGGCGCCGCATGACGACCCGTTTCAACACCATCACCACCCGCCTCAACACCAATCAAACGTACGTTCGGCACATCAATGTAGGGATGGAAAATACCAATCGCATTCGAGCCACCACCCACACAAGCCAAGACCGCATCAGGCTGACGGCCGATCATTTCTTGCATTTGTACTTTGCATTCTTCGCCGATCACCACTTGAAAATCACGAACCAACTGCGGATAAGGGTGTGGGCCTGCGGCAGTACCAATGATGTAATACGTTGAATCAATATTGGTCACCCAATCACGCATCGCCTCATTCATTGCGTCTTTCAGGGTTTTAGTGCCCGAAGTAACCGGCACGACCGTTGCACCGAGCAATTTCATTCGATAGACATTGGGCGCTTGGCGAACTACGTCTTCCGCCCCCATATACACGATACATTCCATGCCGTAACGCGCGGCGACGGTGGCCGATGCAACCCCATGCTGACCAGCGCCCGTTTCAGCAATCACGCGCTTTTTACCCATGCGTTTAGCCAATAAAGCCTGACCAATGGTGTTATTCACCTTGTGCGCACCGGTATGGTTTAGATCTTCGCGTTTTAAATAAATTTGCGCGCCACCTAATGCCTCAGACCAACGCTGTGCATGGTAAACCGGGCTCGGACGGCCAACATAGTGCTTTAAGACGTAGCGATATTCATCCATAAACGCGGGGTCTTTTATGGCTTTTTCGAACTCGACTCGCAATTCTTCCAAAGCGGGCATTAAAGTTTCAGCGACATAAATGCCACCATGAGGACCAAAGTGACCACGTACATCGGGCTGCTGATAAATTTCGCTCATGACTCTCTCACATAAACTTTAAAGCAGATTAATTAAATAACGGCGCGAATAAACGACTCAACCAAAACTAAATCTTTAACACCCTTAGAGCGCTCTACACCACTGGACACATCAACTGCCCAAGGCTGCACACAGGCAATCGCAGTCGCGACATTCTCTGGATGCAAACCGCCCGACAAAATTAATGGCAATGGCCACTCGTTTGGCAAGGCTTGCCAATCAAAACTTTCACCGGTTCCACCGGGCACACCATCCACCCAAGCATCGAGCAAAATACCTCGGCACAAGGGTGAAACATAACGCGCGGCGTATTCTATCAAATTTATGTCAGGTTTTACCCTAAGTGCTTTGATAAAGGGCCGATCAAATTGCACACAAAACGCTAAATCTTCATCGCCGTGAAATTGCAGCAAGTCTAGCGGCACACTTTCTAACACGGCACTGACGTTTTCCGCCGTTTCATTGACAAAAAGTCCTACAGAAGAAACAAAGGCAGGTAATGCCGCAACAATTTCTGCCGCCAATGGCACAGAAACATGCCGAGGACTCGGCGGATAAAATACCAAGCCGATGGCATCCGCCCCCAATTGCGCCACCTGACGCGCCGTAGCGGCATCCCGCAATCCGCAAATTTTTATTCGAGTTCGCATCAAAAAGCCTTGTTGCTCATTAAATCATTCCGTAGCGATATTCTGGCAGAGAAGCCAATTCGAACTCAGCAGGATAGCTCACGCCCGTCAAATAAAGGCCATCAGGCATAAATGTCGGCGGTGCAGACGTTCTGTTTTTTTGCGCCAATAACCAGCCCATCCATTCTGCAGAAGCCTTGCCTTTACCAACGTAGAGCAGCGCACCCATGATATTTCGTACCATATGATGCAAAAATGCGGTCGCAGAGAAATCGACGCACAGCATATTGCCATGCTCGGTAATTTGAATATTTTGTAAGTGCTTAATCGGAGATAGCGCCTGACATTCAGCAGCCCGAAAACTACTAAAATCATGCTCGCCCAACAAAAACTGCGCCGCGGCACGCATCTGTGCAATATCAAGATCATAATGCACCCAGCCCACTCGCCCAGCTTGCAAACTAGGACGGATAGGGTGACGCAATAAGAGATAGCGATAATGACGTGCGGTGGCAACAAATCGGGCATGAAAATGCTCAGGCACTTCTTGCGCCCAAAGCACTGAGATACCTGCGGGTAAAAAACTATTTACACCGCGTACCCATGCGGTAATTGGACGCTGAGCATCGCTGTCAAAATGTGCAATTTGCCGTGTAGCATGAACGCCAGCATCAGTACGACCTGCCGCATGTATCCGAACCGGATGCCCGGCCATCCTACCAATTGCGCGCTCCATCTCGCCTTGGATTGTATCCATCTGAGGCTGCACCTGCCAGCCACTAAAATCACGACCATCATACTCAATCGCTATGGCAAATCGTTTCAACGCCAAAACCCATCCATCCCCAAAAAAATAGAATACAAAACCAGAGCACCTTGTCCAAACAACAAACCCAATTGCAGTCGATTGATCGGAATATACGACAACTCAATGGTGTGACATGCTGCTGGCTGCGGCTGCAAAATCAGCGACAACAAAGCCTTAAATCCTAGCTTGGACTCCAGCAAGGATTCAGCCACTTGCAATGTTAAAGCAAAACGGACAGCAAATCGCACCCGTGCATTAGAAAAGTACTGCAAAGGGTATAAAAAGAGGTAAAAAGAGGAGAAAACCTCATTGCTTGTTAATCTTTTAAGCAGGATTTGCAAGCTGGCAGCAACAACTAGCAGCCGTCCTACTTGATCAACACCCAAGCTTAAACCGACATCAGTAGGCGACAACACACCCAACCAAAGATAGCGCCCCGGCGTACTCCAACCATAAATCAGCACGGTAACGAGTAAGAGCCACTTTAATTTTGACAAGCTTCGTTGCAATCGTTGCCGAGCATATTTCGTCGCGATGAGCACGACGATCAGAACCAAAAACCAAAGATTATGGCGCTCAAGCCATGGCAGCAACAATAGCAACCACAGCCAAAGCGCCAAAAAATTCACTGGATGTAAATTCAGGATTAATTCCAGACTGTAACAGTTTACAAATCAGCCAAAAGTGACTGAGCTAAACCCTGCTGCTGTGCACTTCCTTCTTGCAATGCTTCTTGAAGAATCTCTCGAGCGCCCTCAACGTCACCCATATCAATATAAGCACGGGCTAAATCAATTTTTGTTTGCACCGGGTCATCCGCAGAGAAATCCATTTCACTCGACGTGGCAGCCTCATCCAAGCTCAAGCTAATATCATCCAACGCAATATCTTCAGTTAGACTGGCATCTAATTGCTCGTTAGCAGAAGTCGCATCTAACTCAGAACCGACTGGTGCGGCCAAATCAAAATTGAAATCCAAACTCATCTCATTTTCTGGCTCGGTAGCCTCCACCTCTGAAATGCTTTCAGAAAGCGGCTCGGAAAGATCTAACTCAGGCAGATTTTCCTCAGGCAAAGCCAAATCAAAAGTGGATGCCGGTGCGCTTAAATCGGCGTCCAGATCCAAAGAGCTCGCCAAAGCGTCAAAATTTGACAAATCAAACTCGGCATCTGGACCGGCATCTGCATCTGCGTTCAGTGAGGTTCCAAAATCAAATTCAGCCAACTCATCAAGATCCGATAGCGCCTCCTCCATCGAGGCAGCTTCTACAGGCAACTCAATCGGCAAGTCCAGCGCCATCATTTCGTCAGCCAGCGGCGACTCGCTCTCTTCTACACTTGGCGCATTCGTTGGCGCTTCGATTTTTTCCACCCCCAAATCGGCCTCAACCGATTCTAACGCGGCACTCTCTGTAAGATCGAAAGATAAATCCTGATCCAAGTCCAGATCAGTACCAGCCAAGCTTTCAGCAAATTCAGACTCCAAATCAGCCTCTTCAACTGGCACATCAACAATTGGCGCTTGATTTTCAGAAAAATCGGCTTCAGCACGATCAACTGAAGGCGACTCTACATCCAATTCAAAATCCAAGTGCTGATTTACCACTGCAGCAGCCGCCACGACTGGTGCAGCGCCCATAACAACCGCAGCAACAGCTCGAGTATCAATAACACCACCTTGCTGATACAACGGATTTTCTGGGTCTATCTCGCTACCAGTTTGCGCCACGCGATCCCAGTGCTCACCCTTGCCACCTGTCATGGCGAACAACGCTGAGGCATGCTCTTCGTAAGAGATCAAATCTTTTCGAGCGGCATAAATATCCAGCAACTTCATGCGGATTTCATGCCGCGAAGGATCTTTATTTAACGCATCTTTTAAGATTTCTTCTGCCTGTGCATCACGGCCATACGCCATATACACTTCGGCCTCGGCAATTGGATCAACCTCATCGGTATCAATCGTGCCTAAGCCTTGTCGACTAAAATCAGTAAGGAACGAATTTTCGGTAGATTGGGTGCTAATTACTCCGCCCCCTGTGCTTCCCAATACCGTATTGGCCTTTAAATCACCACCCGTAATAATGCTATCTTCAAACACATTAGGGCGCTGACGTCGCCGTACCATCCACAAACCACCAACACCCAACAACACGGCCAAAGCGCCGCCACCCAATGCCAGCGGATTTTCAAATAGACTCGCTACGAAGCCAGTTTCCTCTGGCACGTCAGCGACGACTTCAACGCGTTTTTTGGTTTTGACCGCTGGCGCACTAGCAACATGACTCGCCACAACCGCACTCGCGACCGTTGCCGGTGCTGCGACCTCGACTTGCGAAGAGGTCGAAGCAACAGAAGCTACAGCCTCCGCACTGGCAACATCACTGGCCTTAGCCTTCATTGCAATTAAACGCTCCATATCACTGACGTTTTTCTGCAACTCCGCGACACGCTGATTCGCCTCATTCAGCGCTTTTTGCCGTGCGGCCACCTCTTCCTCTAAAGCCTGAACCTTGGCTAAATCGCCTGATTTTTTAGCTAAATCAACCGCTTTGGACAGCTTCAAGACATCTTTATTTTTATCAACTGCACCTGCGCCTTGATCTTCGACCTGAGTAACGATCTTACCGCCAGCCGATTGAGCCGCCAGATCCCGTGCCGAAGATTTTGCGGCGAGATCACCGAGCTTACTTCGGTATTCATTCCAATTTTCGGCCTGTACTTTAACTTCTTTGCTGGCCTGCTGAGCACTCAGCGCCTGTAACTCAGCCACGGGCGGCACGCGCAAAATCTTGCCCCGTTTCAACCGATTCATATTGCCATCAAAAGCGTCAGGATTATTACGATACAAGCCAACCAAGACCTGATCCAAACTCACACCACTCGGCTGCACTGCCCTCGCCACACCCGATAGCGTATCGCCGCCTTTTGTCTTATACGACTCAGCATCACGCGCCTCTACCGAAGATTCGGTAGATCGTGCTTTTTCATTCAAAGGGGCTGATTGAGACTGACTTGGCTTGGCTTTAATCACACCGGAACTACGCACGCCGGGCAAAGCACTCGCAGCAAATTTGGTCGATGCCGTCGGCGAATAACCTGCAGGATCAATCAATGCGGTGTACTCTCGCTGAATACGACCAGTAGCCCAATTAAGTTCCAATAAAAAATCAAGATAAGGCTCAGAAATCGCTTGCGAAGACTTGACTGCAACATAGTGCTGACCATTGCCTCGCTTCTCAATATTAAAGCGCAGCCCTAAAGCCCCTGATGGGTAAGCAATTTGCGCATTTGAAAAAGCCTCAGGCGAAGCCAAGCTCACCACCAATGAATCGGCTTCGCCCGGCAAAACTGAAACCAAATCAATCTCTCCACGAAAAGGCTGCCCCAAGCCGGATAAAACATTCAGCCGACCCAAACCCGCTGCATTAGCAAACCAAGGTAAAGCAGCCATCGTCACGGCCAGTACGCATGTTTTAAATCGTGGCGTCTTAAGCACAAGCAATCTCCCAATCGCGATCATTCTAAATTTTACTTCATTCTTATCTTGATTATATTCAATCAATAACAAACACGAATCAAGTACAAAGCTTTCAAATTAAGACAGCGTAATTTAATTGCCGTCAAATGATACATATTATTTACAAAAACTTTCTCGATAATACTAACAATTCAATCTAGAACAGAATTTTATATTCATTTTTTGCTTCGAGCGTAACAGACACGCTACGTTTTTTAGGGATTTTTGCCAAATCCCAAGCAGAAAACGCCCAAAGCCATAAATTTTTTAAATCGGCGCTTTGTAATTCGACTGGTGGCTGCTGGCCCAAAAAATCAAGACATTGCCATAACTGCAAAACTTCTGACCCTATTTGCAAGGCTGGCGCTTTATTTTGCTTACTTAGCTTCTCGCCCCCCAAATCAGCAAGCAGCGGAATATGTGCGTATTTTACCGTGGGCAAACCAAGGGCCTGCTGCAATGCAATTTGTCGAGGGCTTGAATCGAGCAAGTCGGCGCCCCGCACCACATGCGTCACCCCTGAAGCGGCGTCATCAACAACCACGGCCAACTGATATGCCCAGCAACCATCTGCACGGAGCAAAACAAAATCGCCAACATCCTTTGCTAAATTTTGGGTTTGCCATCCTTGAATTTCATCCAAGAATGAATAATCTCTATCTTCCGTTCGCATACGCCAAGAATGCGCACCCCTTTTTTTTGTAACGCCAAGCCGACATGTACCAGGATAAACAACACCATCTACACCGGAACGCGCATGAAGTGCGATTTCTCTCCTAGAACAAAAGCAAGGGTATACGCGCCCATCCCCTATCAAATCAGAGAGAGCAGCCCTATACTGTGAATACTGACTTGATTGATACAAGACAGGTCCATCCCACTCAAAGCCGAATCGTAGTAATGCATTCACAATCGAGTCAGCCGCGCCAACCTCAATTCGCCCTCGATCTACATCCTCTATTCGTAACAACCATCGCCCAGAATGAGCCCTCGCCTCCAAGTAACTGGCAGTAGCTGCCAACAAAGAGCCCATATGCAAGTGCCCAGTAGGACTGGGTGCAAAACGCCCAACATATGGAGAAACAACAACGTCTGAATGATCACTTTGACTAAAACCCATGATTAACCAGTTAAGACCACAGTCTGCTAAAATAGTGACATTTTTACAGTCGACACAAAAAAGGACAAGCGATGACTTACGTTGTGACCGATGCCTGCGTGAAATGCAAATACACAGACTGCGTTGATGTGTGCCCAGTAGATTGCTTTCGTGAAGGCCCAAACTTTCTCGTTATTGATCCAGATGAATGCATCGATTGCACCTTGTGCGTAGCAGAATGCCCAGTCGAAGCCATTTACGCAGAAGACGACGTCCCCGCAGAGATGCACGATTTCATCGCACTCAATGCTGAACTGGCAAAAACATGGCCAACAATAGTTGAGAAAAAAGATCCGCTTAACGACCATGCAACATGGGCAGCCATCAGTGGGAAAATCGACGAAATCGAACGTTGATACAAATTAGTTCCATATAAAACTTGCCTAAATTGCAAAAAAAGGCTAAATTCATTGGTTCTACAACCTTGCCTAACCGTGGTCGCTAGCGGTAGGCTGTAACCCGTAAGGAGACTTCATGCGACATTATGAAATCGTATTTATCGTACACCCTGATCAAAGCGAACAAGTTCCAGCAATGATCGAGCGTTACAAAGCCCTGATTACTGCAGGTGCAGGCTCAATTCACCGCTTGGAAGACTGGGGCCGTCGTCAATTGGCTTACCCAATCCAAAAGATTCACAAAGCTCATTATGTAATGATGAACATCGAGTGCAGCCAAGCAACTTTGGATGAAATCGAGCACGCATTCAAATTCAATGACGCAGTTTTACGTCACTTGACACTAAAAACTGATGTTGCTGCAACCGAAGCTTCGCCAATGATGAAAGAAGAAAAATCTAAATCATTGTCACAAGCTGCTGGTGAAGGCCTAGCCGCTTAATTCGGCTAAATTGAACTTACGAAACCGAGTACTAATCGAAGGTTTTTTGGTTAGCGATTCAAGTTTACGCAACACACCAGCAGGTATTCCTGTGATTGAAGGGCGGATACTCCACCAATCATCACAAATGCAGCTTGGCAGTGCTCGCAAAGTTGAATGTGAAATTCCTTTTTTAGCCCTGGGCGACATCGCGCAAGCAATTGCCAATCTTGCCCCAGAACAAAAGCTAAAATGCAAAGGATTTCTCGCAGCAAAAAGCCAACGTTTTCGTCATGCTCTGGTTTTGCATATTGATGCATTTGAACTTTTGAATTGAGGAAATCTCATGTCTCGCAATCTTTTCAAGCGGAAGAAATTCTGCCGCTTCTCTGCCGAAGGCATTTCGCACGTTGATTACAAAGACGTTGCCTTGCTTAAAGACTTTATCTCTGAAAACGGCAAGATTATTCCTGCACGTATCACTGGTACTAAAGCTAAATACCAACGTCAATTGTCGACTGCCATCAAATTGGCTCGCTTTTTGGCTTTGTTGCCGTACACTGACCAACACTAATCGAGCAAGGAGAACTTAACATGCAAATTATCCTACTCGAAAAAGTAGCAAACCTAGGTACATTGGGCGACGTAGTTAAAGTGAAAGACGGTTACGCACGTAACTTCTTGATCCCACAAGGCAAAGCAAAACGCGCAAATGCAGCTAACTTAGCTGAATTTGAAGCTCGCCGTGCTGAGTTGGAAGTTAAACAAGCAGAAATCTTGGCTCAAGCACAAGCTCGTGCAGCTCAACTAGAAGGCGCAACCTTCACTATCGGCCAAAAAGCCGGTGTTGATGGCCGCTTGTTTGGTTCAGTAACGACTCAAGATATCGCTGATGCAATTACTGCAACTGGTATCGAAATCAAGAAATTTGAAGTGCGTTTACCAGAAGGCCCATTCAAAGCCATCGGTGAATACGAAGTGGCATTAGCATTGCACCACGACGTTGTAAGCACAATTAAATTAGTTGTTGTTGGTGAAGCTGCTTAATTAGCCTCAACAAGATGATACTAAAAAAGCCATGGATAACCATGGCTTTTTTTATTTTGCCAAAGCTTTTAACACTCTAGAAACTGCAACCAAACCAAATGTTGCCGTCACCGTCATGACCGCCCCAAATCCACCCTCGCAATCTAAACGAACCCCCTCACCAGCCTGAGGCTTAATTGCACATACCGAGCCATCAGCTTGTGGATAGACCAATTGCTCAGTCGAATACACACACTCAATCCCGAATTTTTTCCCCTGCTTCGGAAACTGATAATCACGACGCAACAGACTACGCACCTTAGATGCTAAGGGGTCTTGTAACGTCCGACTTAAATCATCGACTGTAATTTGCGTCGGATCAATTTGACCTCCCGCCCCACCAACAGTAATCAGCTTTACTTTATTACGCCGGCACCACGCAATCAAAGCCGCCTTGGTTTTAACGCTATCAATGCAATCGATAACGAAATCAAATTTCCCTGCCAAATATTCAGCAAAATTTTCTGTAGAAATAAAGTCTTCTATCTGCACAACATTCATTTCTGGATTGATTGCCAACATTCGTTCCGCTAGCACAGCAACTTTCATCCGACCAAATTCGCCCGTCAAAGCTGGCAACTGCCGATTAGTGTTAGAAATGCAAACATCATCCAAATCAATCAAAGTCACCTGCCCAACACCAGAGCGCGCCAAAGCTTCTGCGGACCAAGAACCAACACCACCAACGCCAATCACACAAACCCGAGCAGAATGAAACTTTACCAAACTCTCTGCACCATACAAACGTGCAATACCAGCAAATCGCCGAAGATACAATTCCGACATAGCCATAATACATTCCCTCAAAACAACACAGCCCCACATGGGGCTGCGTTTAAACGTTAATTATTTTTTACTCTAACTTTTTTATGTTGAGGTTTTATCCCGCAACGATGTCATGCCTTAGGTGCCGCTTTACGCCGAACAGTAGGCTTTTTAACCACTTCATCTACCGCAGGTGTCATCGCATCTGGGGGCGCCGTTGGTTGCACATCATCCACATCCGCACGCTGAGGGCCGCCGGGCATGCCAAAACCTGTGAAAAGATTTTTTGCACGATCTTGCAGTTGCTGCTGCATATCAACAAACATCGTAGTACTACTTTCCAAATAGTTTCCCATCATGTTTTGTATCGCCGGGCCTTGGAACTTCATAAACTCGCCCCACAAATTATGATTACTAAACAGTGGATTATCAGCCAGCGTCGTTGATTTAGCTTGATCTTGCAATCGCCCCTGCATTTCAGCAAATAGCTGCATGTTTTTTTCTAGATAATTCCCCATCAGCCCCTGCATTGCATGACCATAAAAACGGATGATTTGGGTCAGAACATCATAAGAAAACATAGGCATACCACCAGCCTCTTCCTCCAAAATAATTTGAAGCAAAACACTGCGTGTTAGATCTTCACTGGTCTTCGCATCAACAATGGAAATATCCGTCCCATCTAGCACCAGCTGCTTAACATCCGCTAGCGTGATATAGCTACTGGTATGGGTGTCGTATAAACGACGATTTGGATACTTCTTAATGACACGCTTTTCGACACTCATTGACTCAACCCTCGAAAAATTGAACTACTCACCATACCAACAGAGAATAGCCCTGTGCAGAGACAGGCGCAACATGATGCACTGCACAAAATTATATTGACAACAATAAAAAGCTCTTCCAAAATGAATGCGTATTGTGCACTGCAGCAATTGCCAGCTTGCGTCTGGTTTAGCCCGTTACCATTCAGGAGAATTTAGCATGACAACAGCACAGCAACAACTAAACGACTTTGCAACCGAACAACTGGAAACAGTATTGCGTTTCGCGCGCATATCAATTGATACCGCCGATCGTCTTGTTCAATTACAGATTGAAACCGCAAAAAATACGCTAGAAGAAAGTGCTCGTAATGTAAAACAATTTAGCACATTTAAAGATGCACAAACTGCATTTTCTAACCAACAAAAGCTCTCTGAAGCTGCGATTGAACAATCGCTCGCTTATGGCAAAAATTTATATGAAATCGCCTCTCAAGCCCAGACTGAATTTAGCAAACTGATTGATGAGCGCAGTGTATTTTTTAACAAGAATGTTGTTTCTGGCTTAGATCGTTTTGTTAAATCAGCACCTGCCGGGGCTGACGTTGCCGTAGCTGCAGTAAAATCAACAGTACAAGCCACTGCTGCTGCTGTAGACAGCATGACCAAAGCTGCCAAACAAGTTGCAGACTTCGCCGACGCCTCTGTAAAAGCGGCATCAACAGCCACTGCAGACGCGGTAAAAACTGCCAGCAAAAAAACCAACAGCGCAGGCTCTACAGCTCAATAACAGCTCAAATACAACCCAAACAAACGGGCACTTAAAAGTGCCCGTTTTTTATTTATTGAAGCGCCTTAGGCGCCTCACTCTTACTCTGGCGTTGATTCAGTCACAACTTCCACCACCGTAGGCGCAGCAACGGCAGCTTCATCATTCAAAACAGCCTTGATTGACAAACGAATACGACCTTTTTCGTCTTGCTCAATCACTTTAACACGAACAATTTCACCTTCTTTTAGGTAATCGCCCACGTTATTGATACGCTCATTCGCGATTTGACTAATGTGTACCAAACCATCTTTACCAGGCATGATTGAAACAATAGCACCGACGTTTTTATCCAAAATCTTAACGACTGGACCTTCGTAGATACGACCAATTTCAACTTCAGCAGTAATTTCTTCAATACGACGACGCGCTTCAGCCGCGCCTTCTGCCGAAACAGAAGCAATCGTAATGGTGCCATCTTCAGTAATGTCGATTTGCGTGCCAGTTTCTTCAGTCAACGCACGAATAACCGAACCACCTTTACCAATCACATCACGGATTTTTTCTGGATTGATTTTCATGGTGTAAAGACGTGGAGCATGCTCGCTCACTTCTTCACGGGCACCATCAAGAGCACCTTTCATAATACCGATGATGTGAACACGACCTTCTTTAGCTTGATCAAGCGCAACGCGCATGATCTCTTTAGTGATACCGGTGATTTTGATGTCCATTTGCAGCGCAGTGATACCGTTTTCTGTACCTGCAACCTTAAAGTCCATATCACCAAGGTGATCTTCATCACCTAAGATATCTGACAACACAGCGAAAGCATTACCTTCTTTAATCAAACCCATTGCGATACCCGCAACGTGGTTTTTCATCGGCACACCCGCATCCATCAATGCCAAACAACCACCGCAAACCGAAGCCATTGAAGACGAGCCATTTGACTCAGTGATTTCAGACACAACGCGCATTGAATACGCGAAGTCTTCTTTGTTTGGCAACATTGCAATCAAAGCACGTTTAGCTAAACGGCCATGACCGATTTCGCGACGCTTTGGCACACCAACACGACCTGTTTCGCCTGTCGAATATGGTGGGAAATTGTAATGCAGCATGAAGTTATCGGTATAACCACCATGCAATGCATCAATTTTCTGCTCGTCCAGCTTAGTACCCAAAGTTGCCGCAGCAATGGCTTGAGTTTCACCACGAGTAAACAACACCGAACCGTGTGCGCGTGGCAATACGCCAGTGCGAATCGAAATTGGGCGTACAGTGCGCGTATCACGACCATCGATACGTGGCTCACCCGCAAGGATTTGGCCACGAACAATTTCGCCTTCCAAGCCTTTGAAGATACCTTTGATTTCATTAGCCGCTAAAGTGCCTGTTTCTTCAGTAATCAGCGCGTCTTTAACCAAAGCCCAAGTTTCATTGATTTTTTGTGTACGAGCTTGTTTTTGACGTAGTTTAAAGCCCTGCGCCAAGCCTTCAGCAGCAATACTGCGAACTTGTGCAATCAATTCTTCATTAGCAACAGGTGCAGTCCAGTCAAACAATTCTGGGTTAACTTCATCCGCCAATTCATTGATTGCGTTAATAGCCACTTGCATTTGCTCGTGACCAAATACCACCGCACCCAACATCACACTTTCTGATAATTCGTTGGCTTCAGACTCAACCATCAATACCGCTTGGCTCGTACCAGCAACCACTAAGTCCATTTGGCTGTCTTTCATTTCAGACATCGCTGGACACAATACGTATTCGCCATTGATATAACCCACGCGCGCTGCGCCAATAGGGCCATCAAAAGGCACGCCAGATAATGTCAATGCAGCAGAAGCGCCGATCATTGCGGCGATATCAGAATCAACTTCAGGATTAATCGACATCACCGTTGCGATAATTTGGATGTCGTTAAAGAAACCTTCAGGGAACAACGGACGAATCGGACGATCGATCAAACGGCTCGTCAATACTTCTTTCTCCGATGGTTTGCCTTCACGTTTGAAGAAACCACCAGGAATTTTACCTGCAGCGTAAGTACGCTCTTGGTAATCAACAGTCAACGGGAAAAAATCTTGCCCAGGTTTTACCGAGCGGGCAGCAACGACAGTCACTAATACAGATGTACCATCCACATCCACCATCACGGCGCCAGTAGCTTGACGGGCAATTTCACCAGTTTCGATAGTGACGGTATTTTTGCCGAAAGCAAAAGATTTAGTAAATTTATTGAACACTCGTTGTCCTTTTCACAATGTTTGCCAACGATCTTGGCGAGAGAAACTTCCGCTGCGATGGGATCGACGGCTACGTTTAGCCTGCACATCGCCGATTCCGGCACAACCTAACTCTACTCTGCCGCCGGAATCGCTATTGGGCAGAATAAAGCTTTAAAACTTAAAGAGCATAAAGAAAAAAGTCGCAATCGGTTGACTGCGACTTTTGTCGTTAGGTCTTACTTACGTAGACCCAATGCAGCGATCAAGCTGCGATAGCTATCATTGTTCGTGCGTTTGAGATAGTCCAACAAACGACGACGACGAGAAACCATAGCCAAAAGACCACGACGTGAGTGATGATCTTTCTTATGTGTTTTAAAATGCTCAGTCAAATCATTGATACGAGCAGTCAACAAAGCAACTTGAACTTCAGAAGAACCAGTATCGCCTTCCGCATGTTGGAATTTTTTTACTAATTCAGCTTTTTGAGCAACAGAAACAGACATTCAACTTCTCCAAAAAATCATCTTACGATGATTAGACAAGCATAGATTGAGTCTTACAACCCATTCCAGCTCCATTAACCTTCTACCCCACATGGGTAGAAAGCAGTCGTTTGGGTCGCAGCACGCCATCAGCGCCCACTTCACCCAAACCGATAAACACAGGATTATCCGACTTTTCGCTAAGTCCGTAAAGCCTTAACTCACCCTGCGGCGGTTTGACCAAATCCAAAATAGGCATACCATTGCGCATGAGTGCAGTTTGTGACAGATTGAGCTGCACACTTGGCAACTCAATAATAAGTTGCTCAGCGGGTAGCAACTTCGCTTCGCGAAGTGGCATATCCATCGCAATGTATTCATCCAAGGTAATGGCATCTTCGAGTTTAAAACCACCCGTCAAAGTTCGACGCAATCCAGATAAATACGCACCACAACCCAAAGCATTACCGATATCTTCGGCCAACACTCGGATATACGTCCCTTTGGAACACAACACATCAACCACCAACACAGGCGCATCATACGAAACGACGTTGATTTCATAAATCGTAATGGGGCGAGATTTTCGCTCCAAAACAACGCCTTCACGGGCATATTCATACAGCGCTTTGCCAGCAACCTTGAGCGCTGAATACATCGGGGGAGTTTGTTCAATTGGCCCGGTAAACTGAGCCAAAATCGGCATGATTTCTGCCAGATCAGCAGGAGCTACGCCTGTCTCGCTAATCTCACCTTCGCCATCTAGCGTTGTTGACATCTGCCCAAAGCGGATCGTTGCGCGATAACCCTTGTCGGCATCAAGCATGCGCTGAGCAAACTTTGTCGCCTCACCAAAACAGAGTGGCAACAAACCCGTTGCAAAAGGATCTAACACCCCAGTATGACCGCCCTTTTCCGCCTGTAATAACCAGCGGCATTTAAGCAAAGCGCCATTACTTGAAAATCCAAACGGCTTGTCTAGCAATAAAACACCATCAATTTTACGCTTGGCCATCTTCTTCTGGCGCTTTCGGCAATGCATTAGCCTGATCAATTTTTTGCGTTAAATTCATGCCGTACTCAATGGATTCATCATATTCAAAATGCAACTCAGGCATTTTATACAAAGAAAACCCACGAGCGATTTGCGCACGTAAAAAGCCTTTAGTACCTTCAAGCAAACGAGCGATTTCTGGACGATGACTCACGTCACCCAAAAAAGTATAAAACACCTTGGCGTGCGAATAATCACGTGAAACTTCAACGTCAGTCACCGTAATGAGCGAAGCTAGCGGATGATCCAACTCGGCACGAATCACCGTAGCCAAATCGCGTTGAATTTGCTGAGCGACACGGTCAGCACGAGTAAATTGTTTATTAGCCATAGTCTCTGTGAGGAGGACGGTGCGAGGAGTGAGGTGAATAACCTCTCAACACCTAGTTAATTTAAAGCAAAAAAGCGCAAGCACCACCTTGGGCTTGCGCTATTGCGTCGGAGTGAGAACACCTCACACCTCACTCCGAACACCTTATATCATCACAGCGTACGAGCAACCTCGACCACTTCAAAGACTTCCAACTGGTCGCCCAATTGAATATCGTTAAAGTTTTTCAACTGCAAGCCACATTCGAAACCAGCTTTCACTTCTTTAGCTTCATCTTTAAAGCGTTTGAGATTTTCCAGCTCGCCTTGATGGATTACCAAGTTGTTACGCAAGACACGAACACCTGCCGAACGTTTAACAACACCTTCCATCACCAAGCAACCTGCAATCGTACCCACTTTAGATACAGCAAAGACCTGACGAATCTCAACCAGACCAATGATCGACTCACGACGCTCTGGTGCCAACATGCCCGACAAGGCCGCCTTCACATCATCTACAGCATCATAAATAATGTTGTAGTAACGTAAATCAACGCCTTCAGCCTCAGCCAATTTACGCGCAGCCGCATCAGCACGGGTATTAAAGCCAATAATGACCGCTTTAGAAGCCAGAGCCAAATTCACATCTGACTCAGAGATACCACCTACAGCACTGTGCAAGATTTGTACCCGCACTTCGCTGGTAGATAGTTTCTGCAAGCTTTGTGACAAGGCTTCTGAAGAACCCTGAACGTCAGCTTTAATAATGATTGGCAAGTTTTGAACATTGCCTTCCGCCATTTGCGCAAACATATTCTCAAGCTTAGATGCTTGTTGACGAGCAAATTTCACATCACGGTATTTACCTTGACGGAACATCGCAATTTCACGCGCTTTTTTCTCGTCAGCCAATACCATGGCATCAACACCGGCAGATGGCACTTCCGACAAACCAAGAATTTCAACAGGCATTGATGGGCCTGCTTCAGTAATTGGCTTACCATTTTCATCCAACATCGCACGGATACGGCCATAAACCTGACCAGCCAAGACAGTATCGCCTTTGCGTAAAGTACCAGACTGAACCAGCATTGAAGCAACCGGACCACGACCTTTATCCAAGCGAGCTTCGATAATAATCCCTTTAGCAGGACCATCAACTGGCGCAGTCAACTCAAGCACTTCAGCTTGCAACAGAATTGCATCCAGCAACTCATCAATCCCTAAGCCTTTTTTCGCTGATACATGAACGAATTGAGTATCACCACCCCAATCTTCCGGCACCACTTCTTGCGCTACCATTTCTTGGCGAATACGCTCGAAATTAGCTTCTGGCTTATCAATCTTATTCACGGCAACAACGATCGGCACACCGGCCGCTTTCGCGTGGTGAATGGCTTCAATCGTTTGCGGCATCACGCCGTCATCGGCAGCAACCACCAACACCACGATATCCGTCAATTGAGCACCACGGGCACGCATTGAAGTAAATGCCTCGTGACCCGGGGTATCGAGGAAGGTAATCATGCCCTTGCCTGTTTCAACGTGATACGCACCAATGTGCTGAGTAATACCACCCGCTTCGCCCGAAGCGACTTTTGCGCGACGAATATAATCGAGCAAAGAGGTTTTACCATGGTCAACGTGACCCATCACTGTCACAACTGGCGCACGCGGCGTTGATGCATGATCAGTTTTAGCTTCTTCATCCAAATAGATATCTGGATCATCCAATTTCGCAGCAACTGGTGTATGGCCCATTTCTTCAACAATAATCATTGCTGTTTCTTGGTCCAGCACCTGGTTGATGGTGACCATCATGCCCATCTTCATCAACGCTTTAACCACTTCAACGCCCTTAACGGCCATTTTGTGGGCCAAATCGGCAACTGAAATCGTTTCTGGCACGTCCACTTCACGCGCTACAGGCTCAGTCGGTGCCACAAATGCATGGGCATTATCCGCTTGCTGCTGAGCATGGTTCTTCTTACCACCTTTTTTAGACTTCCAATCATTACCCGTATCACCGCCACGAGTTTTGATGCCCTTCTTCTGACGACCATCATTCCAGCCGCCTTTTTCATCTTTCTTCGGCGCCGCGCCAGCAGGTTTTTTATCTGCTGGTTTAGCCGCCGCAGCCGCTGCAGGCGCAGCTTTTTCTGGGGCATGAATTGGTGTTTCTTTCGGACGACGGAAATCGACACGCGCACCAACACGTGGCGCTTCGTGGCCCGGCTTGATGTGCGGTTTCACTGCAGGCTTGGCTGCTTCTGTCGCTTTAGCTGGCGCTTTTTCTGCCGGCTTAGCTTGCTGTACCTGTGGTTTAACCGCAGGCGCAGGAGCCGCAACAGGCGCTGGCGCCGCCACAACTTCAGCTACCGGAGCAGCAGGAGCCACCATTTCGGCAGGCTTTTGATTGCGATTTTGCTTAGCTTGCATTTCGGCCGCTTGGCGAGCGTACAATTCATTTTGGCGGCTCGCTTCCGCTTCACGACGTTGGCGTTGAGCCTCATCAATCACCGAAACTGGCGCGGCAACTGGCGCAGCCACTTTAGGCGCTACAGGTGCTGGCGCTGGCGCGGCAACTGGTGCCGGTGCGGCAACTGGCGCAACTACTTCAGGTGTTGCAGATGTCTCAACAACACGCTTTTTACGCACTTCAACTTGAATCGTTTTTGATTTGCCAGTCGCATCAGTTTTACGAATTTCAGTCGTTTCTTTACGCGCCAATGTTACTTTCGGCTTATCACCGCCTTGACCATGCTTTTGTTTCAGATGACCGAGCAAAAGCTGCTTATCATCCGAACTTAATACGTCATCGGCATTGTTTTTGTTCACGCCAGCTGCTTTCAATTGTTCGATAAGCTCTTGTGTTGGCATTTTTAATTCGGCAGCAAACTGGCTGACTTTGGGTTCACTCATTGATTACTCTCCCGCGCCTTAGGCGAACAAATGTTCGCGCGCTTTCATGATCAGTTGTTTAGCGGTTTCTGCGTCGATACCAGTCATTTCGGTTAATTCATCGACCGCCAAATCTGCTAGATCGTCACGGGTATGTATATCGTTCTCAGCCAATACAGTAGCTAATTCCGAGGTCATACCCTCCAGCGTCTTCAGGTCTTCGGACTGATGCTCTAGCTTTTCTTCACGCGCAATAGCTTGAGTTAACAAGGCATCACGAGCACGAGAGCGCAGTTCGTTTACGGTTTCTTCATCAAACGCTTCGATTTCCAGCATTTCATTCAGTGGCACATAGGCCACCTCTTCTAATGTATTGAAGCCTTCTTGTACCAAGACATCAGCTACATCTTCATCAATATCCAGCGCCTGAATAAACAAAGCGCGAATCTTAGTGAATTCTTCTTCGTGTTTTTGCTCTGCTTCATCAACGGTCATGATGTTGAGTTTCCAACCCGTTAACTCAGCCGCTAATTTCACATTTTGGCCGCCACGACCAATGGCCATCGCCAAATTATCTTCATCAACGACGACATCCATACTGTGGGTGTCTTCGTCCAAAATAATTGAGCTCACTTCTGCAGGTGACAAAGCATTAATCGCAAACTGGGCAGCATCAGCCGACCATAAAACGATATCAACACGTTCACCGGCCAATTCATTACTAACCGCATTAACCCGTGTACCACGCACACCGATACAAGTGCCTTGTGGATCAACACGTTGATCGTTGGATTTAACGGCAATTTTAGCGCGCATCCCTGGATCACGTGCCACGCCTTTTAGCTCGATCAAATTGTTTTCAATTTCTGGCACTTCAAGTTCAAACAATTTTGCCATAAATTCTGGCGCAATCCGCGACAAGACCAATTGCGGGCCACGGCCATTGCGATCAATACGTAATAAAAACGCTTTAACGCGATCACCAACACGCAAGTTTTCTTTTGGAATCATCTGATCGCGCGGCAAAATAGCTTCAAGCTTACCGAGCTCAAGAATGGCATTGCCACGCTCAATCCGCTTGATGCTACCTGAAACAATATGTTCACGACGTTGCAAGAAATCATTCAAATTTTGTTCGCGTTCAGCATCACGGATTTTTTGCAAAATCACTTGCTTGGCCGCTTGTGCGCCAATACGACCGAACTCAATCGGCTCTAACTCGACTTCCCATACATCACCCACCGACAAATCGGCACTGTATTCTGGGGCGTCAGTAATCGCGATTTGACGCGACGGTTCTTCGTGGTCGTTATCTTCAACCACGTCCCATACGCGAAAGCTACGATAAGCACCGGTGTGACGGTCAATTGAAACGCGAATCTCAACTTCTTCTTCGTAACGTTTTTTGGTTGCAGAAGCGAGCGCCAACTCAAGCGCACCAAACACAACTTCTTTTTCCACGTTTTTTTCGTGCGCAAGTGCTTCGACCAGCACTAGAATTTCACGATTCATAAATTAGTCCTCCGGCATAGAACAAAAGCCAAATTAACAGTATTTGCCAAATGGGTGGCGCAATTTAAAACTGCGGTTCGATCCGAACGCGATCAATCGACGCCAAAGGTAATTTCAACACTTCGCCCGTCACATCAATCACAACTTGATCATCCACCAAACCTAATAACTTGCCGATGAGATTTCGGCGACGATCAGGCAAGGGCAACCGTAGTTTTACCTTCACCATCTCACCGGCAAA
Organism: Deefgea piscis; assembly: GCF_013284055.1. Lineage (NCBI taxonomy): Bacteria > Pseudomonadati > Pseudomonadota > Betaproteobacteria > Neisseriales > Chitinibacteraceae > Deefgea > Deefgea piscis. The sequence continues at coordinate 2,602,795 of NZ_CP054143.1, read as the reverse complement.
TCGCTCAAAATCCGCCGGTTTTTTAATGAGGCGATCCAATCCCGGTGAAGACACCTCGAGGCGCTCATGGGGGATGTTTTCAACCATAAATAAACGCAACAAGTGATTACTCACTGCCACGCAGTCATCAATAGTTACGCCACCGTCTTTGTCGATGAAAATGCGCAATAAACCTTTTTCGCCCATTTCAAAATCGACTAATTCGTACCCTAAACCCGGCAAGGTATTGTCCAACACAGATTGCAGATTGGCCGCCATACTCTTCTTCTCAAAGCTACAAACAAAAAATGGGCTGCAATTCCTGCGCGCCCATTTGAAAGCACTCCCGTCGTTTTTTACGGGATTTTCCTGATTCTAACAGAAAAGATAAGCTGGCGAAATACTCCTCACACAAAGATGCACTTGTCTCACCGGTGCCTTTGCCCATAAAGTAAGGCCATAACGGAGACAAATAAATGACAAAGCCTTGGCTAGCCAGCTATCAAGCAGGTGTTCCACACAACGTAAATCTGAATGAATTTGCGTCAATTCCAGAAGTAATGCAGCAAAGTGTGCTCAAATACCGCGATCGACCCGCCTTTATCAACATGGGGAAATCGATCACCTACGGTGAATTAGACCAACTTTCAATTCAGTTTGCAGCGTATCTACAACAAACATTAAAACTACCATTTGGTACTCGCATCGCCGTCATGATGCCTAATTTGCTGCAATATCCGGTCGCAATTTTTGGCATTTTACGTGCGGGCTACGTCGTCGTGAACGTTAATCCGCTCTACACTCCGCGCGAATTACAACACCAACTCAATGATTCCGGCGCAGAAGCCATTTTAATTTTGGCCAATTTTGCCCACACGCTAGAAAAAATCATCAGCAACACGGCCATCAAAACCACCATCATCACCGAAATCGGCGATTTATTAGGTTTTCCCAAAGGCTTACTCGTCAACAGCGTGGTCCGCTACGTGAAAAAAATGGTGCCGAACTATACACTACCTGGGCATACCACGTTCAATAAGGTCTTAAAACAAGGGCAGAGCAATACCCTGCAGTCCGTTCCATTGACTCATGATGACATCGCCTTTTTACAATACACCGGCGGCACCACTGGCGTCGCTAAAGGCGCCATGCTCACGCACGGCAACATCGTTGCCAACATGCAGCAAGCGCACGCATGGATTAGCCCTGTTGTGACCGAAGGGCAAGAAATGATCGTTACGGCACTGCCGCTTTATCATATCTTCTCACTGACGGCCAATTGCATGGTGTTTAGTAAAATTGGCGCCACCAATTTACTCATCACCAACCCGCGCGACATTCCTGACTTCATCAAAACACTAGGGAAATACCCAGTAACCTGCATTACGGGTGTCAATACCTTATTTAACGCGCTACTCAACAACCCTGAATTTGCCAAGCTCAACTTTGGCAACTGGAAACTCGCCCTCGGCGGCGGCATGGCGGTACAACATGCCGTAGCAGATAAATGGCAAAAAACCACCAAAGTCCCTTTGGTTGAGGCCTACGGCCTCACTGAAACCTCACCGGCCGCCATGATGAACCCGATGAACACCTTGGAATTCAATGGCATGATTGGGCTACCGATTCCAATGACTGATGCTGTCATTCGTGATGATGCGGGCGCGGAAGTACCTGTGGGCGAACGTGGCGAGCTCTATATTCGCGGCCCTCAAGTCATGAAAGGCTACTGGCAACGCCCTGAAGACACCGCCGATATTTTAGGTGCCGATGGCTTTTTGGCGACAGGCGACATCGCCGTCATGAAACCGAGCGGTTTTTTCCAAATCGTCGACCGTAAAAAAGACATGATTTTAGTTTCGGGCTTTAATGTCTACCCGAACGAAATTGAAGACGTCGTCGCCAACCATCCTGGCGTACTCGAAGTGGCCTGCATCGGTGTAGCCGACGAAAAAACGGGCGAAGCCATCAAACTGGTGATTGTCAAAAAAGACCCCAATTTGACGCCAGAAGAAATCATTGAGTTTTGTCGTGGACAGCTGACTAATTACAAAGTGCCGCGAATTATTGCATTTAGCGATAGCTTACCTAAATCAAATGTGGGTAAAATTTTACGTCGCGAATTGCGTAATTAATCAACCAAGGATCTCAAGATGAATTTATTGCCGTTTTTTAAGCTAATGGCTGAACGTAGTGCATCCGATCTGTTTTTAGCTGCCGATTCGGCAATTGTGATTAAAATTCAAGGCACTTGCCACCCGGTTAACAATCAAATTCTCAGCGCAGAGCATGTGAAGCAACTCGCCTATCAACTGATGGGCGAAGCCCGCATCGCCACTTTTGAGCGTGAATTAGAAATGAATTTTGCCTATCCAGTGGCAGGGATTGGCAATTTTCGGGTTAATGTTTTCAAAAGCCGTGGCACTGTTGCCCTTGTTGCACGCTTTATCAAGCCCAAAGCCGACACGCTCGAAGAGCTATTTATGCCCGAAGTGCTTAAATCACTCATCATGGAAAAGCGCGGCATTATTTTAGTGGTTGGCGCCACCGGCTCAGGCAAATCATCCACCGTTTCGGCCATGCTTGAATACCGCAACGAGCATCACAGCGGGCACATCCTGACCATGGAAGACCCGATCGAATTTATCTATAGCCATAAAAAATCACTCGTTAATCAACGCGAGGTGGGCACCGATACGCACAGCTATGATGACGCACTACGCAACGCCATGCGCGAAGCACCCAATGTATTGATGATTGGCGAAATTCGCGACCAAGCGACGATGACTTACGCCATGCAATACGCTCAAGCCGGCCATTTATGCATCTCCACCTTGCACGCCAACAATAGTTACCATTCTTTAAGTCGGATTGTTAACTTCTATCCGCAAGAAGCACGTGAGTCATTGCTGTATGACCTATCCACCTCATTGCGAGCGATTGTTTCGCAACGTTTGGTGCGCTGCAAAGACAGCGGCAAACTCAAACCCGCCGTCGAAGTCATGCTCAACACCAATCGAATTGCCGAGCTCATTAAAAACGGCGAACTCTCTGAAATCAAAGAAGCGATGGAGCAATCCTTATCCGAAGGTTCACAAACCTTTGAGCAATCGCTGTATCGCATGTATCGCAACAACGAAATCGAGCTAGACGAAGCGCTTCGCAACGCCGACTCGGCCAGCAATCTCTCATGGATGGTGAATAACGCACAATCGGTACAAGAACAAGAAGCCAGCAAAAAAGCCACGAGTAACCAAGCCGCCGAGCCGGATGTGAGCTTTGATATTTCACTACACTAAGCGCTACACCTCAACAACAAGGTCGCTGCGGCGGCCTTTTTCTATGGAAAAAATGATGAAACTCTACGGAATTCCTAACTGCGACACCGTCAAAAAAGCGCGGGTTTGGCTCACTGAAAATAACTTTGACTACGAATGGTACGACTTTAAAAAAAACGTTTTAAGCCCCGCACTCATTGAAGATTGGATTGCCGATTGTGGCTGGGAAGTATTAGTCAATCGCCAAGGCACCACTTGGCGCAAACTCGATGAAGCCTGTAAAGCGAGCGTCATGGATGCCGCCAGCGCCACCACCCTGATGTTAGCCAATCCATCGGTCATCAAGCGGCCGGTACTCGATTACAACGGAAAAATCATCGTTGGCTTTAAACCTGAAACCTACAGCGCCCTACTTTTATAAAGGTATATGATTAAAAGCCATAATCAATATGGCATAGATCAATATACCCGTATAACTACTTGGTTTCCGCCTCAATTTTATTGAGTTGATCCCCTGCTTGCTGCTCAACCATACTGGCCACTGCGTGAGTTTTCTGCAAAGCCTCACGCTGTGGCTCAGCAATTTTTTCGCTTGGCACGGACTGAGCAGGCCCACAACCCACTAACAAGACCACGCCCCACAAGATGACATTTTTCATTTTCACACCTGAACGCAAACTTCAATCCATTCAGCATCTACGAAAAATCAATTAGCATCGACATTGATAGTTTCGTTAAGTGCCAGCCTAACGCCAGACAGCAAAACGGGTTCTCGATAGAGAACCCGTTTAAAATTTGGCGCTGACAAAGCAAGCCTTAAGGCAGGAAAACTTTTTCTGCGTCAGGCTTACTTCAAATGACCGCGAATCAACGATAACATTTGGCCAAATACGCGTGGTGTACCGCAAAGTACATCACCAGAAACCAAGAATTTTTCTTCGCCATTGAGGTCAGTCACCAAACCACCGGCCTCTTGCACCAACAAAGTACCTGCAGCAATATCAACCAACTTCAAGTCAAACTCAAAGAAGCCATCAAAACGACCACAAGCCACATAAGCCAAATCCAAGGCCGCAGCGCCCGGACGACGTACGCCAGCCGCTTTTTGTGCCATATCGCGGAAAATATTCAGGTAGTTTTCTAAATTATTGAACTTGGTATACGGAAAGCCAGTCCCAACCAATGCATCAGACAATTCACGCACTTTTGAAACACGGATACGGCGGTCATTCAAGAATGCACCAACACCACGGGTCGCAGTGAACAAATCATTGCGGTTTGGATCGTAAACAACGGCTTGTGTGATCACGCCTTTATGCTCAAGCGCGATAGAAATGGCGTATTGTGGGAAGCCATGCAAGAAATTTGTAGTACCATCAAGTGGATCGATAATCCAAACGTATTCAGAGTTACCGCGGCTACCCGACTCCTCTGCTAAAATCGCGTGATTTGGGTACGCCTCTAAAATAGTATCGATAATGGCTTGTTCTGCTGCACGATCAACCTCAGAAACAAAATCATTATGACCTTTTTTTTCTGGGGTAATTAAGTCTAAATTATTCGACGCACGTTGAATAACGGTGGCGGCGCGACGCGCAGCGCGCACCGCAGTGTTCAGCATTGGATGCATGACTTCTCACTATTAAAAAAGATCAGATATATTAAGGACGCATTCTACCCGTCTCACGCGAAAGTATAAACCCGATTATGAATAAAGAATCAAATCAAATGAATGAAACCGCTTGCTTATCCAACATCCGTGTTGTTTTATCGCACACCAGCCACCCCGGAAACATTGGTTCAACGGCTCGCGCCATGAAAACCATGGGCTTAACCCAACTCTATTTGATTAACCCCAAAGAGTTCCCTTCTGAGGTGGCCGACGCCCTCGCCTCAAGTGCCCGCGACATTTTGGCCAACGCCAAAGTAGTCTCTTCAATGGCCGAAGCGCTAGAAGGCACCACTTTACAAGTGGCAATGACCGCCCGCCGTCGAGAGCTATCACAACCACTACAAACCCCGCGTCAAATCACACCTGAATTAGTTCAGGCAGCCAGAACTGGCGCTTCAGTGGCATTGGTCTTTGGCGCGGAAACCAGTGGCTTAACCATTGCCGAACTTGAGCAATGCAATCGCCGCGTAACCATTCCAACTAACCCAGACTATTCCAGCTTGAATCTATCGCAGGCCGTGCAAATCTTGGCCTACGAATTGCGCACTGCCTGTTTTGACGAAGGCTATGACGACATTCGCTACCTAGAAGAAAATCGCGAACGCGCCCCACATCAGGCGGTAGAGCTGTTTTTTGAGCATTTCGAAGAAGTGTTATTAACCATCGGCTTTTTGAAACCCAATGCGCCAAAACGGTTAATGCCGCGTTTACGTCGTTTATTTGTGCGAGCTCAAATGGAGCGCGAAGAACTCGACATTATGCGCGGCATTTTACGCGCCGCGAGTGAATTCAAAACCGAGAAAAAAGACTAAGCCCCGGTAGTTACAAACAAAAAAAACACGACACCATCATCAAATATGGGTCGTGTTTTTTTATAAAAACGATCAAAACCTACTGCGTATTACTCTGCAAGCCTTATTCAGCGGCTTTTTCACCGCCATACTCTTCAAAAGCGATCAAAGCTTCGGCGCCCGTCATCACGCTAGGACCACCGCCCATATAAATCGCCACTTGCAGCATTTCCATAAATTCAGCACGCGTCACACCAAGCTTGACACAAGCTTGGGCATGAAAACCCAAGCAACCTTGGCAACGCGCCGCAATGGCAATACTCATCGCCATTAACTCTTTGTGTTTTTTACTTAAAGCGCCTTCAGTGTGCGTCGCCTTAGCGGTCTGCATAAAGCCTTGCTGAGTTTCGGGAATCTCTTTGGCAAACTGGCGCAATTTTCCACTGATGCTTTGCACTAAATCACGATAATTTTCTGTCATCTCTACACTCTTTATAATATAAATTTATATAATAATATTATGTATTATATTTCAGGCAAAAGCAAACAGGCCTCCGAAGAGGCCTGCTTAAAGACGACTTAGCGCAAATTAAGTTCTTGGCAACGTCACACCGACCTGCCCTTGATACTTTCCTTGGCGATCACCATAGCTGGTTTCGCAAACATCATCGGCATCCGCTTCAAAGAACAACACTTGCGCCACACCTTCATTAGCGTAAATCTTGGCAGGCAATGGCGTGGTATTAGAGAATTCTAAAGTTACATAGCCTTCCCACTCCGGCTCAAACGGCGTCACATTCACAATAATGCCGCAACGTGCGTAGGTGGATTTACCCAAGCAAATGGTCAGTGCATTGCGTGGAATACGGAAATATTCAACCGTGCGCGCCAGCGCAAATGAGTTTGGCGGAATAATGCAGTATCCCTTGCCTGACACGTCAACAAAACTGCCTTCATCAAAATTCTTTGGATCAACAATTGTTGAGTTGATGTTGGTAAACACTTTAAACTCATCCGCACAGCGAATATCGTAGCCATAGCTTGAAGTGCCGTACGATACAATACGCTCACCATTCACTTCTTTGACCTGACCCGGAACAAACGGCTCAATCATGCCGTGTTCTTGTGCCATTTTGCGTATCCATTTATCCGACTTAATGCTCATAGTGTGTACTCATTGTAATTGGTGCAGGTTTGTCACAGCTCTGTCATTGAGATGTGACCATCATTGACCATATTGTAACGGTATTAAGGGGCATCGCTAAGGGCTTCTGCTCAGCAATGCGACTTAATTGTGCCACTTCGGCATTTTTTGTATTTTACGTTCGCAAACCTTGCTCTAACACCTAGGATTGCCGACAATAAAGTAAGCATCATTCATCAACCCTGCGGAGTAATTCATGAGTTTAAGCCCTTGCCCAACCCTAGCACTTGCGGGTACTGGCAATGTCGTATTTGATACTGCAAATCTAAGCAATCAGCGCTTCGTATTGTTTTTTTACCCCAAAGACAGCACCCCCGGCTGCACCACCGAAACCAGCGATTTTCGCGATTTATACCCACAATTTTTAGCCGCCAATTGCGCTATTTTTGGCCTAAGTCGTGACAGCCTAAAAAGCCATGAAAACTTCAAAGCCAAATTAGCCCTGCCTTTTGAGCTAATTTCTGACCCAGATGAAATCGCTTGCGAGGCATTTGGCGTCATGAAACTAAAAAACATGTATGGCAAGCAAGTGCGTGGCATTGAACGCAGCACGTTTGTGATTCAAAACGGCATCATTATTCAAGAATGGCGCGGCGTTAAAGTCCCCAATCATGCCGCGCAAGTTTTGGCGTTTGTGCAAAGCTTGCCCACCACGTAATACCAGCAGCGGCCAGATGGCCGCTTTTTTTCAACCCACTTAGCACGACCAAGCTCTCTTCAACACTTATCCTAAAAATTAGTTTCTCACAACCAGGAGTGCATCATGGCCGCCCGTAAACGTAAAGCCCCCAGTGACCGCAAGCTCTTTGTACTGGATACCAATGTGTTGATGCATGACCCCACCTCGATTTTCCGTTTTCAAGAACACGATGTGTTTGTTCCCATGATGACGCTTGAAGAACTCGACTCCAACAAAAAAGGCTTAACCGAAGTTGCGCGAAACGCGAGGCAAGCCAGCCGCTTTATGGAAGAACTCGTCGCCGGCATGGAGCACAACTTGCATGAAGGCGTTTCACTAACCGCCACCAGCAAAGAACAAGCCACTGGCCGCTTATTTTTACAAACAGAAGCCATTACCAGCGTTTTACCGGCACAACTACCGATGGGTAAAGCCGACAATCAAATTTTAGGCGTAGTGCACCATCTGCAGCAGATGTACCCCAATCGGCAAGTCATCTTGGTGTCCAAAGACATCAATATGCGCATCAAAGCACGCACCTTAGGACTGGCAACCGAAGATTACTTTAATGACAAAGTACTCGAAGACACCGACCTACTTTACAACGGCATGCGCGAAATAGATCAGCCGTTTTGGGAGCGAAATAGCAAAGATTTACAAAGCTGGCAAGAAGGCAATCGCAGCTACTGGAAAATCAAAGGCCCTGATGTTGTCGACCTGTATGTCAATCAGTTGCTATTTCAATCTGGCGAAACGCCGATGCAGGCGCGAGTGATTAGCATCGAAGGTAAAACCGCCGTCCTCGAAAGCCTAAAAGATTATGGACACAGCAAAAATGCCATTTGGGGAATTGCCGCACGAAATCGTGAGCAAAACTTCGCTCTAAACCTACTAATGAACCCCGACATTGACTTCATTTCTTTATTGGGACAAGCCGGCACAGGGAAAACCTTGCTCACGCTGGCTGCGGGTTTAGCACAAACCCTAGAATCCAAAATCTACACCGAAATCATCATGACCCGCGTAACGGTGCCGGTCGGTGAAGACATTGGATTTTTACCCGGCACCGAAGAAGAAAAGATGATGCCGTGGATGGGGGCACTTGAGGACAATCTAGATGTGCTCAACCAAACAGACGCCGAAGCGGGCGACTGGGGGCGCGCAGCAACGCGCGATTTAATTCGCTCACGCATCAAAGTGAAATCACTTAACTTTATGCGTGGCCGTACATTCCTTAAAAAATTCCTCATCATCGACGAGGCACAAAATCTAACTTCAAAACAAATGAAGACCCTAATCACCCGCGCGGGCCCTGGCACCAAAGTGGTTTGCCTGGGCAATATCAGTCAAATTGATACGCCATACTTAACCGAAGGCTCATCAGGCTTAACCTTTGTCGTTGATCGCTTTAAAGGCTGGGGGCACTCCGGGCACATCACCTTAACCCGAGGCGAACGCTCACGCTTGGCCGACTATGCCGCCGAGATGCTCTAATTAGACTGGTGTTTACCGCAATAAAAAGCCCCATCGCAATTTGCGACAGGGCTTTTTTATTGACCGACAAATGATTACAAATTACAAAGCCGCCACGACCGCGTCACCCATTGCTGAGCACGAAACACGTGTGGTACCTGCCTCAAAAATATCACCCGTACGCAGACCTTGCGCCAACACCTTTTTAACTGCATTTTCTACGCGCAGCGCCGCCGCTTCATTGTTAAATGTATAGCGCAGCATCATTGCCACCGACAAAATCGTCGCCAATGGATTAGCAATGTCTTTGCCCGCGATATCCGGCGCAGAGCCATGGCTTGGCTCGTACAAGCCTTTATTGTTGGCATCCAGCGATGCGCTTGGCAACATACCAATCGAACCGGTTAACATCGATGCTTCATCGGACAAAATATCACCAAAGATATTACCAGTAACGATCACGTCAAATTGCTTCGGCGCCTTCACCAATTGCATCGCCGCGTTATCAACCAACATATGGCTGAGCTCAACGTCTGGATATTCTTTGGCCATGTCGGTCATGATTTCTTTCCAGAATTCAGTTGTTTCCAGCACATTGGCTTTATCCACTGAACACAATTTTTTACCGCGTTTTTGCGCTGCTTGGAAAGCTACATGACCAATGCGGCGAATTTCGCTTTCAGCGTACAACATCGTGTTAAAGCCTTCGCGCTCACCGGCTTCATTCACGCGAATACCGCGTGGCTGGCCAAAATAAATATCGCCAGTCAATTCACGCACAATCAAAATATCCAAGCCTGAAACGACTTCAGGCTTTAAGGTCGACGCATTGGCCAACTCTGGATACAAAATGGCAGGGCGCAAATTAGCAAACAGATTCAAATCTTTACGAATCGCCAGCAAACCGCGCTCAGGGCGCAGTGGACGATCCAATGTGTCGTATTGCGGCCCACCCACCGCGCCAAGCAAAATCGCATCCGCTTCACGGGCTAACTTTTGCGTAAACTCTGGATAAGGTGAACCGTATTGATCATAAGCGGCGCCGCCAAGAGGCGCTTCTTGTAACTCTAAATCTAAGCCATCATTTTTTAAAACAGTGAGCACTTTTTTAGCTTGCGCTACGATTTCAGGACCAATGCCATCGCCGGGTAGGATCAATACTTTCATGCTGTTCTCGCGGTATTTTGTTTTTTAATTTTTTAAACGTAGAAAAAGAGGGGCTAGCCCCTCTTTTTAATTCATTCGAAACAATTAATACGATACTTTGTAGTTCACATCGCAATCAGTCATAACAATGACGCGTGGGTGCGTTTGCAACAAAGATGCAGGCACTTGGGTGGTGATAGGACCATTGAGTGTGCGATCTAAGATCTCAGCTTTCTCTTGGCCTTTAACGACCAACAAAATCACTTTAGCTTGCATAATCGAGCCCATACCCATCGTTACTGCTTGAGTTGGCACTTCATCGATATGATTAAAGAAACGCTTATTGGCTTCACGGGTTTCTTCTTTTAATGTGACTTGATAAGTACCACGTGACAATTGGCTATCTGGCTCATTAAAACCAATATGACCATTACCACCGATACCCAATAATTGCAGATCAACTGGACCTTGTTCGAACATCATTTTGTCATACAAGCGGCATTCAGCATCAATATCAGCTGCATTGCCATCTGGCACATGCGTGTTTGCCGCTTGAATATCAATGTGATCAAACAAATTGCGTTGCATGAAATTGCGGTAGCTTTCTTGATGCGTTACTGGCAAGCCAACATATTCATCCAAATTAAATGTTTTGGCTTGCGCAAAACTCACCAAGCCAGCTTGATAAGTTTTAACGATTTCTTGATACAAACCCACTGGCGTACCACCTGTTGCCATACCCAATACTGCATTTGGCTTTGCACGCACCATGGCAATAATTAGATCCGCTGCTGCACGATCTAAATCGCTTTGATTTTTAAATTTATGCAAGATCATTGATTTTCTTTCCAAAATTAATTTTGACTCTAAAAGGATACGATAAAATTCGAATAACAATATTGATTCAGTCTAAATAAATACCGATCAACAAGTCCGAATTAAATATTGCGTTTAGGACTGAAGCATCATGATGCGGCAGGCCGCTAGCCTGATCGAATTGACAACCGACACCACCATCAAAAATCCAGCAACCCGACGTTGATGCGCGCAATGTTTATTTAACAAACAGCCACGGCTGCGCAGCTTCATGCTGGGTTTCAAACGCCTTAATTTTGTCGCTATGAGCCAATGTCAGGCCGATTTCGTCCAAACCATTGAGCAAACAATGCTTACGATGCTCAGTCACGTCAAATGCAAACACTTCACCACTGGGCGTAGTGATCGTTTGTTCAAGCAAATCAATTTTTAAGCGATAACCTTCGGTTTTGGCTTCGGCAAATAACTGCTCAATGACAGCCGCAGGCTGCACAATCGGCAACAAGCCATTTTTAAAGCAATTATTAAAGAAAATATCGGCAAAACTTGGCGCAATCAGCGCACAAAAACCGAAATCTTCAATCGCCCAAGGTGCGTGTTCGCGTGATGAACCGCAGCCAAAATTGTCACGCGCCAACAGTACTTGTGCACCTTGGTTACGCGGCAGATTCAACTCAAATTCAGGGTTCAATTTGCGCTGGCTGTTATCCATCCCCGGCTCGCCGTGATCAAGATAACGCCACTCATCAAACAAGTTTGGGCCAAAGCCAGAACGCTTAATGGATTTCAAAAATTGCTTTGGAATGATCGCGTCGGTATCGACATTAGCGCGATCCATTGCGCAGACCAAACCATCGAGTTTAGTAAATGGCTTCATTTTGTTGCCGCCTTATCAATTTCATTACCGACTTTTTTCAAGTCTTTGCCAAAGCCCGACACCGTATTGCATGCCGTTAACGTAAACAATATCAACAACAGGCTTGCGAATAGTTTCATTACACGCCACTCCTTATTGCAAAGAGAAGGTGCGAATATCAACAAAATGACCGGCAATCGCTGCCGCGGCAGCCATTTCAGGACTCACCAGATGCGTACGACCACCCTGCCCTTGACGACCTTCAAAGTTACGATTTGACGTTGACGCGCAACGCTCACCCGACTCCAAACGGTCAGCGTTCATCGCCAAACACATCGAACAACCCGGCTCACGCCACTCGAAACCCGCTGCGATAAAGATTTTGTCCAACCCTTCAGCCTCAGCTTGCGCTTTGACCAAACCAGAACCTGGCACAATCAGCACCAACTTCACGCTATCGGCTTTCTTCTTGCCAGCAACAACACCCGCTGCGGCACGTAAGTCTTCAATCCGACTATTGGTACAGGAACCGATAAAGACTTTATCAATCTTAATATCCGTGAGCGGGGTATTGGCTTCTAAACCCATATATTGCAAGGCGCGCGCGTAACTACCCTGACGCGTTGCATCTGATTCTTGTGCCGGATCGGGCACTTTACCGGAGACACCGAGCACTTGCTCAGGCGACGTACCCCAAGTGATTTGCGGCTCAATATCAGCGGCCTGCAATACCACAGTTGCGTCAAACACCGCACCTTCGTCAGAAACCAGGTTTTTCCAATTTTCAACCGCGGCATCCCATTGCGCATCCGTCGGCGCAAAAGGACGACCCTTTAAGTAATCAAAGGTTTTTTGATCCGCGGCGACCATGCCTGCACGAGCACCGGCTTCAATCGCCATATTGCACAAAGTCATACGGCCTTCGATCGACAAAGCACGAATCGCTTCGCCACCAAATTCAATCGCAAAGCCCGTGCCGCCCGCAGTACCAATCTTGCCAATAATCGCCAAAGCAATGTCTTTGGCCGTTACGCCACGACCAACTTGACCGTCGACCCGAACCAGCATCGCTTTAGATTTTTTTGCGACCAAGGTTTGCGTAGCAAGCACATGCTCAACTTCTGAAGTGCCAATACCGTGTGCCAACGCAGCAAATGCGCCATGGGTTGACGTATGGCTATCACCACAAACGACTGTCATACCCGGCAGCGTCGCACCATTTTCTGGGCCAACGACGTGCACAATGCCTTGACGCAAATCTTTAAATGGAAAATAAGCCAACGCACCATATTCTTTAATATTGGCGTCAAGCGTTTCGACCTGTAAACGAGAAATCGGATCTTGAATCCCTTTTTCCCATTCATTGGTTGGCGTGTTGTGGTCTGCCGTCGCAACAACAGAAGAATTACGCCATGGTTGGCGATTGGCCAATTTCAAGCCTTCAAAAGCTTGTGGGCTCGTCACTTCATGCACCAAATGACGGTCAATATAGATTAAGCAAGTACCGTCGGCTTCTTCATGCACAACGTGGGACTGCCAAAGTTTGTCGTAGAGCGTTTGAGCCATAACAATCATCGCAAAAGAGACTATCGGGGAACTCCCGAAGTTAGCACAGAAGGCATATTGCGACAAGCCGCAATACCCTATTTACCCAACACACAATCTTGCTCGAAGGGCAGGATTGAGTCATTTTAAAGCAACCTACCCGCCTAAAAATGACAGCAGGCCGAAAGAATTATTCGCCAATACTCAACAAGGGCATGCACGCATACATTGCATCGCAATGTATGCCGGCCTAAGCCGCTAAAAACAGCGGAAAAACAGCGCCTGAATGGCTAGTTTTGTAGGATTCACGCAACATCACGCACCGAACGACAACCCAAACGCGCCGCCGCGCTGCACTGAAATTCGCCAATCATTGCGATTTATCGTTGCAAACAAGTCGCGTAAAACACACCGTATTGCCCACAAGCACATGCACTACCAGTCAATGAGGGCAATACATCGCATAACTAACAAAATGCGCCACCACTTTTTGACTGAAATAGCCTGCATAACAAAATTAATCATTTTGCGCGAGTAAATAAGACACCATTAGTCATATGGAATAGTGCCGTGTTTCTCACTTTGATGACTTATATGATGAAAGAAAATCTAATCATCATGCAATACAAAGGACCCAACATGACCAAGAAATTCAGCCCGCGCGATATCCGTAAACAATTGGGCATGAACCAGCAAGACTTCTGGAGTCAAATTGGCGTAACGCAAAGTGGCGGCTCGCGCTACGAAAGTGGGCGCAACATGCCTAAACCAGTGGCCGAATTATTACGCGTCGTTCACATCGAAGGCATTGATCTAGCCAAACTACGCAAAGAAGAAATTAAAGTATTAGAACTTTTGCGCAGCGAACGTCCGGAACTGATGGATGAATTACTGCAAAAAGCCCAACAAAGTGAAGCAGCAAGTCACTAAGCTGCCAGCTTAACTGACAAACCTAATGATGTAATTCGTTCGGCCAAGCGTTGCATCCACTCTGTGGGTGCGGCGCTCAGCTGCGACGCTTCTGCTTGCATCGAAGTGCGAGCAATCCCATAGAGCAACACCCCTTCTAGCTTCACACCCGCCTCAATTTGCTGCGCCAAAAACGTTAAATACGCCTGCAACTCAACTTCCGAGGGCAACTGGCCATCCACCGCAAACATGCACGTCTGTATCCATGTTGGGCACAGCGCCGCTGCCTGCGCCAAGCGGCGCGTTACTTGCTGCCGATTTAATCGTATTTGATTGACCCATGCAAAATCATCTTGCGGCGCACGATCGACCTTAAACCAAACCTCTCCGCGCAACGATGCCATGGTTTTAAGCGCAAGCTGTACACCGGCCTTATCCAGCTGACTACCATTGGTAATCAGCACCACTTTGATTTGCCCGCGCAAGGAAAAACGATCTAAGGCCCGCTCAACAATCGCGACACATTCGGCAAACTGCCCCGAAGTCGTTGGCTCGCCATTACCTGAAAATGCAATGTCATTGAGTCGACGCACACCATCTGGGACTGCTCGAGCCATAAAATCTCCGTTAACAACATCCCCGAGCATCAAATCCAATTCAAACTCTAACTGCGGTAATGCAATTTCTGGCGCAGTACCTCTTTGCAAATCAGGCACTTGGCAATACACGCAGCGCCAATTACAGGCGTTATTTGGGTTTAAATTGATCCCCACCGAAACCCCGCCAGCACGACGCGACACCACCGGGTAAACATAAGTCAAACCTGCAATATCTCGCCGATGATCATTCACCTGTAGCGGTGCAATCCATTGTGTTTTAAGCGACATGCTCAGGCGCTCTCACCAACAAAACCGGCGTTTTAGCATAGCGAAGCACGCCTTCAGCCACACTGCCAAGCAGCAAATGCGTCAAGCCGCCATAACCATGCGTACCCATGACCAGCAATTCGGCATGCCATTTCTCACCTTCATCGACAATCGTACGCGCAATTTGTCCGCCCCAGATTTCAAGCAAGGCCACGTCAACCGTTAAACCCAGTGCACGGAGCTCTTCAGCTCTAGAGTCAAGCAATGCTTGCCCACCAACGCGAAGCGAGGCCTGTAATTGCGGTACATCCAAAAATTCATTGGCACTCCAAGCAAACTGCGCCAGATCAATCACATGAATCAGCCGAAGTACCGCCCGTTGCTCACCAGCAAGACGCTTTGCTTCTTGTAGCGCCGCAGCACTGGTATCACTATGGTCGACTGGCACTAAGATACGTTGATACATAGGGCAAACTCCTCCAAAATAACTACTTTAGTCTTACAGGACAAAGCTTATTGCGGCAATGTGCTGACGCGCTTAAACTCAAAGCTACATCAATACTTAAAACCAACTATGCCACGAATTAAACTCGACTTACCAGAGTGCAATCTATTTCAGTGCAATATTACGGTTCGAATTACCGATATTAACTACGGCCAGCATTTAGCACATGATGCCTTACTGGGCTTACTGCACGAAGCAAGGTTGCAATGGCTCGCTCATTTGGGGTATCACAGTGAAGTTGACATCGGTGGCGCAGGTTTAATTTTAAGTGATGTCGCCGTTATTTTTTTACACGAGGCCTTTTATGGTGACGTGTTGCAGATTAGCCTTGGGATTGACGAAATCAGTCAAACTCGGTTTGAACTTTATTATGATGTAAGCACCCAAGCACATCCAATTGCTAAAGCAAAAACAACCATGGCCTGTTTTAGCTATACCGAACGAAAAATCATGTCCTTGCCGGTTCTTTTTCGGCAGGCGATAAAAAGTCAGGAGCAACAATAGAAATGAAAAAATACCCTAGCAATAGCCCAGAAGCCATGGCACGGATCTTAGTCATGCAGATGATGTGTGATGGTAGTTTTGACCCAGAAGAAATCGAAGAGCTAGAGCACTTACGTGCCTACGAGATTCTTGGCATTACCCGCAAAGGCTTCATTCAAGTATTACAAGCTTATTGCGCCGACATCAGTGATGAAGCCGACGAAAACGGCCAAATTCGTTTAATTGATAAGCAACGAATTGACGATCTACTTGAAACCATTGATGAGCCACAAAAACGTTTGCAACTGGCGGCGCTGGCGCTCGACATCGCCAAATCAGACCAAGAAATTTGCGACGCTGAATTGGCGGTATTTAGCCGCATGCTCAAAAAATGGCATATATCGCTCGACGATTTAGCCATCGCTTTTGGCGAATAAACCCGCAAATGGCACTTGATGTACATGACACAACGCCACATTGCTTAAGCTGTATATCTTGGCAATAACGTCAACATGTTCAAGGCCCGTTTGCCAAGATCAGCAAAACAACGATAGCTCAAGCCAGCAACTACTGCACAAACACAGATCGCTCGGCTTGAGCGACTCAACTCGCACCACACTGTGGCGCGCACCCTAAAAAAATAAAATACCACGACAGGTACGCCATGAGCTGGGTTATTGACTTACATACCGCACTGGAACGCAGATTCATTTCAACGCTGGCTAAGAAATTTGCTTTTATTGGCTTATTTTTAATCTTTCCAATATTACTCCTGATTGCCAGTCACCGACTTGAATCCAAACTCAGCGCCACGCTCGCACAACTCGCTCCGGCTACCAGTCAATTGATACTGCAAGAAATCCAGCATTTGCAATGGTTTGCCATCGCCTGCACCGCCCTTACTGTATTACTCTGCGCCATTGAAATTACTTATTTTCATTTTTGGATTACCAAACCGGTACAACGCATCGATCAAGTCTTTTATGAAGCGGCCAGCCACGAAGGCGATCTTTCAAAGGATATTCCGGCCCCCTACTCCGATGAAATCAGCCAATTAGCCCTCACCTGCAACCGCTTTTTAAGTAAACAACGTGACATCATTGCCAATGTCCAAACCATGACGGTTGGCATGGCGCTTGAGGCGGCCAAATCACAAAAAAACATCAAAGATTCTGCCTCGGCTACCGCCCAACAAGATACGCTAGCCAGAAATGTGGTCAACGCCAGCAATGCAACCACCGAAGGCATTAACCACGTCTCGCACCGCACTGGCGAAATTGCACAAACGACGGCACAAAACTTGCAAATGGCACGACAATCCTCGGCCGAGCTCCAAGACGTGACCACGCGCATCAATGCAATCACCCATAAAATTGCCACCTTCAACCACACCGTCGATGGTTTAAATCAACGTTCAGCCAGCATCAAAACCATTGTTGATTTAATTAAAGAAATTGCCGGACAAACCAATTTATTAGCGCTCAATGCCGCCATTGAAGCTGCACGAGCAGGTGAACAAGGTCGTGGCTTTGCTGTTGTTGCCGATGAAGTGCGTAAACTGGCAGAAAAAGTTGGCGTCGCAACCGACGAGATATCCAACGACATCGACAATATGCTCAGCCAAGTTGCTGAGACCTTGGCCGAAACTGCCATGATTACCACGGATGCCAACCTAACCCGTGAAGCAGTTGCCAAAGCATCAATGCAATTTGCACAATTGATGCAAGATTTTGAAATGACCGCGCAAGCCTTATCTGGCATTGCTCAAACACTCGAAAACTTCACCAGCGCCAATAATTTGGTGAATGCCAACGTTTCAGAAATTCACCAATTATCCCTCGGGGTGAATGAAAAAATGGGGCGATCAGCACAATCTTCTTTTGATGTTGCGCAAGCGGCAGAAAAAGTCCAAGCCATGATTGGCCGTTTTACCGTAGGGCAAGGCGCGCTGGATTCCAGCATCTCATCGGTATGCCAATTCCGCGATCGGATTGCCGCCCAAATTGAGGCACTGCATCAGCGTGGCATCAATGTGTTTGACCACAGCTACCGCCCTGTACCCAATACCCAACCACAAAAATTCCAGACCGAATACAACGCGCACTTTGTGTCTGACATCCAACCACTTTACGATGAGCTCGCCAAAACCGCCCCTGGCGGGCGCTTTGTTTTAGCCGTTGATTGCAATGGCTATGCGCCAACCCACAATAGCTGGTACGCCAAAGCACCAACCGGCGAGAGTGCCATCGATTTAATTGAGAGCCGTCACCAACGAATTTTCAATGATCCCGCCGGGCTACGTGCGGCACGCAATACCGAACGCTTCTTATTGCAAACGTATGTTCGCGATACCGGTGAAATCATGACGGAAATCGACGTGCCGATCACTGTCAATGGTCGACACTGGGGAGGATTGCGTTTAGGGTTTGATGGTAATGCGATTTTAACCAACGCCTAAATGCATGACTTTGCGACAAAAATCCAGCTTCAATGCGGTGTTTGATGCCCATAGCCGCATCTTAATTTTAGGCAGCTTGCCAGGCGATGCCTCGCTCAATGCAGGGCATTACTATGCGCACCCGAGAAACGCCTTTTGGCCGATAATCAGTCAATTGATTGCCATCGACTTAACACCCCTCCCATTTGCTGAACGCTACCCCCTTATTCAGCAATATGGCATTGCGCTTTGGGATGTGGTGCAACAAGCGAGCCGTGTTGGCAGCCTTGATACCGCGATCCAAACACCGCAATTTAATCCGCTTGACGCATGGTGTAGAGCGCAGCCTCAACTGCAACTAGTCGCCTTTAATGGCCAAGCCGCAGCCAAATACGGCAGCAAACTCATTCCGGGGTATATTGAGCAAGTCGTTTTACCATCTAGCAGCCCTGCGCATACCCTTAATGTTAGTCATAAGACCGAAGCTTGGCTCACCACGCTGAGGCCTTATTTAACAACTTAACGCTCGTCTTTGCCAGAAGCCCAAATCGCAAACATCAACCAAATTGCATTAACCAAAGCGACAACAAAGCCCAAAAAACCCAGCAAAGGCATCCCCAATAAAGTGGGCCCAGTCTTAATCGTCATGGCAATCGATGAGCCAATAATCAATGCACCAGTCACAATGCCCATCGTCAACCGATTCGCACTTTTAGCCAGTAAACTGCCAAAACGATCTAAGCGTTTTAAGTCCAAATCCACCTTTAAACTACCGCGCCGAGCTTGCTTGATCAGTTTACCAATATCACTGGGCAAACCGGACAACACACTGAATGCTTCAAACACATTGTCTTTGCCGGTTTTAAGCCACGCCTTCGGACTCAAGCGTTCAAGAATAACCTCTTTCACAAATGGCGTTAGATGAGGCACCATTTTAAAATCAGGATCAAGCTGACGCCCCAAACCTTCCAAGGTGATCAGCGCTTTAAATAACAAGGTTAAATCCGACGGCAATGTGATTTCATGGTCGCGCATAATGACGGCAACATCGTTGAGCATATGTCCAAACGGAACGTCTTTTAGCGGCAGATTCTCGTAATTAAACATAAAATCGGCAATATCACTGGCCAATTTAGTCTCATCAACTAAAGTGTCACCGGTCCATTCGAGCAATACATTTAAAATGCCATGCTCATCACGTTGCGATAAAGCGGCCAATAAATCGACAATTTGATCGCGCCGTGGCCGTGGCAAACGGCCAACCATGCCAAAATCTAAAAAGGCAATGCGATTGCCCGGCAAATACTTCACATTGCCAGGATGTGGGTCGGCATGAAAATAACCATCGATTAACACCATTTTAAGCACCGCATCAGCACCACGGGCTGCCAATACTTTTCTATCCATACCTGCAGCATCGACTTGCGCTAAGTCATTGCCCGCGATCCCGCCGATAAAACTTTGTACATTCAAACTTTCGCCAGTCCATTGCCACCAAATACGTGGAATTTCAATCTCATCATGCGCTGCAAAGTTTTGTACAAAACGCTCTAAATTACGCGCCTCGGTCGACAAATTCAGTTCTCGACGCAGCGACTTGGCAAATTCATCCACAATCCGCACCGGCTGATAACGCCGCAAATCTGGAAACTCAAATTCAGCCAAGCTGGCAACGTGCCGCAAAATACGTAAATCGGCTTCAATTTTTGGAATAATTCCCGGCCGACGAATCTTTAACACGACCTCGGTGCCATCTTGCAACTGCGCCCGATGCACCTGAGCGATGGATGCCGAGCCCACTGGAATGGGATCTAATGCTTTAAAAATCGCATGCGGATCATCACCTAATAATTGCTGTAATTCCGGCAATAAAATAGCAAAATCCAAAGGTGGCACTTCACTTTGTAGTTTTTCAAATTCAGCAATCCAATCGGGGGTAAACATATCCACCCGAGTGGCTAAAACTTGGCCCAATTTAATAAATGTAGGGCCCAATTGCTCTAATGCTTGTCGAACACGCACTGCAGGATCAAGCAATTCAATTTCATGTTCACCGGGCAAATGCAAAGCATCACTAGCGCGTTCTATTCCTTTGTTCAAGCCTAATTTTTGCACCAAATTGCCAAGGCCATAACGAATCAAAATCGCTACAATCTCTCTCACTCGAGGTAAATCTCTGACAACAGTGAACGTTTCTTTCAGCATTCAGTCCTATTTCCTTAAATGAAACCAATAAAATTCGGATTTTTTCAATTTTATGCTTTACAGCCCGATTCCACATCCGTACAGTTCCTGCCCATGAAATGGATCATCATTCTCACCACACTATTTAGCCTGAGCGCACTCCCTGCCTACGCCGACGAGGAGATGCCGGTTGGCGAAGTTGCGACTCCAAGTAGCTGGGGCGCTAACAAACCAAGTAGTAATACCGCCAGCAAAGCCAAACGCAATAAAAAATCCGCTGAGAAACAAGCTGACTATACACCGGCTCAGGATTTACTTTTATCTGCAATGAGCTTAATTGGTGTGAAATACACTTGGGGCGGCAACACGCCTGAATCAGGACTCGATTGCAGCGGATTTATTCGCTATGTTTTTCAGAATTCGATGAATTTAACTTTGCCGCGCACCGCCTTTGAAATGGCGCAAAAAGGTAAAACCATCGACAAATCAGAATTAAAACCGGGTGATTTGGTTTTTTTCAACACCTTAGGCAGAACGTTCTCCCACGTTGGTATTTATCTGGGTGACAATCGATTCATTCATTCACCTCGTGCAGGGCGCAGCGTCGAAGTGGCCAATATGGGTATTAACTATTGGACCACGCGCTTTACTGGCGCACGTCGCATCGCCGATGCGGGCAATACCGAAGGTCTAAACGTCAATGCCATGCTGGCTGCCAGCAGCAATGAAAACAAACGCAGCGCAGTAGCGACTAAGTCGGCAAGCACTAGCAGTAAACGAGTTTGTAAAAAAGTGATCACCGGCAAAGGCAAGAACAAAAAAACGGTGACGCAATGCTCAACTGTTACCAGTAAGCCAAGTACAGTACAAGCGCGTAAATCGACAAAAACACAAAAAAGTGCCACGACTCGCAAAGTAAGCAGTAAGAAAGTAACTGCCAACAAAAATGTGGCGAAAAAACCGGCGAATAAAACCCCGCGCAAAGTCGCGCCAAAAACCAGCACTGCAAAACCTAAAGCAACGACTCAAACTAAAAAATAATCACTTATTTTTAGCCAATAAAAAAGCCATTCAACGAATGGCTTTTTTATATTGCGCGAAATTTAAATATCAAAATCTTTTGCTGGCACAATCACCAAGCCCGCGCGCAAACCCGGTGGTACATCGGGATTAGGGAAAATAATCCGTGCGTCAGCTTCTTCAATAATAAATTGCTCGCCCTGATCTTCCGCCAACACCAAACCTTGCGCCAAGGGCGTAAAGTTATCCGTTTTGCCATCAATGGCAAATTTAAAATCATTGGTTTTCTTCATTACTTCACGCGAAACACGGAAAACTTGCACCTGTTCCGGCACTAAATCTGGCGTCGGCAACTCACCTTGAATTAATTGCTGCAAATAGGCAGCCATTTTAGATAAGTCGATCTGCTGGTTCTCTCCAAACGGGCGAGCACTTCCCAATTCAATGGTAAAAGCCGCAGCATTACAATGGCGGCTGGAAAAAAACGAAAAGGTACTCGACACCGTCGATTGCAATAACACCGTATCGACCCCTGCCAATGACAAGCGCGCAATTTCAACTGTCGAGAACGTATTTCCAGGTTTAGGCAGTGGGTAAATTGCGAATTTTTCAATCAAAGAACCGTGAATCGCCGTATGTAAATCGTAATGAAACCTTGGTTTTTTCGCTTGCGCATTGGCTTGAAAAAACCGCATTACATGCATTTCTAGCATTGCAGCGCGCCTTTTCTCAATGCCGTCTTCAACCTCTGGCGTGCGAGAAAACAGTCGATTCATGTCTTCTTCAACAAAACGACGACCTAAACGCAAAGCCGCCACATTGCCAAAAATAAACAGCACACGTGCGCGCACCTTAATTGCGCCCAGCATGATTTGCTCAATCAATTGGTCGACCAATTCAACAGGTGCAGTTTCATTCCCATGGATGCCGCAGGAAATCACCAGATCCAATGCCGTATTATCGATGTCTTGCGGCTCGAATCGAATCACCCCCTCATCCATCACCTGTACGCCAGCCCCTGTCGGCAAGCAGTACGGCAAGGCGATGGCGGTATTTCCTGATAATGTTTCTTGTAAAAAACGACTCATTTGCACTTAACCCAAGGGAAATCGATAATGGTGAGCTAATTTTAGCAGGATCAGCCCATGACACGGGCGTTCTTAAACATCCACGCCTTGCATCTGAAACGGATAAATCGCGCCTAATTGCAAAATCTGCGTCAATTCATCCAATGCGCTACGCACTTCAATTAAAAAACTCGGATCAAGCAAATCAGCTTCAACTAAACGATCGCGGTAATGCCGCTCAACCCACTGCGTCAGCCGTGCATACAGGGCATCATTCATCCACACCCCAGCATTGACCGCGTTGGCTTCAACTTCATTTAAAGCCACCCGCAGCCGCAAACACGCTGGGCCGCCACCATTTTGCATACTCTGCTTTAAGTCATAGACCAACAACTCATCAATTGGCCCATTACTCGCTTGCAATGCTTGTAGATAAGCCCACACCGCTGGCGTATTACGGCACTCCTCAGGCACAACGAGGCGCTGCCTGCCATCGGGCTTAGCCAATAGTTGGCTATTAAACAAATACGACTTCACCGCGTCAGCCACGCTCACTACATCACGGGACACTTCGATAATGTGTAATTGGCCAGCCATTTTGGCCGTCAACTCGGCATACACTTGATCAGACGCTAAAAACGCATCTTGATGGCAAAACAACACGTTTTGATTGCCAACCGCAATCACATCGTTATGAAACACCCCGGCATCAATCACGGCTGGATTTTGCTGCGCCAACACCGTATGGCTGGCCGCTAAACCATGACGACGAATCACCGCTTCGCTCGCCTCTCGAGTTTGTCTGGCCGGATAGTGCTGCGGCGCAATCTGCCCTCCCCAGTGCTGACGGCCATAAACAAAAAACTCGACGCCTTGCTCGGCATAGTCATGACACAGCCGAGTATGATTGGCAGCACCTTCATCGCCGAACGCCGCAAGCATCGGCAAAGCGTCGTGCACCATAAAATGCTGTGGATGCGCAAAAATGCTTTTTAGCGTGCGGGCGGTTTGTTTGTGCTCGATGGCGCGGTGAAATTTATTTTGTAAGTTCGCCACCGTAAAATGCACCCGGCCATCTTGCGTATCGGCTGATGGACTCACTGTCGCCGCATTGGCGGTCCACATGGACGACGCCGAACTCAACGAAGACAAAAACCCCGAAGGGGTATTGCTCATGGCTGCAATGATTTCAGCATCGCTACCCGTATACCCTAGATCACGTAACATCCACATCGCCGGCCGCTCTTGCGGTGGCAATACGCCTTGGCGATAGCCTAAATCGGCCAAGGCCTTCATTTTGGCTAAACCCTGCAATGCCGCCTCACGTGGATTGGCCACTTGATTGGCATTACCCGTTGACGCCACATTCCCAAACGAATGACCGCCGTAATGATGCGTTGGCCCCACCAAACCATCAAAATTGGCTTCAAATGCCCGTACTGAACTCATAAAGTCATCCCCACTGGCAACTGAGCCGGCAATTGCAATTGCTCAGCCTCAATCGAGGCCACCGGATAAGCGCAATAATCGGCAGCATAATACGCACTGGCGCGATGATTACCCGACGCGCCAATACCACCAAATGGCGCAGCACTGGATGCGCCGGTCAGCGGTTTATTCCAATTCACAATCCCAGCGCGCGACGCACGCCAAAAATATTCATATTGCGAGCGAGAATCAGACAACAAACCGGCCGCCAGACCAAACTGCGTGCGATTAGCCAGCACCAGCGCTTGATCAAAATCGGTATAACGCTGCACTTGCAGCAATGGACCAAAATATTCTTCATCTGGCAGATCAGCCAAACCGGTCACATCCAAAATGCCTGGCGACAATAAGGCGGTATTGGGCATCAATCGTTGCATGGCCAATAAAGTGTGCGCGCCTTGGGCTTGCAAACGCTGCTGCGCCGCCAGCATGGCATCGGCCGCAGCCAGTGAAATCACCGCGCCCATAAAGGGCTGGGCTGACGCATCCCAAGTACCGACTTGTAAAGCGGCGGTCACCGTAATCAGGCGAGCAATAAACGCATCACCCCACGCACCAACCGGCAATAGCAAACGCCGCGCGCAAGTACAACGTTGCCCCGCAGAAATAAACGCTGACTGAATCACATGGTGGATTGCCGCATCAACGTCACTCACTTCCTCCACCACCAATGGATTATTGCCGCCCATTTCTAGCGCCAAAATTTTATGTGGCGCACCAGCAAATTGGCGATGCAAGGCGTAGCCAGTATGCGCACTACCGGTAAAGTACAAACCATCTAAATCAGCATTGGCCGCCAGAGTAACGCCCGTTTCACGCCCGCCTTGCACTACATTCAACACCCCTGCGGGTAAGCCAGCTGCAATCCATAGTTCAGCGGTTTTTTGCGCCGTCATCGGCGCCAATTCAGACGGTTTAAATACCACGCAATTGCCAGCCAGCAGCGCGGGTACAATGTGGCCATTGGGTAAATGACCGGGAAAATTATACGGGCCAAATACCGCAACTACACCATGCGGCCGATGGCGTAACACCGCTTGCGCATCGCCTTGCTGCGCCTCTTTATAACCGGTTCGCTCATCGTAACTTTTGATCGAAATCTCGATTTTATTGACCATGGTTGCCACTTCAGTCAACGCTTCCCAACGCGGTTTGCCCGTTTCAATACCAATCACATCAGCCAAACTGGCCTGATTGGCTTTTAATAGCTCGGCAAAGTTACGAATCAACGCCGCACGCTCGGCAAATTGCAGATCTCGCCAAGCAATAAACGCGGCACGAGCGGCACAAACCGCCTCCTTCACGTCATCTTCATTGGCAGCTGCACCTTGCCAAACAATGTCTTGTGTCACTGGATTGCGCGAAGAAAAAACCTCACCACGGCCAGACAGCCAATGCCCATGAATTAATTGCATACTTTTTCCTTTAAACCTTTGCGGACAAAGGCACAGCACGAACAGTCGCGTCATGCGTTAAATTTAAGCGTTTTAATACTTCGCTAGTCAGCGGCAAGATGCCATCTTGTGGCAAGGACACCGCTAAGGTGACTCTAAAATCGCTCAAGCTTCGATTGCTCACTAACCAGACGGAGCCATCCACGGGCTCGGTAGCGACGGCCAAAACGGGAAACACCGCGCTGTCTTTGATGGCACGAATATCTGCCAAGCTGCATTCCAAGCTCGGACCGGCATCAAAAATATCGACATAGCCTTGGTAACGAAAGCCTTCCGACTCCAGCAAAGCGCGTGCCGGTTCAGTGGCCGGATGCACATGCCCCAAAGCAGCTCTGGCCTCATCGGATAAGAAACAGGTATAGATCGGATGCTTAGGCATCAATTCTGCAATAAACGATTTGCTACCGACGTAAGACAGAAAATCTGCTTTAGCAAAATCCATCGTAAAGAAATGCCGACCTAAGCTCTCCCAAAATGGCGAACGCCCAGTTTCATCAGAAACCCCGCGCATTTCAGCGATCACGCGCTCAGAAAATCGATCAGGAAACTCGGCCATAAACAAAAACCGACTTTTCGACAGCAAAGCACCATTACCATCGCGGCGATACGTTGGCTTTAAAAATAAAGAACACAACTCGCTTGAACCGGTTAAGTCGGAAGTTAAAAATAGTGTGGGCAGTTGTTTATAAATCTGCATTTCGCGCGAAGCATGCACCGACAGACCCACTCGGTAGTTGTACCAAGTGTCGTGCATACCCAAAGCAGCTTCTACGCCGCAAATACCGACGATTTGTTGGCAATCATCGTCTTCAAGCACGAATAAATAGCTGGCATCAGCCAAGTCAAGTTGACCATGAAGACTTCGATTACTGGTTTGAATGCGCGCACTTAAGCGCTCAGGATTGGGCTGTAACGTTGTAACGCCTACACCCGCGGTCGCTGCCAAAGCAAGGAGCGCCTCTAGATCTGCGGGGACGATCGGGCGTATTAACATGGTCTTCAACTAAAAATGGAATATAACCAATGTAGCAAAGTGTTGAAAAACCGCGTATCGGTACTATCCCCATTGAAGCGGGATGCAGCGTGCTCTTTATTGCTTGGCCAACATCAAGGTACGCGCTCCTTCAAAGCGCGGTGCAAAGTAAACATTTTTCAATGATTCGATCCGAACTCGACCATTACTCGATGGTGCATGAATAAATTTCTCATCGCCAAGATAGATACCAACGTGAGAAAACGAGCGATCGGTGGTTTTAAAAAATACCAAATCACCCGCCTGCATTTCTGACTGGCTCACCGGTCGTGATGCCGCCGCCATCGCCGCTGCCGTACGTGGCAGCGTAACACCGAGGGCATTTTTATACACCAGCAAGACCAATCCACTGCAATCTAAACCCGCTTCTGGATTAGTACCACCAAACTGATATTGCGTTTCCAATAAGCCCAAGGCATACATCACCACTTCGCGACCAGCACCATCGGCTTTAATATTAGACAGCGAGGGTATTGGCTTGGCGGGCTTATTTTTTGCTGGTTTGGTGGAAGTACACCCAGTCAGTATAAAAAGCCCACACAGCAAAGTGATCGTAAACTTAATCATCCACTAACACTCGCACGTGCTCAGTGACGCTGCGTGCCAGCGCAGATAAATCGTAACCACCTTCGAGCATCGACACGATGCGCTGCTCACTGTAGCGCGCGGCGACTTTCATTAATTGCTGCGTCACCCACGCATAATCGGCTTCAACTAAGCCCATTGACCCCATTTCATCTTCAAGATGCGCATCAAAACCGGCTGAAATCAAAATCAATTGCGGCTTAAATTCGTTCAACAATGGTAACCATTGCTGAGTGACCACTTCACGAAATTCCGCACTTTTGGTCGCTCGTGGCATCGCAATATTGTGCATATTGTCCGCCATCGGCACATCACCAGAATAAGGGAAAAACGGATGCTGAAAAATACTCACCATCAAAGCGCGAGGCTCATCCCATAAACAGTCTTCAGTGCCATTACCGTGGTGCACATCAAAATCAACAATCGCCACGCGCTCCAAACCATAAGCGGCAATTGCATGCTTGGCGGCAATCGCAACATTACTTAAAAAACAAAATCCAAAAGCTTTTTCTTTTTCTGCGTGATGCCCCGGTGGACGAATCGCACAAAATGCATTTTGTGCCTTACCTTGCATCACCAAATCCACCGCTTGAATCCCGGCGCCTGCGCCATGGTAAGCTGCGTTCAAGGTGTAGGGATTTAACACCGTGTCAGGCTCTAAATGCACATGCCCTTGCGCTGGACTGGCAACAGCTAAACGATCTAAATACGCCGCCGGATGCACCCGCAGCAATTGTTCTCGCGTTGCCGCTTGCGCCGTGACATGCAATAAATAATCCCAAATACCCGCCGCGATCAAGCGGTCTTGAATCGCCGCCAAACGCTCAGGACATTCAGGATGACCTTGCCCCATTTCATGCATCACACACGATGGATGACTAATATATGCAGTTGCACCACAGGAACCGACCACAGAATTGCCCCTTGCTCAATAGACATGTTTATTGTTAAGTTTACGCTGCACAGCACAAGAGGGAAAGAATGACACCATCAACACCGCCACGCCTGTTGCAGCAACTCCACGCCGCAGAGCAGCAATTAAATCAAATTATTCTGGGCAAGCCGCACACCATTCGGCTTGCGTTGACATGTATTTTGGCCCAAGGCCACTTATTAATTGAAGATATCCCCGGCGTGGGCAAAACCACCTTAGCCCATGCTTTAGCTCGAGTTTTAGGTTTGGCATTTGCACGAATTCAATTTACCAGCGACTTACTGCCTGCCGATTTACTCGGGGTTTCGGTGTATGAGCGTCACGAAGCACGGTTTCAGTTTCATCCCGGCCCGATTTTCACGCAAATTTTGTTGGCCGATGAAATCAACCGCGCTACCGCCAAAACACAATCAGCCTTACTTGAAGCGATGGCCGAGCGCCAAGTCACTTTGGATGGTGAAACGCATTTACTCCCCACGCCGTTCTTTGTGATTGCAACACAAAACCCACAACAACAAATCGGTACTTTCCCTTTACCCGAATCGCAACTCGATCGATTTTTATTGCGTATTGAACTGGGCTACCCTAGCCCCGCCGCCGAACGATCCCTTCTCGAAGGAATTGACCGACAAGTTTTACTCCAGCAAACAGCGGCATTACTTAACGCAGAGCAGCTCATCGCCGCGCAAACCGCGATACAACAAATCACGGCCTCACCCGCACTGCTCGATTATATTCAAGCCCTGATTGCCTACACGCGCCGCGACACGCAATTTGTATATGGCCTATCACCGCGAGCCGCTTTAGCCTTGGTTCACGCCAGCAAAGCTTGGGCATGGCTCAATGGACGAAGCATGGTGCTACCCGATGATGTACAGCAAGTTTTTGTCCCCGTTGCTGGCCATCGTTTAATCTCCAAACAAAGCCATCGCAATGACTTTACTGCGGTTCAACAAATTTTGACGCAGGTCGCAATTCCTTGAGTAAACCAACTTTTAATTGGCCATGGCAGCAATGGATCAATCGCCGCCACCCCGCACACAGTGGCCAACAAGAAATCCGCCATCAGCAGCTCTATATTTTGCCGACTCGCTACGGCTGTGCATTTAGCTTTATGGTGCTAACACTGCTTGTTGGGGCATTAAATTATCAACTCAATCTGGGTTTACTCTTTGCCTTTTTGCTCATTGGCGTTGGCCAAACCATGATGCTCAAATCGTACGCCAATCTACTTGCCCTTCGATTGGAAGTACTCCCAATATCCGCCGTTTTTGCTGGGGAACATGCTGCCGTTTTAATTCGTTTTGAAAACAAAAAAGACATTACGCGCAGCCAATTGCATGTTTCTTGCCGCGACAGCGCCATTGCGGCACTGAGCAATCTGCCGCCGTGGGCGACACAAGACGTCACTTTACGACTGCCATGCCCGCAACGTGGCATCGTTACTTTGCCGCGTTTACGCCTAGAGTCAACGCAACCGATGGCCTTATTTCGTTGCTGGAGTTACCTGAACAGCCCGCAATCACTATGGGTTTATCCCGCGCCAGAACAAAACCCACCGCCACCGCCAACTGGAGGCGACCCATCTCTTGGAGCGACGCGATCTAATACCACTGGCCAAGATGAATTTAATGGATTGCGTTTATTTCAACGCGGCGACGCCAAACATGCCATTGCTTGGAAGCAAAGCGCACATGGCGAGCAACTGCTGGTGAAGCACTTTCAATCCCCCGCCGGAGAAAGCCGCTGTTTTCACTGGCGTGATGTGCAAGAGTTAGAGCTTGAGCTGGCTTTAAGTCGACTTTGTGCTTGGATTTTAGCCGCCCACGAACGTGGGCAAGATTATGGGCTCGAGCTACCCAATGCACACTTTGCCCCAGCATCTGGCGCAATCCATCAGCAGCGCTGCTTAATGGCACTCGCGCAATTTACCCCCACACAATGAGCATGAGTCGAGCACTGAATCCTCAAGAACAACAGCAACTCGGTGTGCTGATGCTCTTCGTTTGCCTGCCGCACC
The DNA here is from genome assembly GCF_013284055.1 of Deefgea piscis. Lineage (NCBI taxonomy): Bacteria > Pseudomonadati > Pseudomonadota > Betaproteobacteria > Neisseriales > Chitinibacteraceae > Deefgea > Deefgea piscis. The sequence goes on along the minus strand of NZ_CP054143.1, from coordinate 2,572,371 downwards.
TAATTATGCAAACCCCATGGCTATCCGGTTTGCTCGGCTTGGTATTGCTGACTTATTGTGGATTAAGCCCCCAACGGCGAGCGCAGATACCGCGCCACCTGAGCTTATTGCTATCTATTTTGAGCTTGCTTCTCGTTTACCAAGCCCATCAAACCCTCATGGGGCGCGAAGGTGGGATTGCCGTGTTGATTGCGCTATGTATTAGCAAACTGTATGAAACACGCACAGTCCGCGATGCACATGCCATGTTATTGCTGGCATTTTTTGCGACAGGAATCAGCTTTTTACATGGGCAAGCGCCTTGGCAAGCGGCATTGGCTGGCTTGGCCTTAGTCGCAACCGTTTGCATTGCGCTGCGATTGGAAAACAATGCACTAAGTCTAGGTATATCCATCAAGGCTGCGATTAAAATCTGCTTACAGGCAATACCCCTTGCCGCCTTATTGTTTATTTTATTCCCTCGACTACCAGCACCACTCTGGAGCTTGCCCAACGACAAAGCCGCTCGCACCGGTCTATCTGGGGAAAGGATGTCTCCAGGCAGCTTAAATCAATTAATCCAAGATGATCGCATCGCCTTTCGGGCTGAATTTAACGGCACCGCGCCAGCGCAAAGTCAGCTGTACTGGCGTGGCCCCGTGTTCAATCAATTCGATGGCCAATACTGGCTACCCACCACGGCAAACTCGAGCAAGCCACCACAAATCATCGCACGCGGCCCGCAAGCCAACTACAGCATTACCTTAGAGCCACATCAACAAAACTGGTTATTGGCACTGGATTTGCCAACCGAATTCCCGCAATCGGCGATGCTGAACTCACAATTGCAATTAATCCAACAGAGTCCGATCAATCAAAGACTGCGCTACTCCGCCAGTAGCACCTTACACTGGCAAACCTTGGGTGATACTGGCATTGCAGCCGCCCTGCAACTACCGCCTTCTCTGAACCCCAAAACGATATCCCTCGCGCAAAGCTGGCGGCAACAAGCCCCAGCACAACGCGTTCAATCCGGTTTGCAATGGCTAAAAAACCAGCATTTCAGTTACACGCTAACCCCACCATTGCTAGAGAAAAAAGATCGGATTGATGAATTTTTATTTGAATCAAAACAAGGCTATTGCGAGCATTACGCCAGTGCTTTTGCCGTACTCATGCGCGCCGCCAACGTGCCGGCACGTATCGTAACTGGCTATCAAGGCGGCCAGTTCAACCCCAATGGCAATTACTACATGATTCGACAAGCCGATGCCCACGCTTGGGTTGAAGTTTGGCTACCAGAGCAAGGCTGGCAGCGCGTAGATCCTACTTTTGTGGTTTCACCCACACGCATCGAAAATGGTTTCGAAAACAGCTTTGCGTCTCGCTTACAAAATGATGCACTACCAAGCTTATTGAATCGCAACGCAACATTCATCAAAGCCATGCGTCTGCACCTCGATGCGTGGGTGAATCATTGGAATCAATGGGTCATTGCGTATGACAGTCAGCGGCAATTGAATTTACTACAGCGCCTAGGCATTAAAGACTTTCTATCTTGGCCATTCATGCTTTATTTCGGAGGCGGATTACTCATCATCCTTGGTGGCTTTGTATTTTATTTTTTACATCGCAATCAGGCACCACCGACCGATATAGCCAATCAATTATTTATTCGCTATTGCAAAAAATTACAGCGCTATCAACTTTACAAAGCACCGCATGAAACGGCCAGCCAATTTGCCACACGCTGCCAAACTGCGCGGCCTGAATTGGCGGCCAACATGATTGAGATCACCAATCTCTATCTGGCCGCGCGTTATGCGCAAGACCCAACGGCATTAGCACAATTAAAAATGGCCATTAAACGTTTTGCTTAATTCAAACAGATCGATTTATGATGGCCAAACCCTCACTCATTCATTCTCATTTAAAACTATGGCGCGCTATTTAACTGAACCGCAATTCGCACATCAAAACCCGGCCAAAATTGGCGTACTGTTAATCAACCTAGGCACACCAGAGGCCCCCACCGCCCAAGCGGTACGCCCTTACTTAAGACAGTTTCTATCTGATCCCCGTGTCGTTGAAATCCCCAAAGCCATTTGGTGGCTCATTCTCAACGGCATTATTTTGACCGTGCGCCCGAAAAAAAGTGCTGAAAAATACGCCAGCATTTGGACCAAAGAAGGCTCACCACTCAAAGTCTGGACCATCAAACAAGCCAAGCTCCTTAAGGGACAACTGGGCGAAGCATTTCCAGGGCAACTGGTGGTTGACTATGCAATGCGCTACGGCTCACCCTCAATCGAAAGCCAAATCAGCCAATTAAAAACACTCAATTGCCAAAAAATCATTATCGTTCCGATGTATCCACAATATGCCGCTAGCACCACCGCCAGTGTGAATGATGAGGTTTACCGGGTATTACAAAAAACACGTTTTCAACCTGCCATCCGTACTGTGGCGCCTTACTATGACCATCCTCGCTATATCGCCGCCTTAGCCGCGCAAGTTCGTCAGCATTGGCAAGCCAACGGCAAGGGTGAGCACTTATTGATGAGTTTTCATGGCGTGCCGCGCTACACGCTGGAAAAAGGCGACCCATATCACTGCCATGCACTCAAAACCGGCCGACTACTGGCTGAGGCACTCGATTTAAATCCCACACAATATACGGTGTCTTTTCAATCTCGCTTTGGCAAAGCCGAATGGCTTAAACCGTACACTAGCCAAGTAATACAACAGCTTGGCCAGAAACAGTTATCACAGCTAGATGTAATCTGCCCCGGATTTGTCGCCGACTGCTTAGAAACACTGGAAGAAATTGCCATCGAAGGCCGGCATGACTACCTACAAGCGGGGGGAAAAAACTATCAATTCATCCCTTGCCTGAATGATCATGCTGAATGGATTTCTACGCTCGAAGAATTGGTTCGTACCGAGCTGACAGGCTGGCTGACAAACGGCAAAGCTGAAAAAAGAAATATAGATGAATTAAATCAATCACTTAATAGATGTAAGACCATAAACACAACAAATTGAACTTGGGGATTTTAGAAATTAACGCTACACTCTGCGGTAAGCTTAATCTTACAAAAGGGGATATACCCAATGGCCACTAAACTATTCTTAGCTGAAGACGACCTGATCTTAGCCGACGCGCTAAAATCAAGTCTTTCGCAAGCAGACTTTCAATGCGACTGCGTGAATGATGGCGCATTAGCATTACAAATTTTACTTCACAACGACTACGATGCCGTTGTCTTAGATATCGGTCTGCCAAATATGGACGGTCTGACTGTACTGCGTAATGTTCGTCAGCATAAGCCTTCTTTGCCAATTTTGATTCTAACCGCACTAGATGGCTTAGATGAACGCGTTGCAGGCTTGGATGCGGGTGCCGATGATTACTTGGCAAAACCATTTGAGTTTTCTGAATTAGAAGCACGTTTACGCGCCCTGTTACGCCGCAGCCAAATCTTGCCGCAGTCAGTACAGCAATTGGGTAATTTACGCCTTGATCGCGCTGGTCAACGTGCATGGTGCAATGATACGCCGCTTGATTTGTCAGCTCGTGAATTAACCGTACTCGAAATCTTGATGTCAAACATCGACCGCGTAGTGACTAAAGAGCAAATCGTTAGCGAATTAGGCAATGAAAACGCTGAAGTTGGCCTCAATGCGATTGAAGTTTACGTGCATCGCTTACGTAAAAAATTAGATCCAGCTGGCGTGGTAATTCGTACGATTCGTGGTTTGGGTTATTTACTTGAAAAGCAGCAAGTCATTCCTACTGATGCGACTAACTAAAACTTCGCTACGACAACAATTATTGTTGTGGCTTTTACTGCCCCAGCTGGTATTTTGCCTTGCTGGGGCAGCACTTTTTTTATCAATTACTTTGCACTATGCCGACAATGCAATTGATAAACGTTTAATCAAATCGGCCAATGCCGTAGCTAAACTCATCCAACACCAACCGCAGATTGGCCCAGAACTCAGCAGCAAAATTATCGCAACCATTGATTCACTGGATGATTTGGAAATTTATTCCATCCATGACAGCAATCAGCGCTTAATTGCTGGTCGAGCGGAAATCGCCCTACCCCAAACGCATCAACCGCAAAATGACCCGTTCTTTTATTACCAAACAATAGACGGTCAAAAATACCGCGTACTTTTGCAAAAAAGTGCGCAGCAATCGGATAGAACAATACAAATTGCGTTTAATCTACATGAACGTGATGTTTATACGCGTAATATTTTCCTCTCGACTGCAATCCCTCTACTCTTACTCATTATCCTCACGATTTTCTTTGTCTGGTGGGGGATCGGCCTAGGATTACGACCTTTAGCACAGTTGCAATCGATGATGGAATTACGTAAGCCACAAGACTTGTCGCCACTGGCTTTACAAGATGCCCCGCGAGAGCTCAATGCCCTTTCGGCAGCACTCAATCATTTATTGGCAACGACCGAAGCCAGTATTGACCGGCAACGCCGATTTATTGCCGATGCGGCACATCAATTACGTACCCCACTGGCAGGACTAAAATCGCAAACTGAATTGGCCATGCGTGAAAATTCGCCTGAAGGTCTACGCGAACGACTCAATATGGTCCATACCAGTGCCACGCGAAGCATTCATTTGGTTAATCAACTTTTGACCTTAGCTCGCTCAGAGCCTGGTAGCCAAACTAGCATCCCTAAAGTACACATGGATTTGGCGAAAATCATTCGTGACTTAACTGCTGAACTCGTACCACGAGCTTTAGCCGCTCGGATTGATCTAGGTTGCGATTGCTTTGTGCAAGACGCGCCACTGCACGGCAACTCAGCGCTTCTAAGAGAAATGTTTATTAACTTGGTGGAAAACGCCATTAAATACATTCCTCGCGATGGTAGCGTCACCGTTCGACTCACAGAAGACGAAAAGAACTACATCGTTGATGTCGAAGATAATGGACCCGGCATTCCTGATAGCGATAAAGATCGGGTGTTTGAGCGTTTTTATCGCCGAGAGCAAACTGGCAATGGTTGTGGACTTGGGATGGCGATTGTACGAGAAATTGCAGAACGCCACGCTGGTAGCGTGCAATTACTCGATGCGGAGCCACATGGTTTAATTGTGCATGTGGTATTGCCAAAAACAGAGCTAAATACCTAGGGTCTGTTGACGTTTGGTTTGCGGATCGCGTTTGTGCTGATTTTGGCCTAAAACAAGGCGAAAGACGCGTGGCATAGTCATTCTATGCAAGCGTTTTTCAACGCAGTGTCAGGCCAAAAGCAGCCAAACCCTAGCACTGCACGCAATACCCTCGTGTTTTTAAATTACGCCGCTTGCCGGCCATAAAAAAATCCCGCATCTAAAAGCGGGACTTTTTTATGGTTTAATACAAAGTCAGTTCGGTGTCATCAATCAAAAATAACCGTTTTATTTGAATACACCAAAACACGATGTTGCAAATGCCAACGCACAGCACGTGATAAGACCACGCGCTCTAAATCACGACCTTGCTGAATCAATGCTTCAACATCATCTCGATGCGAAATACGATTCACATCTTGCTCAATAATTGGACCATCATCGAGTACTTCAGTCACATAATGACTAGTCGCACCAATTAACTTAACCCCACGAGCAAACGCACGATGGTAAGGCTTTGCGCCATCAAAAGCCGGCAAGAAACTATGATGAATATTGATAATGCGCTGCGGGAATTGCGCAGTAAAGTCATGGCTTAGCACTTGCATATATCGCGCCAGCACAATCAGATCAATTTCTTTTTCATGCAGCAATGCCGTTTGCGCGGCCTCTGCAGCCGCTTTATTGTCTTTACCAACAGCAATTACATGGTATTCAATACCATAAAAATCGGCTAAAGCTCGGCAATCTTCGTGATTTGAAATAATCAGTGGAATTTCACAATTAAATTCGCCACTTTTATGTCGATGCAATAAATCGACCAAGCAATGATCATATTTCGATACAAAAATAGCGACTTTTTGTGGACGATTCGATAAAGAAACTTTCCACGTCATTTGAAAGCGATCAGCAATCGGCTGAAATGCCGCTGCAAAAGCTTTCATATCTAAAGTAAAGTCAGCTAAATCCCATTCGATACGCATCAAAAACAAACCATCAGTATTGTCTTGATGTTGATCGGAATGAACAATATTGGCGTTATAGGTATACAAAAAGTTAGCGATCGCGGCAGACAGACCTTTTCGATCTGGGCAACTGATCAGTAGTGTCGCGGTATGTGTCATTCGGCATCATCTTGAATAAAGTTGTAACCTTATTCTAACAGCACCCACCCCCAGAAAACAGTCGCGTCAGTCCAAGTATTGCCTTTAATCAGCCGTGAAGCGTATTTTTCACCGTTGTACGCTGCGCCTTTGCCAATAGAATGCCATCCAGTAAAAACTGCTCAAATGGCGGACTAAAACCATAAGACGGCAAAGCCGTCGACCAGCGAAACCCCGTTGGGCTTTTCAAGTCGACCACCAAGGCCATTGAATGGGCAAATAATGCGGCATAGATCGCCCGCCCAAAGCCAGCGCACCTCGCTGGGCTATAAAACACCCCATTTGGCGCTAAGATTGGATGGTCTAAAACACGAAACGCCAAAGCCATCGTCTGTTCAGGTGATAAACTCGCTTCTTTGGCAACTTTAGCTACTGCACAGAGTAACTCTTGCGGTACGATATCCATTGGTATTCCTTAGCAGCTACACTGTTTCAGTTTAGCTGGAACGATTCGGTTCACCTTTTCTTATACCCTCCATTCATCAGCTGACATCATGTTTAATATTGTTTTGTTTCAACCTGAAATCCCGCCCAATACCGGCAACGTCATTCGTTTAGCGGCCAATACCGGCTGCATTTTGCATTTGGTTAAACCACTGGGTTTTCCTTTGGATGACACCAAAATGAAGCGCGCAGGATTGGATTATCATGAGTACGCCAATATGCTGGTTCATGAAGACTGGGATGCCTGTGTCGCACATTTAGCCGGTCAACGCTTTTTTGCTGCCACCACCAAAGGCTCGCAACGCTTTGACTTACTGCAATATGAGCCAGGCGATGTTTTTGTATTTGGACCAGAAACACGTGGCTTGCCTGCCGATTTATTACAAACTTTTGCTGCCGATCGTCGCATTCGCGTCCCGATGCAGCCAGACAATCGCAGCCTGAATTTATCCAACTCGGTTGCGATCACCATTTATGAAGCATGGCGTCAAAACGGGTTTATTGGTGGCGCATAAAGTAATACCAATTTTAAAAGACTATGACTAAATCAGGCTTGCTCGAAATCGAGAAATACCCATCGATAACACTACGAGCAAGCTCTGACTTGCCAAATCAAAGTCACTTTATCCTTTGCAATCAATACATCTACATCAACTCAAGCAAGCCAAAGCCCTCACGCCAGTTACCAGCCCAAATAGCGAACCTTCCTCACAAGTCCCATACCACTTTCCCTGAATATCAATTGCACCCAAGGGGATTTACCTAGTGCTGTTGTACCCAATACGGATTTCCCCAGCTTTCTTCAATAGGGTTGCGGGTCTATTCTTGTATCGCCGAAGGATGAAATCGACATTCAGGACCCTACACCGACTAGCGACATTTGCTTAATCGTTTAGGTGCATTCAGTTGAGCGCCTCTGGCATCGAATTTGTAACTTAAACAGAAACAATCGATAGATTACGAGCCCATACCACTGATTGATGCCCGCGAAGGAGTCCGATATGCTTTGGAATACCGCACCACACAACCGCCAAAAACTAGCCATAGCACGCCGTAATAAATTGGTCGTTGCCAATTGGAAAATGTATGGCAGTCTTGCGCTGTGCCGAGAAACCATCAATCAACTCAATCACATCATTCAGCCCGGCGCTGACCTCATCATTAGTCCTCCCGCACCTTATTTAAGTGAATTGGGGCGTCTTGCGCAAAAAACCGGCATTCATTGCTGCGGGCAAGATGTAGCAGCACAACAAAATGGCGCACGCACTGGAGAATGGTCTGCCACGATGCTGGCGGAACTAGGCTGCCATCATGCGATTGTTGGCCACTCGGAGCGTCGCCAACATCACCGCGAAGATGACCTACTTATTGCGGCCAAAGCACAAGCCTGTATTGATGCCGGCATCACGCCGATTGTCTGTATTGGCGAAACCTTGGACGAGCGCAATGCAGGCCAACTCGAACGCGTTCTCGGCCAGCAATTGGACGCACTACTAGCCACTGCTGGCTGGCGAGAAGCCATCATTGCCTACGAACCCGTTTGGGCAATTGGTACCGGCAAAGTGGCCACCCCAGCGATTGCCCAAGCAGCGCATCAATTTATCCGTGAATACCTCGCCAAAACCGATGCCGATGCCGCTGATGAAATGATGTTACTGTATGGTGGCAGCGTCAAAGCCGACAATGCCACTGCTTTATTTGCCATGCCCGATATTGACGGCGGCTTAATTGGCAGCGCTTCGCTAGAAGTGCATTCTTTAGTGCGCATTTATCAAGCGGCTAGCTTGACTAGCCGTGCCGCAGCACAAATGACTTTATAAGGAATCCCCATGACTGTGCCACTCTCCACTTGGCTGCAAACACAGCATAGCGACATGCGTCAGATGCTCGGCAATATTGCTGGTGCATGCAAAGTGATTAGCAATGCGGTCGCCCGCGCGGCTTTATCTGGCGCACAGGGCGACGCGGGCAGTGGCAATATCCAAGGGGAAGAACAAAAAAAACTCGACATCATCAGCAATGACATCATGCTCAACTGGGCAGGTGCTTGCGGACATTTTTCCGCCATGGCCTCCGAAGAGCTCGACACCATCGTGCAATGCAATCCACAAGGCCGCTACTTGCTGGTGTTTGATCCGCTTGACGGCTCGTCCAATGTCGACGTCAATATCTCAGTGGGCAGTATTTTCTCTATTTTGCGCGCGCCTGAGCAGACCCCAACCGAGGCTGATTTTTTACAAACCGGTCGCCAGCAAATTGCCGCAGGTTATGCCTTATATGGCTCATCCACCATGCTGGTCATCACCACCGGTACCGGCGTGCATGGTTTTACTTTAGACCGTGAAATTGGCGAATTTGTTTTAACTCATCCTGAATTAACCATCCCCAACGACACCCGAGAATTTGCCATTAACGCCTCAAACTCGCGTTTTTGGGAGGCGCCGGTCGCGCGTTATATTGATGAGTGTGTTGCCGGCAAATCAGGCCCGCGCGGCGAAAATTTCAATATGCGCTGGGTGGCCTCAATGGTTGCCGAAGTGCATCGCATTTTAATTCGTGGCGGGGTATTTTTATACCCGAAAGATAGCGCAAAACCCAATGGAAAACTACGTCTGCTGTACGAAGCCAATCCAATGGCGATGATTGTTGAGCAAGCGGGTGGCGCCAGTAGCACCGGACAACAACTGACTTTAGACGTGCAACCGAGCCAGCTGCATCAACGCGTGCCGGTTATGCTGGGCTCTAAAAATGAAGTCGCCCGTTTAATTCGTTACCACGAATAAAAAAATAAGGGTATTTAACTGCAAGCCATATTCATGAATGCCTACAGATAAATACCCAGATTTTTTACTGATTTCGCATGAAATCAGCGGTTTTCATAAACGCCTCTTCTAAATGCTCGCGTAAATCGTTACTCATCGGCACTTCGGCCAAAGCCTGCAACATACACAACATCCATTGATCACGCTCGGCCTCACCAATGGCAAACGGCATATGCCGCCCACGCAAACGTGGATGACCATACTTTTCAATAAATAATTGCGGCCCACCGAGCCAGCCCGACAAAAAATCATAAAATCGTTCACGAATCTGTGTGGTATCCGCATGATGCATCGCATGCACCCCCGCCGCACGTGGATCGCTCGCCATAATGTCGTAAAACCGATCGACTAATTGCCGCAAAATTGCCGGGCCACCCAGTAATTCATACGGCGTCATTGCCTGCACTGCTGCGCTTTCAGTCATGATTCACCTCAACGGGCTGCACACAACTAGCGGCCAATTTAGCGCGCTGCCGCGCTTGCTCTACATCCACGCCACTGGCCAGCGCCACCCCCATTCTGCGGCGAACAAAGGCTTCAGGCTTGCCAAACAAACGCACATCGGCCGTCGGCACGGCCATCGCCTGCGCCACACCATCAAATGCAACACCAACGGCATCCACGCCACCATAAATCACGGCACTTGCGGCTGGCAAACGTAAACTCACATCGACTGGCAAGCCTAAAATCGCCCGTGCATGTAATTCAAACTCTGAGTATTGCTGGCTTTGCAACGTCACTAAGCCAGTATCATGCGGTCGTGGACTGACTTCACTAAACCACACCGCATCGCCCTTCACAAAAAGCTCAACACCAAATAAGCCGCGACCACCCAAGGCGGTAGTTACTTTTTCGGCGATGTCTTGCGCTCGAGATAGCGCCAAAGCCGACATCGCTTGTGGCTGCCAGCTTTCAACATAATCACCACTCACTTGCACATGGCCAATCGGCTGGCAAAACTGCGTTTCAACCTCACCACTAACGGCGATTGCGCGTACCGTCAGCAGCGTAATTTCATAATCAAAATCAACAAAACCCTCAACAATCACGCGGCCATTTTTGACTCGCCCCCCACTGGCGGCATAGTCCCAAGCCGTCACGATATCTGCTGGCGTTTTGAGCAATGATTGCCCTTTACCACTGGACGACATAACGGGTTTGACCAAGCAAGGAAAACCGATTTCAGCCACCGCCGTTTGCAACTGCGCCAAGCTGTCGGCAAATCGGTATGACGACGTTGCCAAGCCTAAATCTTCTGCCGCTAAGCGGCGAATACCTTCGCGATTCATCGTTAAATGCGTCGCTCGCGCCGTTGGAATCACCGTCGCCAAACCTTCCGCCTCAATCGCCAACAAAGCGTCCGTCGCAATCGCTTCAATTTCCGGCACAATCCAGTGCGGCCGTTCTAACGCCACCACAGCACGCAGCGCTTGGCCATCCGTCATATCGATCACATGACTACGATGGGCCACTTGCATGCCGGGTGCATTGGCATAGCGATCCACCGCAATCACCTCCACCCCTAAGCGTTGAAAAGCGATAATCACTTCCTTACCCAATTCACCCGCACCCAATAACATGACCTTGCTGGCGCTAGGCGTTAATGCCGTACCAATTCTCATCTCATTCCCTTTTTTTACTGCGCGAACAGATCGCTAGATTAAATTCAGTTTTTTGCTGGCGACTCACCCTGCGAGCTTACCATTACCGCGACATTCGGTTTTAGCCGAGCACAATATTTACACTCATTCCCCAAGCCCGCCCGCTATCAATAACTGTAGGAATATTAAATTTAAAGCATGTGTATCAATGGGTAAAACATGTTATTAAAGGCTTACCGAGCAATACCTGCACGCAATAAAAAATCCCAGCCGGAGCTGGGATTGATTCAAAACACATTCAATACATTATTCACCAAGATACGCTTGCTGAACTTTTTCATTGGCCAGTAAAGCGGCGGCATCATCGCTAAAAGTCACTTTACCCGATTCCATCACATAGCCACGATTGGCGGTTTGCAATGCTAACTTGGCATTTTGTTCCACCAGCAACATTGTCACGCCTTCAGCCGCTACCATGCGAATAATCTCAAAGATTTTTTGCACAATAATCGGTGCCAAACCCATCGACGGCTCATCGAGCAACAACAACTTAGGTCGGCTCATTAAAGCGCGCCCCATCGCGACCATTTGCTGCTCACCACCAGAAAGCGTGCCTGCCAGCTGCTTATAACGCTCTTTGACGCGTGGAAACAATTGATAAACACGCTCTAAGTCATTGGCCATTTGCGCTTTATCATCGCGCCAATAGGCCCCCATCAGCAGGTTTTCTTCCACCGTCAAGCGGCCAAAAATACCTCGACCTTCTGGCACCATCACCAAACCATGCCGCACATAATCATGCGCTTCGATTTTGGCTGTCGATTGATTTTTAAATAAAATCTCGCCTGCGGCCGGCTTAACCATGCCCATTAAAGTTTTCAAGGTGGTGGTTTTACCCGCACCATTGGCGCCAATTAAAGCCACCAATTCGCCTTCTTTGACTTCAAGATTAATGCCTTTTACCGCATGAATCCCACCATAAGCGACCTTTAAATCTTTAACTTGTAATAATGTGTTCGCTGACGCTGTCATTCTGGTGCCACCCCTAAATACGCTTCGATCACTTTTGGATCGTTTTTAACTAACTCAGGAATCCCCTCAGCAATTTTTTTGCCGTAATCGAGCACCGCAATCCGATCGCACAATCCCATCATTAATTTCACATCATGCTCAATCAATAAAATGGTCACGCCATCATCACGGATTTTTTCCATGAGTTTTTTTAAATCATCGGTCTCTTTCGGATTCATCCCCGCCGCTGGCTCATCGAGCGCCAACAACTGAGGATTCGTCGCCAAAGCGCGCGCAATTTCCAAGCGCCGTTGATCGCCATACGATAAATTACGCGCCAACTCATCGGCTCTATCCGCAATACCAACATAAGCGAGTAAAGTTTCGGCTTTAAGCGTAATCGCCGCCTCTTCAGCACGTGCTTTAGGTGGCCGAAATACCGCACCAATCACGCCGGTGTGGGTTCGAACATGTTGTCCGACCATAACGTTTTCTAAGGCCGTCATATTGGCAAACAAACGAATATTCTGGAATGTTCGCGCAATACCCGCCTCAACCACGACATTGGGTTTTTTGCGAAATAAATCTTTGCCGTTAAAAGTGAACTGCCCTTCATCAGGCTGATACAAACCCGTTAGCACATTAAATAGCGTAGTTTTACCTGCGCCATTGGGGCCAATCAAACCGTAAATCTCACCTTTATTAATCGACAAAGCAACGCCAGATAATGCATGCAATCCACCAAAGCGCTTATTGATGCCACTGATACTTAATAAAACCTCAGTCATGATTGCGCTCCGCGTCTTGCAAACTGTCTTTTTCTTGTTGCGAAATGGTTTTCGTTTTGGGGGCCAATTCGGCTCGGCGCTGCTTAGATGGCCACAGGCCAGCAGGTCTAACGAGCATAATCACAATCATTGCCAAACCAAAAATCAACATCCGTAAGTTTTCTGGATCAACCACCTTGCGACCCACTAGCGCTTGCTGCAATGGATTAATCACATCACGCAAGATTTCTGGCGTAATCGACACAATCACCGCACCTAAAATCACCCCAGGAATATTGCCCATCCCGCCCAATACCACCATTGCCAATACCATGATCGATTCCATCAAGGTAAACGACTCGGGTGACACAAAACCTTGGAAGCTGGCAAATAAAGCACCAGCTACACCACCAAAGCTAGCGCCCATGGCAAATGCCAATAGTTTGACATTGCGGGTATTAATCCCCATCGCATTCGCGGCGATTTCATCTTCACGAATCGCCACCCATGCACGGCCAATACGCGAGCGTTGCAAACGTTTAGATACAAAAATAATGAGGAAACACATCGCAAGAATCAGGTAGTAATACAAATGAATTTTTTCGAAACTAAGCCCGAAAAACTCAATTGGACGACCCAAATCGTAGCCAGCAAATTGCACAGCAGGAATATTATTAATCCCTTGTGGGCCATTGGTGATATTGATCGGACGATCTAAGTTATTCATGAAAATCCGAATAATTTCACCAAAACCCAAGGTCACAATGGCTAAATAATCACCACGTAATTTCAATGTTGGCGAACCCAACAACACGCCAAATATCCCCGCAACAGCTGCAGCGATCAACATCATGACAAAGAAATTAGGTTGAAATAGCCATTCTGGGATCACCGCCTGCAAATGCGGTGAATTGAGTAAGGCAAAGGTATAAGCGCCTACGGCATAAAACGCGATATAACCCAGATCCAGCAAACCAGCATAACCCACCACAATATTGAGCCCTAAAGCCAACATAATGTAGAGCAAAGCAAAGTCTACGGCTCTCAGCCATGAATTACCACTTTCAAAAAAGTGCCCTAATACCCAAGGCAAAATGGCTAACACTATGGCAAAAACGCCCAGCACCAGCGTGGTTTTTAAGTTATTGGCACGAAATTCGGCGCTATTTATTGTATTTGTCATCTCTTCACCTCGGCTTAAGCACGTTCTGCAACGCGTTCACCCATCAAACCTGAAGGACGGAACACCAAGACTAGAATCAACACAACAAAAGCTAAAATATCTTTGTAATTACTGCCGAGCACGCCGCCAGTTAAATCACCCAAATAACCAGCTCCCAAGCTTTCAATCACACCCAGTAATAAGCCGCCCAGTACCGCGCCACCTAAATTACCAATACCACCGAGCACTGCCGCAGTAAAGGCCTTCAAGCCGATCATAAAGCCCATATAAGCGTGCGCTTGATCATAATTGGCTGCGACCATCACACCGGCCATCGCGCCCAAAGCAGAACCGATTACAAAGGTCATTGAAATAATATGATTAACATTCACCCCCATTAATTTTGCTACTTCTGGGTTTTGTGCCGTTGCGCGCATCGCACGGCCCATTTTGGTTTTTTCAATCAGAAAATACATGCCCACCATCAATAGCAAAGTCAAAACCACAATGGCCACTTGCACTTGCGTAATCGAAGCGCCGCCAATGCTATACACCTCGGTTGGCAAAATCGCTGGGAAGGGACGATAGTTACGGCCCCAAATCAGCATCGCCAATTGCTGTAACACAATCGACACACCAATCGCAGTAATCAACGGCGCTAGGCGAGGTGCACGGCGTAAAGGCCGATAGGCTACTTTTTCAATGGTGTACCCAAGCACCATCGACACCGGTATCGCCATCAGCAAACCCACCATTAAAAGCGCCGGCCCTGATAAATTAAAATGATGCCCTAGTAAGAAATTGATGCAGGTGATTGTCACCATTGCGCCAATCATCACCACTTCACCATGCGCGAAATTAATCAATTGCATGATGCCGTACACCATGGTGTACCCCAAAGCAATCAGCGCATAAATGCTGCCGATTACCAACCCATTAATAATTTGTTGGAGAAAAATATCCACTGCAGGCCCGTCCCTAAAAAGACTATTCGTACAACGAAACTACTGCTTCGCCGTTTTATTGATCCACTGCTACGTATCAGTAACCCTCAAATCTTACCGTAACAGTTTATAAATGTGAAAATTACCTGTTTGTAGTTGTGCGGAATACTGCGGTTTTCCCTAGCTCTAATTTCTTACCAATAATTACAATACAGTTATTTATTAAGTCATCATATTTACTCGCCGTTTTTATTATTTTTTTAATAGGTATACACATCAACACCAATTCAAATATAGCCCACGCAGATATACACCTAAAATATAACAATCCCTCCGCAAACAAATCGGCATAAAAAAACCGCCCATCGGGCGGTTGAGGATAAAGTCAGCAGTGCAGTTCTATGCAACAAACTGTGCAATTGCCGTTTCAAGTCGAGCCAAACCCGTTGCAATCTCTTCATCACTCACAATTAAAGAGGGCGCAAAACGAATCACATTGGGTCCTGCCATCAATACCATCACGCCATTTTGTGCAGCAATATTCAAAATTTCTTTCGCGCGGTCTTGATACGCTTCAGTTAAAACTGCACCAATTAACAAGCCAAGACCACGGACCTGACTAAACACTGGGTACTTCGCATTGATTGCCTGAATGCCGTCAACAAACTGTGCGTGCTTGGTTTTAACGCCAGCAAGAACTTCAGGCGTGTTAATCACATCAATTACTGCACCTGCAACAGCACAAGCCAATGGATTACCACCATAAGTGGTACCGTGTGTGCCAGCAACGAGGTATTTAGCAATCTCAGCCGTTGTCAGCATCGCGCCAATTGGAAAACCGCCACCTAAGCTTTTCGCACTGCTCAAAATATCTGGCACCACGCCGTATTCTTGATAGGCAAACAAACTGCCCGAACGCCCCATGCCTGACTGCACTTCATCAAAAATCAAATACGCATTGTGCTGAGTACATAAATCACGCACGCCTTGCAAAAAGGCCGCATCGGCAGGCACTACACCGCCCTCGCCTTGAATTGGCTCTAAAATCACGCAAGCAGTATCGTCGTCAATCAAGGCTTTGAATGCTTCTAAATTATTGTATTCAAAGTATTCAATGCCAGCGGGCTTAGGGCCAAAACCGTCTGAATACTTAGGCTGACCACCCACACATACAGTAAAAAAGGTGCGGCCATGAAAGCTACTGAGCGCCGAAATCACTTTATTTTTTTGCTCGCCAAATTGCTCAATCGCCGCACGGCGGGCTAATTTAAGCGCCGCCTCATTGGCTTCCGCACCTGAATTACAAAAAAACACTTTATCGGCAAATGTGGCATCGACTAATTTTTGCGCCAATTCAAGCGCGGGCTCGTTGGTAAACACGTTTGAGACATGCCACAGTTGATTGGCCTGCTTGGTTAAAGCGCCAACCAATGCCGGGTGGCAATGGCCCAAAGAATTCACGGCAATACCACCGGCAAAGTCGATATATTCTTTACCCGATTGATCCCAAACACGGCTGGCCTCACCACGGACAGGTATAAATGCAGCGGGCGCATAATTGGGCACCATGTACTGATCAAATGCAGCGCGGGTCAAAGCCATAGCAGTCTTCCTTTTAAAGTCAAATCAACAATGGCTCGATAATAAACTAAGACGATGGCAGCAGCCTATTCGGGGTAAACACTTAATTAGAAATACTGTGTTTTTATCTGAGTACAATCACACAGAATGCGTAATTTATAAATGGCCTAGCGTTTTAATCACGATGGTATGGGCCATGTAATGGCTCATTTTTACACCCCGTATTGGGAATGCCGAACAATGATTCGCTCAGTTGATTCAGCGAAAAATACACCGTTGGTGACGCCCCCGTTGCAGCGCACCAAACGGCTTTTCTTTGCTGGATTTCAGGTAAGTTAGCCGGACAAAAACGCTGCGCCTTCGGGCTATTTTTCTCGGTAAACACTTCTAAAATGCCACTCCACTGCTGACGCGGCAACGCGGCATTAACCGCGCTGAGATAAGATGCCGTTGCGGGTTGCGGCTTACGCAAGACACCCTGCCCCCCCTGCACCATCCATTGAATGCCGGTTTGCTGCTGTAATGAGCGCAGCATTTCTGCGTATTCTTTCGGTGTACTAAAACCACCAAAAAAAGAACTCGCATACACCGGCAGATCAGGGCGCAACGCCTTTAAATCTCGCGAAATGGCTTGATAATGCCGCGCCAACATCGCTTGTCTAGCCGGCGTTCGCCAATTCAAATCATCAATTTCTTCCGGCAAATACCAGCCAATCATTTTTACTTTGGATTGCGTAATGATTTTTTTGGCCTCAGCCAAACTCATCTCACGCAACACCGATAAGTACGCTTCTAATTCATTATCGGGCAAATTTAAAGCATTAAAAAAACCAGGGTCTGAATACAAACCCATAATGTAACTGCGCCGCGCAGGGCTCAGCAGTCGATTTTGCAACCACCCTGAGCCATCACTGGGCCAAAATTCAGTTAGGCCATTGCGACTCCATTGCAGCAATACCACATTAAAACCCAAGGCATCCAGCTGTCGATTAATCCGCCGAGCGTTGTCGACCGTCACTTCAGATTGGCTCTGCCAAGGTTGCAAAATCACTGTTTTAAGAACTGCATCTTGGCAAGGACTAGCCAACAACACCGAACTCACCCCCCACGCCGCAACTGCCCATGCCCATTTCAATGTAAAACTCTCCAATGGAATAAAACAGCAAACCGATCATCGCTATTACCGCCAATAACCTGCCGAACCTCGAATGAAATTCTTTGCTGTAAATCAGGAGCTCGCCAAGGATCTCCCCCCAACCAGCTCACTAAAGCCAAGCCAACCCCAATATCGAATCGACTCACCGTCGCATGCTGCTCATTATCGGTATTCATCGCCGCCATGCTATTGATGTAAGGCATTAAAGTGGTTTTACCGGCGTCACTTAAACGATAATGCTCACCGATTTCGGCCAAAGCGGTTAAATAATAGCTATTAGCGCGCACCAAGCCTGCCGCATCACCATACACAGTCAGCGAAGTCCATTGCGATTTAACTGGCTGCCAATCGGTATTGATGGAGTGCGAACCAGACAATCGCAACATCATATCTTGGCTATAAGGTGCGCCTTGTCGATAAATCCATTCGGCCGATCCCACCAACACATAATCGCTTAATAAGCGCTGACGAATCCCAATGCCAAAATTGGCATTGTCGTTTAACAACGCGATCGATTGGTCTTGCAAACTAGTATCAGTACGCGCGAACAGCATCGTTGGACGTGCGGCATCGAGCAAAGGATCAAGTCGATACGCCACTTCCGCATTTAAAGAACCGCCATATTGGGCAAATTGCACCGGACTACTAATAAGCTGGCCATCAGGCCCTTGATTCAAACGAATCTGCCCGCCCAAAGACCAGCTCCAGCGGTCTTCTAAAGTTTGTACATTGCGTTGCCAGCCAAACAACTGCGTTTGCATTGCGGCATTATCTAAACGTAGTCGAGTTTGAATCTCAGCTTGGTGATCAATACTTAAGCGTAAATCCGCAATGGCCAATTCCGTTTGCCCCAAGGCCATTTCAAGCTGCGCAATTTCAGGGCTGAGCTCTTTACGATTAGCGTCCTGCGCCAAAGCGGCACGAAACAAGGCTAGAGCTTGCTCCGTTTGCCCTTGGCCCTTCAACCAAAAACCATATTCGGCCAAAATTTGCGGGTTATTCGGCGCCAACTGAGCGGCCTTTGCCAGTGCCGCACCTTGTTGCTCATGACGTTGCAATTGCTGCAAGAACCCAGCATATTCGTACCACAACAAAGCAGTTGGCTTCGCGGCTAGGGCTTGTTGGTAAGCCGCATCGGCAGCTTCAAAATCTGCCTGCTGACGCGCTTGCCTTGCGTGTTCCAATGCCAGCTCACCCGGCGGGAAATAATCAGGGTAATGCGCCGCAATATCCGCGCTGACCGCCAAATCAAGATGCTGCAGCGCAATTTTTGCCAATTCACGCGCCTGCGCTTCATTCATTTCTAACTGCAATCGTTGATCTAAACGGTGCATTCCTTGCGCAAAATCGCCACTGGCCAGCAATGCCTCGCCCTCACCTTGCATAGCGGGGATTGATGAATGGCCTTTTTGCTCACTCAAGCGATTGGCGGCAGCAAAATAAGCCGCCGCTTGCGCGTAATTGCGTTTACTACAGTAGGCAGCCGCCATTTGAGCGCGCTCAGTCGTTTGGCTGGGCAAATCTGAAACTGGGGTTTCTTTAATTAACAAGGGGCAGTTTTTTTCTTGTAGTAAATTACTCACCACCTCAGCTAAAGCTGGGGTAAACAAATGAGCTTGTCGTAGCTGGCTCAGCTGAAGTTGCAGTGTTTTATATTGTTGCTTTGCAATCAAAGCTGAAAAATCATTGGTAATTTTTTGCTCACGCTGCGCAGCAGACAACGCCGTATATGGAAACACTTCAGGCGCAACGGGCGCGCGCGCTGCAGGCTGGCTAGGCTGTGCGGTTTGCTGGGTAACTTTTGGTTTCATCGCGGCAGTCATTGCCGGTATGGCCGAGGGAACTAACTGTGCAGAATAAGTAGGATTTGACTTCGCCGATTGCAATACCGCTTCAGCTTGCGCTAGCAAGGCGCGTGACACAGGAATGCGATATTGCGCCAACCGCGCCAAAGTCTGTTGGATCTGACTAACATTCCCTTGCCGTAGTGCGGCATTGAGCCATGCTTCTGCGGCCTTGTTTCGCGAAAAAGCAGACAAATTAGGACGCTTTAACGCCTCTGCCGCCCCGCGCATCACCATCACATCATCTTGTTTCAAATAGGCATGCCACGCCTGCAGTAGGTAACCCATGCCATCATTGGGAGCGCGACGCAGCCAGTCTTTAGATAGTCGATCCAAACACTGCATATCTTTTTGACGAGCACATACGTCCGCTAACGACAATGTGCCCTTTCGTCGATTTGGGTCAATTTTATAAACTTCTTCAAGCAACTGACGCGCACCGACATAATCACCTTTATCCAAACGCTGATAGGCTTTTTCCATCCGAGGATAGCTTCTAAACTCACGCCATTCATCCCCCAACCAATTGGCTTCTGCCATCGGACTAGCTCCCAGCAGCAAAAGCCAAGCCGATGAATGAATAAATCGCTTATTGTTTCGCATCATGCTCTCCTGCATGCAAGTCAGGAAAATCGTGGCTGGTTTTATCCCACTGCACTGCCCGCCCGGTTTTATTGCTATGCCGAACTTGCGAAAACGCCCGAAAAAAAGCCGCAATATTAACGACATTGCCCACCACCATTCGTGGAATTGACTGCATGCCTTGCCAAAATCCAAAATAACGCCGCGTAAAAATAAACCGCTGCATCACCCGATTTAGCATAAAGAAGAAATTAATCGCCACCAAAAACCACAAACTACTACTAGATTCAATCAGCTCAGGAAAAGTCCACCATTCGGGATTCGCCGCGTGATGCAACCATGCCTGCAGTACAGAGAACACAATGACGTACCCCATCAGCAAGGAAGGAAAAGCAATTACGCTTTTTCTATCTCGTGCCAACATATACTTCATTAGGGGTTTACCGCTCCAGCCTAGATTTTTATAGCCTTGGAAGACAATACCCACGATCCATCTAGATTTTTGCCGAATCGCTTGCCAAAGATGATTGGGAAAATACTCTTGCACACAAATCATATCGTGCACACCACGACGGCCATACCAAGCAGGAGGCGCCCCTTTAAACTGCACATGGTAGTGCATCATCATTTCTCGAGCGCCAACCTCATGCAGTCGAAAACCGATTTCATAATCTTCGGTTAGCGTGCCAGTATCAAACACCACTCCGCCGTTAATCTCCGAGAGTAAACCCAAGGCTTTGCGACTAAATGCCGTACCCACACCCGCACTGGGCACTTGGCCGGTGAGTAATTGCCGCACCAAAATATCTTTGCCATGCCACTCCGCAAATTCATCCACGTAATGATTGCCGACGACATCTCTCCACGGGCGCGCCAAGGGCATTACCGGCAGCTGCACCAAGTCAAACTGCGGCACCAAGCGATTAAACGCTCGTAATTCCAATGGATGAATAATGTCTTCGGCATCGTGATACGCCACACACGTAAAGTGGATCTGCTCGCGCGCTTCCATCTCAGTAATAAAGGCGACAATATTGTTCAAGCAATCGGCTTTGGTGGTCGGGCCTGGATCGCGCGTTACCACCTTATGCACGTTGGGATATTTTTTTGCCACCAAGTCGACTTCGGCCTGCGTCTCCAAATCGTTTGGATAGGTGCCAACAAAGATATGATAATTGTCGTAATCAAACGTACTCGCGGCATAATCGGCCATCCGCTGAATCACTGGCGCTTCATGCCAAGCCGGAATCATAATGGCAATGGCTTGCTGCTCATCTTGATACAAATCATCGGCAAATTCAGGTAGGTATTCACTTCTACGCCATGATTTTCGGTGCTTAAATCGCCATACCCAGTAGTAACAGTCGATAAAAAAATCATCGAGCGAGCTTAAAAAAATCACCACAATACCGAGCCGCAGCAGCAAAGACATTAAAAACCAATATGCCGCCAATACATCCAGCCAGCTCATCGCCCACCCTCCCAAGCGCAAATTAAATCGACAATCCGCTCAGCCGCATTCCCATCACCATACGGATTGCCCGCCTGAGCCATCGCCTGATAAACCTCAGGCTCGTCGAGCAACTGGCTCACTGCCTGCACAATGTGCTCACCATTGGTACCCACTAACTTGGCCGTCCCAGCATCCACCGCCTCTGGGCGCTCGGTGGTTTCGCGCATCACCAACACCGGCTTACCTAAAGTGGGTGCCTCTTCTTGAATACCGCCACTATCGGTGAGCACCAAAAATGAGTGTTTTAATAAATACACAAAGGGCAAATAAGTCTGTGGATCAATCAAATGCACGTTCGAGCACGATTGCAAAATTTCATTCACCGGCGCTTGCACTTGTGGATTTAAATGCACTGGATACACAATTTGTACATCATCACGCAGCGCCAACTGGCGCAAGGCCTGACAAATATGCACAAAGCCATCGCCAAAATTTTCGCGCCGATGGCCAGTGACTAAAATGAGTTTTTTGCTTGGATCTAAAAAAGGAAAACCTGCAGCGAGTGATGCAGCCAAGCCGGCATCACGGTCAATCTGTTGACTCACTTGCAATAAGGCATCAAGTACCGTATTGCCGGTAATAAACACCGAGGCCGGTGCAACCCCAGCCTGCAATAAATTATTGGCCGCCGTTGCGGTTAGCGCGAAATGCAGCGCGGCAAATAAGCCCACCACCGAGCGATTGAGCTCTTCAGGCCATGGCGCGTATAAATTGCCCGTTCTCAAACCGGCTTCTACATGCCCAACGGGAATATGCTGATAAAACGCCGCCAGTCCCGCCGCCAATGTGGTCGTGGTATCGCCATGCACCAACACTAAATCCGGCTGATAAGCCACCAACACATCGCGCACGGCCTGCAAGGCCCGCGCGGTTAAGTCGGTCAAATTTTGCCCGGGCTGCATTAAGTTCAAATCATAATCGGCCTCTAGGCCAAATAAACGCATGACTTGATCGAGCATTTCTCGATGCTGTGCCGTCACACATACTCGGCATTCAATTTCGCTATTGCCCTGCAAAGCCAAAACCAGCGGCGCCATTTTAATCGCCTCAGGCCGAGTGCCAAAAACACAGAGCACTTTTTTCTTTGGGTGCTTTAGTTCTTTTTGTAAGCTCATGATTATTTCGCCGAAAGTTAAATGTGTAGTTATATTTTACTTCAAGTAAGCAACAGCTTTGCACTCATTTCACACAAACCATTCACAAACACCACCAGCGACAAAAATCTAAAGCAAAAAAATACCGGCAGCGCAGCGCTTGCCGGTATTTATTAATCACGCATGAACGCCAAACTAAGCTTTGCCGCCATTAGCCAAGAAGAGCCAAGTTTCAATCACGGTGTCCGGATTGAGTGAAATCGTTTCAATCCCTTCTTCAACCAACCATTGGGCAAAGTCAGGATGATCAGACGGGCCTTGGCCACAAATCCCCACGTATTTACCCAATTTACGGCAAGCTTTAATCGACATCGACAGCATCGCTTTCACCGCCTCATTGCGCTCATCAAAGCTAGTTGAAACTGGGCCGCCAGAATCGCGATCAATCCCCAGCGTCAATTGCGTCATATCGTTAGAACCAATCGAGAAGCCATCAAAGTACTGCAAAAATTGCTCAGCTAACACGGCATTGGCCGGAATTTCACACATCATAATCACGCGTAAACCGTTTTCGCCGCGTTTCAAACCATTGCGTTCCAGCAACTCAATCACACATTCCGCTTCGTTTAGCGTGCGCACGAATGGAATCATCACTTCAACATTGGTCAGGCCCATCACATCGCGAACTTTTTTAACCGCGCGGCATTCCAATTCAAAACAATCACGGAACGATTTATCGACATAACGGGCCGCACCGCGAAAGCCAATCATTGGGTTTTCTTCGTGTGGCTCATACTCAGTACCGCCGAGCAGATTGGCATATTCGTTCGATTTAAAATCAGACAAGCGCACAATGACTTTTTTCGGATAAAACGCCGCACCTAAAGTTGCAATCCCTTCGGCAATCTTGTCGATATAAAAATCAATCGCCGAGCGATAGCCTGCGATGCGCTCTTCAACTTGTGATTTCAGCGGTTCGGCCAAATTAGGGTAAGCCAGCAGCGCTTTGGGATGAATCCCGATCATGCGATTAATAATGAATTCCAAACGCGCTAAACCCACACCCTCATTTGGCAGCTGGCAAAAATCAAATGCCAGCTCAGGATTACCCACATTCATCATGATTTTAACCGGCGCTTCAGGCAAGCTTTGTAGCGCCACGTCTAGTCGTTCAAACTTCAACAAGCCTTCATACACAAAACCGGCATCGCCTTCCGAGCAAGACACGGTGACTTCATCACCTTCGCGGAGCATTTGTGTTGCATCACCACAACCCACTACCGCTGGAATACCCAATTCACGCGCGATAATCGCCGCGTGGCAAGTACGGCCACCGCGATTAGTGACAATCGCCGCCGCCCGCTTCATCACTGGTTCCCAATCTGGGTCGGTCATATCCGACACCAAGACGTCGCCAGCTTGCACTCGATCCATTTCGGACACATCGCGAATAATCCGCACTTTACCTTGGCCGATTTTCTGACCAATTGCCCGTCCCTCGGTCATGATGCGACTGGTTTCTAGCATCCGGAACTTGGTGAGTTTATCTGAGCCCGATTCTTGTGATTTCACCGTTTCTGGCCGCGCTTGCAAGATATACAGCTGGCCATCAATCCCATCACGGCCCCACTCGACATCCATTGGACGACCATAATGCTGCTCGATAATCACCGCGTAGCGCGCCAATTCTTCAACTTCGGCATCGGTAATTGAGAATTGATGACGCAACTCTTTAGGCACCGCCACGGTGCGAACTGACTTACCCGCCACCGACTCGGTATCAAATTCCATTTTCAGTGCCTTACCACCCAAATGGCGGCGCACAATCGCTGGACGACCCGCTGCCAAGGTGGGTTTATGCACAAAAAACTCATCGGGATTCACCGCGCCTTGCACCACGGTTTCACCTAAACCATAAGAAGCGGTAACAAACACCACTTGATCAAAACCCGATTCGGTATCAATGGTAAACAGTACCCCTGCCGCGCCCTTATCCGAGCGCACCATGCGCTGAATACCCGCCGACAGCGCCACAATTTTATGATCAAAGCCTTTATGCACTCGATAAGCAATCGCTCTATCGTTATATAAAGAAGCAAACACATGCTTCATCGCATCCACCACGTTTTGGTAGCCGACGATATTCAAAAAGGTTTCTTGCTGACCGGCAAAAGACGCATCGGGCAAGTCTTCGGCCGTGGCAGACGAGCGCACCGCGACGGTGACATTGTCACCCAACCGCGCATAGTGCTCGGCCATTTCGGCCTCAAGTTGGGCTGGCAACGGGGTGGCCATAATCCACTCACGGATTTGCTTACCCACTACCGCCAATTGCTTAACATCATCGACATCTAAAGTGCTGAGGATTTCATCAATTTGCTCAGCCAGACCGTTTTGCGCCAAAAAAATTCGATAAGCTTCTGCGGTGGTTGCAAAACCACCGGGCACGCGTACGCCTTTCTCGCTAAGCTGCGAAATCATTTCGCCCAATGAGGCATTTTTCCCACCAACTTTCTCTACGTCATTCATGCGTAGCTGGGCAAAATCAAGTACGTATTTTTCAGTCATCTGGCGTGGCCCTTAACAATTAAAGAATGCTGCATTGCAAAAATCCCCTCAAGTTTAGCTTTTTAGTCGCGAAAGCCAAGTCAGGAAATACCTTTACTGGTTTTCCTGATCATTGCACGTTATCCTGCTGCAAAGGGGGGTTATATGCGCCGAACAGCTTTTTTTGTCTCTGATCGAACAGGGATTACTGCCGAGATTTTAGGTCATTCATTGCTATCACAATTTGAAGATGTTGACTTCAACCGAATCACCTTGCCATTTGTTGACACTATGGCCAAAGCCGAACAAGTGGCCTTGGATATCCGCCGCCACGCTGTGGTTGATGGCTGTCGGCCCTTAGTTTTTAGCACCATTGTTGACCCCATCTTGCGTGAGAAAATTCACGTCGAAGACGCATTAACCGTTGATTTTTTAGAACAATTTATCGGTCCGCTCGAAGAAGAACTGGGCATCGAGTCAACCCATACCATTGGGCGCTCGCACTCGATCGGCAATTTTGAAGAATACAAAAATCGAATTGACGCGGTTAATTTTTCAATCAATCACGATGACGGCATCATGCCGCGCGACTTGGCCGAAGCCGACTTGATTTTAGTGGGCGTTTCTCGCTCCGGCAAAACCCCCACTTGTCTTTACCTCGCCTTACAATTTGGGATTAAGGCGGCCAACTACCCACTCACGCCAGAAGACTTTGGCCAGCACACTTTGCCGCGCCTTTTGTTGCCATATCGACACAAATTATTTGGCCTTACAATTGAGCCAGAACGCTTACAACAAATTCGCGCAGAAAGAAAACCCGATAGCCGTTATTGCTCAATTGAAACCTGTCAGTTTGAAGTGGCCGAAGCCGAAGCTCTCTTGCGACACGTGGGTGTTCCGTATCTCAACACCACACGCATGTCGATTGAAGAGCTTTCAACTACCATCATGCACCGCACTGGCATCAAGCGCCGTACGTTCTAAATCGTCATCATTACGGTGTAAATTCGTGACCAATCGTGGTTTTGTCATGAATTTACGCTGTATTGATTACGAAAGTCGCAAACTCAGCTTCCTAGTGTGGTACTGAGACGGTAAACTGCGATCTTTCGCTGTTGTGACCATAGCACCATGACCAGTTTTGCTTACGCCGACGATCCGGCGCCTGTATTTGAGTTTAAAAGCACCACCACCAAACTCACCGCCTTTGTGCCTAGCTCACTCGAGCCAGAAAAATTAATCTTGGCCCTCCAAGAGCAGCTTGGTGATGGCGAGCATTTTTTATCCAATGAGCAAATCGCCATTGATTTTAGCTTGCTCAAATCGATTCCTTCAGCGCTAGAAATCGCCGCCCTCGTCAATGTGTTGCGCCAATTTCAGCTCAAGCCGATTGCAGCCCAAGGCGGCTCAATCGATCAGCAAGTTGCAGCACAAGAAGCTGGGCTGGTTGTCTTACAAGACAGCGGCATTACCCCCGCGGCAGCACCGATTGTAGAAACCATTGCTGCGCCATCAGCAATGATTATTGACCGTCCGGTTAGGACCGGTCAGCAAGTGTATGCCAAAGGCGGCGATTTAATCGTTCTGGCCTTGGTTTCACACGGCGCCGAAGTGATTGCCGATGGCAATATTCATGTTTACGCACCACTGCGTGGTCGAGCGCTCGCGGGCGCTCGCGGCAACACCGAGGCACGCATTTTTACCACCTGCATGGAAGCCGAGTTGGTATCGATTGCGGGTGTTTATCGCTCGCTCGATGCCAACCTGCCGGATTCAATTGCGGGTAAGCCAAGCCAAATTTTCCTCGATCAAGACAAACTCGTGATCGAAGCACTCAGCCAAACCAATTAACTAAATTTAAATTATTCCAGGGGATTTCCGTGGCGAAAATCGTTGTAGTAACTTCAGGCAAAGGCGGCGTAGGCAAAACCACCACCAGCGCCAGCTTTGCTTCTGGCCTTGCTTTGCGTGGATTTAAAACTGCCGTCATCGACTTTGATGTGGGCTTACGTAATCTTGATTTGATCATGGGTTGCGAGCGCCGTGTGGTGTATGACTTTGTTAACGTCATTCAAGGCGAAGCCAATCTGCGCCAAGCGCTGATTAAAGACAAAAACTGCGACAATCTTTACGTTTTGCCAGCTTCGCAAACACGCGATAAAGACGCGCTATCCAAAGAAGGCGTAGAAAAAGTACTCAAAGAGCTCGAACATGATGGTTTTGATTACATCATTTGCGACAGCCCGGCCGGCATCGAAACGGGTGCGTTTTTGGCCTTGTACTTTGCCGACGAAGCGATTGTGGTCACCAATCCAGAAGTATCCTCCGTGCGTGACTCAGATCGCATCATCGGTATTTTGGATGCCAAATCAAAACGCGCCGAAGACGGCGGCTCAGTAAAAACGCATTTACTGATTACCCGCTACAGCCCAGCACGTGTAGAAAGCGGCGAAATGCTGTCGCTAGACGACGTACAACATCTGCTGCGCATTCCATTGATCGGCATCGTGCCAGAATCGGAAGCGGTATTACAAGCTTCAAACTCGGGCACACCCGCGATCCACAATGCGGGCACCGATGTATCAGAAGCGTATAAAGACGTTGTTGCACGCTTTCTTGGCGAGACCAAGCCAATGCGTTTTGTTGAAGTACCAAAGGCACCGTTCTGGAAACGGTTGTTTGGAGGTTAATTGATGTCTATTTTGAGTTATTTTTTTGGCGAAAAGAAAAAAACCGCCAACGTCGCACGTGAACGCCTACAAATCATTCTGGCGCACGAGCGCAGCAGCACCAATAGTACGCCAGATTATTTGCCGCAATTACAGCGCGAATTATTAGAAGTCATTTCTAAATACGTGGCAATCAATCCAGAAGACATTCAAATTCAACTGGAACGTAAAGATGATTTTGAAGTGCTTGAGTTGAACATCGTATTACCTGAGCACAAAGTAAAGTAATTCAGAATGCCAATCGCATTGGAGCGAAGCGCAGCGAGTAGTCCACCGCCCGCGCCCCAATATGCCCTTCTGATTACCCGATCAAACCCAGCTTACGCTGGGTTTTTTTATCGCTACCGCCCCCATGCGTATTGTTAACCAACAGCGCGCGAATGGACTGCAATCCGCAGCGGCGCGGGCAATGTTATACTTGCGTTAAATCAAACTCATCTCGCGTGGCGTTAGCGGCGCGAAGCAACTCAAGGCTTGTATGACAATTACCATTAAAACTGCCGAAGAAATTGAAAAAATGCGCGTAGCTGGCCGTCTTGGCAGCGAAGTGCTCGACTACATCACCCCATTTATTCAACCGGGCGTCACGACCGAAGAAATCGATCGTTTATGCTATGAATACATGGTCAATGTGCAGGGTACTATCCCCGCGCCATTAAATTACTGCCCGCCTGGCTATATACCCTACCCGAAATCAATTTGTACTTCGGTGAATAATGTCATCTGCCACGGCATTCCAAACAGCAAGCCACTTAAAAATGGCGACGTGGTAAATCTAGACATTACCGTAATCAAAGACGGCTACCACGGCGACAATAGCCGTATGTATATGGTCGGTGACAATGTCGCTACCCACGCCAAACGTTTGTCACAAATTACTTTTGATTGCATGTGGATTGGCATTGATCAAGTCAAACCCGGCGCTCACCTAGGCGATATTGGCGCGGCGATTCAAAAATACGCCGAAAAAGCGGGTTATTCCGTGGTGCGTGAATTTTGTGGCCATGGCATTGGCGCGGTGTTTCATGAAGAGCCGCAAGTGTTGCATTACGGCAAAGCCGGCACAGGTGCCGAGCTAAAACCAGGCATGATTTTCACCATTGAGCCGATGATTAACGCCGGCAAACGTGAAATCAAACAAATGAGCGATGGCTGGACGATTGTGACTAAAGATCGCAGCTTATCCGCACAATGGGAACACACAGTGCTGGTCACCGAAACCGGTTACGAGGTATTGACCGTATCGGCTGGCACGCCGCCGCGCCCAGAGAAATACCTACTCGCTTAATTCTAAACGCCCTCGATTGAGGGCGTTTTTAAGTCAAAAACCATCCTGATTCATCACGCCTGCGCCCGCCTTTATCTAAAGGCAATACAGCGCGTGCGTGCCTTGCAATATCAGGCATTCACAGTATTGTCGTTTGGAGTTTATCGTCATGCGTTCGGTCAGTGCGATTCGTGAATCTTATGCCCTTGCTAAACTCGCGCTGCGCGAGCGTTTTTCTGAACCTACCAAAGCCGCACCACTACTGAATTCACTCTCGAACCTCACCGATGCCACTTTGATCGAGCTGTGGGATAGACATGAATTTAATAGCGATGTATTGCTCTGTGCCGTTGGTGGTTACGGGCGTGGCGAGCTATACCCTTATTCAGACATCGATTTATTGATTTTACTGCCTGAGCAGCCCAGCGCTGGCCTACTGGAAAAACTCGAAGTCTTGGTTGGCGAGCTATGGGATATTGGTATCGAGGTCGGCCATTCGGTCCGCACCACCACCGACTGCCTGTATGAAGCCGAACGCGACATCACCGTACAAACCGCCCTACTTGAAACTCGGCCACTCACTGGAGACCGGCAGCGCTTTCATGATTTTATGGATACGGTGCATCGCCACATCGACCCAAAAGAATTTTTTGAAGCCAAATTGATCGAGCAACAAGCGCGCTACGGCCGCTTTCAAAACGCCACTTACAAACTTGAACCCAATATTAAAGAAGCCCCTGGCGGCCTGCGTGATTTACACCTAATTGGCTGGATTGCCGCCAGCCAACGCCTTGGCCGCGACTGGCATGCCTTGGCGGCGCTCAGCATGCTCACGCCTGAGGAAAACCGCAAACTATGCGAAGCCGAGCGCGTGCTACGCACCTATCGCATTGCCTTGCACTGGCGCGCCAAACGCCGTGAAGATCGGATTTTATTTGATTACCAGCATGCGCTGGCCAAAGACTTTGGCTTTGATGACGTCTCCACCGCCGGCCGAATCACTCAGCGCGCCAGCGAAGCCTTTATGGCTGAATATTATTTGGCGGCGCGCATCATCACCCAATTGGTGCCGGTGTTGGTGCATGCTTTACGGCAACGAATCTACTCCTACCTCAGTAATACCACGCCAATCAATGCTGATTTTTATATTCGCGATGGCTTGCTGGCGATTTACGACCCCGAATTATTCACCCAAAACCCCTCAGCAATTTTGGCGCTATTTTTGCACCTAGAACAACGCCGCGAAGCCAGCGATATTGCCCCAGAAACCTTACGCGCACTGTGGCATGCGCGCGATTTAATTAACGACGACTTTTTGTGCAATCCACACAATAAGCAACTATTTATCGCACTATTTAGAGAGCCGCGTGGCTTAACTCGCGTACTGCGGCGTATGAATCAATACGGCGTATTGGGCCGCTATATTCCCGAATTTGGCGATATTGTTGGCCGCATGCAACATGATTTATTTCATGTGTATACCGTCGATGAGCATATTTTGATGGTGCTGCGTAATATGCGCCGTTTTGCCGTTCCGGCGTTCACCCACGAATACCCGCTGTGCTCGCGACTGATCGAAGAATTTGCCCACCCTGAAGTGCTGTATTTAGCCGCGCTATTTCATGACATTGGCAAAGGCCGTGGGGGCGACCATTCGCAACTGGGCGAAACCATTACCCGCGAATGGTGCGAGCGCCACCCCTTGCCCGCTGCCGACACCGATTTGATTGTTTGGTTGGTGCGGCATCACTTAACCATGTCGTCGATCGCGCAAAAACAAGACGTGTACGATCCAGACGTGATCACCGAATTTGCCGCCTTAGTGGGCGACGAGCGCCATTTGAACGCACTGTATTTGCTGACGGTGGCTGATATTCGCGGCACCAGCCCCAAAGTTTGGAACGCATGGAAAGCCAAATTACTCGAAGATTTATTTAAAGGCACGCAGCGCTTTTTAAATCAGCAAAGTGGCCATTCATGGCTGAGCGAGCGGCAAGAAGAAGCATTGCGACTATTGCGACTGTATGGTTTACGCAATGACGCGCACGATCCATTCTGGCGCTTACTCGACACGGTGTATTTCTTGCGCCACGACGCACGCGATATTGCTTGGCATACGCGCATGCTGTTTGCCCGCACGCATAGCGATGAAATCCAAGTGCGCGCCAAACTCTCCGAGTCCGGCGAAGGCTTGCAAGTCTTGGTCTACGGCCCGGATCAAGCCGATTTATTTGTGCATATTTGCAGCTTTTTTGAACGCGCTGGCTATTCGATTTTTGACGCGCAAATCCACACCACGCACCACGGCTATGCGCTCGATACTTTTTACGTGTTCATTCCCGATAGTCAGCATATTTCCTATCGCGATTTAATTAATTACGTTGAATTTGAGCTCAGCGAAGTGCTCAATCAGCGCAAACCCGCACCCGCCAAACTGAGCGGGCGTATTTCACGCCAGCAAAAACACTTCCCAGTGAAAACGCATGTGCAAATTCGCCCCGATGAAAAAGGCAAATACTCGATTTTATCGGTGGTGGCTGGCGATCGCCCGGGCCTGCTCTCGACCATTGCGCGTATTTTGGCGGCCAATCGCATCGAGATTCAATCGGCCAAAATCATGACCTTGGGCGAGCGCGCCGAAGATAATTTTTTAATCTCTGGCCGCGTGCTTAGCGACGCAAAATTTGTATTACAGCTGGAAAGTGAACTACTCCAAACACTGAGCGAAAAATAAGGGTATTGCCACGCAATCAACATCAAATATTGATTGCGTGGCAATACCCCAAAGCTTAGGGCGATATTCAGATTACGTGTTGATGATTTTAAGTGCCTACGGCACAGTGTTTTACAGTCGCAGTCCGCGACAGGGACCCTCTTTTCTTTGTCTCGCCAAAGAAAAGAGGGGAAAAGAAAGGCGAGGTATGGTTCACACTCATAGGTAACACATTAGTTCAAAGACATAGGTAACACTTCTCTGGTTTGTGATACGCGCAACCGGAGCACGCTATGCCGTGGAATGAGGTGAAACCGATGGACGAAAAAGTAAAATTTATCGCCGATTACTTGCGTGGCGAGCTGGCGTTCAAGGCCTTGTGTGCTCTGTATGGGATTAGCCGCAAGACGGGTTACAAATGGGTACGGCGTTATCACGCGATGGGGCTCGAAGGTTTGCAAGCGCAAAGTCGTCGTCCGCATGATTCGGCTGTCACCCCCTATGTCGTGCGGCAGGCGATACTGGAATTGCGTAATCACAAGGGCGATGTGCTGGGGCCAAAGAAAATCCAGCCGCTGCTGGCTGCGCGATTTATCGAGTCGCTGATTCCGTCGCAAACGACGATTTACAATATTTTGAAAGCGGCGGGTTGCGTAAAAAGTCGAAGGCGGATTAATCGCACGCTGCGTTCGATTCAACCGCTCAAGACAGCAACACAGGTCAATCAGCTGTGGAGTGTGGATTACAAAGGGCAGTTCAAGTTAGGTAATGGGCAGTGGTGCTATCCGTTAACGATCATGGATCACGCCAGTCGTTATTTGCTGAGTTGCCAAGGGTTTAGCGGTACGACAGGGGCAGAGGCCAAGGCGGTGTTTGAGCAATTGTTTCGCCAATATGGTTTGCCGGAGCGGATTAGGAGCGACAACGGCACACCATTTGCCAGTGTGGGTGTCGGAGGGTTATCGAAACTATCGATTTGGTGGATTCGGCTAGGGATTATTCCAGAGCGAATTACGCCAGGGCAACCACAGCAAAATGGTCGACATGAACGGATGCATCGGACGTTGAAATTACGCATTGGTCAGCCCGGTGCGGCCGACTTAACGCAGCAACAAGTGATTTTGGATGAGTTCTTGCGCCACTATAACGAGGATCGTTTGCATGAGAGTTTGGGGCAGTGTGTGCCTAAATCGGTGTATCAGAGCTCATCGCGCCGCTATCCAGAGTCGCTGCCAGAGTTGGTTTACCCTGACTACTTTGAGCGTGGACGAGTCTGTCAAAGTGGACTGATTTATTGGCGTAGTTTACGAGTTTACATTGGCTATTTATTGCGTGGCGAATGGGTCGGTTTGGAGTTGGTCGGTGAGGGTATTTGGGACGTTTATTTTGGTCCGATTCGACTAGGCTCGTTGGACGAGCGAGAAGTGAAAGGGACCAAAAACGATTATTTAACGCTAAAAGTGTCACCCATGTCGTTGAATTAAAGTGTTACCTATGTCCTTGATCTTTCACGACCCGAGCGCGCCCAGCTCCGCTGTTCCCTCGATTGTCGTGAGCCAAACGATATAGCTGTTTGTCTCTCTCCGCACTCGGTGCGCTTAGACGGGTTTTTAAGCCCCAGCTCGACGAGCGCGGCACAGCATCAAATCTGAACATGACCAAGCTTAACAGTCTGTTGCTACGCCAGATCGCCTATCAGCAAGCTGGCGATTTACGCCGCATGGCAATTAACGTGACGAGGTCTTTTTAATGACTCGACCCAGTGGATTGGGTTGATTGCGTTTTTTTGCCAACTCAATTTGCTTTTGCCGCTCGAGCGCGCCGCTGCGGGTTTTTTCGCTGAGATTGTCAAAGCAATGCGGGCAGCTTACGCCAGCCACATAATGCGGCGATAGGCGCTGCTCTTTCGATACCGGCTGACGGCAAGCGTGGCACAACTCAAAATCACCCTCGCTCAAATCGTGGCGCACCGTCACGCGGTTGTCGAACACAAAGCAGTCGCCCTTCCATAGCGTTTCTTCCTGCGGTACTTCTTCGAGGTATTTCAAAATCCCACCTTTTAAGTGGTATACCTCTGCAAACCCTTCACCAAGCATATAGCTCGACGCTTTCTCGCAGCGAATGCCGCCAGTGCAAAACATCGCCACTTTTTTATGTACCGCTGGGTCGAAATGCTCTTTTACGTAATCGGGAAATTCACGGAATGTTTCGGTTTTCGGGTCAATTGCCCGCTCGAACGTGCCAATCGCCACTTCGTAATCATTACGGGTATCAATCACCAGCACTTCGGGATCGGAAATAATCGCATTCCAATCTTTGGGCTCGACATAGGTGCCGACGGCTTTATTCGGATCAACACCGGGCACACCCAAGGTTACGATTTCTTTTTTTAGTTTTACTTTGGTGCGCAAAAATGGCTGCTCAGCGCAATACGATTCTTTGTGATCAACAGCCGCCAAGCGCGGATCTGAGCGCAACCACGCCAGCAAGCCATCAATCCCCGCGCGCGTTCCCGCCACCGTGCCGTTAATGCCTTCATCGGCCAGCAGTAAAGTGCCGTGCACGTTTAAATCCAGCATCGTTTGCAATAGTGGCTCGCGCAATTGAACGTAATCGCTGAGCGTGACAAATTGATACAGCGCCGCAACAACAATCGCGCCTTCGTTTTGATTCGACATGATTTCTCCAAGTGGTCACCCGCGTAAAGGGCGGACCGGAATTTTTATTCTGGGAGCGGATTTTACCTGAGCTAAGGCAAGATAAGCGGCGGAGAAATAAACATTTTTTAACCGTCGTAAACTAACTGAAACGCCAACAAATTTGTGTAAGTAGTAAATTGAACAGCCCTACGCAAGTTTTGTTTGCGCAGCCAAACTTATCCAGTAAGCTTGCAGACTAAATTCTGAATCACATCAGTGATTGAGTTCGGCCAGAAGCGGAAATTGAATTGTAGGTTGGCGCTGAGCTTGCGAAGCCCAACAATCGCGGTAAACGTTGGGCTGCATTTCATTTAGCCCAACCTACGCACTATCATGAGTGTTTCGTTAATTTTTAAGGCCCTTGATGCAAAAAATAATAGATGTAGCGGTAAAAGAATTAATATCAATAATCGATTCAAAAAAGCATAGTAAAAAAGTTGCGATGCAATTTGTACTTGAAGAACTTGATGCAGCAAGACAGGGTAACGATTATGTAAAAGATAAAATTAAAAGCTTTTACTTTAATGAATCGGATTACATCGGAGCAATGGAAAGTAGCTGGGAAGATGTAGATGGCCCTACAGGACCACAACAATTTTTAGTTGTACTAACCATGCAATTATCAAAGGAAATTGGTATTGACAATGCCGCCATGGTTAGGATCTCTATTGTTGAATACATTGTTTGTCACTATAA
Organism: Deefgea piscis; assembly: GCF_013284055.1. NCBI lineage: Bacteria > Pseudomonadati > Pseudomonadota > Betaproteobacteria > Neisseriales > Chitinibacteraceae > Deefgea > Deefgea piscis. Next base: position 2,536,908 of record NZ_CP054143.1, on the reverse strand, counting down.
ATTCGGGCGATACTATTTAGATGAGGAAATCAGGAGGGCGACAAAACCGCTAAAACTTTTCGATGTATTAGTTGATGATGAAAACTTCCTGCATCCAAACTTCAAGTACTTGTTAGAAAGTAAAAATAAGCCTTTAGTCGATGTAATATCACGTTGGGCAAGCGGCTTTGAAGATAGAGACAATAAGTTTAATTATGAATTTCAAACGACATTCAACTCGTCGTTCTGGGAAGTGTATTTGTACCAATGCTTTAAGGATCTAAACCTTAATGTAGATTTTTCAAAAGCCAGTCCAGACTTTACTGTTAAGACATCAAGCAATGAAATAATTAATATTGAAGCCGTTACAGCCAACCATGCTCAAGACTCTAGTCCTGAATGGGAGAATGAAAAGCTGAAAGAGAATGGTGAATTTTTAAATTTTGCTAGTGTTCGAATTTTAAACGCCATAAATAGTAAACACAAAAAATACTTAAGTACATATTCAAAGTTTGAGCATGTTGTGGGAAACCCATTCGTTGTCGCTGTCGCTCCTTTCGAACAGAATATGTTTTTTATACAGAATAATGAAGCTATAAATAGAGTCCTATATGGTCAGGGTATAGACAAAGATAATGGCTTTACAGAAGTTGAAGTTCCATTTGCCTTGAAGAATGAAAAAGTTGCTTTAGATCTTGGGATATTTACAAACGATAAATATAAAGAGGTTAGCGCAATTATTTTTTCTACTATGGGGACCTTAAGTAAGGCTATTACGCAATCATCACTGGCTATGGATATAAGATCGAGTCGTTATCATGATCGTAAAGGATTGATTATGGAGATAAAAGAAAACAACAAGCACTTTGAAACTCATCTTGATGGATTACAAATACATCACAATCCTTATGCAATAAACAAGCTTTCAAAAGATGTATTTGACCGATATGAAGTGACACATTACTACTATGACATAGAGTCAAGATTTATAGATAATCAACAAAAAAGTTATACTATGATCTCCAGAAGCTCGTGGCCATCATCTTCAAAAACAGTGCCGTAGGTTGGGCTAAATGAAATGCAGCCCAACGTTTACCGCGACTATTGGGCTTCGCAAGCTCAGCACCAAGCTACAAACACCAGCAAAAAAGCCGCTTTTCAGCGGCTTTTTAACAATCAAAATCCCAACAATTAAAACAAGCGGGCAATCAATGCATTGGCGTATTTGGCATCGAGCGGAATGGCGGCTTTAGCACCGCTGCCGAGAGCGGATTCCACCAAAGCGCCGTTTTTACCACGGATTTGCTCGAGTTTAACGATGATATTGCCGCTTGGATGAATGATTTCCAGCGAATCGCCAACTGAGAATTTGTTTTTCACTTCAATCTCAGCCCAGCCGTCTTGGATATTGAGCACTTCGCCAACGTATTGGCTGCGGTGTGCTTTGGAATGGCCATCCAGATAGTTTTGCGCTTCGTGCGTGGTGTGGCGCTGGTAAAAGCCGTCGGTATAACCACGATTGGCAAGGCCATCTAAATCAGCCAACAACGTTGGGTTAAATGGGCGACCAGCCACCGCGTCGTCAATGGCTTGACGATACACTTGGGCGGTGCGCGCCACGTAATACAGCGATTTGGTACGACCTTCGATTTTGAGTGAATCGATGCCCATTTTCACCAGACGCTCGATATGCTGCACCGCGCGCAAGTCTTTGCTGTTCATGATGTACGTGCCGTGTTCGTCTTCGACAATTGGCATTAACTCGCCGGGACGATTGGCTTCTTCGATCAAATAGGTTTTGTCGGCCAATGGATGGCGCTCTTGGCCGCCACAGGCGGAGAACACTTGATTGGCGTCATTCATCGCTTTATTAAAGTCAAATTGAATGATTTGCTCTTTGGGCTGAACATCGCCAGCATCGTCGGTGGCGGTGTCGTGCGTTTTGTAGTCCCAACGGCAGGCATTGGTACACGTGCCTTGATTTGGGTCGCGGTGATTGAAATACCCCGACAATAGGCAACGGCCGGAATATGCAATACACAGCGCGCCGTGTACGAACACTTCCAACTCCATATCTGGGCAGAGTTGGCGAATTTCTTCGATTTCATCGAGAGACAATTCACGCGACAAAATCACGCGCTCTAGGCCCATTGATTTCCAAAATTTCACGCCAGCGTAATTCACCGTATTGGCTTGTACCGACAAATGAATCACTTGTTCTGGCCATTTTTCACGCACCATCATAATCAAGCCTGGATCAGCCATGATCAGCGCATCTGGTTTCATCGCAATCACCGGCTCCATATCCGCCAGATAGGTTTTTACTTTGGCGTTATGCGGCAAGATATTGCTAGCGACAAAGAATTTTTTGCCACGGGCGTGGGCTTCTTCAATCCCTTGACCAATTTGCTCCAATTTAAAATCATTATTGCGCGCGCGCAGGCTGTAGCGCGGTTGACCGGCGTAGACCGCGTCGGCGCCAAAGTCATAAGCGGCACTCATTTTTTCGAGCGTACCGGCGGGCAATAAGAGTTCAGGTGCTTTTAAGGTCATGGTGGGTGCGTGTGTTCAAACTAAGAAAGGCGGGCATTATACCGCAAATACGCTGCACAAAAAACAAGCAATATTAAATAAATGAACGAAATCAGTAGCTTGCCGATATTACCCACAGCTAACTCACACGCTATGCTTTTTTTTCGGGGATAAACTGGCAAATTGTGGGATAAGTGCTAAATACAACAAAATTTGCTGAATTCAAGCTGTGATTTGAATTTTTCTGCCTATTTTTTAATCGGCAAACAAAATCAGTAACAAAACAGTCACTTAGGCAAGCTATCCACAGCCTGTGCACATGACTATCCATCTAGCCTGTGAATGAGCACCACATACTGATTAAAATTTAATCAGCCAGTATTTTCCCTATGGTTTCAAGCACCTAGCCGACTTACTCACAGCCAGCTCACAGACTTAGCCAAGCGGCGTGGGGAAAACCACGATGGCCGCCGTGGATAACAAAAAACCGAGCATTTAGCTCGGTTTAGTCAAGACGATATTGCGGCGCAGCAGCGGTGTTAGGCAAAGCCCAGACCCGACAACGGCACATGCTGCTGCTCGGCCTGCTCAGCAAGTGCTGCTTTTAAAACTTGTTTGGCACAGCGCGCACATTTGCCGCAGCACGTAGCGACCTCGGTCACCTGTCGCAACTGGGCAAAGGTACGAACCCCTTGCTGCGCGACAGCGCGATTAATCGCTTTATCACTCACATTGTTGCAAACACAAACAATCATAATGAGAACCTTATCAATAACTATTCTCATTATCATCAAATTTTTTATAACTGCCAAGTACTTTTTTCAGCCACAGGTCATTTCACGGCACAAGCCCTCCCCTCACCAGCATTTTCCACAATAAAAAAGCCGCCCATAGGGGCGGCAGTTTATGCAAACAACAACTTTGCACACTTACAGCACAGCCAATCTCTGCTCAATACTGGCAACAATACCGGCATCATCTAAACCACAGTCCGCCAGAATTTGTTTTTGCTCGCCATGCTCTACATAGCTATCGGGCAAGCCCAATTGCAATACGGCACGAGAAACGCCTTGCGCGGCCAAGCATTCTAATACCGCACTCCCCGCCCCACCCATAATGGCGTTGTCTTCCACCGTTACCAGCAGATCATGCGAAGCGGCCAGCGCCAGAACCAACTCGGTATCGAGCGGTTTAATAAAGCGCATATTGGCCACCGTTGCATCCAATGCTTCAGCGGCAGCCAGCGCAGGCTCCAGCACAGCGCCAAACGCCAGAATTGCCACGCGTCGCGTTGTTGTTGCCGTGTCTTGCCGCGAGCGGCGAATTTCGCCCTTGCCCCAAGGCAATGCATGCATCTCAGACTCAACCGTCGCCCCTAAACCACTACCGCGCGGATAACGCACGGCGGCTGGGCCAGCGTATTGATACGCGGTATAGAGCATTTGTCGGCATTCGTTTTCATCGCCGGGCGCTAAAATCGCCAGATTTGGAATGCAGCGCATAAATGACAAATCAAAACTACCGGCATGCGTTGGTCCATCGGCCCCGACTAAACCGGCGCGATCAATCGCAAAAGTAACATCTAGATTTTGCAATGCCACATCATGAATCAATTGATCATAAGCGCGCTGCAAAAAGGTCGAATAAATCGCTACCACCGGCTTTAAGCCCTCACAGGCTAAACCCGCGGCAAAAGTAACCGCGTGTTGCTCAGCAATACCCACATCAAAATAGCGACTTGGATATTCCGCATGAAAGCGCACCATGCCCGAGCCTTCACGCATTGCCGGTGTAATCCCCACCAATTGCTCGTCTTGCGCGGCCATATCGCACAGCCAGTCGCCAAACACTTGGGTAAATGTGGGTTTACTCACCTTGCTGCTACAAACACCATCTTGCTGATTAAACGGTGCTACGGCGTGATACTTCACCGGATCGGCCACCGCCAACTTGTAACCATTGCCTTTTTTGGTCACCACATGCAAAAACTGCGGGCCTTTAAGCTGCTTGATGTTGGATAAGGTGGCAACCAGCGTTTCCATATCATGACCATCAATTGGGCCGATATAATTAAAGCCAATTTCCTCAAATAAAGTGCCGGGTGTTAAAAAGCCCTTGACGCTTTCTTCGCCTTTTTTGGCAAATTCTTTCAGCGGCGGCACCGCATCGAGCACTTTGCCGGACGCATTGCGAATACCGTTGTAAAACTTACCCGACAATAATTTGGCTAAATAATTATTAAACGCGCCGACATTGGGTGAAATCGACATTTCGTTGTCGTTTAAAATCACCAATAAATCGACGTCGTCGCGATGACCCGCATTAAACAAGGCTTCAATCGCCTGCCCAGCCGTCATCGAACCGTCGCCAATCACCGCAATCGCTTTGCGTTTTTCGCCTTTAATCAACGCCGCTTCGGCCATGCCCAACGCCGCACCAATCGAGGTTGAAGAATGCCCAACGCCAAACGTGTCGTATTCGCTTTCTTCGCGCTTGGGAAAGCCTGCCAAGCCGCCTTTTTGCCGCATCGTCAGCATGCGGTTTTTGCGCCCAGTCAGGATTTTATGCGGATAGCTTTGATGGCCAACGTCCCACACCAAACGATCGTGCGGGGTGTCAAACACATAATGCAGCGCAACGGTTAACTCCACCGCGCCTAAATTAGAGGCAAAATGTCCACCGGTATGACTCACCGAATCCAGCAAATAACTACGTAATTGCTGAGCGAGCGCAGGCAATTCTTTGCGGTCAAGTTGGCGTAAATCAGCGGGTATTTCTATGGTATCAAGCAAAGGATAATTCATGTGTACCTTGCTTTGCCGGGGTATCCCCCTGCAAGCCCTGTTAGTATTTTCTATCAACAATATACCCAGCAAGGGCACTTAATATATTGGCTCTTTCCCCAAAGGGCGCTAATGACGCCAAGGCCGAGGCTTTCAGTTCGGCCGCTTTTTCTTTGGCGCCTTTTAGCCCCAGCAAAGCCACATAGGTGGGCTTATTATTGGCGGCATCTTTACCTGCGGTTTTACCCAAGGTGGCCGAATCCGCCTCACAATCCAAAATATCGTCAACCACTTGAAACGCCAGACCAATGCATTTGGCGTAATGATCGAGCGCTTCGCGCTGCTCACTGGTGAGTGGCGTACCGCAGTAAGAACCCAACAATACCGCCGCACGAATCAAGGCGCCGGTTTTCAAAATATGCATCATTTCGAGTTGCGGCAAAGTCAGCGTTTGCCCAACGCTATATAAATCAATACCTTGCCCGCCACACATACCCAAACTACCCGATGCGCTCGCTAAGATACGAATCATTTGTAATTGATCTGCCGGATTGTCGGCCAAGCTATGATTGGCCAGCACTTCAAACGCCGCCGCTTGCAAAGCATCGCCCGCCAAGAGCGCAGTCGCCTCACCGTAAGCCACATGCACTGTTGGCTTACCTCGACGCAACACGTCGTTATCCATAGCCGGCATATCGTCATGCACTAAGGAATAAGCATGAATAAATTCCAAGGCGCAGCCGGCATACTGCAAGCGCTCAGCCGGCGCATCAACCAGCGAACCGGCAGCAAAAACCAATAAAGGCCGCACTCGCTTGCCGCCATCAAGCACGCTGTAACGCATCGCGTCGTGCAAGCGTTCGGGCAAATGATTGCTCGATGGCAATACCCGCGATAGCGCGCGCTCCATTTGCGCCTGAACGTCTTCCATCCAGAGTTTAAAATCAGTCGCTACCGTTTTGCTCATTATTCTGTCCCCATCTTTGGCATCGGTTTGAGCTCTCCACCTTCTAAGAGGCGAACTTGCTGCTCTGCCGCGCTTAATTTGCTTTCGCAAAAGCGCAATAATTCAGTACCACGGCTAAATGCCAACAAACTCGCATCGAGTGCTTGTCCACCCGCTTCCATTTGGGCAATGAGAGCCTCTAACTCGGCCAAGCCTTGTTCAAAGTTATCGGGTAAATTCGCCGATTTCGCTGCTGCTTTTGCCATAAGTTTGAGCCCAAAATAAAAGTATTTCACAAAAACACACGAATAAGCGCAGTCAGCCGCCCCATTCGCGCAAGGGGCTTATTGTACCCTTGCCATCGAGCTGAAAACAGTCATTAAAGCCGCAAAACCGTCGTCAGCACCGCTCAACAAGTCAAGACTGTTAGAATAGAGACACTTTAAACCGTGTTTTTGCGTAAAAAATGACCACCATTGCTTACTTTATTCTGGCCCACGCCCATCCCGAACAAATTTCACGCTTGGTTCAGCAACTTAATACCCCGCATTCACGGTTTTATATTCACATCGACGCCAATACACCTGATGCAATCTTCACTGCACTCCAAAGCCAACTTTCGGCGCTAGAGAATATTCACTTTATTGAACGCCAAGCCTGCCGCTGGGGCGGGTTTTCATTGGTCGATGCCAGTCTAAGGCTGATGGCAGCCGCTAACAAAGATGGTTTTGATTGGGGGGTATTACTCTCTGGGCAAGATTACCCAATTCATAGCAATCAATACATCGAAGAAACCTTAGCACGTAGCCCCTACCTTGGCTTGATTGACATCAAGCCAGCACCAGAGTTCGACATTGCCTACCGCTATCGCGCATGGTACTTTGAAGCCCTCAACGGCACGCGCCTCAATAAAGCACTGCAAAAAATACAGCGCTTAAGCCGAAAAGTCGGCATTGAACGCGCTTTGCCGGCGCCAATTTCGCAAGTGTATGCCGGCTCGCAATGGTGGACACTCAGCCATACCGCCTGCCAAACCGTACTCGACTTTGTGGCAAAGCAGCCGCAGGTGGTGGATTTTTTCCGCCACACCCTCATCCCTGATGAGATGTTTTTCCAAACCATTTTAATGAATAGCCCACTGGCCGAGCAGCTATCTAGCGATGCGCGGCGTTATTTAGAATGGGATGAAGGCGCATGGTCGCCCCTCCTACTCAAGCCTGAAAACATCAGCCAACTTCGAGACAGCAAGGCTTTATTCGCCCGAAAATTTGCCGCAGATTCTGCCACCACCCAAGCACTTATTAATTTACATCGCCAATAAGACAGGCCAATTGACGTTGCGTTCACTAAGATAAAGACTTCAGCACACCGCAAAGTTAACCATGCCGATCGCGAGCGTCGATTTAAGTTCACCCCATTCCAACACAGCCGAGCGCGGCGGGCTATTGCAAGCCATTAACGATCAAGCTGCGCTATACGCCAATCTAATTGAACACGCCAAAGCCAACACGCTAGCGCCTTGGCTACAACAGCCCGAGCGCTTTGCCGACACCCAAGCGGTGTTACTGATCGCCAGTGGCTCGAGCTTTCATGCGGCACAAGTTGCTCGCTTTTGGATTGAAAGCCTTGCAAATCTTCCCACTCAAGTTGAATTAGCCAGCGAGTTTTGCTATCAACATTTACGCTCTCGCCCTCACACACTGGTGATTATCCTTGCCGAATCAGGCGAAGCCGCCGACACCTTAGCCGCACTCAAATACGCACAACAACTGGACTACCCTTTGACGATCGCCATCGGCCATCATGCCGACAGCACGCTGATGCAGCAGGCCCAATGGCAATTAGTGCTGGAGGTTGGCGAGCAACACAGCCGCATTGCCACCAAAACATTTTGCGCCCAACTGCTGGGCTTATTTTTAATTACGCAAACCCTCGCCCAATCACAAAACCAAGCCATACCCAGCGATATCGACGCCGAGCTTGCCGCCCTGCCTTACGCAATCGCACAAGTTTTAAGCCTCGCGCCACAACTCAAACAATGGGCGCAATGCCTGCAGCAACCATCCGCAATTTTCATCACCGCACGACAAAATTACACGCCTATTGCCAGCGAAGGCGCACTCAAATTCAAAGCCATGGCGCATCGCTTGGCCGAGGCTTGCTCTTGTGGCGAACTCAAGCACGGCATTGCCAGCCTTGCCACGCAAAAAATTGCTCTAATTGCCTGCCTGCCTTGGGATAGTGTGGCCGAAAAGAATTTGGCTGACTTACGTCAGTTTCACCACCATCACTGCGCTATTTTTGTTTTAAGCGACACCCCACTCACCAAAATTAACGGCCTCAACTCGATTCAAATGCCATACAAACTCAATCACCTTAACCCGCTGCTGTACGCCATCGCTCTACAACTCCTCGCCTACTACACCAGCACCACAAGTGATTCATTTGAGCAAAACATAAAAAAAGCCACATCAAAAGATGTGGCTTGATCGGCAGAGTTTGATTAATTATTTTGAAGCATTAATCAAATACAAGGCAGCAGCATTAAATTCAGCATCTGAACCGCTATAACCGCCCTTCGGTGGCATCGCATTCAAACCCTTAGTTGCAATTGCGATTGCATTATCAACGCCGTCTTTCAAACGTGGTGCCCAAGCCGCTTTATCGCCAAATTTAGGCGCACCAGCCACACCAGTGTCGTGGCAAGCCATACAAACGCTAGCGTAAATTTCTTTGCCTTTTACGTTTGGATCAATCGTTGCCGCAGCACCAGCAGCCACTTTAGGCTCTTCAAACTTCGCACCCGCTGCATTACCCATAAAGGCCACGGCACGCGCCACTTCTTCATCCGTTAACGCTGGATCACCGCCCTTCGCAGGCATCGCGTTAAACCCAACCACGGCATGCTTCACCAAAGTCGCAAAACCTTGACCAATTCGCGTAGACCAAGCTGCTGCATCAGCAAATTTAGGTGCGCCAGCCAAGCCAGCGCCATGACAGGAAATACATACGGCCTCATAAACAGCCTTGCCTGAGCGAGAACCAATCGGCGTGCTATCGACAATCTTGACAACGCCGACAGGTTGTAAGCGTGCGGCGACGGCCTCATTGGTCATCGTTGAGCTTGCCATATTCATCGACATACCCGAAGTAAACAGCTTGATTACCAAGTAAACAAACAGAGGTACGCCAATTAAAGCCGCCAGAATCATTCCGACAACGCTTTTAGACGCAGATGCGTTGGAACCGCTCATGCTGTCATCCCTTTCTTGAAATTGTTAAATTAATTGGCTGTATCGCCTTTATGGCTGACAATTATACCGACAACATCGAAACAACAAAACACTATTCACCAACTGACTAGACGCGAACGCAAATAGCCGTTATCATCGCTCCCCTAATCAAAGCGCCCGTAGCTCAGTTGGATAGAGTATCAGTTTCCGAAACTGAGGGTCACAGGTTCGATTCCTGTCGGGCGCACCAATCAAATCAAGGGGTTGTAGCTGTTAAAGCTAGAGCCCTTTTGTTTTATGCTAAAAAAAGCATCCACCGCCCCGACAAAAGCCCCGACACGCGCATAAACCCCACCCAAATCTAGATAAAAACCAAATAACAAAAATACAACAACCCGCAAAAACCTTAATCAAATTAAGGCCCCAATCATAGCCCAAGCAGCCAGTTATTTAATATAACTTGACCCAATTCTCCTGCCAGCAATGACCACAAATGCAACAAAACAATATAAATTGCAGCTGACTGGGATTATTTAGACACCTTTTATGCCCATAAAGCTGCTGCTTAAAACCCTTTAACACCCCGGAAAGCTACATTGGTCGATTACTTTTTGAATGCACATGACTGGTTGTAGTTCCCGCTCTCACCCCGGAAAGCTACAATATGCGCGGGTGAATCAATTGCGCGCCGCGAGTTGTAGTTCCCGCTCTCACCCCGGAAAGCTACAATCGTGATATTCGCGCTGGTGCTATCCGCTTGGTTGTAGTTCCCGCTCTCACCCCGGAAAGCTACAATTTTGATTTCACCAAGGCTTCAACTTCACTTGTTGTAGTTCCCGCTCTCACCCCGGAAAGCTACAATAAAACCTTTTTCCTCAATCGCCATTGTCAAGTTGTAGTTCCCGCTCTCACCCCGGAAAGCTACAATAAATTGGGTACGGTCACAGAAATGTACTACGTTGTAGTTCCCGCTCTCACCCCGGAAAGCTACAATCGACGTGTGGCGCTCGGTGCCGGTCATTACGTTGTAGTTCCCGCTCTCACCCCGGAAAGCTACAATTTGTCGATTCCAGCCATCGCCCGACGCGAAGTTGTAGTTCCCGCTCTCACCCCGGAAAGCTACAATAAAATGGCACTGGGTAAACTCACCGCCGCCGTTGTAGTTCCCGCTCTCACCCCGGAAAGCTACAATCGCAGCCCCGATCACGCCGATCAACACACAGTTGTAGTTCCCGCTCTCACCCCGGAAAGCTACAATTGGGGGTGTCACGGCAAGCACTGGAAACGAGTTGTAGTTCCCGCTCTCACCCCGGAAAGCTACAATAAAGTGCAAGCCACGCTGCATGTCGGATTGGTTGTAGTTCCCGCTCTCACCCCGGAAAGCTACAATAATACGAGCAGCTGGCCGAGTTCATGCGTAGTTGTAGTTCCCGCTCTCACCCCGGAAAGCTACAATTTCACTTACTCGGGGGGCTAATATGCTGCCGTTGTAGTTCCCGCTCTCACCCCGGAAAGCTACAATAGAGGCGGTCGCCGTGCTGGCTTGGTCCGTTGTAGTTCCCGCTCTCACCCCGGAAAGCTACAATTTAACCCAAAACACGTCACCGCCCACACCGTTGTAGTTCCCGCTCTCACCCCGGAAAGCTACAATAATAGCGCGAGTCGCGGCACTACAGACCATGTTGTAGTTCCCGCTCTCACCCCGGAAAGCTACAATAAGGGGCGCTCGCTATCAGTCGGCAATCCCGTTGTAGTTCCCGCTCTCACCCCGGAAAGCTACAATACTAACTCATGCCGGTGTGTGGATTGATGAGTTGTAGTTCCCGCTCTCACCCCGGAAAGCTACAATACCAAATGGCCTCGGGCCGCACCATAAGCAGTTGTAGTTCCCGCTCTCACCCCGGAAAGCTACAATTGGTCGGGTATTGAGGAGTCGGTGCGCCGGGTTGTAGTTCCCGCTCTCACCCCGGAAAGCTACAATTCAGGTGTTTGCCTTGGTTTAATTCGCCAAGTTGTAGTTCCCGCTCTCACCCCGGAAAGCTACAATATTCGGAATTGGTTGCTTTGTGCAAACGCGGTTGTAGTTCCCGCTCTCACCCCGGAAAGCTACAATAAGTACGCCAGATGCTTATGCCCTAATGGAGTTGTAGTTCCCGCTCTCACCCCGGAAAGCTACAATTGTGCTTTGGCACGGAAGCTGTGACGATTCGTTGTAGTTCCCGCTCTCACCCCGGAAAGCTACAATCACCTACCGCTTTGCCGCAACCCAAGCCCTGTTGTAGTTCCCGCTCTCACCCCGGAAAGCTACAATCCAGATATGCGTTATACGGCACGTTACCTGTTGTAGTTCCCGCTCTCACCCCGGAAAGCGACAATATTTGCAGCAAAGCGTCTTGCTCTTTGAATGTTGTAGTTCCCGCTCTCACCCCGGAAAGCTACAATACTTTGTTGCTAACCCTACCAAGCTCACGGGTTGTAGTTCCCGCTCTCACCCCGGAAAGCTACAATTGCATACGCTGGCCTAGTGACACGTCCTTGGTTGTAGTTCCCGCTCTCACCCCGGAAAGCTACAATCGTTTTAGTTGAATGCTCTCTGCTAGAGAAGTTGTAGTTCCCGCTCTCACCCCGGAAAGCTACAATGGCTAATGTTGGACTCAATGAACAGAAGAAGTTGTAGTTCCCGCTCTCACCCCGGAAAGCTACAATAAAGCAGCACCGGCAACGGCCGTCGTCGCGGTTGTAGTTCCCGCTCTCACCCCGGAAAGCTACAATCCATAACAAATAACCCCATGATTTTATGGGGTTATTTGTTATATTCCGGATTAAAAATAGCAAATTTAAAACACTAAAACTTGCTGCAAACTCACTTTTTCTTCTTGAGTAGTGACTGTTCCAACCAGAATTTCCATCGCAACATATTGTTTTTCACTTACTTTCATACAGCGGATTGAACCCTTTTTTGGTAAATTTGCAACAAGACGCTGCTGGTGTTTTTTGACATCATCCTCTCCGTTGACGATGCGCGAATACACTGACCACTGCAACATATCGTAGCCATCTTGCAATAAAAAGCGGCGAAACAAGGTATAGGCTCGTTTATCAGCTTTGGTTATGGTCGGCAAATCAAAAAATACTAGTAGACGCATAAATCGCCTTGTAACTTGACTCATCCATGCCACCTCGAGATGAAGAAAGCATTAAGCTAGCTTTGGCCAAGCGAGCTCATTAAGGTCACCAGTACTGCAAAAACGGCCAAAACATTGCGCCATGTGGTCAATAGCGCTAAGTACATTCATTGCCCCATAAGGCATATTGACATCGGTATATAGCAGTTGGATTAGCGCGGCTTTATCTGTACTACTCAATTCGCTGCTTGTCGTATTTTGCTGACGTACCCAGACATCGACGACGGGTCGTAATGGTTCGATAAAATCATCTGCTAAATTAAAAGTGTTGAGCTGGTTGTGGTGCTGTAAACCAAAGGCGGGTAAAAAACCATAACAAACTAGACTACGAGCGATTGCTGCGCGAAAAATGGCGTATCCATAATTAAGAGCGCTGTTTTGCCAACAGGGCTTATCTCTTGTAAATTCGTCGCCAAATAATTCAATAAAATAATAGCGAGCAGAACTTGCCTCGCGATTATCTGGGTCACCGGAACGCACTCGCTCTGCTTGGTCGCGTAAAAAGCGCCCAGCCTGCGGTTTGAAAACATCAAGACAGAATGCTTGGTTGCGGATTTTTTGCTGTATCACCCCCTGCCAAGCACGTTTTTTTTGTGGCAATGTGAGTGCTAATTGTTGTTGCATCACTTTGAATGCACGACTATGTGGTAAGTAAGGAAGTAGTACACCATTCGGATGATGAGTTTCATCACACGTAATCACCGCCACATCATGTGCAGCTAGTTCTGCCAATAGCGCACTAGTAATGGTGGCTTGCGGCGTTTCAAGTACTACGACCGCAATATCTTCAAGCGGAATAGTGGCGCTGAGTCCCATATCTTGTTCCAGCAAGAGTTGGCGATTTTTTACCGCCAATCTTGCAGGCTGACTAATGAGTATGCTACGCCAAGCCACGGCGAGACCCAGCTTGATTTAGATATACTTGACCAAGAACGTTTACGTTAAATTTATCAACTGAAAGTGCAACTTTTACGCCAACACCCCGAATCAGCCCATCTTTACCTATTGCTTGGTTTCTATCGTGCACCCATAAATTAACACCGCCAGTTGCACGGTCACAGCCCGAATAATAACCTTCAATAGCTGGTTTGCCTTTAAGTTGAATTCGTACCAAGTCGTTTGGATGTAATGAAAAACAAAATGAAAACGTATCATCAATCTGGGTCCAATCACTTTCTTCCTTAGCAGCGACAATTGCACGATTAGGTAAGTCTTTTACATTTTTGATAATTCGATGTTGAACATATATCGGGACAAGATGAAATTTGCCCGCTTTAGTAAATACATCGACTCGCAACATGCTGTCATTCTTCGCAATTCCACCGCGCAGCGCGATACCAGATAGGTTATCAATCACCTTGGTCACAGTTCGAACGATAGGGCCTTGGCTACCATCGCGTGTTGGTTTGTAAAACGGAGTTGCAAACGCTTTGTCGGCTTTCCCACCAAAAGCTTCGAGTCGTTCGCGTAGAGCGGTATAAAGCGCGACATTTCGATGAGGCTCAATGAGTCCACAACGCTCAGGGTCTAGGTCTAAATCGCTCAGTTTTAATGCACTCAGAGCAATTTTTTGTGTCACACGATTTGGTTGTGCTGGCATGGGGCGCTGCGCATATATCGTATCTTTATGTGCAGCGCCACTATTGCGTCGTTGCGGTGCGCGAGAAACAAACAAGGGACGTATCGAGCTAAGCATCGTCTCGTCGTAGCCTAATGCGGCTAGGGCCTCTCGAGTTAATTCCAAACTGAGAGTGTTATTCACTTTACCCGTACTGCGGTCTAAACCTGCTCGAAGGCTTAGCTCCATTTCAAAATGTTCCCAAGGACGTGGAAAGTGCTGCTCAAGTTGTCGCCACATTGCTAAATTGGCTACCTCTCCAGTTTCTAAGTCAATCAGTCCATCTTTGGCATTTAGCGTTTCTTTGCGACGAGCATAATCAGATAACCGTTTCACCATACCAGCACTGCAAGCAGCAACCACCGCAGCATCGACCGCATGATGGCGGTCACTGCCTTCGCGTAATTTGGCTAAACCCCAACGAGCCCGCAGGAAGCTGGTTAGCTGGCCGCTGACCACGATACAACGCTTGGCATCACTAGCAAGCTTTAAGTGTTGTTCCACAAAGTTTTTGAAATATTTGCAAATGTAGCGAGTGTCATTTAAGTTGCGCTCGATGAAGCCGCTAGCTTCATCTTTGCCAAATTGTTGTCGCAATAATCGGTCACGTTTTGCTTGGCGATATTTTTTATTGCTATTCACAGCAGCTGCATAACGCTGCCAGCGCTCACTATCACTTGCACCATCTAGATATTCGAATGGCGTACGATTCGCTTTGTCTCTATTTTCACGCGTTAAGGCGAGTACTTTATTATTTTTACTATCATCAAAGCTGCGAGAATACGGTAACGCATGGTCAACTTCGGCGTAATTGGCATCATCAATTAAGCGATTCAGGTCGAGTGGAGAAAGACTATAAGCACATTTACCGTCTTGTTCTTGATACAGTTGCCATTTTTCAAATTCACGCCCGGTAGGGCGTCGACCAAAAGCTTCACTAAAGCGTTCACGGTCTTTCTCATTTCGTTCTGCAAATTCGCTCTGCGCCTTTTCGATTTTATATCGCTCATCTAATGGTCGTGATAAGTCACGTGCCATTTCGATATGAACTCTCTGAGGCGCTCCATATTGACGAATAATGGCATTTACGACTTTTCGAGTTTGATTTAACGCTCGTTTCACAACGGGGTTGTTCGGAGCGTCTTCGTCAAATGCTGGCAAAAAGCGGCTAGCCGAATTTTCTACTAATACGCTATGGTGATACCCAGCAGCTAAGCAGGCTTCGTCATATCGTTGGCCACGTTCCATTCCCGGCAAAATGCCATCAAGCGCTTTTAACGACAGGCGAATAAAATCACTAAAACTGATGGCAAGTAGTGAATTGATAACGGCAGGCGTTAAATTGCAGGCGGTTAATTCACGCTGAATTTCTTCATCTGTTTTGTAGATGCTGAGTATTGATGTAATCGCATTAATAAGTAAGGGCTGAGTGGCAATGCCTTGCCATTCAGTTTTTAACCCCGCCTTCTCTAAGGTTGTGCGAAGTGTGTGCCAACCGGTTAATTCAATCAGTTTAGATTCTTCAGGGTCTTTGCTGTTATCTCGGTAGTTGAGCCCAGTAAAACGTACGGCCTCTGGCCAGGGACCGAGTTTAATTAGATGAGCTTTTAGTTGCTTATGAGTGAGTTTTGCTTTTTCGTAGGGTAGGTCTATTACGGCTTTACGTTCAACTTCGCTCAGTGGACGGCTTTCACCATTGATGTTAATGCGAAGATTATTTAAGCGTGTAAGCCAAACAAACCGCTCCGCAGACCATGTATGTTTTGCTGCGCGGTACTCATCTTTATTCTTTCCACTTTTCTTTCTTTCAAAAGTGCAGAACCCAATACGTTCGAGCATTTCTTTACCCGAGAGTGCTGGCTTTTGTTGCCACAACAAACCTGTTTTTGTATTCAATATTGCATCTTTAAAGTCATCGTTAGTGTGCGGGTTACCAAATTCACGCTGCTTTTCGAATAAAGAGTGCAATTCATCAGCTAGTAGTTCTCTACTTAGTGACTGTCCATAGTCGCCGCGTTTGTTCCGTTGATTATTGGGGAATTGTGCCAGCATCATTTCTGCCGCGCTGCGATACCCATGCTCCCTCATCAAATTACGTGTGCGTTCTAGCCCTTGTTTTACCTTTCCGCCCTCTGAACCTTCTGCATCTGCTTTGCTAGCAAACCAAAAGCCCCGATGTTTGCAAATGTGATAAATAACTCGCGCCCATTCTTCTGTGTTGAGCTGACGGTCTAGTGCTTCAGCTCGTAGCTTCCATAACGACTGTGTAATTGGAGTTTGTTGTAGAAAAAGTCGACTATCGGTAATCAAGCCTTCACGCTTTAGCAATCGAGACAACTTGAGTAATCGCCATGCTCGACGACGCAATCTACGACGTAAGAGGCGAGCGGTGCGCCGGGCGGTGTTGAGCGATTCGCCATCTGGGGTTTCTGCTTTATCAAATGCACGCACGCCAAGGTCAATAATGTGACGCTCGCCTAAAACACACCAACCTACTGATGCAATCCCAATATCTAGACCTAAATCGTATGAAACTGCTTGCTGCATAAAAACCCCTTGTGCTATTGTCATCCCGTAGTAGTTTTCCGGGGTGAGAGCCGTTACTACAATAAAGATTTAATTATCTGTACCCAAGCCCGCGCAAGCGGGCTTTCTGCTTTGTGGCGTTTGGTTGGGCGTGCTTGTAGTGTTTTCGACTTACTCTACTCCTCAAAGTAATAGCTGACAAATTCAACGTTTAAAATTACGAACGTTGTTGGTTGATGTTCTTTTTTTAAATTACAGTTCTTTGCGTGCGTTTTACTAAACGAAAGTTTTGTTGTGTGTCGAAGATAAAATTTGTTACGTACCTAAGGGGTTGGGGAAACCTTGGAATATCACACGTGGCTTATCAAACACATTTATAGGTTGTTGGATGAGTTGCGACGCCAATTGCATCGCTGATGTATCACCCGCGTATTATTGTTTTCTCTGTAAAGGCAAGATTTTGCAACTACCACAACATCCCCTGCCCTACTTATCAACGGTAAAGTTAAACCCGACACGCACAAATTTTGTAGTCGGCACTACATCAATTCACCAGTGCCAATAAGGTACACCTCACCGAAACCACACAAAACCGCTTATCATCCAGTTCCAAAATAGTCGTTTACCACTCAAACGGCACTACCTATATTGAAACCACATAAACGGAACTTTTGATGGGGTGTCACCATGTTTGTTCGAGCCTACCTGCGTGCCAGTACCAAAGAGCAAGATGCCAGTCGTGCGCGCCAGCAACTTGATGCGTTTGCCGCTGAACATAATTTACGTATTGCCAGTTATTACATAGAGAATGAAAGCGGCACCAAACTCGACCGCCCCGAGTTAATGCGACTCTTGAATGATGCAAGTCACGGCGATGTATTACTTGTTGAGCAGGTCGACCGCCTCAGTCGGATGAAAAACTCAGACTGGCTCACGCTGCGGCAGATGATTGGCGACAAAGGTGTGCGAATTGTGGCGCTGGATTTGCCGACCAGTCACAGCATGCTGAAAGATGGCGATGGCTTCACCGCGCTGATGCTGGCAGCGATTAACAATATGCTGCTCGACATGCTCGCCGCGATTGCACGCAAAGATTACGACGACCGACGCCGCCGTCAAGCCGAGGGAGTTGCCAAAGCTAAAGCACAAGGTCTATACGCAGGTCGTCCAAAAGATGCTGAGCTGCACCGCAAAATTGCTTGCCTGCTGGCAGAGGGGAAATCGTGGAGTGCGATTCAAGATTTACTGGGGTGTGGGCGCGGAACGATTAAGCGGGTGAAGGATAAAATTCAAGAAGGTCAATAAATCTCACAGATTAAACTAATGAAGATCAGCAAATTGCAGTTGGCGTATCACACTAATCGTTCCACGAACAAGCGTTTGTATACCCTAATTTGCAGACACTCCGCCTAAGCTCTGAATAAAATATTAACGCTGAGTCTCAGTCACCAACTTAAGCAAGCTCAACGGTGCTATATGCATTGAGCTGTAGCCATTTAGTCAGAGATGCCAATGCTTGTAGGGTGCCCTCTAAAGTACGGTCTTTAGCATAAGCTCCAAAGCATAAATATTTTCCATCACGTTCTTGCCAGCAATGATTTGACTCCACGTTTTTGTCATCTTCCCACAGATCCAATTTTTTTGCCGTCCTATGCGACAGTTCTTTACTAATAGTATCGAAATCTACTTTCTCAGACCCTTTTTTGATATACGCACGAATATAAAAATTAATGGGTTGTTCTGCATCATCTTCATTGCCGTAAAAAGCAAGAACGACATCAGACTCTCCGCCCCAGCACTCTGGTCGAAAACGCAGTGCTTTGGCTTCTCCCCAAGTATGGGAGCGGGTAACAATATTTGTTTCTACACCAAGCTCTTGCAATACTTTACTTACAGTAGCACTACCCTGATGAAGCAGTTGTTTTTCAAAGTCATCCAGCAGATTACGACCTTTACGCAGCGTAATAAAATGTTGAATTACAAAGTCGAAAGACTGCTTATCCATAGGGTTCTCATTTTCTGGGTGTGCTAATCCATACAGATGCTGCAAAAATTCTGTATAAAAAAACTGCCATTTGCTAATTGGAGTAAAGGCAATATCCGAACCATAAAACAGTTTTGCTTTTACAATTAATTCGTCGTAACTCACCACAGGCCAGTCACCACGTATATCTGCAGCATATTTACTTGGGCGTAACACACACTTAATAATCGTCTTTCCCTCTGACCTACTCTGCAAAAGCTGGTCGTAGACATCAAAAGGATTTGCGGCGGCACTGGCGTAGACCTTGTGTTCAATACCAAGAACAAATGCGGCACCTGTCACAAGTAAATCTAACCGTTTATAGGTATCAGTCAGTTCGTCATTAATTGAAACTTCCCGCTCCACAAAAAGCTCATTCCACTCACACAAGTCAAAAGCGTCTTGTGAAAAATGACCTTGGTCTACGAGACAATAAACTAAAGCTTTAGCTAGCCAAGTTGGCGTCCCGCCCTGCCCACCCATGAAAATAGCTAATAAATCCGAAGTTGGATTTTCAAAATATCCAGTTCCGCCAATTGAAAAGAAATTTGGCTCTTGCATTACAGTGGCAGGTAATCCCTGAACCCCTTTAATTAGTTCTATTAGGTTTTGCATGCGTTAATTATGGCAACCTTGCAATGATGCTATGTACAAAGAATCAAGTCTTTATTAAATTTAAAGGTGAATCGTATTTGTTTTTGCAAGCGTAATTATGTTTGAATCAAACCAATTCAACTTGATCGCGTTGATGACAGCAAACGCTTGCATCTTCTTTCTCTGGAGAAAAAACTGATGGCCTGAGCAAATGATAATTAAGCAGTTAAATCCATTCAATTGACGTTTGGTACAAAAGAAGAAATGGCTATTTGCCGGTTAAGCAACTCTTCACAAGCAAGTAGATTTAATGCTACAAACTTTGACCAACTTAAATTAAGTTTGTAATGCTGTTGATAAGTGCGTTGAATATTACAAATATCAGGACGAGAGTCATAAATAGTGCAGAAATTTTGAACGCAATCTAAATGCCTGCACACGCCATCTCCTCGGTCCAACTCCACTGTTAATTCAGAGAGCCGAATAGACTTGCAACAAGCGCCGCAGCCTGAACATGGGAATGCATCGTTCATATGTCAATCGTGCTGACATTAGGATTATTCATGTCGGCAATGACTTGTCGTGCTTGAGCTAAGGGTGATTCTTTAACAATCGCAACGATTGAATTCATCATTAAGCCGACCACTTCTGAATTTCCTTCAACCAACGCCTGATCTAAACGTTCAAACGTCCCTTGTATCGTACTAGCACGCTCCTGAAAGGATTTTTCTAAGTAGAGCTTTAAAATAGCTGAGTTTTCTTCAATAGCTTTGATATTAGTATCACGCCACGATTTAATATTTTCACGTTTAGTTTTTTCAATCTCCGCAGTGTTATTGCAATCTTTCCACGCATCAACTAAATTATTAAAGGCATCCATGGCCGCAGTTGAAGGGATCGGAATCGCCTTTGCGACACTAGGTATCTTATTTGTGAAATTCTTAAGCATCTCAGACATCTCCAATTAAATAACTAAAAACCCTGCAATTTTGGCTTTAATGTGCTTGCTGGCTGTGCCGTCACTTTCCATAATCGGTGTATCCGCAATAGCCTTAAGCCCCTTTCCTAGCATACACATCTGTTCAAATGCCACAGGGTTTTGATTATTATTTACTTTTATGGATTCAAATCTTCGCGCTGTTTCAACTAAAGCACTGGCCATTTCTTTTGCGTTATCGCTTAGAGCCACTAAGATAATTTCCGTTGATTTCATTTGTTCAATTGCAATATCTACATCAGCTTCATATTTTTTTGCTTTAGTTAGGGCTTCTTCAGCCTTACTCGCCATCATAAACCCACCGATAGCTAGTGCAGGACCCAGCACAATACCACCTAAGGCTAGTGCACCACCGGCCATCCCGAAGCCACCTGTTGCAAGTGACCCTCCACCTAACCAAGCCAGTGTCGCATTAGTAGCAGCCACTCCACTTAAACCTGAAATAGCTGCGCCTGTTGATGCTGCTGCCAACGTGCCAACGCCACTATAAGCACCTAGCCCGGCAAGAACCCCTGTCACAGCTCCTGATGCAATGCCATGTTCTATTTCTAACGATTTAAGAACTAAGGCTTCCATTTCTTTTAGGCTCTCAACGGAAAAGCTTTGGTCAAATTGGCTTAACGTGGATTGAGCGTTTTTCCCTGAGTTTTTAATCGCCTGAACAAGGTGTTTAATTTGGGTAGTAAAAACTGAAAGTTTGATCTGGCCTAATTTTTCGAACGCAGCATTTGTTTTTTTTCGTTGACTATCTAAATCAGATTCGGCTTCTTTATAACGACTTTCAGCAGATTTACCGATATTTTTGGCATCATCGAAATCACTCATCGCACCAACGCCCTTTACAACGCCTGTACCGGCAAGAAGAGCAGCAGCGCCCCAAAGAATGAGTGGTAATGGCATATAGTTTATAACCTCTAGAATGGCGCACTAAAATAGTGAAGCACGAATATATCAACCACAAACAATACGTTAACAAGCACAAACACACTCTTACTAACAAAAGAAGTTGTGCAAATAGTCCGCATCAATCCTGACAAATCCTGAAATATTAATTACAAGGCGGGCCATCCTACATTCAGCATTCATGTGACATAATTAGGGTTTTCGGCAATCAACTAAATTACTACTCACCACAAAACAGGCTTTCACTGGCAAAAGATGAATATTTACCTGCTAATTCAACGTACACCAATATCGGAAGGTGTTCGCCTACGACTTGTTCGATATTTTTGTTCGATATTTATATGGATCGCGAAGTTAATATAGAGCGCCGTCGCATCATCAAAAATGGTGGAGATGCAGCAGACCTTTGGGAAGACAGTAATTGGCAGTTCGACTACATGTCACTTGAAGAGGACGAAGCCAGCTTTCATTCGCGACAAATCTTGGAACGAGCTCGCAAACTTCGCATTTCTACCCCGTTAATGTTCGAGGACCATGTTTTATCCGCTGATTACCAGCGAAGTGGATTGAACGGTCACCACCTTTTTTTATAACTCCCCGGAGAGACAAAGGTTCGTTTAGCCATACGCGAGGAGGAGAAATATCGGTCAGAACGTTAGGCACGGCGCATCCCTTATATCACCGCTCTTAGTGGACTAATTTGGTTCAATCACCGGTCTTGTGGCTCTTTTAGGCAAATGGGGAACGTAGTCCCCCTCTTTTGTGAAACATTATCAAACGATCATCACCCATCCCCGACCAGCCCCTCAGTTTAATCGCTAGGCCGCATGAAGGGGCACTCCATATTCTTCGTCTCTATCTAACAATCGGCAAATCCGCCCACCGTGTAGTCCAATACGGCGATAAGGTGTTCTGCCGCATTTTCCAGCCGTGATTAAATCCCGCACTGGCAACGCGGATTGAGCCTCTTCCCCATTGGCGATTGATGTCGTCCATCACTTTATTGAGTGCCGCACGTTTGATTGGGTCGGCGGTTTGCAGAAATAGATGGCCTTGGACTGCCGTTCTTGGCTGCAGGTCACACAGCATTACGCCTGCTTTGGCATAGGCAAAGCCCGTTCGATAAATACGTTTGAGCACCCATAGCGCGGCGCGGGTCAGTAGTAGCGTATCGTCACTGGCTTGCGTGAGCGGGACGAGGATGTGCTGACTGTATTGTGGGTCTTTGGGGCGAAACGGGTTGGTGCGTATAAACACCGCCAAACTGCCTGCGAGTGAGCCTTGTTGACGTAGTTTTTCAGCGGCACGAGCGATGTAGGTGCTGATGGCTTCACCTAATTCTTGCTCGGTATAAATCTCTTGGCCAAAGCTACGTGAACACAGTATTTGCTGTTTGTCGGGCGTCGATTCTTCCAGTTCAATACTCGGTATGCCGCGTAGTTCGTGTACGGTGCGTTGCACGACAATGCTGTGGCGTTGCCGTATCTGGTCAGCATTGCTGGCCCTTAAATCTGCGATGGTATGTATCCCTTCTTGCGCCATGCGCTCTGATATTCGGCGGCCAATACCCCATACATCACCCACTGGCAAAGCCTGCATTTGCGCGTCTTGTTGGTTGGGGTTGAGTTGCTGCCATGCACACACACCATTGAATGGCGCTTGTTTCTTGGCGATGTGATTAGCAAGTTTGGCGAGCGTTTTGGTTGGCGCAATGCCAACGCACACGGGTAAGCCCGTCCATTGCAATACGGTGCGGCGAATGTCTTGCGCCAGCTCGGTATGGTCTTGCAGCAAGCCGTCAAAACTCAAAAAGCATTCGTCGATGCTATAAATCTCTTGGTTCGGGCTAAAGCGGCTGAGTATGGTCATTACCCGATGGCTCATATCGGCATACAGCGCGTAATTGCTGCTACGGGCGATGATGCCTTCTTGCTGCGCAAAGTCACGCAGTTGATGCCACGGTGCTGCCATTTTGATGCCCAGTGCTTTGGCTTCGCTGCTGCGCGCCACCACACAGCCATCATTATTCGAGAGCACCACCACAGGCTTACCCATCAGCTTGGGCTCAAATACCCGCTGGCACGATACATAGAAATTATTCACATCAACCAAGGCAATCATCGCGGCCTCGCTATCCACGCCGTCACTACGCCCCAAATTGATAGCTCTTGCTCTTCGCCCAATACAATCGGCGGATAGACTGGATTTTCAGCAATCAACGCCAAGCGTGCGCCACGGCAGTACAAGCGCTTCACGGTAAAATCGCCATCAATCACTGCCACAACAATATCGTCGTGCTTGGCGCTCAAGGCACGGTCAACAATCAGCGTTGCACCATCAGGGATGGAGCGCTCGGCCAGACTGCTGACCATGCTGTCACCTGCAACCGTAAAGTAAAAGGTTGCCTCGGGATGCTGCACATAACGCTGATTCAAATCGACGCGCTCTTCGGCCCAATCTTCGGCTGGCGACGGAAATCCCGCCGAAACTGAAACACCCATAACGGGCAAATAGAGTGACTTTGCTTCAAGTGCAGCGGGGATTGGCGGGTGCAAATGCAATGACATGAGTTATCCTGAAACCATCTGAATCAGAATATTATAGAACGAACGTTCTTTTCTATGTGCGTAAATTACATTCCAATTCCTAAACGGTTAGTGCTTAGCCAATTTGCCGCGATTGAACCCAAGGCCGACTGGCCCGATGAAGTGTGGCAAGACTACGCTGCGCCGATGATTGTGCATGGTCGCCAAGGCCGACAAGCTGTGGTCGCGAACTACGGTTTTTTGCCCAAAGCCAAACTACCGCAAGGTGCGCGCTACAGCACTATGAACGCCCGCGCCGAAACCATAGGCCAACTCAAAAGCTATCAAGCAGCATGGCAACGCAGCCAGCTTTGTCTGGTGCCAATGCTGGGCTTTTTTGA
Source organism: Deefgea piscis (assembly GCF_013284055.1). Lineage (NCBI taxonomy): Bacteria > Pseudomonadati > Pseudomonadota > Betaproteobacteria > Neisseriales > Chitinibacteraceae > Deefgea > Deefgea piscis. The sequence continues at coordinate 2,512,663 of NZ_CP054143.1, read as the reverse complement.
GCCGTGCTATGAATCAGGCAAAGCGGTAAGACATCAAATCAGCTTGCTCAATGATGCACCGTTTGCGGTGGCGGGATTGTGGCGCGCATGGGAAGAAGAGAATGGCCGACGCAGCTATTCGTTCACGCAAATCACTATCAACGCTGACGAACACCCGCTCATGAAGCGAATGCACAAGCCAAACGATGAAAAGCGAAACCTAGTCATCATCCCCGAAGCCGACTATGACGCGTGGTTGGATTGCAAAAACCCTGAGCTGGCGAAAGCGTTTTTGAAGAATTACCCAGCTGAGTTGATGCGCACGCATGCCTTACCGCAAATTCGGTCACACTCCATACGCTCATCACAGCAATCTTTGTTTTGATTGCTGAAGACGTGGCTTCAATATCTTTTGGTTAAAATTTAATCAAAAATACAACGGAATTTATTAACTAAGTTGACGAGCTTGATATGCCAAATGTAAGATTTTGCTATAGTTGGGGATCAACCTCATCCAGAACTCATAATAATCGTTATCCGCCAAGCCCGCTTTTGCGGGTTTTTTCGTTTCTAGCCCTGCTTTCTTGGTGGGGCTTTTTTTTGGGAGCAACTTATGGAAATGCTACAAGACAGTCTGATTAACACATGGGGGCTTTCAACCGAGCAGATTGGGGCTTATTACTTGCTACTAACGGCCAGCCGAATTAATGGCGGCATTCCGAATAACGACAAAATCTTGCAGCAAATCACAAGATTATCGGCCTACCAGTGGAAAAAACATAAGCCCGTTTTGGCGTCGTATTTCACTGTGACGAGCACTAACTGGAAACCAAAGTAGTCATTAAATTTTCGGGTAATTACGAGTAACCAGTAGCACTAAGGCGACCTTTGGGTTGCCATTTTTTTTTGGTAAATTTGAATGACACAACTTGCTCACCAAACCCAAAATGTAAAGTCTATTCATCCCAAGCGCTGCAAGGGTTTGAATAGCCCTAGCAAAAAGGGGTTTAAACCTAGTGGTTTAGCTTCTGGTTTAGCTTGTGATACACCCGACCCCAAAAATCCACGGATGAAAGTCCGAAATGAAATCACCTCGGTCGCGTCGAGCGCAAAGAAATTTCGACAAGTTTTTAAACCAATCTGGCAAGCCATTGAGCAAGTATTCAATGAAGGATTGGCAACATCTAAGCGACCTATCGCGATTGTGGTTCGGTTTACAACCCTCAATAATGAAAGCATATCGAAGGTCATGAAAACCTTGTCAGGGCGCATGTTACGGAAAGGGGCGAGAATGCACTATGTCTGGTGCCATGAGATTAGGTCGCACGATTATGAAGGGGTTGAATGTGACTATGAGCATTATCATGCGATATGTATTTTGGATAAATCCGTGCATACGTTAGCTAAGTTTTATGCGATATGCACTGATTTGAAAAAAACTGGCTGGCTAGATAGTTTCCACCTTAGCAAGGACGCGGGCTCAACAAAAGTACACGATTTAAAGACCGTAGAGGGTTATCAGGAGGCAAAGTGGCATGCGAGCTACATCGCAAAAGTAGAAACCAAAATACCTACCCATGGTCGACGATTGTATGGGCGTTCAAAGATTAACCATCACGATTTAATGCCATTGCCCACTAAACATAGACTTAAACCTCTCAATGACCGCGAGTTAGATAGGGAGGTTGATTTTATTCAAGCATGCCATGTCGATGACTTGAATCATTTGGCAACAAAACACATAGAGAATACACAAACAACCGCGCAACATCAAACCGCCACTTCGGCGGTTTTTTTATGTCGAGAGGAAATAAATATGACGAGTAAATCTAGTCAGCAGCCAGTAAAACATGGCACAAATGCAAAGCCAGATAGCGAACGCTACCGCAATGACCGTGCAGGCCATGCAATTGACTGGAACTCGATAGAGCGTGATTTTATCGCCGGAATATTGTCGATTCGAGCGATTGCATCAGGTGCAAATATTGCTGACATCACCGTTCGGCGCAAAGCTTCTTTAGAAGGCTGGCAACGCAATCTCGTCCCGCGCGTATTGGCGACGGCTCAAAATTCAATGTTGATTGATATTGGTGATGAGCACAAAGAACGTGAACGACGCAAAACCCAGCAAGACAATGGTGCTGCGTTCAGTAATCACGGCGTTCAGTCCTTGCTGACGCAAACCCTACGCGCGCGAGGAGATAGTGCGTCCACATGTGCCGATGATGGCGAGCAAGACGCTTTAAGCGTATCGGGTCAAACCATCATCAACATAATGCGCACCCATCGGCAAGACATCGCCAAAGCGCGTGAAGTGGTGAACAAACTAATGCATGAATTACGACCAAACTGCTCGCTAAGCTTAACAGAGTTGCTCGAATTGGCATTCAATGATGACTATGATGAAAATACGCGGCAAATCTATCAAAAACTCGCCATTGAGCGCGCAATCAATCTAGCTGACCATGCTAGGGTGGCACGTGACTTGATGAGCGCGCTTAAAGTGGTCATCACACTAGAGCGACAAGCTTTAAGAATCAATGAAATGAGTCGCTATACAGCAGCATCAAAATCGATTCAATCGAAACCCGACCCCATACCAGTACAAACCATTCAGGAAATAATTGATAAAGTTAAAAACAATTACTTTATCAATTGATTTACATATAACGCAATTAGCAATAAAAACCATTAGCATTACATACTTAACATAATGACCCGCCGCGAGCGGGTTTTTTCATTTTCTGCGCTGTGAACTCAAGCTTACCAACCCCACCCTAGGTGGGTTTTTTTATGGGAAAATAAAATGAGAAAAAACATGAAGAGAAAAGAAACCGCAAAATTTTTAAGTATGAGTGCAGATACGTTAGACCGCAGAGTGAAGAATGACCCGACCTTTCCCAAACACTACAAAATTGGTCGAATTAAATTTTGGTATTTAGATGAAATCGAATCATGGCTAAAAACTAAGCGCAGTGTATGAGTAGTTAACTCGACACATAGATGACTTAAATCAACAAAGAAACCGCCTACTCTGGCGGTTTTTTTATGCCAACAATTCTGAATAATATATACGAATAAAAACATGAAAAAAAATTACTCTATTTATGAAACAGCTAGCTTACTAGGAATTAGCATTCGTGGGGTACACCGCTTCGCAACTAATGACCCTACATTTCCACGACGCCTAAAGTTAGGACGAAAAACGCTATTTAATATAAATGATTTAAGCGAATGGCTTGAATCAAAACGAGCTAACTAAAAATTAGTTTTAAATAAATAAGTACGGTCGCCTCACTCAGCTTGAATGATGGCAACGCAAGCACATGATTTAAATAGGCTTGTTGTTTTTTACATTCAAACTACCTGGAGTCAACCCACTTATAAGCATTAAATCACCGCAAGCTTTCTTAAGCTACATCATCTAGATGCAATTTGTGGCGCTCGTTTTTGACATTCTAAAACAAAATTATTAACTCGAGAATCATCACCAGCTTCACAAAGCATTAATGCATCGCCCAAAATATTTAACGCCCAGCAACGGTTATTCCAACTGGCAAAGCGCGCATATTTGGGTGTTACTGAATTAGTATTTGCAGGTGCGTGCGCCAAAATACGCTCAACCACCCCCCAATCCTCACCAATTAACTCGCACAATCTAGTAGCCACTGTACGTCGCAAGTCATATAACGTCCATTTTCCATTAGGCAGGTTATATAACGTGGCCTCTTTTCTAGAACGATGATTTTTTAAGCGTACCTCAAGACGTTTTCGATATTGTTCATCAGACTCCCCATCTTCACAATAAAATTGTCGTGTCGTGATATCACTACCCACATTGCCACGCAACACCGATGAATTTTCTTTAATCGGGGCAGGAAACACGAAATCATTAATGCGAAGTTCTGACATTATTTCTAACTGCTTTAATGCAAATGGCGATAGATGAACATCGTGTCGCTTACGTGCCTTCATTGCTCCAGCAGGAAATACAATTAAACACTCCTCTCTCGATATCCATGCCCAACGCATTTTAACCGCCTCAGAAGCACGTATACCCGTTGCCAGCATAAATCGAATAATACATTTTCCAGTAATCGCCTGCATTGAGCTAGGCAGTCTGCTGGACAATAAAATAGTCAATTCATTAAAATGAATTGCTCGTCCAGCTTTACCATACTCAGCATCTTCCCCAATGATTGCAGCGCCATTTTTAGCGATAAATTTCTCAAGATTGAAATTCTCAATTTTCTGGTCGTCGCTAACGACCTTCAATTTCACAGGCAACGACAATGACAGCAATTCATGACCACTAGCCACTAATTGACGCTGAAGCCCCCATGAAATAACTTGCTTTAAAAATGTTAAAGCTCTCCGCGCAGACCCAACCTTACCATCCAAAATCATTTGGTCAAAATGGCGAAAAAACTCACCGGCTGTAACGGTACTTATCTTTTTTTTTCCAATGCACGGCGAAATGTGGCATCGCCATAAAGATCTTCTTGTCGCACGCCAGCTGGGGTCAATCTGTGCACCATGGTGAGCATCCCAAGATTGAAACAAATCATCCATAGTCAACTCTGCTGCCGCAACTAACTGAGCTTGAGCCAAGGCATCTTCCACTTTTATTTGCTCTAAACGCGCTTGCTTTTCGCGCTCAGCATCTATCAACGCATCTTTTGCCGACTCAATAGGGTCGACACCTGAAGACACCAAACTACGCAGGCGATTACGCTCAGCACGAATTTTGCTCAAACTTTTCAGAGGCCATGTTCCGCATCGCTTTTCGCGACGTTTTTTACCAACTCGAAATTGGTAGGTAAATGCGACACTAATGCCACCACCACGGTCAACATGAACGACACCTGTTAAGCCGCCACCATCCTTCAGTGAACGCCCCTTGTCTTGAGTTGATAATTTATCAAGCAAGTCTTTAGAGAGTATTTCTTCTATTTTTGCCACGCTAGCGCCCCGACAATTGCCCCGACAGGTTTTTAGGTCTCATACTGAATTGTGGCACACTAAAATTATTTAACGCAATTAAAAACCCATGAAAACATAAGCATTTTGGTGTTTTTTGCACACCAATGCGTACTACTGGCACGATACGGGATCAGTTTCCGAAACTGAGGGTCACAGGTTCGATTCCTGTCGGGCGCACCAATCAAATCAACGACTTAGCCCAAAACAAACACAAAAACCACTGCGCTAAGTTCGTTTACCGCCTCCTGCAGACTTCCAGCTTATATTTTTTTGCCGGCACACCAAAAAGAGACAGCCAAGCAAAATACACGGCAACAATCTTCGCTTTGCTACCTTTTTTAGCCGTTCACCGGCAAAAACCATAAAAACTTAAGCACTCCTGACTCCGCCACCACAACTAGACTCACTAAATACTTATTACCCGATATCAGCAACACAACATCGTCACCTTTATCAGCCCAACAAAAGCACCATCGCAAAGTGCGTTTCGCACGCCAAATCAAACTACACATCAACCAAATCTACGACCCTACGGACTCAGCCTCAGCCCAAGCCACAACTTAAACCCGCCCTTCTGCGCCAATGCTTGCGCCTTCATTGCGGCTTTTAAGCAACAAAACCACATTACCAACACCATCAAAACAGGCCGGCGACGGCCAAGGCAACGCCCCTTTCAACCAACCACCACCTCGATGAGTTTTAGATTGCGCTGTTTGCTTGCGTTTTTTGCGCCAAATACAAACCCAGCATCACCATAGCAAACCCTAACACCACGCTTAACAATAAATACGCGCAGGCCATTAGCCATTCACCCGGCGTTTTAAGCATGGTTAATGAGCCATAGATATAACTAGAAAACGTCGACATTCCACCCATAATGCCGGTGCCGACCATGGTATGCACGTGATGGTGAATCATAACGCGGCGATGAAAACTAGTAGAAAGGCCCAGCAAAAAACTGGCCAGCATATTGGCAATAAAAATATCCAATGGAAAACCGCCAGTTACCGGAGGAATCAACAGCATGATAAATTCTCGGCACATCGCGCCAAAAGCGCCGCCGACAAAAATGAGAATAATCCAATTAGCCACAGCGCACTCCTAGCGAGACAATAGCGCCAGCCAAGCGCCCAATATGGCGGCTACCAGCCCTGCAAATACCGACAATAACAAATACACAACGGCCATCTTGCCACGGCCCGAATCGGTCAATTTCGCGGCATCCAATTGCATACTACTAAACGTGGTAAACCCACCCAAAGCGCCCGTCAACACGCCGGCATTGAGTGGCGTACCAAAGCGCTCACGCCAATCAATCGAAAACAAAATCGACAGATAGGCAATCACAAACGCGCCGCTCACATTAATCAACAAAGTCCCCCACGGAAAAACCCCGTGATAACGCTCGCCAAACCAAAGCCCCACCCGCCAACGCGCCAACGAGCCCAAACCGCCCCCCAACCCTACCCACATCACATCCAATGCTGAGACCATCGCCCACCTCCTGAATCACCTTGAAACCCAAGCCAGCTAGGTCACGCTTTAACATAGCCGATATTGCTCACCCTTAGCCCCATTGATGCCAGCAGGCGTAAAAACTGCGCACGAAAAAAAACAGCACTTCAAGTCAAAGCCTAGCGACTCCAACTTAAAATGCTGTCTATTAATTTACTTCTAAGTTACATCAATCAACAAGGGCACTTATTGACATTGCCCGCACCCGGAAAACGAGCATCAAGACAATAGCGATAAAATGCTTCTCGACTTAATGGCTCAGCACCAGGGTGCTGGCGGCGCATATGATCATAATAATATTCATAATCATGTATCCCCACCATTAAACGACAAGTTTGCACTACTTTTTGCGCGGTATCTTTCAGTCCCGTCAACCAGTTAGAGCCCAAACTAAAGCGGCGAAAGTCTTCTGGCGACATCAAAACACCGTACGGATTGGTTAACCGCTGTTCGGCCACGTAGCGGTCATACTCATCCTGAAACACTTCATCGCTCACCACCGGTGCTTTGGTGGCGGGCAATAAAAAACTCAAATCAAGCACGACCAGCCTCTACGCTGACTTCACCACCGATTTCATTCACTGTCGGCTTAGCATGGCCAAATGCTTTGCGTGCATGAATAATCGTTGCAATCAACATTGTCACCGCCACCAACATAAAGAAGGCGCACAAACCGGCGTTAATTTGATTGTTGAACACAATGCGTTCCATATCGGCAATGCTTTTTGCTGGGGCTAACAACGTACCATCCGCAATAGCACCCTTAAAGCGATTGGCTTGTGCCAAGAAACCAATTTTTGGGTTTTCATGGAATATTTTTTGCCAACCCGCCGTCATCGACGTAATAAACAACCAAGTTGTCGGCAACAACGTCACCCAGATATAGCGCTCTTTTTTCATCTTAAACAGCACGACCGTACCCAACAACAAGGCCATCGATGCGAGCATTTGATTACCAATACCAAACAGTGGCCATAGCGTATTAATCCCGCCCAATGGATCAGTCACCCCTTGGTATACAAAAAAGCCCCAGCCCGATACTGCAACGGCGGTACCCAACATATTGCCAACCCAAGAATTGCTTTTTGCCACGCCTGGAATAAACACACCCACTGTGTCTTGCACCATAAAGCGGCAAGCACGGGTACCGGCATCCACTGCAGTCAAGATAAACAGCGCTTCAAACAAGATGGCAAAGTGATACCAGAACGACATCATGGCTTTGCTACCAAAGATATCGGAAATAATGTGCGCCATACCCACTGCAAACGTCGGAGCACCACCAGCACGTGACAAGATTGAATGCTCGCCAACGTCTTTGGCCATTTGCGTCAAAATCTCAGGCGTTACCACAAAGCCCCAGCTATTAATTGCCGCTGAAGCCGACTCCACCGTCGTGCCAATTAAAGCCGCCGGCGAATTCATCGCAAAATACACGCCAGGCTCAAGCACCGAAGCGCAGATCAAAGCCATGATGGCAACGAATGACTCGCACAACATTGAGCCATAACCAACCACGCGCATATGACTTTCTTTTTCGATCAGCTTTGGCGTAGTACCTGATGAAACCAAGGCATGGAAACCAGAAATCGCACCGCAGGCAATGGTAATAAACAAGAACGGGAACAAAGAACCCGAAAACACCGGACCTGAACCATCAATAAATTGGGTCACAGCAGGCATTTTTAGCTCAGGCGCCGCAAAAATAATCCCCACGGCCAAACCAGCAATCACACCAATTTTTAAGAATGTCGACAAATAATCGCGTGGTGCTAATAGCAACCAAACTGGCAATGCCGAAGCCACAAAACCATAGATCACTAAGGCCACAGTCAACTGCGGACCAGTCATGGTAAAGAATGGACCCCAGTAAGCATGCGCGGCGATATTTTCACCGAACACGATCGCAGCCATCATCAGCACAAAACCAATGATGGAAATCTCACCAATACGCCCCGGGCGTAGGTAGCGCATATACACGCCCATAAACAAGGCGATAGGAATCGTTGCCGCAATCGAGAACACACCCCATGGGCTTTCTGCCAAGGCTTTAATCACCACCAAAGCCAAAGCCGACAAGATGATAATCATCACGCCCAAAGCGCCGACCATCACAATAAAGCCTGGCACTACACCGAGCTCTTGCTTCGCCATTTCGCCAAGCGAGCGGCCATCGCGGCGCGTCGAAATAAACAAAATCAAGAAGTCTTGCACCGCACCCGCCAGCATCACGCCGACCAAGATCCAGATTGTGCCCGGCAAGAAACCCATTTGCGCCGCCAAAATTGGCCCCACCAAAGGACCAGCACCAGCAATTGCGGCAAAGTGGTGACCAAACAACACCCACTTATTGGTCGGCACATAATCGAGTCCGTCATTGCGACGCACTGCCGGCGTTAAACGACGATCATCCAATTCAAACACGCGCTCGGCGATAAATTTTGAATAAAAGCGATAGGCAATGCTGTAACAAGAGATAGCGACCAGCACCAGCCAAACTGCGTTGACGTGCTCTCCGCGCGATAAGGCCAGCATGGCAAAAGAGAATGCGCCAACCAGCGCAACCGCCATCCATACCCCCCACTGTTTGATTGAGTTCATTTCGATCTCATTAATTAGTTTATGACACGCCAATGCTAAAACAGCCCTTACCGCCAGTGACGATCAAACTCAGTGAGTGGTAATGAGCGTAATTAAGCGGTGTGAATATTTACTTTAGCGGTGGCGCGGTGGCGGGATTGGGGATTGGGGATTGGGGATTGGGGATTGGGGATTGGGGATTGGGGATTGGGGATTGGGGATTGGGGATTGGCAGGTATATCGCCAAGCATTTTATCAGTCAACGCCTAGCGATATATACCTTTAAAAGCATTCTTTACATCACTTCAGGCTAAAGCAAAACCCCCAACTGCGCTTTCAGCGGCTTTAAAAACCTGCGGCTTACCGGCACATTGAGTCCAGCCCGCGTAATCACCTCGCCACCACCGGTCTCACCCAAAACAATCTGAGCTACTTTTTCGGGATGAACCAGATATTGCCGATGGCAACGCAGCAAGCCGGTTTTTTCTTCCAGCACCTTTAATGTCAGCTCAGTAAAATGCTCTGTGCCGTCTTGCGTCACCAAATACACGCCAGACAAACGCGCTACAACGTAATCGACCTCATCGAGCGGCAATAATAAGATCCGATCATGCCGATGACACGGCAATTGTCTGAGTGCTTGCCGAGGCGCAATTAAATTGTAATCCGGTGCCGCGCCATTTTGCTTACTTAAGCGCGCCAAGGTTTTATTCAATCGGCTAGCTAGCACCGGTTTCAGCAAATAATCAAAAGCGTGCTCTTCAAATGCTTTCACGGCATGTTCGTCAAACGCTGTCACAAACACGATCTGCGGTATTTTATCGGGGTCGAGCATACCCACCAATTCCAGGCCAGAAATCCTGGGCATTTGAATATCCAAAAACACCACATCTGGGCGCAAACGATAAATCATTTGCATCGCCTCGATGGCATTACTCGCCTCCCCCACGACGTCAATGCCCGCGTCCTCGAGTAAACAGCGCAACTCATCGCGCGCCAACGGTTCATCATCAACCAATAAAGCTTGAATCACAATTCCTCCACCGCCAACAATTCATCAACCACCAAAGGCAAACTTAAACTGATCCGGGTAAATTGCTCGGGCACGTGCGCTATGCTCAAACCGTACTCTGGACCAAACTGCGCTTTTAAGCGTCGATCCACCAAGCTCATCCCCATGCCATCACTGCTTCTTCCCAAGGCATTAAAAAGACCGGCATTGTCTTCAACGTGTAGCAGCAAGGTATTACCCCGACTCGCGGGCTCAGCGTAAAGGCGTATTTTTCCTATCCCGAGCAGCTGCGACGTACCATGCTTAATCGCATTTTCAACCAAGGGTTGCAATGAAAACGCCGGCAAGCCCACTTGACTAAATTGCGAGTCAATCTCGACATCAACCTGCAAACGCTCAGCAAAGCGCGCCAATTCAATTTGCAAATAGGCATTCACATGTTCGATTTCATCGGCCAATGTGGCAGTACCATCGGGGCGTTTGAGGTTTTTACGAAAAAAAGTCGATAGATGCTGCACCAAAATTCGCGCTCGCGCCGGATCAATCCGAATCACCGCATTTAAGGTATTCAGTGCATTAAATAAAAAATGCGGATTCACTTGTGCATGCAGTAGTTTAATTTCTGCCTGCGCCAGCAAAGCGCGCTGCGCCTCGATCCGGCCAGTCAGAATTTGCCGCGACAATAGCTTAGCTATGCCCTCACCCAAGGTTCGGTTGAGCTTGGCAAACAACCGCCCCTTGGGTTCATACAGCTTAATGGTACCGATGACTTGATCATCCGCGTCTTGCAATGGAATCACCAAGGTCGAACCAAGGCGACACTCGGGATGAATCGAGCATTTATAGGCAATCTCATTGCCATCGGCGTACACCACCCGATTGTCACGAATCGCGTCTTGCGTATGCTTGGAGGTAATGGGGGTGCCGGGCAAATGATGATCAGACCCCGCGCCGGTAAACGCCAGCAATTTTTCTCTATCGGTAATCGCTACCGCACCAACGCCGGTTTCTTCGGAAATAATCTGCGCCACGCGCATTGAATTGGCTTCGTTAAAGCTAGTACGAAATAAACCCTCAGTTCTGGCCGCAATCCGCAGCGCACGCGCTGAAAAAGCACTCGAATACTGTTCAGCCATTGCCCGCCGATCGAGCAATAAGCGCATAAACATGGCCGCCCCGACACTATTGGCAATCAGCATCGGTAAGGCCACGCTATTGACCACACCATACGCCACTGAATACGGCCGAGTAGCAGCCAGGATAATCATCATTTGCATCATTTCAGCCAGCAAAGTCACCACCCCGACCAAGGCCGGCTGAAACAATAAATCAACCCGAGCACGGCTAATTAAAGCGCGATGCACCAAGCCGCCAAGCAAACCTTCGCAAATTGTTGAAATCATACAGGCTAAATCAGTGGGGCCACCGAGTGAGTAGCGATGCAGCCCGCCGGTAAACCCCACCGCCAACCCGACTGAAGGGCCGCCCAATAAGCCGCCCAACACGGCGCCGATTGCACGAATATTCGCAATCGAGTCATCGACCTTGAGCCCCAAATACGTGCCAAGGATACAAAAACCAGAAAAAACCAAATAGCACGTCAGTTTATGCGGCAAGCGAATGGTGACTTGCATCAAAGGCGTAAACAATGGCGTGCGCGCCAACAACCAAGCGATAACCAAAAAAATGCAGGTTTGCTGGAGTAATTGCAAAACAAGGGAGAGTTGCTGCGACAACATGGCGGCTTTTAAAACAGTGGGGTGATCAGTGCTTATAACGGATTGAATGCACGGTGCCTATTCAAGCTTTCCCGATCTAGGCAACAGCAGTCACACTCGCTAGTTTGTCAGCGACTGCGGTAGAATCCGTCAGTAATTCGACATCAACGCGCCAAGCAAAGAGAAAACCATGCCCATCTACGCCTATCGCTGTGCCGCCTGCGCGCACTATGGTGAACACTTACAAAAACTCAGCGACCCCGCACTCACCCAATGCCCAGCGTGTGCCGCAACCGAATACCAAAAGCAGCTCAGCGCCGTTGGCGTGCAAATTAAAGGCGCGGCAGCAACCAGCACCGCGCCCACGCCACATCACTGCGGGCCAGGCTGCCAGCACTAAACACGCGACACGGCGTCTTGGTATTGCCAGCACGCCAAGCTGACTTTATTACTTTTAATGCCCTATGTGCTGCACTACCATGCCGATTCTTGCCAACTTGACTGAATCGGATGCAAACACATGTCTGCCCGCCTACCTATTCGAACCACCCTTTGGTGCGTGAAATTACGCCGCCAAAGTGCCACGCATTTTGCCGCCTTGCTGGCGGCCTTGACTTTGTGTGCTGGGCTCGCGCAAGCGCAAACCTTGATCACGCCACAAGCGTCAGGCTTTGAAGAAAACAGTCAAATCGCCGCAGTTTTTGCCAAAGCGCAGATCCAAGGCAGCATCGCCATATTGGATGTCAGTCAGCAGCGACTCGTGGGGCACAATGGCGAGCGGGCCGCAACGCGCTTTATTCCTGCGTCCACCTTTAAAATCGCCAATAGCTTAATTGGCCTCAGTCGCAAGGCGGTCAGCAGTGTGGATGAGGTGTTTTACCATTACGATGGCCAGCCCGTGTATTTAGCCAGTTGGGCGCACGATATGAGTTTACGCGACGCGCTACGCGTGTCTAACGTACCAGCCTACCAACAACTGGCCAAAAAAATCGGCCTGAGCGCCATGCAAAGTGAAGTGAGCAAACTCAATTACGGCAATGCCGATATTGGTTCACAAGTTGATCAGTTTTGGCCCAAAGGGCCACTCAAAATCAGCCCGATTGAACAAAGCCAATTTTTAGCTCGCCTCGCACAAACCCAGCTCCCGCTACCTCAATCAGCCCAAATCGCGGTGCGCGACATTATGCAACTTGAATCGGGCAATGGCTGGACGCTCTACGGTAAAACTGGGCTCTACCGCACTAGCCCATCGGACATTGGCTGGTTTGTTGGCTGGATAGAAGAAAACGGTAAAATCTATAGCTTTGCGCTCAATATGGATCAAGCCAAAGAAACACCGCTCAGCCAGCGCATTCAATTAAGTAAAGACAGCTTACAAGCGCTAGGACTGATGAAAAAATAGCCATTACAAATGGACTCGCAACCGGGCAGCTCACTGCAAGCTGCCCTGCTGTGGTCAATATTTTCCGAGCACAACCACAATTGTTTTTCTTTTATTGCTAACGAAAGAGCACGCATTAAATGCATGCAGGCTTTGCCAATTGAAATACACCATCAAATGCACGCTAATTTATTTCTGAGTGGCGGATATTGATTCTTAGCCATCTAAAACAAACGCTTGGCTGCTACTGCGCTCGTTTGCTACGCAAACCAGCTTCGCACATCAAGGCTCTGGCTTTGCAACGGCCATTTGAACCCCTTCAATGGCCAGCACCCACCCCAAGTTTCGACTGCCTGCGGCACCCAAACTTTTTAAAAAGTGCGTATTTTGGCGCACAGTTCAAGCGAATCAATACGGGCATTGAGCTCTTGAATTTTACGCAGCTCTAGCGTGAGCGTTTTAGCTTTGGGGTTTCAGCCCATGCTGCTCTTGGCGGTACGGTGTAATCCTGCGCGAAATGCGATGTCACTAACACCCTAAACTGGCAAGCCTGAGTGATTAAATAACCTTGCTGGAGAACTAAATTAGCGGCTTCGATTTTAAAGTCTGGGGTAAATATTCTGCGGACCTTGCTTATGAAACACCTCATTAACGAGAGCGCGCTGAGTACCTAAGTTGGCACCCAGAATCATACGCCACAACACATTTTGCGTTATTGCTCACCATCCACGTGCGCCAACCAAAGTTCAATCCAGAGGGGTTGCTGTGGCACAATATGTTGCGTGAGGGCGAGGTTTTCTATTTCGAGATACGACATGATGCTTTCCAAAAAGATAAAGACAAGCTCGCCAAGATCCTCTTTATGCTGCGTCGCAACATTGATAAAAATCAATGCTTAAGCCATCTATCCCTCTATTTCCGACAAAATACCACCCCTGATTAACGCCAAAAAACTCACGTAATTACGACGTAATATTTTGCCAGCCGCACCATCAGCCACTTCGGTATTATTTACTCGTATACCACCAAAGCTGTGCAGCAAGATGCAGGGGAATAACAGGCAATTACTGTGCTTTTCCATGCAAAGTATCGTCATTAAATCCTCATCAATTTAAACTAATGTCGCTGGTAACGACCCAGCTAAACCCTAGGTGAAAGTGAATTATGCGCATCCGGCGATTCAAAACCGGCGATGAAGTCGCCTTATTTCAAGTTTTTTTATCTGCTGTGCATGGTATTGCGGCACACGATTATTCGCCAGAACAAATCCAAGCCTGGGCCCCCATCACCCTGCCTGCCGAGATATGGGCCAGCAAAATGCAAACTTTGCGCCCATGGGTGCTCGAGATCGACAATACAATTGTTGCTTATGCTGATGTGCAAGCCAACGGCTATATCGACCATTTTTTTGTTGCTGCCAACGCCACACGAAAAGGCCTTGGCAGCCAATTAATGCAGCAGATTTTTGCTACCGCAACACATTTGGCAATGATTGAGCTCAGCGCCGACGTGAGCATAAGCGCCGAGCCGTTCTTTTTGCACCACGGCTTTGCAGTAGCCGAGCGAAAACAAACCCTTTGCCGTGGCGTCATATTGCAAAATGCATTGATGCGAAAAAAGATGGACTACCGCATCGATATCCCTCAAAAAAAGTAACCGTCATCAAAAGCTAAATGCTCACTAATCAAAACAATCTTGAATGAGCGCAATGGCCAAAGTGTTGATGCCGAAATTTAGAAAACCAAAGGCCGCAAACCCTCGGGTTGCGGCCTTCTTTATTTTCTAGATACACCCGTACTGTTCGGCCTAAGCGGCCATCGCAAGTTTCTTCATTTTCAATAATGCATTCCTATTTTGGCTTAAATTATTTCTCAGTCTATTTAAAAAGCCGAGCGCTAAAATTGAGTACTAAAATTCGCAGTTAAAAAATACATTTTTGAATCATTGTATTGACCACTGAGCGGACCAAGATGATTGACCGAGGCTGCGCCAATATCCATGTATTCAAATGCGATACCTAGGCTGTTTTTCTTGTCCAATTGATACTGAGCACCGATACCAAACCGCCATGCTTCTCCTGAAGGCAAAGTGAGCGAGGCATTTTGACTATCCTTGTAAAAGCTGCTGTCGTAGGCAATGCCCGTATTTAATCTGAGTTTCTCACTGTATTGGTATTGCACACCGAGTGCGGTATGCCAGGTGTCTTTAAATTGCTGAGAGGCTTCATTGCCATTGTTTTTGTTATGGTTGTAGGCACTCCAATCTTGCCAACCTAGATTACCCATCACCGCCCAACGTGGCGTGAGCTGATGAAACGCGCTCAACATAATTTGCTGCGGCGCATTCACTTCTTGTGCAACTAAAGCTTGCTGGCCAAGTACAGTCGGATTCAAATCAAAGTTATATTGTGTTGCGCTAGTGTAGGCCAAGCCAAAGCGGGTCGATTCGTCCAATTGATAGAGAACGCCCAATTTTGCATTTAGCGCCCAATCATCACTCGACGTTTTCTCTTCTGAGCCAAATAAAGTATCGCGCGTTAACGAAGCATAGCCGTAATTGATACCAATGCTCCCACCCACAGACCACTCATCGTTAATCCGGTACGCCATGCTAGGTTGGATTGTGACCGCCATCGTTGCGCCATTTTTGATCGCCGCACTGCCAACATAATTCCCTTTTGGGCCTGCGATCCCCCAACCCCCAAAATCTAGCGCCAGCCCATAATTGCCATAGACACCGAGGCCGACCGTGACCTGATCGTTCACGGCATGGCTATAAAATGCGCTCATTCCTGGGAACCAACCGATGACGTTGTCGGCGTTGTTACCATTATTCACTGTGTATGGCACATCGCCGTACAGTGCTTGAGCGCCCAACGTGAGCTGGTCACCTTTCATCATGGCCAACCCTGCCGGATTGGCCACCATCACCGATGGATCTTGTGCTCGTGCGGCCATACCAGCACCAGCTAGACCCACATCCTCAGTGCCAACTTCATAAAGATAAAGTCCGCCCGCCCAGCTTGGCGCTGAACATAGTGCTGTAATCAGCAGCATGGATTTGAATTTCATTGAACTACCTGAATTTAAAGAAATGCGCGCACAGCTGACAAATCAGCCATCTAAATGTATCGCTCTGCAATCACCAGCCACACCTCGGCTTGAGATATGGCTGGCGATGCAGCAGTTTTATCGCGAAATCACCATCAATGTGTTTTCTTTGTACCCGGCAAAATTTCGAAACGTGGGTCGAATTTTTCTTGCGTGCTCATCAATTGACCGAGCACCGCTTTATTACCATCGAGCTTCACTTTCCCAGATTGTGCTAATTTTTCAAATGTCGATTGACCTGTCATGATCATTTCCAAATCAGCGCGGTTTGCAGTTACCGTCAAATCGGCGTCTTTAGCGGTGTAGCCCTTGATATTGGTCAGCGTCGAATTACTCATCTCAAGTACAAACTTTTCGCCATTATCTGGCGTGATCAGATTAATTTTGAATTTCATACCCGCCGCTTTTGTGCTGTTCATTGCAATACCCAAATAATCCAGCATCAATTCGGTACTCATTGCACGCACCATATCGGGACTACCTGCCTTCGGTGAAGCGCCTTCTGGAATACCATGGCGCAATTCATACGCACTGGCCAAGAAGCTGTTACGCAAAGCCACGCTTTCTTTCTGATAACCCAGTTGCTCATACACATCAGCCAACAAGTCTTTCGCAGCCGTATTATTCGGCTCAGCCAGGGTCAGCTTATTGAGAATTTCGACAGCCTCAAGATATTTACCTTGTTTATTCAGCTCACGACCCTTGGCAAGAATTTTCTTGCTGCCACCCATCATTTCGACATACAGCGGTGCAGAGTCGCGTGGTGATAGCGGCATCAGCGTGGCTGGATTGGCATCCCAATACCCCAGATAGCGATTCAAAACGGCGCGGCTATTGTGTTCTTCAGAGCCATGGTAAGAATGTGCCGCCCAATTGCTTTGCAATGATTGCGGTGGTTTGTACACATTGTGAATTTCGTTGATCGTTACACCCTTGTTAGCATGATGTAGTACGTCATTATTCAAGTTGGCGTAAATATCACGCTGCGTGCGCAGAACCTCTTTCACGCGCTCATTGCCCCAACGCGGCCAACTATGCGAAGAAAACATCACTTCGGTTTTATCGCCAAACAAGTACAGCGCGTTGTTGATATTTTTGGACCACAACAATGCATCACGCACTAAAGCGCCGCGTAGGGTGTAAATGTTGTGTACGGTGCCAGTTACGTTTTCCGCTGCCCAAAATGCATTAAATTGTGGGAAATACGTATTCATCTCGGCAGGCGCTTCGGTGCCTGGCGTGTTCTGGAACACCATTTTCACACCGTCAATGGTGATTTCTTCAATGTCTTTGCTCACGGTACGGTTTGGTTCAATCAGACCAATCTCACCCGATGAAATGTTTTTCCCAATCGCTTGGTCGACGTGGCCATGAGGATTACGCGGCAGCAAAGTACCGTAAGTGAGCTGCATCCGACGCGTCATCGCATTACCGGCATAAATATTTTCTGAAACGGCATGCTCCATAAAACCTTCTGGCGCAATCACAGGCACTTTGCCGCTTTTCACGTCTTCTTCATTCACCACACCGCGAATACCACCAAAGTGGTCACCATGCGAATGGGATAGAACAACCGCCACCACAGGACGATAGCCGAGTTGTTCATTGGCAAAGGCCAGTGCTGCTCGCGCCGTCTCTTTTGAAGTCAGTACATCAAATAAAATCCAGCCCGTATCGCCTTTAATGATGGTCATATTGGCCAAGTCAAAACCACGGATTTGATAGATTTTGCCTGGTACAACTTCATACAAACCATAAGCCATATTCAGCTGTGCTTGGCGCTGTAAAGAAGGATGGATGCTGTCGTAGTCTTTGCCTTTAAGCAGATACTCATAACTACCGATATTCCACGCGACAACACCATCATCCCCTTTGATCGTGGTATAGGTCGGCGCAGCAATAAAACCTTTTTTTGACTCTTCAAAATCTCTTTGGTCTTCAAACGGTAAAGTAGCCCGCTGAACATTTTGCTTATCAATTGTATATTGCGATGGTGGCTTACCTTTTGGATCAAAATGCTTGCCTTGCAAAGCAGCAGGATCCGTCTCGGCCGAACCACCGCCGCCTGCTGCAAAGCTCGTCGAGCTAATACTGCTCATTAAGGTGAGTGATACAAGTAATGTCAGAGTTTTGATACGCATGATATTGACCTCGGTCGCGTTAGAAATACCAACCATCAAAAACACACTGTGATGGAAAAGTATTACGTGTTTAAATTAGGTTGTTTGCACTAATTTGTGCATATTAGTACAACTGCACTAACTTTTATTTGTACTATTACACTGCAACAGAGGTATTTATGACAAAAGAAAAACCCGTTATTGCGCGTAATATTCGCACCCAAAAACCTGTTTCCTTAGCCACGATTGACAATATTCTCGGCAGTGCGCGGCAAGTGCTCATTCAGCATGGCTATGCTAGTTTCACCACCCGCCGTGTTGCCGAAGCGGCCGGCATTTCTCCTGGCAATTTGTCATACCACTTCCCCAGCAAAAACGAACTTATTCAAGCGTTGATCTCGAACATGCTGGACGAATACCTACTTAATTTTGAAAAAGAAATTAATATCGCGGATAAAAATTTAACGATTGGTTTAGATAAGCTCGTTGAATGGTTGCTAGACGATGCGATTACCGAGTCAACCGCAAGAACATTTCGCGAACTTTGGGCGATGGCACAACATGATGAATCGATTCGCAAGATGGTCGATGACTTTTATGATGTAACCATTGAAAGAGCTGCGATGCTAATTGCACAAAACCAGCCTGCCGCACAGATAGATAGCCTACGTGAATGGGTACATTTACTGGCCATGATTGCCGAAGGTGCGATTGTGCTTTATGGCTCATGCCAAACTAGAGTCGTTAGTTTTGAGCGCATAAAAAAAATGGTGATTTCACTATGCCTTAACGATATCGGAGCACGCCAAATTCATTCGGAATCAATGCTTTAATTTCATGCTGCTGTCGGCTCGTCGACATTCTGGCCACAATGTGCTGTGGCGACTATTCAGTAAGTTATATGCTTTCCCCTCTCAGCATAAAAAAAGCCGCCCAAAATCTGGGCGGCTGTTAACGAGTTAAACTGGGTTACTTGATTTTCACCACGCGATTGAGTGCAGGCACGGCAAGGTTAGGATTGGCTTTGATATACGCTTCAAACGCATCAACATCCTGTGCTCCGCCAAGGATATTCGTACCTTTGGTCAGCACGGTAAAACCATCGCCGCCGGACGCAAGATAATTATTCACCGTCACTCGGTAATTCAGAACATTGGAAATCGCCACGCCATTGAGCTTAATGCTGGCGGGATCGACTTTTTGCCCCGCCGCCAGCGTTGAATCCCAACTGTAAGTAAACCCATTCGAGACCAGCAAAATACGGTTAAATGGCTGATTATTGCTGTAACCGGTAAATTGCTGCTCGAGCATCTCCTTGATTTGCGCACCATTGAGCGTCATCGACACCAAAGTATTGCCAAACGGTTGCACGGTGAAGAGCTGACCATAAGTCACTTGCGAGGCAACCGGCACTAAATCAGCACGCACACCACCTGGGTTCATAAACGCGATTTCCGCTGCACCCATATTAGCTGGCTTGGTGGCGGCTAATTGCGAATCAACAATCACATCGCCCAAGGTGCTTTCACCGGCGGGATTGGTGGTTTTAAGCAAAGAACCGGCAATCGTACCCACAATGCGATTTTCCAATGGTGTGACTAGCGCATCGTATTTGGTGATGATTGCAGTTTGTACAGCGTCTTTAGCAACATCATTCGTCACGACGATGTTTTTTGCCGATGATTTAATCACATCGCGAGTTTTTGGATCTAATGTCAGATCGATCTCAGAAATGACTCGGCCATATTGATTGGCACTAGTGACCAATTTGCCATTAATTTGGCAGTTATACGCTTGGTGAGTGTGCCCAGAAACAATGGCATCTACTGCCGGATCAAGGCGTTTCACGATGTCGACAATCGCGCCAGATACGCCTTTGCATTCATTCAAATCGCCGAGCTGGGTACCCCCTTCGTGCACCAACACCACAATCGCCTCGATGCCTTGCGCTTTGAGCTTAGGCACCAGTGCATTGACGGTGTCGGCTTCATCTTTAAACGTTAAGCCCGCCACGCCTGATGGCGTCACAATGCCTGGTGTGCCTTTGAGCGTCATGCCAATAAATGCGACTTTAACGCCACTAAATTCTTTGACTTGATACTCGGGAAACAGTGTTTTACCCGTTTTGCTATCAACGACATTCGCCGCTAAAAATTTAAACTTTGCTCCGCCAAATGTCGTTCCCGCTTTGCAGCCATCGGTTGGATGGCAACCGCCGCTTTGCATCCGCAATAGCTCGGTGCTACCTTCGTCAAATTCATGATTGCCAACCGCGTTGAGTTCCAAACCCATTTCATTCATAGCTTCGATCGTTGGTTCGTCGTGAAACAGCGCCGACAACAGCGGACTAGCACCAATCAAATCGCCAGCGGAAACGATAATATTATTCGGATTTTTGGCTTTCAGCGTTTTTAGCCATGTAGCCAGATATTCGCTACCCCCTGCGGCGACCTTGATGGTTTTAGTTGCATTGGCAGGATCGGGAATCGTTACCGTACCACCGGGTTTTAGATTGCCGTGAAAATCATTAATCGCCAGCATTTTAACTTCAATCGGCGCCGTATTAACCTCCGGGTTGGGCGTCGGTGATGCTAAAGCAGGATTTGTTGTTGCAGCTGGTGGAGTCAGCGTCGGCTCTGTGGATGAGCCGCCACCACAAGCGGTTAAAAACAGCGGCATGGCGCAAATTGCCAGTACCGCTTGAACAGATGCACGAATTTTCATTGCACTCACCTCGTAGAAAATGAGGCGAGCATATGCTTACATTCTTTCAGTTTAGATACGGCAAGGTGAAACTTTTGTTATGCACTTATTGAAACTGCCGGCCTCGTAAGGCAAGCAATCAAACCAGTGAGTAGCAGTAAAACGCAAGACACAGCGACGACTTACTCGCGCCGCCGCGATTTTAACCCAGTAGCCGAATTTTTAAGTAGCTGAAATTTAATGGGAAAATTGATTTTGGTATCGGCTTTACGAAGACCGGCTGGTAGCTCAATAATTCATCAGCGCGAACAGTGAAGTTTAGTGACCCACTGATTTCGTACGCCGAGAAAGCGTTTTAGTGTCCGTTGAGTCCGAGTAGCTGGTGTAGAAACTCATCACAATGAGGGCCGCTACCTGATGGTTTGCGGCCATTCATTTTGTATTATCGGCATCGACGAATTGGCTAAAGCAGATAAAAACATTCAAAAAAATAAGCGCCTAAATATAGTTCAGTTTGTTAGTTGCTTTGATAAAAAAGCAGAAGATAAAGGACAAAGACTAGAAAACTGGCTTGTTGCCTGAATCTCTATTGGAGCCATATTGCGTTCTGTTATTTGATAGCTGGCCTTAAGAAAAAACTTCTCGGCCGTATTCGTTAACAGATATAGCGTTTTTACACCTTGCTGCCGGGCTTGATCCTCTGCGTATAAGACAAGTGAAGTAGCTAGTCCTTTTTCACGAAATGCAGCGGCGACAGCCAATGAGCGTAGCAGGCCAACATCCTCGAAAATTTCTAAGCCAATAATTGCGATCAACTCATTCTTGTATTTTATTCCACAGAAAACCGGTAGATTTTCTACTGCGACATCGCTACTTTTTAAATTGCAATCGTCCAGTAGACGAGTGATTTCTGCTAAATCACTTACTCGCTTTATTTGCATGGCATTTTTTTCCAAATTTAACAGTTAAACTTAAAAATTTAGAAGTTGGTTTAATTTAAATTAAAAAACACTGCCTTTTTTAAAATCCCTTCGTTTTAAAATTGATCTTCTCCCATACTGCATTTAGACCTGTATAGGAAATGCCATTGTTTTTGAATTCACACATACTTCTGACTAACTATCAGTTAAAAGGTAACTGCGACGTAGTCAGTAGCTGATGCAAAATTAAGATGGCCTATGCTGTATACAAGTACAGCAGCGAGCGCTTTGGCCGAGTTGCACGAGATTTCATTACAAAAGACGAAGGCCGCTACCTGATGGTTTGCGGCCTCTCTTTTTTCATCAGTCGACATCGACACCTTGGCCAAAGCGGCCGCTCCACCGCTTTCATCTGAACGGGAACAGTGAGGTAAAAAGCCGACAGACCGGTCTCTACAAACACTAGGGCAATTTACTTACCGCAGAAAGACTCACAGGGGCGATTAGCCCTTCACAGCCAGTAGCTGATCGGTGTCAAGGCCCGTCAGTTTTTTAAGACTGTGCAGCAAATACCACAGACTGGCCATCAGAACGATCATGCTGGGAACCATGATTACTGGGTAGCTAAGTGCGGTCATTTTTCCCAATTCGGCGGCAAATTCGCTGGTACCCGGAGGGCTAACGACGATCCAACGGGCCAACAGATAATTCAGAACACCCGATAAAAAGAACGAGCTTGCGACCAAGTAGCTGGTGATGGTCAGGCGTTTAGCCAACTCAGCTTGCTGTTGCTCAGTGCTGAGTGCTTGCTTAATGGCTGCGAGGTTAAGAATTTGATCGTTATATAGCAGCTTGTGCAACAGCGGATAGGACGTGAACTGGCTAATCAGTAGCGCTAAGCCAATGAGGGTGGGGATGGCAGCCTCTTTGATGGCGAGGTACTTGGGATCAAGCTCTAACAAACTAATGCCACCGGTTAGTAGTACGCTGACCACCCCTAGAATCGAAATAAAATTTACTTTGCCGCTTTGTTTTAAGTCGTATAGGCCGTAAGCCAAGGGAAACGCCAGCGCGGCCACCACTGCCCAAGTCGGCCCTAGCCATTGGTCGGTGCTTAATTTGGTGAGAATCAGCGTCGGGATCAGAATGTTCAGCAGCAGATTGCCAAACAGGCTGGGTTGTTTTTGTGCGCTCATGATGTTCAGTAAGTAAAAAAGAAGCCCATGCTAACAAAAAAATGCCCAACGGCGATAAATCTACTAAAGTAGTCGCGGCTTAAACGGCGATTTGCAATACCGACATCCTGTGCGTTGCACTGCCTCCACTAAATACAAAGAACATCAAGGACTTCAGCAATGACTGCCCCATCAAACGCTTTTGCGCAGCCTAGCATTTCAGATTTAGCAACTTTTGCAAAGGCTGTAGATTATTCTTTGATGGATCGGCTTACACCAGATCCAGATGGCACATCCGATGGAAACGATCACAACACACGGCAAGTGTTTTCTGGTCATTATGTCCGAGTGAAACCTACCGCAATGGGCCATGCCGAATATATTAGTCATAGCCAAGCTTTGTTTGCTCAATTGGGAATCGCCGATGCCCTCGTCCATGACAATGGCTTCAAGCAACTTTTTTCCGGTGATTTAAGTCAGGCGCCTACGCCGATGGTGCGCTATGGCTGGGCAACAGGATATGCACTATCAATATACGGGACTGAATATACCCAACAATGCCCCTTTCGCACTGGCAATGGCTATGGTGATGGCCGTGCAATGTCGGTATTTGAAGGCGTCTTTAGCGGCAAACGCTATGAAATGCAGTTAAAAGGTGGCGGGCCAACCGCCTACTGCCGCGGAGGCGACGGTCGGGCAGTTTTGCGATCAAGCGTGCGAGAATTTTTAGCACAAGAATATATGCACGCCTTAGGTGTGCCAAGCGCTCGTTCGCTCACTTTATATGTATCCAAGTCAGAAACTGCGGCGCGGCCTTGGTATTCGCCAAATTCCTACTCAGCCAATCCCGACATCATGGTGGACAACCCTGTTGCCATATCGACGCGCGTCGCTTCTTCATTTTTGCGCGTTGGCCAGATAGAGCTGTTTGCCCGTCGAGCACGTGTTAATGCGCATGACAATGCTCGGCTAGAGCTAACAGCCATCGTGGCACATTTGATTGAGCGCGAGTACCAAAGCGAAATAGATCCAAGCCTAGCGTTTCACCAACAAATTATTGAGTTGGCTAAATCGTTTAGAAAGCGTTTAAGTCAACTCGTCGCACATTGGTTACGTGTAGGCTTCTGCCAAGGCAATTTTAATAGCGACAACTGCCAAGCGGGAGGATTAACCTTAGATTATGGCCCATTTGGATTTTGTGAGCTCTTCGACCCCGACTTTCAGCCGTGGACTGGTGGTGGCCAGCACTTCGCCTTTTTAAACCAACCTGCTGCCGCTGAAGCTAACTTTCATATGTTTTGGCTGGCACTACGAACTTTGCTTGCGCAAGATCAGCAGGCAATCGAGCAATTAGATGAGGTTCGCAGTGGCTTTAAAGTTGAGATGCAGCAGCAATGTCAGAGCATGTGGGCCGCAAAATTAGGACTGAGCGAGTTTCCTCAGCAATTGTTTAGCCAATTGATGCCGTTAATGACTCAAACAAAGCTGGATTACACTATCTTTTTCCGCGAGCTATCGCATATACCTAGCGATATCGGAAGCTTGAAAAAGAGCTTTTATCAAGCAACTTCCGCCGTGCTTGATCAGCAATGGCAACATTGGCTAGACCAATGGCTCGATCTGTTAGCAAATGAAAAACAAGATTTAGATACAATTAAAATCAACATGCAACTCACCAACCCAAAATACACCTGGCGAGAATGGCTGGTTGCACCCGCTTATGAACAAGCGAAACAAGGCGATTACTCATTAATTGAAGAGCTGAAACAGGTGTTTAATGACCCCTACAGTGAACAAGAACAGGCGATTGAAGAAAAATATTACCGACTCAAACCCGATCATTTTTTCAACGCAGGTGGCATTTCGCACTACAGCTGTTCGTCTTGAATAACTAAATGACGGTTAGGCCATGATGCCGAAAAATCGCTTCGGCCGCTCCGCAGACGCAAATGCGTGAAAGATGAAAGAACACAAACGAATACGTTGCGGCTCTTTCATTTGTCAAATTCATGCCAACGCCGTCCCCCAATTGCTTTGTCAGCGCTTTGCAATTGGCTTTGTTTTTCTTTACAAGGCTTTTGTCGTGGCTCACTAAATTGAGTCGCCAGCTAATGTTGGGAGCACCGTCTGCTTTGGCCGATCTGTTAAAGAAGCCAAATCATGAAAAACGAAAGGCCGCTAACCAAGGTGTAGCGGCCTTATTCAATTCGCTGGTCGGCAAAAGAGAACGCTGCCTCCGATAATACGAGCGGCAGAATCTGAAAAGCGGTCGACCCGTGGTCAATTAGAGAGCAATACTTTAGCTTACAAAGTTAAAACCTGCGCCAATGCATTTTCTACAACTGCATTAAAATCCAATCGGTGTATGGTAGTTCAAGAACTGCAAAAGCAGTTTATCGCATGGTTTAGCACCTTGATCAAAGATCGCGGTCGATATTAATCGTGTATTTAGCCATACTTGCTGACACCAACAAGACCATAGAAAAAAACATAAATTAAGCTAACAAATCGCAAACCGTGTTTTATATCCAACCCTGAGATACTATCTGCCCAACGCTCTAAAAACACGCCAATCATGAATAACTTGACTACTGATTTGCCAAATGAAGCCATGCAGCTCAAGCTGACTGCGCTGCAACACGTTCTGTCGTATAGAAACATATTTATAATTAGCTTTTTTAGTTCGGGCGAAATTCTGTCTCACAATTACCCCTCGCACGACAACGCAAAACGGCTGGACGACTTCACGTTTTTGATCGGCAAAGACAATTTACTGGCAATTAGTGCGCTAAGTAAAACGTCAGTCACAGGGGCAGATGGCTGGAAATTTTATAATCGCAATTTGCAATTGCATTTATTTCGCGTCAATGAGCAATTGTGGAATCTGGAAGTCGGCTCGCAAGAAGAAGAAAACGACGGGCACTTTAGCAACCCTGATTTCGAAAAGTTTTACAGCCTGACCGAAACACTCAGCGATGTGCGTGAATGGCAAGATGGCGGCGAAATGGACGAATTACTGGCGCGGATACGCGATGTACATTTGCCAAAAATTCGCCAAATCAAGTCAACAATCAGTGACCCGATTTTAAGTATGTGCCTCGATTTAATCGAAGGCATGGTCGTTTCAACACTCAATGTTGATACCGACATCGACGCCAGCTTGTATGCGCTATTAACACCCTCCGAAGTGCAGGTCGCCAAATTTATCAAAGTAGGCATGTCGACCAAAGAAATCGCGACCAGCCTGAGCGTGGCATCCAAGACAGTCGAAAACCACCGCAACAGCCTGCGCGCTAAATTGGGCATTACCAATAAAGGCATTAATCTACGCAATTATCTCATCACCCTGGGCTCGCACCCAGGGGTATAGCCGCCCAATCAAATCAGATCATAACTCTCCAGCACATACCCTCGCTGCGGCGCGAGCGCTGCATTCTCGGCTGGAATAAGCGCATAGATACGGCACATCGCTATTCATCGCCTCGTAGCCACTACGCAAGCCTACGACAAGCAGCCGTTGCGGCACGGTTCGGCGCAAAGTATCAACCAACTCGCGCGACGCTGCTTGCTGAAAGTCTTCACCGGGCAGCGGATAATTTTCTGTGACCGCCAGCACCAGCGCGGTCGATGAAGACGCCTGATTGAGCAGCCACGCCTGCGCCGCGTCATGATCAAGAATCAGCAAACGATCTACCTCCAGATGCAAGCTAATTTCTGCGGCAAAGTAATCGAAGGCGCTGATCGCCTGATTGGGGCCGATGCCGCGCAGATTCATCAAATTAGCGTAGTCGGCCAGCGGCGTAGTTTGAATCACCACCACCTGTTGCTCGGCCTGAATCGGCAATAAGCGCGCGGGGTCGCGCAAGATTTTCACCGCCGCCTGCGCCGCCTGTTTTTCTATTTCCAGATGCGCCACCAGATTAAAATCTTGAAACAAGGCCATCGGCTGCAAACGCGCTAGTTTGAACGCGACCACTCGGCTGACGATGCTATCAAGTTCAGGGAAGCGCCCCGCACTCGCCTCGGCCACAATCGCATCGAGCATTGCCAATTGATTATCCAAATACGCCGTATGGTGATCGTAATGCTCTTCAGACAGCATCATCATGTCGATACCGGCCTTAAACGCCAGCAGCGCCGCGTCAACGGGCGCGTAATTGCGGCGGATCGCGCCCATATTCATGCTGTCGGAAATCACAATCCCGCCAAAGCCCAACGTCTCGCGCAGCACGCCGCGCAAAATCGGCGCAGACAACGTCGCGGGATGTGCCGCATCAAGTTGCGGATAGCGAATGTGCGAGGTCATCACCAGATCAACGCCAGCATCGACCGCCGCCTTGAACGGCAACAGGTCTTGCTGCATCAATTGCTCAAACGATTTATCCACCACCGGAATCTCCCGATGGGTATCGCCCGTGGTATCGCCGTGCCCTGGGAAATGTTTGGCGCACACGGTAATGCCCCCCTGATGCCCGCCCTGCACCGCCGCCGCCACATGCGCCGCGACGTGCGTCGGCACTTCGCCAAAAGCGCGGGTGTCGATAATTGGCGAATTGGGTTTTAGATTCACATCGGAGCATGGCCCGAGCACACAATTAAAGCCAGCCGAACGCATTTGCTCGCCAAACACCGCATACATCGCCGACGTTAGCTTGGTCTGATTGGCCGCCCCCAGCGCCAGATTGCCCGGCCCAGTTGTTGATGCCGGTGTCAGCACGCTCCACGCCCCTTCCTGATCAACGCCGAGCAGCAAAGGCACATGGTGTTCGCGCTGCTGCACCATCGCCGCCATTGCCCGCGTTAACTGTCGTGCTTCGGCGAACGTTTCGGCATTATCTTGGCTCAGATAGCAGCCGCCCAGATTATATTGCTCGATCAAAATACGGGCAGCTTCGGCGTTTTTGCCGGGGAATGCCAAAATAAACAATTGCCCGACTTTTTCTACCACAGACCAGTTAGCAACGATTTGGGCAGCTTGCACCCGATAAGCCTCAAACATATTCGACATTATTTTCTCCCTAATGAAGCGTTTACCAAATTGCAGGCAAAGCCTGAGCTAGGGTATCTATCTCAAAGATATATACCCAAATGTTTTGATAGAGATACTAGGTGCAGGTATTAAAGAAATAGGGCTAGGTTTTGGTCTTTTTCTTTCGCAACGTCCCCATCGTCATCGTGACGGCGAAAATAATAATGATGCCGCGCAGGATCAATTGCTGATCCACATTCAAGCCCATCAGCACCAGCCCGTTATTGACCATACCCATAATCAGCGCACCGATTAGCGCGCCAATCACCGTGCCTTTGCCGCCGAACAAACTGGTGCCACCGATAATCACCGCCGCAATCACCATCATCAGATCGCTCTCGCCCAAGGTGTAGCGCGCGCTTTGTAAACGGCCAGCATACAAAATACCCGCCAGCGCAGCCAAGGTTGAATTAAGCACCAAGACGTACAGCTTGACGCGATTGACGTTAATGCCCGAATACATCGCCGATATTTTATTACCGCCGCTGGCGAGCACTTCTTTACCAAAGCTGGTTTTACGCAGCAAGACATGGCCACCTGCCGCAATCACCATCATCCAGATAAACAGCACCGAAATCGGCCCGATATCGCCCGAGCCAAAAATAAAAGCAAAGGTTTCGTTATCCACCGGAATCGTCTGCAAATCAGTGACCCAACGCGTGATGCCCGTGATAATGCCTGTCATCCCCAAGGTCACCAGAAACGATGGAATCCCGACTTTCGATACAAACAGCCCATTAATCAGCCCACACACAGCGCCCACCAACAGCGCGGCAGGTACTGCAATAATCATCCCGTACGGCAACAACAGCGCGACGGTAACCGCCGACAGCGCCACCACAGCGCCGAACGATAAATCAATCTCAGCCGCCGACAGCACAAAAGTCATCCCGACCGCCATAATCGAAATCATCGCTGTTTGCCGGGCGATATTCATCAGATTACCGGCTTGTAAAAAGCCTTTGTCGTGCAGAAAAATCGAGAAAAAGACAAACAAGCCGACAAACACAAAATAAATAATAAAGCGTTGCCATTGCCCGATGGCAAACGGAAAAGCGGCGCGTTTAATGGCGATATCCATGATGCATCCTCACTGTACGGCGGCCAGTAGCCGCTCTTCTGTTGTTGCCGCCAATTGGCCTGCGATTCGCCCTTTTTTCACGATGTAAGTCGTGTCACAAAAGCTGGCGATTTCACTGTATTCACTCGACACAAACACCACCGCATTGCCCTGCTGCACGTAGTCATTCACGATGTGCATAATTTCGTGTTTGGCCGCCAGATCGATGCCAAATGTAGGATCGTCGAGCAGCAAGACTTTAGCTTGGGTATGCAGGCATTTGCCGATCACGACTTTTTGCTGATTACCGCCGGACAGAAAACGCACTATCTGATCAATGCCGGTGGTTTTCACTTGCAAGCGTTTGACCAATTCGTGCGCCATCTCAGCCGCCCGATTCTGATCGATAAAGACAGGATTTGCCAGCTTGCGTAAAGCACACAGCCAGAGATTGTCCATCACGCTGAAATCCAGAATCAAACCTTGGCTGCGCCGATCTTCCGGCACCAAGTTAATGCCATGTGCAATCGCTTGCGCGGGTGACTGTATTTGCACCGCGCGGCCATTGATGCGAATCTGCCCGCTATCGAGCGGATCAAGCCCAAAAATCGCGTTCAGAATTTCGGTGCGACCACTACCCAAGAGCCCCGCCAGCCCGACGATTTGCCCCGGATAAACTTTGAACGAGACTTCATCCAGATGCGAGGTCACTAGATTTTCCACTTCTAACAAGGGCGTTGCTGATTGCGGGAAATCCGTGCTTGCGCGTTGCCAATTGTTTTGCCGCGCAACCGCTTCGCCGAGCATCGACGCCACCAGTTGCGGCACGGAAGTCTCGCTCACCGCCCATTGCTGCACACAACGCCCGTCGCGCAGTACGCTGACGCGATTGCAGATTTTGAAAATATCGCGCAAATAATGCGTGATATAAATCAGCGAAACGCCTTCACTTTGCAGCCGGCGGATGGCCACAAATAGGCGCTCGATTTCCTGATCTGACAGCGATGCCGTGGGCTCGTCCAGAATAATAATCTGCGCATCACTCGACAGCGCCTTGGCGATTTCGACCAATTGCCGCTGCCCCATACTGAGCGATTCAACCAATTGATCGGGCGAAATTTCATTGGCAATGCCAACTTTATCGAGCAGTCGCAACGTCGCGGCACGCATCGCATCGGCATCGAGCAGGCCGCCGACGATGATCCAGTTATTCATGAAAATATTGTCGGCCACCGACATCGTCGGCACGAGGCTGAGCTCCTGATACACCATCGCAATCCCGCGCGAGCGCGCTTCGCTGGTTGAGCTAAAACTCGCTACTTGGCCAAAGATACTTAA
Source organism: Deefgea piscis (assembly GCF_013284055.1). Lineage (NCBI taxonomy): Bacteria > Pseudomonadati > Pseudomonadota > Betaproteobacteria > Neisseriales > Chitinibacteraceae > Deefgea > Deefgea piscis. Next base: position 2,482,040 of record NZ_CP054143.1, on the reverse strand, counting down.
GCTGCCCTGATCAGGCTGATGCGTGCCATTAAGCACTTTCATCAAGGTGGATTTGCCTGCGCCGTTTTGCCCGACCACGGCGTGAATCTCGCCATGCGCCAATTCAAAATTCACACCTTTTAATACGGCATTACCGTCAAACTGCTTGAAAATACCTTTGGCGACAATGGCTGCTTGCTGTGACATAGCGACCTCCAAGATGAGGTATATCCACCAACATCATTAAAATTAATGTACTTATGGATATACCCGTTCTTATTTACGATTAGCCAAGGCTTTTTGAATGGCATCGGGTGGCGTGCGCGACAATGCTTTTTGCCATTGCGTGGCCAAATTGGCGGGCGTGACTTTGATCGCATCCACGGTCACAAACGGCGGTGTAGGCTGGTTGAGCAAAGCCAGTGCGCCCATCCGCGCCAGCGTTTTACCCATGTCATAGGGCAGATCAGTGACAATACCAGCAACATTGCCGCCTTTCACCATATCGAGCGCAGTGGCCGCGCCCAAATCCATCGTCACCACTTTGACATCCTTGCGCCCCGCTGCACGCGCCGCCGCAGTGACCCCTTCTGCAATGGCATCCCATGGCGCATAAATCGCTTTCACGCTCGGGTTTTGCGTCAAAATTGCACCTGCGATGACTTCGCCATCATTTGGATTGGCAATGCCTTTGTTGGCGATAATCTTGATATTGGGAAATTTGGCCAATTCGGTTTTTACCGCCGCATCGCGCTGATTAGTCACATAGTAATTAGCGGCGTGATAAAGCAAAGCAACATCGCCTTTACCACCGATACTGGCCGCCATTAACTCCGCAGCTGATTTACCCATGCCGTATAAATCATCGGTCACAATACCGGCGTAATCTTTGCCGGCTTTAAAGCCTTGCGGCGCATTGCTAATAAATACTAGTTTGACGCCTTTATCGCTGGCTTGGCGGAAAGCCGCCGCGCCAGAAACCGGGTCGATCACCAATGAAATAATCACATCGGGCTTGAGCGCTAGTACCGTTTCTAAATCGGTACGTTGTTTTTTAGAATCCATTTCTGCGTCGGTGACGGCTACAACGCTAATCCCCTGCTCGGCGAAGACTTCTTTTGCACCTTTAATCAGCGCCGATGAAAAATCTGACGTGGTGTGCATCAGAATTGCCGCTTTGTACTTTTTACTTTGTAGCGCCTTTGTTTGATCTGGTTTAAGGGTAACTTGCGTATAAGGCGTAGGCTTTTCACCATTTGGTCCAGCGGTTTCACCTGCAACAACCCAAGTACTGGCAACGAATGCAGCCAGACCGATTAATTTATGCATCACGTTCATCATCCACCTCTCAAATATTGCATCCAATCGTAACAAGCGACTCTTGCACCAAACACCAAGCAGTTAACACCCATAAAATGGGTGTTTTATAGGCGGTATTGCGGTGAAGTCTAGGTGTGAAAAATGACAACGTCAAAACAGACGCTGACTCATGTGTCATTTTCGCCCTTTTTTTACCGGTGTGATTGAGCTGCTGAATGTGGCTTTGTTGTATAAATCGGTCGTGAGTAAGTCACCCCACTCGCGCCACCATGGGTGCGCCGAGGTTCTGTGAAGCAGTTCAAAATTTCGGCTCTTGGCAACCCCGCCACCTGACGATCGAAACCCCATGTCATCACCCGCTCACCATCATTTGAAGCCGAGTTTTTTTGTTGCGACCAAACTGCGCCGATGACACCCCGAGCACTTTTGCCCAATCGTTCGACTCAGGTATTTACCTGAAAGCTGATTTTATCAATCAGCCCCGAGGTAATTAACACATAGTTTTCAGGCCTGCATATATGAAATGGCTTAAGATAAAGCATCACCAAAAGCGGTCCAAAACTAGGGCATATGCATGAATTTATCTTCGGAACGGCTGCAAGGCATCCGGGCTTTCATTGAGGTAGCCCAATGCAGCAGTTTTACTGCGGCCGCCGAGCGTATGGCGCTCACTCGATCGGCCGTCGGTAAAGCGGTCCGCCGCCTTGAGGAACGTCTTGGCGTGCAGCTACTAGAACGCACCACCCGCTCAGTGAAGCTGACACCGGAAGGAGCCCGCTTTTTCCAGAGTACCCTGAAAGTACTGAACGAACTTGAAATGGCCGAAACAGCGCTACTGGATAGTAAAAACGGCCTAGCAGGGACTTTACGTATTGCACTGCCTACCTTATTTGGCCGGCGCTGGATTCTCCCTCCATTACTGGAATTAGCGAATACCCACACTGGCTTACAATTAGAATTGCTGTTTTCCAATGAACTGCAGCACTTGCAACAAGATGGTATCGATCTTGCGGTTAGAATTGGTCAGCTCCCGGACTCGGCACAGTTGATCGCCCGCCCATTGGGGATACAAACCGTGCAGCTGTATGCAGCTCCTGCATTTTTAACTAAACATGCCCCCATTCTTTCGCCCAGACAACTAAGTGAAATCCGCTGCATCGTCAGCCATCCGGGTCAGCACTGGCTCTTATACAATGAGTATGGCGAATTAGAAAATTTCCCCCTGCTTGAAGCCTTAGCATTAGATGAAGCGCAGGCCATCCTAGACGCCGCAGTAGCTGGCTTGGGCGTCGCTCGCTTGCCAACTTGGCTGGCCACAGAGGCGATTGCAACGGGCCAATTACAGCCCTTGCTCGCATCAAGCACTCCCCCTGGCCGACCGATTCATCTGCTTTGGACTGCTCGGCCTTATCTGCCTGCCCGACTAAGGTTAGCAATCGACCATCTCATTACGCATTGTCAAGCAAACCCTTGGTGAATCAGCAAAAATAAAATCTCAACTAGGGAATTTAATTCCTCAATATGGGAAATAAACTCGCTTCAGCAGATTCAATCAGCGCATTAACATGACCTTTTCCCTTTATGTCTGGAGACAAAGTCATGACCTCAACAAACTTACAGAATCAGACCATCGTCATTATCGGCGGCAGCTCAGGACTGGGTTTGGCAACCGCTCATGCCGCCATTAAGTCAAAAGCGCGGGTCATTATTGGAGGTGCAGATAACAACAAACTGCAAGCTGCACTCGCCGAACTTGGAGAGCATGCCACTGGACGGACACTTAATGTGCTAGACCCCACGTCAATTCAACAATTTTTTGATGCGATTCCAGCCCTTGACCATTTACTCATTACCGCTGCAGTTATTCGACCTGGGCGGCTGCTTGATGCCCCAATCGAAGCACTCCAAGCCAATCTGGATAGCCGTTTCTGGGGCAGCGTACACAGCTTACGAGCAGCAGCGCCGCGCCTTGCAAGCACGGGGTCTATCACACTAACTTCAGGCATGGTGACCCAGCGCCCACAAGTAGGAAAATCACTGGCAGCGGTCGCAGCTGGAGCAGTAGAAACGCTAGCGCATAGCTTGGTAAGAGAAATTGCCCCCCGTCGCATTAACGTCATCAACCCCGGTCCAATGCATACGTCCTTGCTCACCGACATGCTTGGCAACAACAGCGCACGGATTAATGAACTAACTAATGCCCAACCGCTGAAACGTTTGGGCATGCCTGAGGATTTTGCTGATGCGGCATTATTCTTAATGCACAATCCAAATATAAACGGTGAAGTACTGAATCTGAATGGAGGCAGTTCATGGGCATAAGCACTTACATGAATGAATTAGAATTATTGTGTTTCTGACTTCGGCTTTGGCCGAGCAGCACTGGCATAACTCCAAAATAATACAGGCCGCAACCTAATGGTTTGCGGCCTATTTAAGATCACTCATCAAGGGGGCAAATTTATAGCTTGCTTTTATTAAACTGTCGCTGAATTAAACCATGCTCGGATACAACCCTGCACGTCATCTTTGCGTAATGAACGAGCAGTAAGCTTCGCGTTTCCATAAATTACAATGGTTACATCATGTTGCTTCGTGATCACCTCAAATTATCGTGCCAAACACTACGGCTCCCAAGCAGTGTTTGTGCTTTAGCATTATTGCTGTCTGCCTGTGGTGGCAGCAGCGACTCTACACCGCCTTCAGCAACACTTGCGCCGACATCGACACCTTCACCGACTGCAACGCCACTACCAATTACAGGCAAAGTCCTTGGTAGCTATTTCCGCAATGCAAAAGTCTGCCTTGATAGCAACAATAATGCGCGTTGCGATGAGTCAGAAGTGAACACCCGGACTGATAAAAATGGCCAATTCTCATTACTTGGCAACAATTCATCGATTGTGGCCGAAATAGGAACCGATGCGACTGAATTTGATCCGATCGCCAACACTGAAACCAAAGTGAGCTCGCGAATTGTCTTGCGAGCACCAAAAGAAGCTAATGCGACAGTGAGCCTACACTCCAGCTCTATCGTGGCAGAGATGGAAAACAATGGCTTGTCTTTTGCCGATGCCAAAGCGAAAGTGGCCATCGCCGTTGGCGTATCTCGGGAGCAATTACTGAGTGACTTTAATATTGAAAAAGATGCGATTGTTGCTGCCGCTTTAAAAAATGCATCTGATGATGGCATCAAACGTATCCGCGAAAATCTAGTCCTAGCAGGCAGTAGTGCTGACCCAAAAGCCATTTTGGCCGCAATGACGATGACTGATCGTTACTACCAAACGAAATCCCCTTATCGCCCACAGCAAGATCCAAGCAGCTATGAGAAAGCCCCTACTGGGTTTACGCCGGTTTATACTCAAATGCTGGCTCGCCATGGCTCACGTGGCTTGTCGAGCCTGAAATATGATTTGGCGATTCACAATATGTGGAGCAAAGCCAAAGCAGAGGGCGCACTCACCCCGTTGGGCGAAAAGCTCGGCGAGGACACCCTCAAAATCATGAAAGCCAATTTCTTGCTTGGTTGTGGCGTGGAAGGCATCACTAAACCGGGTTATGGCAACTTAACCCAAATCGGTATCAATGAACACAAGCAGCTTGCTGTGCGTATGCTCAATCGGATGCCTGATTTTTGGAAGCAAATTACAGACGACGCAACAGCGGCACGTAAAGTCCAAGTGGTGACATCCGGCGTTGACCGTGCGGTAGATAGTGGCAATTACTTTGCACAGTCACTAAAAACCACTCAACCTAAATTAAATACAATGCTCAGCTATCCTGCCGCTCCCGGCCCATTCCCTGATACTGGCACGGCGCTTGCCCAAGCAAGCGGAACAGATCGCTTCCAATTGTATTTCCATAAACTCGTCGCCAAGACGGATCTCGTGAGTAAAGTCGATAGCCCATTTTATGCCACCTACCAAGCCAGCCTTGCCTACCAAGCCTTCAAAAAAGACGCAGATTTAATCGCCAAACAAGAGGGCTTGTTTAAAACCGCAGAAGCAAACGCCAAAGGTCGTCAGGTGTTAGAGCGCCTATTTAGCAAAGCCTTTGTAGATAAAGTCGAAAGTGGCACCTATAGCTTTGCCAATACCGGCTCATTCACGTTCAGTAGCGCGGATGGCAAATGCACCGCACCAACGACCCTGAGCGGTGATGGTGAAACCACAATAAAATCAACAGCCGATGCAGCTGCTTTGTTGTATGAGTTGTATGTCATTGCACCAGCGATGCGTACTGAAGCAGGCGTTGATTTCGCAAGCTATATGCCCGCTGAACAAGCGCGCTTCTTTGCTGAACTCAATGATGCCTCTGACTTTTACGACAAAGGTCCAGGCATGACTGAAAAAGGAGATGTCACGTATAAGATGTCGCAAATGTTGTTTGATGACTTCTTCAAAGAGGTGGATGCCATCGCCGCGAACAATCTAGCGAACGCCGCTAAACTTCGCTTTGCTCACGCTGAAATTATCGCGCCATTCGCATCACGCATGGGGCTGAAAAACGTACTTCAGCAAATTCCTAAAGCAGAAACATTTAGCTACAAAAACAATCCTTGGCGCGGTGATTATGTTTCGCCAATGGCTGCCAATATGCAATGGGATGTCTATCGCAATGCTGCGGGTAAAGTGATTGTTAAAATGCTTTACAACGAAAAAGAAACCGACTTTATGGCGAAATGCGATAGTGCCAAATTAGCCGCCAATAGTTATTTCTACGACTATGTGAAACTCAAAGGATGCTACGGTAAATAAATAGAGCGTAATTAACCAATGCCCAATTTAATTTTTAATTGGGCATTTTTTTGGAAATATCACGACCAATAAGTCACATCGCCGCAGCAAAAAAGTGTATCCCGAAAAAAACGCCAGAAGCGCTAAATATTGGTTAAATCTTTTTGAATATCAGCAGAGATGGTCAGATATATACATCTGCACCCTGCTGATTGTCGTGCTTTGTTGATTTCTTGCGCAAACGTAGTGAGTTAATGTGTTCGCAGCTACACATGAGTAACTGCAATGGCCAATCTGTTGATGGCTAAAGCGTGAAAAAATGAAAGGCCGCTCCATTTGCTTGCGGCCTTTCATTTCAGCTAGCAGCCAAAGCTATTCGGCCTATGCGAACATTTTTTGGGTCATTGTCTGGCTGAATTTATCTCACGCTCCGGCGTTTGTTTTAAGCCACACGCCTGACTCAATCCACTGTTTTTCTCGCTCTACTCCATGTTCGCACTTTTTCTTGCAATTGACTGTCGTTAATTGGCTTAGATAAAAAATCATCCATCCCTGCCGCCAAGCACATCTGTCTATCCTCTGATGTCGCATTGGCCGTTAATGCCACGATAGGAATCTTCGGCCAACGCACGCCCGTATCGGGATTTCGGATTCGCCGCGTGGCCTCGATGCCATCCATCTCGGGCATCTGCATATCCATAAATACCAGATCAAAATCCTGATCAATCAGAATCTGAATCGCCTCAATGCCATTTTCAACCGCATGCACAGTACAACCTATTTTTTCCAATAACTTGATCGCAACGATGCGATTGACGCGGTTATCTTCAGCGAGTAAAACACGCACCATTGGCTCAGACTCCATGACGGAATAACGCGTCAAGAACGCAGGCTCGTGTGGTTTACGACGCACCATGCCTAATGCCATTTGCCACGATTTGTGCTGCAGCGGTTTACTCAAATAGCCCGAAAATCCGGATTCACGAGCCCGCAAAGCATCACCTCGTTTTCCAACTGCTGTTAACAAAATCAGCAATGGATTGCCCAAGTCAGCATCAGCAATAATCTGCTGCCCCAACTCAATGCCATCGATTTTCGGCATAAAAAGATCAATCAACACCAGCTGGAATGGCTGCCCCGTTTGCGCGGCTTGCCGAAGCAGATGCAAAGCTTCGACGCCGCCCTCAGCCATCTCCGCATTGCTGCCCCATGTTCTGAGCTGATGACATAGATATTCGCTTTGTGAAACGCTATCGTCAACGACCAGCACTCTAAAATTATCCGTTTGGTTTGTGGCAGTGGGAAGTGCAGTACTTTGTTCGGCAGCGCTCAGCGTTACGCTAAAGGCAAATTCAGAGCCAAGCCCATCAATACTCTGAATGCTGATTTGCCCCCCCATCAACTCGACTAATTGTTTACTGATGGCCAAGCCCAGACCCGTGCCACCAAAACGGCGGGTTGTCGAGACATCGACCTGAGAAAAACTTTCAAATAAATGATTTATTTTATCTGCAGGTATACCCACCCCAGTATCACGAACACTAAATCGTAAGGAAATACCCTTCTCATTAATGCCCAGCAAGCTAGTCGTAACGGTCACACTGCCTTGTTCAGTAAACTTAATCGCATTGCCAATCAAATTGATCAATACCTGCCGTAGACGCCCCGGATCACCTCTGACCCAAGCCGGAACATCGGGCGCACGACTACAACTCAATGCAATGCCTTTTTCACGCGGACGCAAGGCCATAACAGCAGCCACACCATCGAGCAGAGCAGCCAGATCAAAGTCGATCTGCTCTAACTCCATCCGGCCCGCTTCAACTTTAGAAAAATCGAGAATATCGTTGATGACGCTGAGTAAAATATCGCCACTTTGACGAATTGTTTCGGCAAACTCCCGTTGTTGGATCGACAAATCGGTATCGAGCAACAAACCCGCCATACCCAGAACCCCGTTCATCGGGGTACGAATTTCATGGCTCATATTGGCCAAAAAAGCGCTTTTTGCTCGGCTTGCGGCTTCCGCGGCCAATTTTGCCGCACTCAACTCGGCCTCGGCCGCCTTGCGTTCAGAAATATCTTCATGCGTCCCCGACATTCGCAGCGGTTGTCCATCTGGCAACCATTCAATAACCCGCCCTCGATCATGCACCCAAACCCATTGCCCATCTTTGTGTTTCATGCGGCAATCGAAATCGTAATAAGGCACTTCGCCACTAAAATGTCGCTTTAATCGCGCCTCAGACTCAGGAAAATCATCTGGGCACGCCAGCTTGAGCCAAGTTTCAATCGAAATGGGTGCAAGCTCATCCAAGGTATACCCGACGATTTCTGCCCATCGATCGTTGAAATAAGTCTCACCGGTCTGAAGATTCCATTCCCACGTCCCGATATGCGTCGCCTCAATAATATTTGCAAGTCGCTCACGTTCTTGCGCCAGCAATAGTTCTGCCTGTTTGCGTGCGCTGATATCGGTTTCAATCGCAATAAAATGATTAATCTGCCCTTGCTCATCTCTAACCGGCTCAATATCAAGCAAAATCCAGTACGAGCGACCATCTTTGGCATAATTCACAATTTCAGCATTACAACGCTCGCCGAGGCGCAATTGTCGGGATATTTCGGCCACTGTGTGCTGGTTAGTGAGCGCACCTTGCAAAACGACGCCAGGGCGTTTGCCGTGCATAAATGACAAGTCATAGCCTGTCATACGGACAAAGCCGTCGTTCACCCATTCAACAAGACCCTGTGCATCGGTAATCACCACGGCATTCGAAGTGCGACTTGCCACCAGCGACAACATTTGTGTCTCGGCCTCGCTGGCCTGCAATCTGGCTTCAGCCTCCTTGCGTGCCGTAATGTCGGTGATGAAGCCATGCCAGAGCGTATCGCCTTCAAGCGTACGTTCTGGACTGGCGATCCCTTCCACCCAAATTACTCCCTTTTGCGGATGGTTCACCCGATAGATTGCCTGCCAGCACCTTAGCGTTTCGAATGAAGTTGTTATGCTATCGACCACCTGTGCCACATCATCCGGATGTAGCACAGCAAAAACTGAACTCGCATCCTCGCAAACATCAGCCGGGCTCACTCCGTAAATATCGCGAATGCCACTGCTGACATACGGAAAGCAACTACGGCCATCGGCAAATAGACGATACTGGTAGACCATACCCGGCACTTGAGTACCTATTTTTTGTAAGCGGCCGAGCAATTCCTCGCGTGAGCGGGTCTGCTGCTGGCGTTCGAGTACCGCACCGACCCAGCTGGCCAGTAAGCGCATAAATTCAAAATCAACCTCGTCAAACGTCGTCAGGTGAGGCTGACTCGAGGAAAAATTCAAGGTACCAATTCGCTGCCCCGTCAGCAATATGGGTACGCCGATATAGCACTCCAAACCGAAAGCCTGATAGCACGGATGACCCGCATACTCAGAGCTAGTCATACGGGTAATGGCCACAACATCATTAGCAGCATAGGTTATAGAGCAATACGTCACACCTAGCGAAAATACCATCCCATCCTGTAAAGTCTCAGGCGGACTTGTCTGCACCGAGATTCGATAAGCGTCGCCTTCAATCCGACTAATAATTCCCATGGGCAAATCAAAATAGTCGCACGCCAAACAAAGCGACTGCCGCAGCAAGACTTGATCATCGCGATCTGTCAGTGCCGCAATATGGCTCAGCACCCGCAAGGCCTGTTGCTGACGCTGCTGATGTGACTCGGCGATCATTCGATTTAGATTGGCACGACGAAACAGCAATAACTGGCCAATCGTCATCAGCAAAGGCTGCAACAGCTCGGTCCAATTCGCCGCATAACCGTCCGGCCGATTGGCGAGCCCTACCATCGCGAGCAATTCGCCCTGACAATGAATCGGCAAGCCTAAAAAAGCCGTCATCGGAGGATGACCAGATGGCAAGCCACCACCTCGTGGATCATGCGCGGGATCATTGGAAATTACGGGCTTACCCGTGGCCATCACTGCGCCGAATAAGGTATTGAGGTTGGTAAAGACTAAACCTTGCGGCGCATGCTGGGCATAAAATGCGCGCGTTTCATCATTCCATGCAATATTCGTGATGGCATGGGTACGCAAACACGGCACACCGTCGTTCATCGTCACCTCGCCGATGAAGCCATATTCGCTGGCTGTGAGCTGCAGTAAATCACTCAATACGGCTTCAAAAACAGCCCGAGGGTCCGCATCCACATCAAACCCAGTCTGAGCGCTCAGAATAGCCTCGATCAGTTCTCTATGCATTTTGCCTTCATATCTTCACCTAGTCAGGGGCAGCAAATGAATATCTACAGCGTAGCGCAGGCAGCGACTGCCTGCTCTGCCATGAGGTGTTCCTGTGGTTCTGTCGCATTCACTTCGCGATGGCGCACTTGGCCTGAGCCGAACCGCTACCGTTTTTAAACTAGACGCAACTTTCCCGTCAGTAAATAAGAACTGACTTTGTGCGGATAAAATCATCCGTTCTTTGCGGATCATATGCACTCGTTCAATGTCGGCGAACACACTCATCGCTGGATTAAAATTGAGAGCAGAGTCATGACTATCTCGGCACAATCCATCATTGCATTGCGTCAATGCCAATTGGACGACACGCGCGAGTAAATTTTCACAGTTGAACTCAGTATTTCTGATGTGCTATCAGAATTGCCTTAGCGCTTAATTATGGAAAATAGCCTTGAAAAAACATCTCATTGCTTGTGCTCTACTGCTTGCCGCATCTGGTTTCGCATTGGCTGCAACGAAAACCGAAAAACAAGTATCAAATATTGTTAATGACCTTATTGTTCCATTAATGAAAGAACAGACCATTCCGGGCATGGCGGTAGCGGTAATTTATCAGGGCCAACCTTACTACTTCGTCTGGGGGCTAGCCGATGTCGCAGGCAAACAGCCCGTCACTCAACAAACCTTATTCGAGCTAGGTTCGGTTAGTAAAACGTTCACCGGGGTACTGAGTGGCGATGCGATTGCCCGTCGAGAAATCAAGCTGAGCGAACCCGTGAGTAAATACGGGCCAGGACTATCGGGTCCGCAATGGGAAGGGATTAGTTTGCTACATCTGGCCACCTATACCGCCGGTGGCTTACCGCTACAGGTGCCAGAACATGTTACCGATGAAGCGTTGCTGCAGAATTTTTATCAAACTTGGCAGCCTCAGTGGGAACCAGGAACAAAGCGTCTCTATTCGAATGCCAGTATTGGTCTATTTGGCTCATTAGCGGTCAAACCGTCAGGAATGAGCTTTGAACAGGCGATGAACAAACGCGTGATCAGTCCATTGAAGTTAACCAATACTTGGATAAACGTACCGCAGCAAAAAGGAAAGCACTATGCTTGGGGTTATCGCGACGGTAAAGCGGTCCGTGTTTCTCCGGGAATGCTGGATGCTGAAGCCTATGGCGTGAAATCATCGATAGTGGATATGGCAAGGTGGGTACAGGTCAATATGACGCCTGCCGAAGTAAAAGATGAAACGCTGAGAATGGGAGTTATGCTTGCCCAGTCTCGTTACTGGCGGGTGGGTGACATGTATCAGGGTTTGGGCTGGGAGATGCTGAACTGGCCGGTGAATGCAAAAATGGTGGTCGAAGGTAGCGATAATAAAGTCGCACTCGCAGCGCTGAGTGTTTTTAAAGTTAGTCCCCCAGCGACACCCGTTAAAGCTTCATGGGTGCATAAAACCGGCTCAACGGGTGGGTTTGGTAGCTACGCAGCCTTTATTCCTGAAAAGAATCTAGGCATTGTGATGCTAGCGAATAAAAATTACCCTAATCCAGCCCGTGTGGAAACCGCGTATCGAATTCTTGAAGCGTTGCAATAAATACTTGCAGCTGCTTCAGGGGGCTTCAAATGGACTGTTCTGACAACTAGAACTCTCTAGGTTTTTATGGATGGCTAATTTGGGTAGGGTGCTGCCTCTCAGTGCTCGGCCAGCCTTACTCGACTTAAAAACCCTTGGGTGTCTGTACCCGACCCACTGCCGACACTCAATCATAGGCACCATGAGTGGCTGGTAATGGATGTGACGCTGCCACGTCTCGGCCAATCCGATTGAATGCCTTGTTAGGCGCTTTTGCAGACCTTATGGCACATAGACCATTTCAATATCAACTATGTAGCCATTTTTGCTTTCTGAAATCCGTGCACCAAGCACTAAATCACTACGCCCTTCACCGGCTGTCCATAAATCAATAAGTACGTCCCAGTGACCGCTCATACAAATGCATATTGAAGATTCCCATGTTTCATTAGGGAGCTGAATTAACTCTTCCCCGTAATCTTCGATGTACTCTTTAATGTGGTTGGCCGTCTCTTTAGAAACTGAAGCAACACCATCGATTTCACATGAAAGGGAATAGTCTTTTTTCACAAAGGCATCGACAATGCTGACAAAAATTGGACGCCAAACGGTAGGGATTGGAAGTTGATTTTCCTCATCTTTCTCTACAAAAATCTCAATTTCAGTCATGGTATTTTCTAACCTGTAATGCCGGCTAACGATTAAATTAACCTGATGGCCGCCGAACAACGTCCCAAGTGAGATGCCGCGTCTCGGCCAGTCCGGTTGAATGCCTTGTTAGGGTTTGGTGGTAAGAACTCGCATTGCCCATCCGATGTGAATGACTGGCTAGAGTTCATTTTCTTCCCAAATCTCTGGGTCGCTAGACCAGCCGAGTAGCATCTCTGCCCTTGAAGCTAGCATGGGAACCAACTCTTCATCACTTTCACCACTCCCAATGACAAAACTTGGATGCCTTTCCCCACGCGCCACGTATTGGGCTGCTTCTTTCCATAGTGAAGCAATGGCATGCATCGCTTCTCTTGGGTTTTTGGCATTGCTTGCTGAGATGTAGTCGTTTGGTAGGTCGAATAGCCCACCACCCGACTGAGTTAGGGGTTTTTAGGCTTTCAATAGCCCAAATAGAAACATACGGTGCAATATGCCAAGCAGGCTTCTCTCCAATTGTGCCGTGTACAATGCCTTCAAGATTTAAATAGTCCGCAACTTCATCGCGGCGTTCGGCAAGCCACTGTGCTTCAACTTCTGGTTCGTCGTAATCTGTCATTGAATGAACCCTAACGAATAAAATGGAGTTTTCCGTCCTGAGGCTACGGATAAAAATTTTGCACGAATAGGCGAAGAATTACTTCCGCTTCTGGCCGACTACCGTCAGCTGACAGGGTATTGTCGGCTGATGCCGTAGCTGACGCAAAAGTAAGTTGATCTATGTGGATGTAGAAGCATATCTGTGACCGCTAAGGCCGAACAGTCCTGGCACAAATCAAAAATAATGAAGGCCGCAACCTGATGGTTTGCGGCCTTCATTATGCCTAAGAGTCGAAATTGCAGGACTGATTTTGCGATCAGACTTTTCGGCAACGACATATAGTAGTAGTATAACAAGAACGAACGTTCTACAAGGCTAAGCCCTATGCATACAATTGAAGATGTCCAGTTTCGTCGGCTAGCTTTAGCTCGGCAAGGTCTTCAATCTAACGCAATATTCGGACAGGGCCTCAATGCGACACTCGCAGCTATTGAGCATCTTGGATATATCCAGATTGATACGATTTCTATGATCGAGCGAGCACATCATCATGTATTGTGGACTCGTGTTGCTGATTATCAGCCCATTTTTCTGAATCAGCTGGTTGAAAATCGCCAGATTTTTGAATATTGGTTTCATGCTGCAGCCTATTTGCCGATGCGGGATTACCGTTTTGCACTGCATCGAATGGCGGCAGTCAGAGACAGTACTTGGGCCTATTACCGTGATATCGACCACAAGATAATGAGTGAAATACTACTCAGGGTGCGCAATGAAGGACCATTGCGAATACGTGATTTAGAAAATACCAAAGGAAAAAGCGGCAGTTGGTGGAACTGGGGACCTGCCAAACGGGCAATGGAAAAATTGTTTCTACAGGGCGATTTGATGGTCTGCCAACGTATTGGAATGGAAAAAGTATATGATTTATCCGAGCGACAGTTGCCTTCTGGCTTAGATATGCGCCAACCTGATGTTGTTGATTACGCGGGTTATCTACTAAATAGCTACCTGCGCGCGCATAGCATCGTGACATTCGAGCAACTCACTCATCTGCACACAAATCCAGCGCTAAAAAAAACCATGCGCGAACTGGTAGCGAGCAAAATCGTGACCAATGAGATCCAGTCGCTTAATAACTCAGCAATTCCCAACGCTTATGTAGAAACGGACGCATTAACGCAAGCGCTACCTGCCGTTACTTGCGTACATCTTCTTTCTCCATTTGATAACGCGATCATCCACCGCAAACGCTTAAATCAGCTTTTTGGCTACGACTATAAATTAGAGTGCTATGTACCTGCGGGCAAACGAAAATATGGCTACTTTTGCCTTCCGATCCTGTATGGGGAGCAATTTGTCGGTCGCATGGATTGCAAAGCACACCGACAGCAACAGAGACTAGAAGTTATCAGTATACATCTTGAAGGTAAAATTGAAGATTGGGAAAATTTTGTAGCAACACTCCTAAAAAAACTTCAGCAATTTGCGCTATTTAATGGCTGTGTAAATCTCGACATATTTAATGTGAAAGGCGTTTTAGTTGCTCAACCCAGATAGTAACATGGCAGCTTAGGCCGAGGAACGGAAGCTCGAACTTGGTCCATGAGCGGCAGCTTTGGATGATGTTGCGCTGCATTTGGTACTGGCTGATGGTCGTGAAGTATTCTCGCCGTTGGTTTGGTTTCCAACATTACAAAATGCAAATCGTGCAGAGCGGGAAAATTGGCGCTTAATTGGCCGTGGTGTTGGGGTGCATTGACCAGACTTAGGCGAAGATATTTCTGTCCGCGATATTTTGAGGGCTTGATCTATTTTTTGTTTTGCCTTCTACCTCATTTTCAACTCGCACGTAAATTGTCATCCAAAGACATCCAAACAATTCCTAAGAAAGCGAACAAGTTTGTATGTACGTGGTGTATGTACTTGGTGAGAAAATAACGTAAAAACAAAAAATGGGTTACAGCCTTTAAGCTGTAACCCATTGATTTTATTGGTCGGAATAGCGGGATTCGAACTCGCGACCCCTTGCACCCCATGCAAGTGCGCTACCAGGCTGCGCCATATTCCGAGAGGCCGTATTTTAACTCAAACAAACTTACTGTTCAAGCCATGCCAGCAAATCCTCTAACTCATGGCGAACTTCGATCAAACTGACTTCACCACAACCAAAGTCGCCAACTTCAGCCATTGATACGCCCAATTGATTACGCGCTCCACTAATGGTAAATCCTTGCTCATAAAGCAAAGATCGAATTCGTCGAACTAGCAGCACCTCATGGTGCTGATAGTAGCGTCGATTACCACGCCGTTTCACCGGTTTAAGTTGCGTAAACTCTTGCTCCCAATACCGCAAAACATGTGGTTTTACACCACATAATTCGCTAACTTCACCAATGGTGAAGTAGCGTTTTGCTGGAATTGATGGCAGATCACTGGTTGGAATAACGCTGCTGGAGCTTTGCATAGTGGATTTCGACCATTCCCTTCAGCTTTTGACTTGCATGAAATGTAACCACGCGCCGCGCAGAAATTGGGATTTCCTCGCCGGTTTTAGGGTTACGTCCTGGACGTTGCGGTTTATCACGGAGTTGAAAATTGCCAAAGCCAGATAATTTAACAGTATCCCCTTCTGATAATGAAGCACGAACTTCATCAAAAAAAGATTCCACCATATCTTTGGCTTCGCGTTTATTCAAACCCACCTTGTCGAATAACATATCGGCAAGATCTGCTTTTGTCAGTGTTAATGTGCTTGTTTCGTACTGCATTATGCTCTCAAGATCGCGCCGCATTCCTCTGCCTTCTGGAGTAATTTTGCTACTGCTATATCGATTTCTTCGTCGGTTAAAGTTTTTAAAGTATCTTGCAGCATGATTTTGAATGCAAGACTCTTTTTGCCATCAGGCAACCCTTTACCGCGATAAACATCGAAAACTTCTACTGATGAAATAATAGGTAATTTTAAACTTTCAAATGCTAACAGCAAGGTACCTACTGCAAGGGACTCGTCCATTAACAAGGCCAAATCTCGACGTACGATTTGAAATTTAGCAATTGGTTCCGCTTGCAACTTCGCTACTTGCGTCAATGCTGCTACTGAAAGCTCAAAAACAACCGGCGCAAAGGCTAAGCCATACGACTGTACCCATTGCGGGTGCACTTCACCTAACACCCCAATGACTTCGCCATCCAACACCACTTCAGCTGAGCGGCCAGGGTGAAGCGCAGGATGATTCACTCGACGATATTGAGCAACCCGTGGTGCAAGTAGTGCTTCCACATCGGCTTTTATATCATAGAAATCAACACGTTCTTTCGCTACACCCCATTGCTCGGCAAAACGATGGCCCCATGCTAACGCAGCAATTCGTTCTGGTTGTTGATGTGCCGCAACGCCTTGAAAGACACGAGCAACTTCAAACAAACGAACTCGGTCTTGTTTTCGATTTAAATTGTGTTGCAAGCCTGCGACTAAACCACCAATCAGGGTTGAGCGCATCACGCTCATTTGGCTGGCAATAGGATTCATCAAGCGAATGGGTGCGCTATTTGCTGCAAAATCTGTTTCCCATTTTTCTTCCACAAAAGCGTAAGAAATGGTTTCTTGATAATTACGCGAAGCTAAAATCGATTTTAGAACATTCTTGCTACGGCGATCACCCGCTTGCGGCAACATGCTCATCCGCGCTAGCGATGGACTCACTGGAATATTGTCATACCCAAAAACACGCGCTACTTCTTCGATCAGATCTTCTTCGATTTCAATATCAAAGCGATACGATGGCGGCGTTACAGTAATCACGTCTGCAGACAATTCACATGCTAAACCAAGGCCTTGTAACATCGCCATAATTTCAGCAGCAGGCAAGCTAATGCCAAGCACTTTAGCCACACGGCTCACGCGCAATGCAACGGGTAGACGAGCTGGTAGCGTGGTTAATTGTTCCGTCACAGGGCCAACTTGACCGCCACAAATCTCGACAACCAATTGCGTAGCACGCTCCAGCGCTTCGCGTACATTGCCAAAATCAATACCACGTTCAAAACGGTGACTCGAATCCGAAGAAAAGCCAAAGCGACGGGCTTTACCTGCAATAACCTCAGGCGCAAAAAAAGCCGACTCTAAGAAAATATCTTGGGTGCTTTCCGTCACGCTCGATGCCAATCCGCCCATGATGCCGGCCAGAGCCAACACTTCATGATCATCGGCAATAACGAGCAAGTCGTCAGTCAGCATCAATTCTTTTTCATTTAGCAAGGTGATGGACTCACCCGCTTTAGCAAAACGCACTTGTACGCCACCTGACAACTTAGCCGCGTCAAACGCGTGCATTGGCTGACCAAGCTCTAGCAAAACGTAATTTGTAATATCCACAATCGCCGAGATCGAACGAATACCCGAACGCTCCAACCGTTGCTTCATCCAATCGGGTGTTGTCGCAGCCTGGTTGATACCTTGAATAAGACGGCCCGCATAACGAGGGCAAGCCGCTTCTGCGTTCAATGCAACAGCAATTGCAGCATCTGTACTCATCGCTGCCGTTTCAATTACAACAGGGCTTAAGCTTGACTTGGTTAATGCTGCGACTTCACGTGCAATACCACGAATCGATAAGCAATCTGTACGATTAGGGGTGAGCTTTAAGGTCAGCAAACGATCATCAAGCGCCAAATATTCACGAATCGACATACCCACTGGGGCATCGCTTGGCAGAACATATAAACCATCAATGTCCGAAGCAATACCCATCTCATCACCCGAGCACAGCATGCCCGATGACTCAATGCCGCGAACTTTGGCTTTTTTAATTTTAAAGTTGCCCGGCAATACCGCACCGATACGGGCACATGGCACTGTCAAACCAGCAGCGACATTGGGTGCGCCACAAACGATTTGCAGTGGCTCTGCTTCACCCACATTGACGCTACATACATTTAAACGATCGGCATCAGGATGCTTGGTTACACTCAGTACTTCAGCGACAAAAACATCGGAAAATGCCGGTGCTGCTGCTTCATTTTCTTCGACTTCCAAACCTGCCATCGTCAATAAATGCGCAAGTTCATCTGAATTGAGCGCTGGATTAACCCAGCTACGCAGCCATTGTTCTGAAAATTGCATGATTGATGCTCCGCTTATTTGAATTGGGACAAGAAAGACACGTCGTTTTCAAAAAACAACCGCAAATCATTCACGCCGTAGTACAGCATCGCAAATCGATCCAAACCAATGCCGAAAGCAAAACCGGTATATTTTTCGGAATCAATATTCACACTTTTTAAAACATTCGGATGCACCATGCCGCAACCGCCCACTTCCATCCAACCTTTCGACCATTTCACGTCGATTTCAGCTGATGGCTCTGTAAATGGAAAGAACGACGGACGGAAACGAACTTCCAGGTCATCACGCTCGAAAAAGCGACGTAAGAAGTCAACGATAACACTCTTTAAATCAGCAAATGAGACGCCCTCTTCCACCCACAAACCTTCCATTTGATGGAACATCGGCGAATGGGTTGCATCAGAGTCCACACGATAAACGCGGCCTGGCGCAATAATCTTAATCGGCGGCTCATTATCTAACATGTAGCGAACTTGAATCGGGCTCGTATGCGTGCGCAATACCAAAGGCTCGCCTTCACTTTCAATATAAAAAGTGTCCTGCATCGCGCGTGCAGGATGATTTTTTGGAATATTGAGTGCTTCGAAATTATGAAAATCATTTTCAATTTCGGGGCCATCTGCGACAGCAAAACCCATGCTACCGAACAAGGCCTCAATACGTTGCTGTACTAACGTGACTGGATGCAAGCCACCTTTAGCATGCCCACGACCGGGCAACGAGACATCCAAAGCTTCGGCTGCGAGTTGTGCTGCCAATTTTTCTGCAGCAATACCATCACGCTTCGTGTTCAAAGCGGCTTCAAAAGCTTGCTTGGTTTGATTGACTTGAGCGCCAAATGTTTTTTTTTCATCAGCAGGCATTGCGGCCAGCAGTTTCATCAAGGCGGTGATCTGACCTTGTTTTCCGATGTAATGCGCTTTGACAATTTCGAGTTCAACTGGATCATTTGTCGCATCAAGTGCGGCCAAACCAGCGTCAAGCAAGGCTTGCATATTTGCAACCATGTTTTAGGCCCGATAAGTAGTGAGGAGAGAAAAAGCTAAATTAAATAAGCGATGCAGCCCATTAAATTTAATTTTTTCACGAAAAAACAAGTGAATAAAAAAGGGAGGCTGAAAGCCTCCCTCATTACCGGCAGTACCGATTAAGCAGTCAGGCTTGCTTTAGCTTGTTCAACAAACGCAGCAAAAGCTGGCTTGTCAAAGATTGCCATGTCGGCCAAAACTTTACGGTCAACTTCAATACCGGCTTTTTTCAAGCCATTCATGAAGCGGCTGTATGCCAGACCACACTCACGGGAAGCAGCGTTGATACGTGCAATCCAGAGTTGACGGAACTGACGTTTTTTCTGACGACGGTCACGGTATGCATATTGACCTGCCTTCATTACCGCTTGTTTAGCGATACGATAGACATTTTTACGACGACCACGATAGCCTTTAGCCAGGGCTAAGACTTTCTTATGACGAGCTCGAGCGGTGACACCACGTTTAACGCGAGGCATATTTTATCTCCTAGGGTTAAGCGTAAGGCATCATTGCACGAACGGACTTCATATTGGTTGCATCAACCATAGAAGTGCCGCGCAATTGGCGCTTAGTTTTAGTCGTTTTCTTGGTCAAGATGTGGCGTTTGAAAGCGTGACTACGCTTAACACCACCACCGCCAAGTACTTTGAAGCGCTTTTTAGCACTACTCTTGGTTTTCATTTTAGGCATTACTTACTCCAACTAGCCTTAGCTCAAATGAGCTTATTAGATTAGGCAAAAGGGCGTCTACTGTTGCCAATAGAACTTAATACCCGTCACCCCACCGCGACTACCAGCCAATAACTACATTGGCTTTAACAGGTGTAGTCGCCAACCCGTTATACTTTTTTCTTAGGTCCAAGCATCATCACCATCTGGCGACCTTCTAGCTTAGGATATTGCTCAACTACCGCCAATTCAGCCAAGTCAGCTTCAACTCGTTTAAGTTGAGCCATACCAATTTCTTGGTGAGCCATTTCACGACCACGGAACCGTAAAGTAAATTTGCACTTATCGCCTTCATTTAAGAAGCGAATTGCACCACGCAATTTAACTTGGTAATCGTTTTCATCCGTGCTCGGGCGCAGTTTAATTTCTTTAACCTGTACCTGCTTTTGCTTGAGCTTGGCAGCGTGCTTTTTCTTAGCCTCTTCGTACCGGAATTTACCGTAATCCATTAATCGGCAAACCGGTGGCTGAGCATTTGGCGCGATCTCTACCAGATCTACCTCTGCCTCTTCAGCCAGTTGAAGGGCTTGATTCAGGGAGACGATACCAAGTTGTTCGCCTTCCACACCTTGCAAACGAATTTCACGCGCGGTGATTTCACCATTAATACGCGGGCCTTTATCTTGAGCAGCTATTGTTATTACTCCAAGTCATTCAAAAACAAAACCGTGCACCTGCAAGTGTTAAACCTTAGGCAAATCAGCTTTTACCAGCGCAACCAGCGCTTCCACTGTCATTTGCCCTAAGTCTTCACCACTGCGGTTACGCACGGCCACCAAACCTGCATCACGCTCCTTATCCCCTACGATGAGCTGATAAGGAAGACGTTGCAAGCTATGTTCGCGGATTTTATAGGTAATCTTCTCATTTCTCAAGTCCACTGATGCACGAAGTCCACTTTGATTCAATAAATCAGCAGTTTTTTGCGCATATTCACGTTGCGACTCAGAAATATTCATCACCACCAGCTGAACTGGGGCCAACCAAGCCGGAAATGCGCCCGCGTGGTTTTCAATCAAGATACCAATAAAACGCTCTAAAGAACCAAGTACTGCACGATGCAACATAATCGGGCGATGCTTAGCATTATCTTCGCCGACATATTCAGCGCCCAAACGCTCAGGTAAATTTGGGTCGATTTGCAAAGTACCACATTGCCACAATCGGCCCAAGCAATCCTTTAATGTAAATTCAATTTTAGGACCGTAAAATGCACCTTCACCAGGCAGATACTCAAAGGCCAAGCCTTTTGAGTCTAACGCTGCAGCCAAAGCCGCTTCTGCACGATCCCAAGATGCTTCAGTACCAATTCGTTTTTCAGGGCGAGTTGAAAGCTTGACCAAAATATCATCAAAGCCAAAGTCTGCATAAACTTCTTTGAGCAAATCAATAAATGCGGCCGCCTCTTGCTGAACCTGATCTTCAGTACAGAAGATATGTGCATCATCTTGCACAAAACCACGCACCCGCATAATGCCATGCAAAGAGCCTGAGGGTTCATTACGATGACAAGAACCAAACTCCGCGTAACGCAACGGCAAATCACGATACGAGCGTAAACCTTGATTAAAGACTTGTACGTGCCCTGGGCAATTCATCGGCTTAATCGCGTAGTCGCGCTTTTCAGACTCGGTAGTAAACATCCCGTCGTGATAGTTTTCCCAGTGCCCTGATTTTTCCCACAACGTGCGATCCATCACCATCGGCGTACGGATCTCCTGATAGCCATGGCGATTTAATTTGGCACGCATATATTGCTCAATAATCTGCCAAAGTGTCCAACCCTTAGGGTGCCAAAACACCATACCTGGCGCTTCATCTTGCATATGAAACAAATCAAGCAACTTACCTAACTTACGATGATCACGCTTCTCTGCCTCTTCGAGCATGTGGAGGTATTGCGCCAGATCTTCCTTCTTAGCAAAGGCGGTGCCATATACCCGTGTTAGCATTTCATTCTTACTATCGCCGCGCCAATAAGCACCGGCCACCTTCATTAGCTTAAATACTTTCAACTTGCCGGTTGACGGTACGTGAGGACCACGGCAAAGATCAGTAAAGTCGCCTTCACGATATAAGCTTAAAACTTGATCCGCAGGGATTGACTCAATAATTTCAGCTTTGTAATTTTCGCCAATGCCTTTGAAATAAGTAATCGCATCATCGCGACTTAACTCATAACGCTCAACTTGAATGTCTTTTTTGACCAACTCGGTCATTTTCTTTTCGATTGCAGCCAAATCATCCAATGTAAATGGACGTTCATAAGCAAAATCATAATAAAAACCGTTTTCAATCACCGGACCAATTGTGACCTGTGCGGTCGGATAGAGCTGCTTCACGGCGTAGGCCAACAAATGCGCAGTCGAGTGACGAATCACCTCCAGCCCTTCTGCATCTTTGTCCGTAATGATATGTAGTGATGCATCTTGCTCCATCACATAACGCGTATCAACCAACTGGCCATCCACCTTGCCAGCCAATGCTGCACGAGCCAAACCTGGGGAAATGCTATGTGCTACGTCATATACAGATACTGCCGCATCATATTGACGCACTGAACCATCGGGAAGTGTAATCGCTGGCATATTCATCGCCTAAATCAGTTGCTCGGTAAGCCGAGACAATATTTATTCAAAAAAAACCAAAAAAAAAGTGCGGCCTAGCCGCACTTTTATATCCAATCTACGTACGGCTACCCAATTATAAAACAGGGCGTCGTGGTAACGAATTGCATAGATTTGATCTCGAATTATTGGTAGGCACGATTGGATTCGAACCAACTACCTCTTCCATGTCAAGGAAGCGCTCTAACCAGATGAGCTACGCGCCTAAAGAAGCGACATAATAAATAGCATTTACCGTTTTGGCAAGCAAAGAACCATATTATTTATGACTAAATACCTGGTTTTCGCCAAAAATAACGCCAAACAAAACCCGGCCAAGCAAAAACCACAAACAGCGAAAAGGTACTCACATAAAACTGCCAATTTTGTGAGTGAACCGAGCTGATACGTGATTCTAAAAGATAAGCGACCCCAGCCAATAAGACATAAAAAACGCCAAGCTCTAATAGACGCCAGCCAAAGGATTTAGCCTCAGCCTTAATTTTCCAAAAAAAGAACAATTTTTCAGAGAAAAAAGGCAGGTTAGCTGCCAAAGCAGCCAACCCAACAATTAACAAAAAGTTTTGCATTACATTAGTATGGTAGCGAAGTAAATGATTGTGACACGGCATCTGAAAGTAAGTTCATCAGGCGATCAGGCATAAACCCAAGCACAAGAAGCAACAAACAATTGATCGATAACACAAGCTTTGCGTCACTACCTGCAACCAATGGCGACTGATCAACCGCATCATCAAAGTACATTACTTTAACAATACGCAGATAATAAAACGCACCAATCAGCGAAAACACTACCGCAATGACTGCCAATGGCACCAAGCCCATATTCACAACTACATTCAAGATGGCTAACTTAGCAAAGAAGCCCAAGAAAATAGGAATACCGGCCATAGAGAACATGGTAAACAACATCATTGCCGCAAACCATGGACTGCGCTGGTTTAAGCCTTTCAAGTCTTCGATCTGATCCGCTTCAAAGCCTTGTCGAGACAACAGCATAATGATACCAAACGCTGCAGCACTCATTAACACATAAGAAACAACATAGAAAAACGATGCTGAATAACCTGCAGGACTAGCCACCAACAGACCAAGCAAGACAAAGCCCATATGTGAAATAGTCGAATAGCCAAGCATTCGCTTGATATTGGTTTGAGAAATTGCCGTGATATTACCTAAGCCCATCGACAATACCGCCAACACCATCAACATGCCACGCCAATCTGGAGCAAAGCCTTCTAAAGCCTGCGCCAAAATACGCAAAGTAAACACAAACACGGCGGCTTTAGGTGCCGATGCAATCAGTTGAGTAATCGGCGTTGGCGCGCCCTGATAGACATCAGGAACCCACATATGAAATGGTACAGCACCAAATTTAAAGCCCAAGCCTGTAACAATAAATACGATACCAAAAACCGCCAACAAATTATTTGCTTGACCCGTCTGGATCGCATGCGACACAGCAAAAATATCGAGTGAACCGGTAGAACCATATAACATCGATACACCATACAACAGCATACCCGAAGCCAAAGCACCCAAAACGAAGTACTTCATCGCGGCTTCTGTCGAAGCAAATGATTCACGATTTAAAGCAACCAAGGCATACACCGACAAAGACATTAATTCCAGGCCAACATACAGAGCCAAGAAATTAACCGATGATGCCATCACCATCATTCCCAATAATGAGAACAAGGTGAGGGTAAATAATTCACCGCGAAACAAGCCACGCGCCATTGCATAGCTACGACCATAGATCAGCACTAAAGCTACACCTACAATCATTGCCAACTTTGCAAAATCTGCAATTGGATCAACTAAATACAAGCCATTAAATGCGAGACGCGAATGCGGCTCGTGCCCCATCAGCACCAAGGCAAAAGTAATCGCCAAAGTAGCCAAGGTCATTACATAAGTCAGATGCCGTTTGGCATCACTAATAAAAAGGTCAAGCAAAAGAATGGCGCACGTTGCACACAGAAGGAAAATTTCTGGTGCCGCCACCCATGCATTAAGACTGGTCCAGGTCATGGTTCTAGCCTATTTCTTATAATAAGGATTAATTAAGCTTGGTCTGTGAAGCTTGCCAAATCAGATCATTCACTGATTGGTGCATCACCTCGGTAAACGGCGCTGGATATAAACCCATTCCTAAAACGGCGATGGCTAACACCGCTAGAATTAAAAATTCACGTTTATTGACATCCTTAAGCTCAGCTACATTTTGATTTGCAACTTCGCCAAAAATCACGCGCTTATACATCCAAAGTGTGTAGGCCGCACCAAAAATCAGCGTGGTTGCACCTGCCAAGGCGTACCAGAAATTAACCTGAACAGCACCCAACACCACCATAAACTCGCCAACAAAGCCCGATGTTGCCGGCAAGCCAGAATTGGCCATTGCAAACAACATCATAAATGAGGCGAAAATTGGCATTTTATTAGCAACACCACCGTAATCGGCAATTTTTCGGCTATGTACGCGGTCGTACATCACACCAATACAGAAGAACATCGCCGCAGAAACAAAGCCGTGTGAAATCATCTGAACTAAAGCGCCTTCAACTGCCCAAGAGTTCAATTCACGACCAGTTAGTCCGCCAAACATAAAGAAGCCGAGCGTTACAAAACCCATATGAGAGATCGATGAGTAAGCAACCAACTTCTTCATATCAGTCTGAACCAAAGCCACCATACCGATGTATACGACTGCAACCAGTGATAGCGCAATCATTAGCCACGCATACTCACGCGAAGCATCAGGCAGAATCGGCAAGACAAATCGCAAGAAACCGTAAGCACCCAGTTTCAAAGTAATTGCGGCCAACACCATCGAACCGCCTGTTGGCGCCTCAACGTGAGCGTCTGGCAACCAAGTATGCACTGGCCACATTGGTACTTTCACCGCAAAGGCAAAAAAGAATGCGATCAACAGCATGGTTTGCGCGCCCATTGTCAACGGCAAGCGTTGGAATGCTGCAATCTCAAAACTACCGCCACTTTGATAGTACAGATAAATAAACGCAACCAAAGTCAACAAAGAGCCAAGCAAGGTATACAAGAAGAACTTAACCGACGCATACACACGACGAGCACCACCCCATACACCAATAATCAGGTACATCGGGATGAGCATGGCTTCAAAGAAGGCATAAAACAAAATGGCATCCATGGCCGCAAATGCGCCATTGATCAAACCAGACATGATCAAAAATGCAGCCATGTATTGCGCTACACGCTTTTGAATCACTTGCCAGCCAGCCAATACCACCAATAAAGTGGTAAAACTATTCAAAATCACAAACAGCATAGACAAACCATCTACGCCGAGGTGATAGTTAATATTCAAGCTTTCAACCCACGGCTTCATTTCCGTGAATTGCATACCGCCGTGAAACGTATCAAAGCCAGTGTAAAGCGGAATCGTAACCAAAAAAGAAACCAAAGCGCCCATCAGCGCCAGCCAGCGCGCTGCGGGAGCATTTTTATCGCTACCCGTAGCAAGCACAATCAAACCTGCCACAATGGGCAGCCAGATTGCAAGGCTGAGGAGATTACCCGTCATATTTAACCTACTTGTTATGTATTAAATCTGTCGTCATCAAAAAAGCGAAACAACACCAATCACTGCAAAGTGAGTACGCCACCCAACCACCAAGTCATCAGCAGCAAGGCGCCAATAATCATTGCAAAAGCGTAATGGTAAATGTATCCAGTTTGCAGGCGACGAATAAGACCTGAGAACACGCCAACAAGCTTAGCGGCCCCGTTCACCAACAGACCATCAATCAACAATGTATCACCCACTTTCCAGAGCACCGTACCCAGCGCGCGAGCACCTGCGGTAAACACATTGATGTACAAATGATCCATGTAATACTTTTCTTCAAGCAGTTTTCTAACGCCAATTGCAGTAAAGAATCGATCACATGCAGCAGGAAGTTGCGGTGCCTTCAAATAGAACAGCCAAGCAGTTGCAACACCAGCAAAAGCCAACCAAAATGGCAATGTGACAAACGCGTGAGTCGCCATACCCATCGCATCGTGCGCATGGTGAACCACCGCCTCCATGGCTGGGTGAGCCTCAAGATTAACCGTCAGCACATCTTTAAAGAAATCACCGGCTAACATCGGGCTAATTGCGATATATCCAACGATTACTGAAGGAATCGCGAGCAAAATCAACGGCAAGGTAACAACCCAAGGCGACTCGTGCGGCTTTTCATTCGGTCCCAAACCATGATGATGATCGTGATCATCGTGGGCATGATGTGCATCTTTCTTTTGCATCCACTGCTCTTTGCCGTGGAACACCAAAAAATACATCCGGAACGAATAAAATGCCGTAACAAACACGCCAGCAACGACAGCAAAATACGCAAATCCAGCACCAGGCAATTTAGAAGCTTCAACCGCAAGGATAATTGAGTCTTTTGAATAGAAGCCCGAGAAAAATGGCGTACCAATCAAAGCTAATGAGCCAATCAACGACGTGATCCAAGTGATCGGCATATATTTACGCAAGCCACCCATATTGCGGATATCTTGATCATGGTGCATACCCATAATCACTGAGCCCGCAGCAAGGAATAGCAAAGCCTTAAAGAAGGCGTGCGTCATTAAGTGCATTAACGCCACTGAGTACGCTGAAACACCCAAGGCCACCGTCATGTAACCCAACTGCGACAAAGTCGAATAAGCAACAACTCGCTTAATGTCGTTCTGGATAATCCCAAGGAAACCCATAAATAGCGCGGTAATTGCACCAATCACTAAAACGAAATTGAGTGCGGTATCTGACATCTCGAACAACGGAGACATCCGTGAAACCATAAAGATACCCGCAGTAACCATCGTTGCGGCATGGATCAGCGCTGAAATTGGTGTCGGGCCTTCCATTGAATCTGGCAACCAAACATGCAGCGGAAACTGCGCCGATTTACCCATTGCACCAATGAACAGCAAGATGCAAGTCACTGTCATCAATGACCATGGCGTACCAGCAAACAAACTAATCGTCGCATCTTTAAGCTCAGGCGCTTTTGCAAACACTTCGGCGTAATCCAGAGTCCCAAAATGAGCCAATACCAACCCGATCCCGAGCAAGAAACCTAAGTCACCCACACGATTAACCAAAAAGGCTTTCAAGTTTGCAAATGTTGCTGTTGGGCGTTTAAACCAAAAACCGATCAACAGATACGACACTAAGCCCACTGCTTCCCAGCCAAAAAACAGCTGCACAAAGTTATTACTCATTACGAGCATCAACATCGAGAAAGTAAACAATGAGATATAACTAAAAAAGCGCTGATAACCAGGGTCATCTTGCATATAGCCAATCGTGTAGATATGCACCATCAGCGACACAAAGGTAACTACACACATCATCATCGCGGTGAGATTATCAACTAAAAAGCCGATATTCAAATCCACGCCATTGACTGAAAGCCATGTGTAGAGATTGCCATTAAACGACTCGCCGCCATTGAGCAAATAATTTAAGGTGTACGCCGACAAAGCAAACGATGTTGCAACGCCTGCAATCGTTGCAATATGTGCCGCTCGACGGCCAATCGCCCAGCCAAAAAGACCAGCGATTAGCGAGCCCAATAATGGCGCTAGCGGTATAAGCAGATAAATCGATTTCATATCCATTGGTATTATTGTCCGATTCTATGTTGTCCGGTTTAACCCTTCAGGCTATCCAAATCTTCGACGTTAATCGACCGTAAATTACGGAAGAGCACCACCAAGATAGCGAGGCCAATAGCCGATTCGGCTGCAGCAACGGTTAGGATAAAGAAGACGAAAATCTGGCCACCGGTATCGCCTAAAAACTGCGAAAACGCGATGAAATTCATATTCACGGACAACAACATCAATTCGATTGCCATGAGCAATACGATTAGATTTTTGCGGTTCATGAAAATGCCAAACACGCTGATCGCAAACATAATTGCGCCCAGCACAAGGTAATGAGTCAGTGTAAGCACATATCCTCCCTAAACTCTTATCTAGGCCAATTAGGCTGCAGGTTGATCGGTAGACTGGGCATCACTTGCCGAATCTTTTGGCTCAGACGCCATTTTTACAATCCGTAAGCGATCGTCACGTTTTACACGAACTTGCTCACCCGGATTGATATACTTGGTGTTCTTACGCTTGCGTAATGTCAGAGCAATCGCTGCAATCATCCCAACCAACAACAACACTGCCGACAACTGGAACGGTAAGAAATACTGGGTATAAATTAACATGCCCAATGTTTCAGCTGATGCGGTGTTAAAGCTTGGTTCAAGCAAACGAGATTCATCAATTTGTGCTGCACGATGCGACAAAATCAGCACCATTTCAATCAACATAATGATTGCAACGGTACCTGCCACCGGTAGAAACTTCCAAAAGCTCTTGCGTAACGCTTCGAAGTTAATATCCAGCATCATCACCACAAACAAGAACAACACCATTACCGCACCGACATAAATCACAATCAGTGAAACAGCCAAAAACTCAGCTTTAATCAGCATCCACAATACGGCGCTATTAAAGAATGACAATACCAAATACAGCACGGCATGGACTGGATTCTTAGCTGTAATCACCCGAAATGCGGCAAAAATCAGCACTGCAGCAAAGATATAAAAAAGCGCTAAAGTCATATTTTATTCCTAGCGATACTTAGCATCAGCAGCTTTGCGTTCAGCGATTTCAGCTTCGTATTTATCACCGACTGCCAACAACATTGGCTTGGTGTAATACAAATCGCCACGTTTTTCACCGTGATATTCATAAATATGCGTTTCTACAATCGCATCAACCGGACAGGCTTCTTCACAAAAACCGCAAAAAATACACTTAGTCAGGTCAATATCATAACGGCTGGTACGACGAGTTTTATCGTCAGGACGCGCCTCTGATTCAATCGTAATCGCCATAGCCGGGCAAACCGCTTCACACAATTTGCAAGCAATACAACGCTCTTCGCCATTGGCGTAGCGGCGCTGGGCATGTAAGCCACGAAAACGCGGGCTATACGGTGTTTTTTCCTCAGGAAATTGCACTGTAATCTTCCGCTGGAAAAAGTGACGACCCGTTAATAACAAGCCCTTCACCAATTCAACCAGCAAGAAGGTTTTAAAGAAATATAAAATTTTATCCATGGCGTAAGTCCTTTTCCATTACCAGATCGACCAAGGGGTCTGCATCCAAGCACCCACCAAGACAATCCAAACCAAAGTTACTGGAATAAAGATCTTCCAACCTAGGCGCATTAATTGATCGTAACGATAGCGCGGAAATGTTGCGCGGAACCACAAGAAGCAGAACAGCAAGAATGCAACTTTCAACACCCACCACAGCGGGCTAGCCGCGCCAAGAACAGGAATTGACGCAGGGAATGGTGACAACCAACCACCCAAGAACATCACCGAAGCCATCGCTGAAATCAAAATCATATTGGCGTATTCAGCCAAGAAGAACAGCGCAAAACCCATGCCCGAATACTCAACCATGTGTCCAGCAACAATTTCAGACTCACCTTCAGTCACGTCAAATGGTGCACGGTTAGTTTCGGCAACACCGGCGATGAAGTACACAACAAACAGCGGTAACAGCGGGATCAAATTCCAAGACAAGATCGAGCCACCAGCCATACCTTGACCTTGCTGCTCAACAATTGCGGTGAGGTTCAAACTACCTGAAACCATAATCACGCCAACCAGCGCAAAACCCATTGCCAACTCGTAAGAGATCACTTGAGCAGCTGCACGCATACCACCCAAGAAAGCATATTTCGAATTAGACGCCCATCCTGCCAAGATCACACCGTAAACACCCATTGATGTAATGGCCATCACGTAGAGTAACCCCACGTTCACATCAGCCAATACATACCCAGGGTAAAACGGTACAACCGCCCATGCGCCTAGCGCAGGAACCAATACCATGATGGGTGCCAAGAAGAACAGCTTTTTATCCGCGGCACTTGGCGCAATAATTTCTTTTAACAATAGCTTAACGCCATCGGCAACCGGCTGTAGCAAACCGAAAGGACCAACCCGATTAGGGCCAATCCGAATTTGCATAAAACCAATTACTTTACGTTCTGCCAGCGTTAAATAAGCCACCGCCCCCATAATGGGCGCCACAATCAAAATAATCTTGAGTAGTGTCCAAACGACAAAAGCAATGTCATAACCCAAATAACTTTGTAGAAATTCCATGTTCTGCCCCCCTTAAGCCTTCAGCACTTCAACAGCGCCAACCATATCACCCAAATTACGAGTTAATGGATGCGAAGCAGCAACGCGAATTACATCGTCAAGTAAGCCATCATCGAGCGCCACCAACAATGTGGCACTACCCTGCTCTTGCTGAACAATGGCTTGACCATCAACAACCAAGCCCAATTTAGCCAGTGTCGTAGCATTAGCACGTAAAGTGCTGGCGAGCAAAGCGTCTTGAGTTGCTTGTAAACTTGGCGAACGACGAACGATGGAATCAACCTGATACAAAGGCACTTCGCCTAAGCGAACTAAACCCTGTGCAGATTGTGTACGCACAGCATGTGTACTCACAACGGCATTACTTAAACGTGGCGCAATTTCACCAGCCAAGGCTTCATCACGAATTTCTTCTGATGAGTTGTATTCAAAACCAGAGAATCCAAATAGATTGCCTAGCACTCGGAATACTTTCCACGCTGGACGCGTCTCGCCCAATGGCCGCACTACACCATTAAAGCTTT
This sequence comes from Deefgea piscis, assembly GCF_013284055.1. Classification (NCBI taxonomy): domain Bacteria; kingdom Pseudomonadati; phylum Pseudomonadota; class Betaproteobacteria; order Neisseriales; family Chitinibacteraceae; genus Deefgea; species Deefgea piscis. The sequence continues at coordinate 2,450,661 of NZ_CP054143.1, read as the reverse complement.
GTGCTTTACCTTCCATATTCACGAACGTACCTGATGTTTCGCTAAATGGAGAGATCGGCAAAATCACATCGGCATAATCCATTGCACAGCTTTGGAATGGTGACATTACAACCACCATCTCGGCATTTTTTGCTGCGGCCAAAGCATGAGCGCCGTTGTGTGCATCATATTCAGGCTCAACACCTAAAAATACATACGCTTTTTTCGCGTTTGCCAATGAACCAGCACCAAAAATATCCGCTCCGAGATCCGCACCCACTAATTGCGCACCAACACTGTTGGCAGCCATGGCCGGCACACCCAATGTCGCGCCAGTCAACACTGCTAACGCAGTGGCAGCAGCGTAAATTTCAGCATAACGCGCATTCGTTTGGGCGACATTACCCAATAAAATAGCGGTTTTGGCTTTACCATCAAAACTCAAAGCAATCGCACGTGCCGCATCAGAAACCAGCACATTCGACAAATCAACGCCATTCGGTACCGGCACTGATTTCAACTCAACAAATGCTTGAATAACTTGTAACAAGCCTTCCACCAGCTGGTCTGGACGCACAACAACTTCGCCAACTAGCTTGGTCAACATTTCATCTGAGTGTGGATTTACAGCGGATAGCTGCAAACCTTTTTTCACTGATTGACGTAAACGCTGAGCCAGTAATGGCTGCTCTTTACGCAATGTGGAGCCCACTAACAAAATGGCTTCATTTTGTGACAGCTCAAGCAATGACTGACCCAACCATTGAGCGCCTTGCGTTTTAAGCGAGAAATCAGCACTACGAGCAAATGCCTGTACCGACTCCACACCTAAACCTGCCATCACTTTACGCAGCGCAAATAACTCTTCAACCGTAGAGTTTGGCGACGCAACAGCGGCAACACTGTCTTTACCATGCTCAGCAATCACTTGCTTTAAACCATTCGCAACGTATTCAAGTGCAGTTTGCCAATCGGTTTCTTGCCAAACACCGCCTTGCTTGAGCATCGGCTTAGTGAGTCGCTCTTCAGAATTCAAAGCTTCGTATGAATAGCGATCGCGATCTGATAACCAGCATTCATTGATTGCTTCATTTTCCAACGGCAACACACGCATTACTTTGTTGTTCTTAACTTGTACGACCAAGTTAGAACCCAAACCATCGTGTGCACTCACCGATTTACGACGAGACAATTCCCACGTGCGCGCAGTGTAACGGAACGGCTTGCTTGTTAAAGCGCCAACCGGACACAAATCGATCACGTTGCCAGAAATCTCTGAATTCACCGTTTTGCCAATAAATGGCATTACTTCGGTAAATTCTCCGCGATTGGCCATGCCTAATTCTTGGAAGCCGGCGATTTCTTCAGTAAAGCGAACGCAACGGCTGCAATGAATACAGCGTGTCATATCCGTTGAAATCAAAGGTCCAAGATCTTTATTGGCAACGACACGCTTTTCTTCTGCGTATTCAGAACCAGTTTGGCCATAGCCAACAGCCAGATCTTGCAACTGACATTCGCCACCTTGATCACAAATTGGACAATCCAATGGGTGATTAATCAGCAAAAATTCCATTACCCCTTTCTGTGCGGTAACCGCTTGATCAGAATGGGTCCAAACTTTCATGCCATCAGTAACAGGTGTTGCACAGGCCGGCAAAGGCTTAGGTGCTTTTTCAACCTGAACTAGACACATACGGCAGCTTGCGGCAATTGAGAGTTTCTTGTGATAGCAAAAATGTGGAATGTGCACACCAATCGAATTGGCTGCGTCCATCACAGTGCTACCACCAGGGACTGTCAATTTTTTACCGTCGATTTCGATTTCCAACATGCTCGACTCGATTCAAAGGCAATAATTCAAAAGAAAACTCGACTAATTACAGACGACCCAATTACAAAGGCTTGGATGACTGAGATTGATTAATCAAATCCTCGAATTCATGGCGGAAGTGTTTCAACATTCCACGCACAGGGAAAACTGCAGCATCACCTAGCGCACAAATTGTGCGGCCAGCGATGTTATCACCAACACGCGATAGCAAATCGAGGTCTTCCATACGACCTTCGCCATGCGCGATACGATGCACCACACGATACAACCAGCCTGTACCTTCACGGCAAGGTGTGCATTGACCACATGATTCTTCGTGATAGAAGTAAGACAAGCGCTCTAATGCACTCACCATACTCACTGTTTCATCCATCACGATTACGGCGCCAGAACCCAACATTGAGCCGGCCTTAGCGATAGAATCGTAATCCATCGTACATTGCATCATGATGTCAGCAGGCAATACTGGCGCAGAAGAGCCACCAGGAATCACCGCTTTCAATTTTTTGCCATCACGCATGCCGCCACACATTTCTAATAATTCAGAAAATGGCGTGCCAAGTGGAATCTCATAATTACCCGGGCGGTTTACATGACCAGAAACCGAGAATAATTTAGTGCCACCGTTATTTGGTTTACCTAGCTCAAGGAATTTCTGGCCGCCTTCGCGGATAATGTACGGTACCGAGGCAAATGTTTCGGTGTTATTAATTGTTGTTGGCTTGCCATATAAACCATAAGAAGCAGGAAACGGTGGCTTAAAGCGCGGCTGTCCTTTTTTACCTTCCAATGATTCAAGCAATGCAGTTTCTTCACCACAGATATAGGCGCCATAACCATGATGCGCATGCAGCTGGAAACTAAAGTCAGAGCCTAAAATGTTATCGCCTAAAAAGCCTGCAGCACGTGCTTGCTCAAGTGCGACTTCAAAACGCTCATAGGCTTCAAAGATTTCGCCATGGATATAGTTATACCCAACAGAAATACCCATAGCGTAAGCACCAATAATCATGCCTTCAATCAGAGCATGTGGGTTATACACTTGAATATCGAGATCTTTAAAGGTACCAGGCTCACCTTCATCGGTATTGCATACCAAATATTTTTGTCCTGGAAAACTGCGCGGCATGAAAGACCACTTCAACCCAGTAGGGAAACCTGCACCGCCACGGCCGCGCAAGCCTGAAGTTTTCATTTCAGCAATGACTTCATCTTGAGTGATTTTGTCATTAATGATTTTTTTCAACGCCGCATAACCGCCACGCTTAACATATTCGTCAAGGTGCCAGCAATTTGGATCTTCAAATTCGACGCCCTCGAACACGACGCCTTTTACATAGACGGTCATTATTCGAGCTCCGCCAGTTTTTTATCAATGGCTTCTGGCGTCATGTGATTACACATGCTGTGGTTATTCACCAACATTACAGGTGCATAACCACAGGCCCCCATGCATTCACCTTCTTTTAAAGTGAACTTACCATCGGCAGTTGTTTCATTAAAACCAATACCCAACTTTTGTTTCAAATATTCAGCTGTGGTATAGCCACCCGACAAAGCACAGGGTAAATTTGTACAAACCGTAAGCTTGTACTTACCAACCGGCTTCATGTCGTACATATTATAAAAAGTCGCTACTTCATAAGCGGCAAGCGGTGCAATATTTAAATAAATCGCAATCGCTTCAACCAACTCATTCGATAAAGAGCGCTTTTCAACCTGAGCAATTCGTAAAGCGCCCATCACCGCAGAACGCGATTGTTCTGCTGGGTATTTAGCAACTTCACGATCAATTTGCTTAATTGAATCTACGGAAAGAAGATTGTGTAAAGACATTAGCGATCAATCTCCCCAAATACGATATCTTGTGTACCAATAATTGCCACCACGTCAGAGATCATATGTCCTCGTGACATTTCGTCTAAACCAGACAAATGTACATAACCAGGCGCTCTGATTTTCATTCGATATGGTTTATTTGCACCATCGGAAACCATGTAAATACCAAACTCACCTTTTGGATGCTCAATTGCGGCATACGCCTCACCTTCAGGCACATGCATACCTTCAGTGAACAATTTAAAGTGGTGAATCAAGTCTTCCATATTCGACTTCATTCCCTCGCGAGAAGGCGGTGCTACTTTATGGTTAGTGGTGATGACCGGACCTGGATTTTCTTTTAGCCACTGCACGCATTGCTTAATGATACGGTTTGATTGACGCATTTCTTCAACGCGAACCAAATAACGATCATAGCAATCACCGTTTTTGCCGACTGGAATATCAAAATCCATCTTGTCGTACACTTCATACGGTTGCTTCTTACGCAAATCCCACTCAACGCCAGAACCGCGCAACATCGCACCGGTAAAGCCCAACGCCAATGCACGCTCAGGCGAAACAACACCGATACCTACCGTACGTTGCTTCCAAATACGATTGTCTGTTAACAGAGTTTCGTACTCATCAACATATTTCGGGAATCGATTAGTAAAGTCTTCGATAAAATCAAGCAAGCTACCTTCGCGATTTGAATTCATACGCTTGATTGCTGCAGCATTGCGAATTTTAGACGCTTGATATTTTGGCATTTCATCTGGCAAGTCGCGATACACGCCACCTGGTCGATAATATGCTGCATGCATCCGAGCACCAGATACGGCCTCGTAGCAGTCCATCAAATCTTCACGCTCACGGAAAGCGTAAAGGAAAATAGTCATTGCGCCACAGTCAATACCATGCGCACCAATCCACAACAAATGATTCAAAATCCGCGTAATTTCGTCAAACATAACGCGAATATATTGAGCTCGAATTGGCACGTCTAAATTGAGTAGCTTCTCAATAGCCATACAGTAAGCATGCTCATTAGACATCATTGACACATAGTCAAGACGATCCATATAAGGCAATGACTGGATGTAAGTTTTACTTTCAGCTAATTTCTCAGTACCACGATGCAAGAGACCAATGTGCGGATCAGCACGCTCAACCACTTCACCATCTAACTCCAGCACCAAACGCAATACACCATGCGCTGCTGGATGTTGTGGACCAAAATTTAATGTGTAATTACGGATTTCAGCAGCCACCGTAGTTCTCCTCGCGGATAATGCGCGGTGTTATTTCACGCGGCTCGATGGTTACAGCTTGATAGATCACACGTGCCTGCTCTGCGTCATAACGCATTTCAACAAAGCCAGACAATGGGAAATCTTTTCGGAAGGGGTGTCCTACAAAGCCATAATCCGTCAACAAGCGTCGCAGATCTGGGTGGCCTTGATAAATGATTCCGTACAAGTCGAATGATTCGCGCTCAAACCAATTGATCGCAGGCCAAACATCCACCACGGAATTCACCATTGGAAAGGCATCATCAGTACAAAAAACTCTTACGCGTAAGCGCACATTGTATTTGTACGACAGCAAATGGTAAACCGTCGCAAAGCGAGCGCCCTCCCATACCCCATCTTTGTAGGTACTATAATCAATACCACAGGCATCAATTAATTGCTCAAATTGCAGTTGTGGATCATCACGCAGCAATAAAGCTACTTCAGACCACAAACTTGCTGGCACTTCTAGCGTCACTTCATCCAGCGCGGTTTTCAGCGAAGCAATTTTTGCCTCACCCAAAACAGCACGCAGACTACCCATGAGCGTTTCTAACTTATTCGCCACAGTTCACCTCACGAGCGCGCAATGGTATTGGTACGCTTAATCTTGTTTTGCAGCTGAATAATGCCGTACAAGAGCGCTTCAGCTGTCGGAGGACAGCCAGGAACATAAACATCAACCGGCACAATGCGATCACAACCACGCACAACAGAATATGAGTAGTGATAATAACCACCCCCATTGGCGCAGGACCCCATTGAAATAACCCAGCGCGGCTCTGGCATCTGATCGTAAACTTTACGTAAAGCAGGTGCCATTTTGTTGCATAAGGTTCCTGCCACAATCATTAAGTCCGATTGCCGTGGCGAAGGACGAAACACAACACCAAAGCGATCCAAGTCATAACGTGCAGCGCCCGCATGCATCATTTCAACAGCACAGCAGGCCAAACCAAATGTCATTGGCCACAACGAGCCCGTACGAGCACTATTGATGACCATATCCACCGTCGTGGTAACAAACCCTTTTTCTTGCGATTCCATTTGTCTCACTCCCACTCTAGAGCGCCCTTCATCCATTCGTAGACGAAGCCGACCACCAGAATGGCCAAGAAAATCATCATCGACAAAAAGCCGAACATTCCTAATTCTTTAAGCACAACGGCCCAAGGAACTAAAAATGCAACTTCCAAATCAAACAAGATAAACAAAATGGCCACCAAGTAATAACGCACATCAAACTGCATGCGCGCATCTTCGAATGCTTCAAAACCACATTCGTAAGGTGAGTTTTTTGCTGTATCTGGCCGAGCCGTTCCCAAAACCTTACTCACCCCGTAGCCCAGCACTAGTGGAACAACACCCACCAGTAAACCAACCAACAGAAAAAGCAGGATGGGGAAATAGTTTTGCAGCATGAAAATCCCCAGTTCAGAGTATTACAAAAAGACTAGACAGCTTATTGTTATTTTTATTACATAGAAACGCTGGGATTTCCCAGCGTATTTGAAGCACTAAGTCAGCAAACTCACAACATCAAAGTTGCCAAACTTAGTATATACCGACAAAACCACATGCAATGGCATGGATTTAGTCAGGAATTTTTTGCCCTTCAACTTGAGATGCGACTGCAGCAGGCTGAACTGTAGACATAATTGAGGCAGTTTGTTTTGGTGCGGTCAATAAAACCAAGGCCATCGACGTAACAAAAAAAACTGTTGCACAAATGCCAGTACTGCGGCTTAAAAAGTTAGCTGAGCCACTCGAACCAAACACACTACCGGCCGATCCGCTACCAAATGCAGCCCCCATATCAGCACCTTTGCCATGCTGCATCAATACCAACACAATGACAGCGATAGCAGAAATCACATTTACGGTAAGCACTAAACTGGTAATAAAGTCCATTATTTTCTCATTTCAAGAGCGACGTGAATTGTACCATCAGCGCGCCGCTTTGCAAATCTCTACAAATTCGAAGGCGGAGAGTGCTGCACCCCCCACCAACACCCCATCGACATGCTGCACAGCCAAAATTGACTCTGCATTATTCGACTTCACACTACCGCCATAGAGAACTTTAACTCGTTCATCTAATTGATTTTTAATCAATGCATGCATCGGTGAAATCTGCTCACTGGAGGCAACCATGCCACTACCTACAGCCCAAGATGGCTCGTATGCCACAGCATACAATCCAACTGGTAAATTTTGTAATACCTGTAACTGAGCCGCAACAACTTCTTCTGCGCGACCTTCACGTCGCTGCTCTGCGGACTCACCCACACAGTAAATCCCAAACAAGCCGGCATCTAGAGCAGCGCGCATTTTAACACCAGCTTGCTCTGTCGTCTCACCAAATAATCGCCGACGCTCAGAATGACCAACAATCACCATCTCACACCCGATATCAGCCAGCATACCCGACGACACCTCACCCGTATATGCCCCGATGTGATACTGGCTAACGTCCTGAGCGCCACACTGCACATGGGTATTGTGAAGAATCTGCCTTGCCAACATCACATACGGATATGGGACACAGACCCCCACATTGGCCTGTAGCTTAGCTTGGGCAATCTCCCCCAAAACCGACTTAACCTGACCAATACTGCCATGCAGCTTCCAATTACCCACCACCAGTTGCTTTGCCATATTTACTTTATCCCTATCAACAGTAGAAATGGTAACGTTCCCAACCAATCAACGTCAAACGCTAAAGCCTAAACCCGCCCACGTCATCAACCCCTTCCGCAGGCAAATCCTCCACCTTATCCATAAACTTTATTCGCCCATCCCCCGCATATGCTCAGCTTCGCAACAAAAACCAACGCTTTAAATAATAAAATCCTTCACAACACATCAGACATCGATTTTTGTAATAATTCGGAAACATTAAACGATTAGGATGCGACTTGTTCAATACATACACACTCAGACAAACCCAAGGGATTTAACTGATTATGACTTTAGTTCACAAAATGCTCGTTACCGCAGGTTTGACTGCCGGTCTTTTTAGCCAAGTAATTGCAGCAGACATTACTGGTGCAGGTGCAACCTTTCCGTACCCGCTCTATGCAAAATGGGCTGAGATGTACAAAGCAAAAACCGGCAACGGCATGAACTACCAATCTATCGGCTCAGGCGGTGGCATCAAACAAATTCAAGCAAAGACGGTTGATTTTGGCGCGACAGACATGCCACTCAAACCATCCGACCTAGATAAAGACGGTTTACTTCAATTCCCGACCGTACTGGGTGGCGTTGTTCCTGTTGTGAACATTCCGGGCATTACTCCTGGTCAATTAAAACTATCGGCAGCCTTGCTAAGTGATATTTACCTCGGCAAAGTAAAAAAATGGAATGATCCAGCTGTAGTCGCACTCAATCCTGGCGTTGCCCTGCCAGCACAAAACATTACAGTTGTACGCCGCTCCGACGGTTCTGGCACCACTTTCCTCTTCACGAACTATCTATCGCAAGTTTCACCAGAGTGGAAAGAAAAAGTTGGCTCAAATAGTTCAGTGCAATGGCCAGCAGGTGTGGGCGGCAAAGGGAATGAAGGCGTAGCCAACTACGTACAACGTATTAAAGGCGCTATCGGTTACGTTGAGTTTGTTTACGCCAAGCAAAACAAACTGTCACACACACAACTATCTAATAGCTCTGGTGCATTTGTTCAGCCTTCAGAACAGTCATTTAAAGCTGCCGCGGCCAGCGCCGACTGGAAAAACGCAACGGGCATGTTCCTTGTAACAACCAATGCACCAGGCAAAGATGCATGGCCTATTGCTAGCCCAACATTCATTTTGATGCACAAAAAACAAGACAAACCAACCCAAGGCGTAGAAGTACTTAAATTCTTCGACTGGGCTTATGGCGCGGACGCAGACAAAGTCGCGCTTGAACTGGACTACATTCCAATGCCAGACAATGTCGTTGCAATGATCAAGTCAAACTGGAAAACACAATTGAACGACGGAAAAAATCCAATCTGGAAATAATTTCCCCGATTGAATTGCGCAGAGATACAATTCGCGCGCAGAAAACAAGCACACTCCATAAGTAGTGTGCTTGTTAGTTTCTAAGTTTTGGAGGACCGGAGAATTACTGATGTCTAATATGTCGCAACGGATGAAAATACAACGACTGCAAGATGCATTCTTTGTTAATAGCACCCGTTTTTTTGCTTTCTTTGTGCTTGCTCTATTGAGCGGCATTATTATTTCTTTGCTCTATGGCGCCCTACCTAGCATCAAAGCCTTTGGTCTTGGCTTTATCTCTTCAAGCGACTGGAACCCTGTAACCGACCAATTTGGCGCCTGGCCTTCGATTCGAGGCACATTAATCTCCTCAGCAATTGCCTTGGTTGTTGCTGTACCGATCAGTTTTGGTATTGCCATTTTTCTAACCGAATTGTCTCCAGTATGGTTGCGTCGACCACTGGGCATTTGTATTGAATTACTCGCAGGTGTGCCATCAATTATTTACGGTATGTGGGGTCTTTTTGTATTTGCACCGCTATTTGCCGACCATGTCCAACCTTGGATTACCGAAGTCACCACCGGCGTACCGATTTTAGGTCCTTTGTTTGATGGCCCTCCAATGGGTATTGGCATGTTTACTGGCGGCTTAATCTTATCCATTATGGTCATCCCCTTTGTTACCTCGGTAATGCGTGATGTCTTTGAAGTCGTGCCACCGCTACTCAAAGAATCAGCATATGGCCTTGGCGGCACCACTTGGGAAGTCGTGTGGAATATCGTTGTGCCCTACACCAAAACCGGCATTATTGGCGGCATTATGCTTGGCCTCGGCCGCGCACTTGGCGAAACTATGGCAATTACGTTTGTGATTGGTAACTCAATGAATGATATGAATTCATTGTTCGACCCTGCCACGACCATTTCAGCCACGCTGGCCAATGAATTCACCGAAGCACATGGTGAGCTTTACACCTCGTCATTGATTGAACTGGGCCTATTACTGTTCTTCATTACCTTTGTCGTTTTGGTCCTTTCTAAACTGCTCCTCTTGCGCCTAAATCGCAATGAAGGCTCACATTCTTAAGGATCGGTCATGAATAATTTAAATCCTAACCTTTACCTACGTCGTCGCCTCGTTAACAACGTCAGCCTGATCCTCTCAATGATTGCCATGGCCTTTGGCTTGTTTTGGCTATTTTGGATTATGTATACCCTGTTTTCTAACGGGATTGCAGGCCTGACATTGCAAACATTTACCCAAACAACCCCTGCCCCAGGCAGCCAAGGTGGTTTAGCAAATGCGATTTTGGGTAGCTTGCAGATGTCCGCAGTGGGCGTATTGATTGGTACGCCAATCGGTATCTTGGCTGGCACCTATCTGGCCGAATTTGGTAACAAAGGCTGGTTAGCACCAACAACTCGTTTCATCAACGACATCTTGCTGTCTGCGCCATCGATTGTTATTGGCCTATTTGTATTTGAAATTTACGTCACGCAAGTGGGGCACTTTTCAGGCTGGGCTGGCTCATTTGCCTTGGCCATCTTGGTTATTCCAGTGGTACTTAGAACCACAGAAAACATGCTACTTTTAGTGCCTACCGCCATGCGCGAAGCGGCTTACGCCCTTGGTGCACCACAATGGAAAATGGTGTTGTTTGTTACATTAAAAGCCGCAAAATCAGGTGTGGCGACAGGCATTTTGCTGGCCATTGCTCGCATTTTGGGCGAAACCGCACCGCTGTTATTTACCGCACTGAACAACCAGTTCTACTCAAACATGAATCAACCCATGGCGAACTTACCCGTGGTTATTTTCCAATTTGCGATGAGTCCTTACGCAGAATGGCATCAATTAGCTTGGGCTGGCGCACTGTTAATTGGCCTGTTTGTTCTCGGCATGAATATTATTGCCCGCGTCATTCTTCGCCAACCGAAACAACACTAATTTAGACTTTGAACGGACAATCATTCATGAGCACTCAACATAAAGCTGGCTTGACAGTCAAAAATTTGAATTTTTACTACGGCAACTTTCACGCACTTAAAAACATCAATTTGGAAATTTTAGCCGGCAAAGTTACCGCATTTATTGGCCCCTCTGGCTGCGGCAAGTCGACCTTATTACGCACTTTCAATCGGATGTATGACCTGTATCCAAAATTGCGTGCCGAAGGTGAAATCATTCTCAATGGGCAAAATATTTTAGAATCTAGCGTTGACTTGAATATGCTGCGCGCCAAAGTCGGCATGGTTTTTCAAAAACCAACTCCATTTCCGATGTCGATTTATGACAACGTTGCATTCGGCGTTAAGCTCTATGAAACACTCAGCAAATCAGAAATGGATGATCGCATTGAATGGGCGCTCACTAAAGCCGCGCTGTGGAACGAAGTTAAAGACAAGCTTAAGCAATCAGGCCTTGGTCTTTCTGGCGGTCAGCAGCAACGTCTTTGCATCGCCCGTGCCGTTGCCGTAAAACCCGAGATTCTGTTGCTCGACGAACCGACTTCGGCACTGGACCCAATCTCAACTGCACACGTTGAAGAACTCATTCATGAGCTCAAAAAAGACTACACCATCGCCATTGTGACGCACAATATGCAGCAAGCTGCACGTATTTCTGATTACACGGCGTATATGTACTTGGGTGAAATGATCGAAATGGACGAAACCGATACGATCTTTACCGCACCAAAAGTAAAAGCGACTGAAGACTACATTACAGGTAAGTTTGGTTAAGTCATCATCCGTCATCAAAAAGGCCGCTTATGCGGCCTTTTTTGTTGGGTATATGGATACAGCGCTTTATAGACGAGGCCTATATGCAAATACCCATGTACTAAGCATGTATTTGTCATTTTAGTGTAACAGCAGCGACTTATGCTACGGACCCTCACGCCAGAACACCGAAGCCCGTTACATGAAGATTGCCACACAGCTTAAATACGTTAGCACTATCACCTTGGCCGCACTCATCACTGCGGCGCTCATCTGCAGTTGGAAGCTACACACCCTTAGATTGCATTTTTTAGAAAACCAACAAAAACAAACCAGTATTGCTCAACTCGCACAAATGAAATCAAGCATGCTCACACTGTCACGGCTCGACGTCATGGCGCCTGATGCTGAGCCACAATTACAGCAAGCCGAACAGCAAATCCACAGCCTACAACAAGCATTAACACCTACCCTCACACCGATTCAACAGCAATCTTTGCAGCAAGCACTCAAGCAAAATTGGCAGCGCTATCTAACTCAATTTCGCAGCGCAATTAAAATTGCTGAAACCAGCCCCGAAGATGCCATCACAATACCAGAACAATTGTATCGAAATGATTTGTCGCCATTGCTTGAACAGATCAGCCAATTAATAGGGCAAATTGTGAGTGACGCACAGCACAGCGAAACCACCATCCAGCAAGATATTCAGCAACTTATCTGGGGCGTACTCATTCCAATTGGCGGCGCAGGGTTGATTATCATTATTTCTCAGCTGGGCTTTGCCAAGCGCTTGCAAAGTACTTTACACAAAATGGGATTAATCGCTCAACGACTGCACGAAGGTGAAATCACATTGCGCATGCCTGAAAGTCGTGACGAACTTGGCCAATTGAGCCTCGCCATCAACCAATTTCTACAGCAACTTCAGCAAGTTCTTACGCAAGCGAGTATTGCGGCCACAGCAACTCGAGCTGACACCCACCGAATTAGCGATTTATCGAATGCAGTTAGCCAAAATACGCACGATCAATCACTGCAATTAGATGATATTCGGCACGCCAGCACCACGCTCAGCAGTGCAATTGCGCATGTTGGCACATTGGCTGCGCAAGCTGCAAATACCGCGCAATCTTCATTCGCCGCAACGAGCAATGCGGATCAAGCGGGGCAAATTACACTCAACAACCTCTCGGCTTTATCATCGCATTTTGTACAAGTCGAGACTGAAATGCAGACACTGGCGCGTTCATTTAGTGAAATAGTGACTGCCAGCGCCACAATCAAAGATATTGCCGATCAGACTAATTTATTGGCTCTGAATGCCGCCATTGAAGCAGCACGTGCTGGTGAATCTGGTCGAGGATTTGCTGTGGTTGCCGATGAAGTTCGTAAATTGGCGCAACACACCACGGCTTCCACTCGCAACATCCAAGACATCCTCAAAAAAACACAAACCAATACCAGTGTAACGAGTCATGCCATCAGTGCGGCGAGTTTATGCCTGGGGCAATTTAGCGAACACGGTCAGACGGTGTCACGCTCCCTATCGCAAATTCGCAACGAAAGTGAAGGCGTAGCCAATATGATGGAGTCGATCGCCGTCGCCGTTGATCAGCAAACGGCAGCAGCGCAGGCCATTGCTGAGCAAGTTAGTGCGATCAGCATCGGGCTTAATCACACGCACAGTGACAGTCAGGCAATCAAACAGGAAATGGCAGAATTGGCAGATGTGGCCAATAAACTTGAAAGATCAATGGCCACATTCCGAACGTCGACGTAATTACTCTTGTGCTTCAGCCTGAACGACTGCAGCGATTTTATCCGCCCACTCGCGCGCGATAACGGGGTCGACATGCTCAACCATCACACGCACCACTGGCTCTGTGCCTGACGGGCGCAGCAATACGCGCCCATCATTACCCATCGCCGCTTCAGCAACAGCAACGGCCTCAGCAATGCTCTCAGAAGCGTGACAATCAAAACCTTTTGCAATGCGAACATTTTTCAGCACTTGCTTAGATAGCGACAAATCTTTGCAAAAACCCGCCAAGGTTTGATCGCTTTCTTGTAGCGCCTGCAAAATTTGCAAGGCAGAAACAATCCCGTCACCCGTTGAATGCTTATCTAAACACAATAAATGCCCAGAGCCTTCACCACCGACCAGCCAGTTATTCAACTTCAATTGTTCCATCACATAACGATCACCGACTTTCGCTCGGACAAAGCCAATCCCTTTGGCTTTCAGCGCATTTTCAACGCCCAAATTCGTCATCAAAGTACCCACAACGCCAGCACCTAAAGTACCTTTTTGCTGACGATGGCTCGCTAACACATAGAGCAATTGATCGCCATCGACGATGGTACCATCGCGATCAACCATAATCAGCCGATCACCGTCACCATCGAGTGCGATACCAAAATGCGCACCTTCAGACAATACTTTAAGCCGCAATGTTTCTGGATGTGTTGCACCGACTTCATCATTGATATTGAAACCATCTGGTTTCACACCAATGCTAATCACTTCAGCGCCCAGCTCATGAAATACATGCGGCGCAATGTGATACGTAGCGCCATGTGCGCAATCAACCACCAATTTCAAACCCCGTAAATCGAGCTCATTGGGAAAGGTTGATTTACAAAATTCGATATAACGACCAGCAGCATCGTCAATCCGTTTAGATTTACCAATTTGCTTTGATTGCACGCAGTGCTGGATTTCTTCAATCGCAGCTTCAATCGCGAGCTCAACGTCATCAGGCAGCTTCTCACCTGATGCGCTGAAAAATTTAATCCCATTATCGTGATAAGGATTATGTGACGCGGAAATAACCACCCCTGCCGACAAACGCAGCGCACGGGTCAAATAAGCGATACCCGGTGTTGGCAAAGGGCCAGTTAAGTACACATCAACGCCGGCGGCATTAAAGCCAGCTTGCAATGCAGCTTCAAGCATATAGCCAGAAACGCGCGTATCTTTTCCGATCAATACGGCGGCATGCTCACCATTTTTACGTGTGCTATTTGCGGCAAATACCTTCCCAGCAGCAAACCCAAGTTTCATCGCAAAATCAGGCGTAATCGGATACTCACCCACTAAGCCCCGCACCCCATCTGTACCAAAAAATTTACGCGCCATAATGCCCTACCTATTTTGTAATAAGATTATTTTAATGCTTTCCACAATTTTAAAGCATCCACCGTTTCCCTTACGTCATGCACACGCACAATGGCAGCACCTTTCTGCACCGCAAGCAATGCCGCAACGACACTTGCCTGTACACGACCAGAAACGGCATAGCCGGTAATTTCACCCAGCATTTTCTTTCGCGAAACCCCCACCAGCAAAGGCAGTGATAATTGCGTGCACAATAAATCTAGCGACTGAAATAGCGCCACATTATGCGCCAAGCTTTTGCCAAAGCCAAAACCAGGATCAAATACGATACGCTCAGCAGCAATACCTGCACTCATCGCCAATGCAATTCGCTGCTGCAAGTAAAGCCCCACCTCGGCAACAACGTCTTCATACACCGGCGAATCTTGCATGGTCTGCGGCTCACCTTGCTTATGCATCAAACAAACACCAACCTGGCTTGCTGCCAGTACATCCATCGCGCCACTACCCTCTAGAGCACTAATATCATTCACCAAATCTACGCCAGCATCAATTGCAGCCCGCATCACTTCAGGTTTACGGGTGTCAATTGACAACGGAACATTTAAGCTACTCAGCGCCTGCAGCACTGGAATCACCCGGCGAATTTCTTCTTCAACAGGGACCAAAGCTGCACCTGGGCGCGTTGACTCGCCACCAATATCTAATATATCAGCACCGTCTTTCAATAAGCGCTCAGCATGCGCCACTGCATGGACCAAGGTATCGTATTGCCCGCCATCGACAAATGAATCAGGGGTCACATTCACAATACCCATCACCCAAGGACGATCCAAGGCCAACTTAAACCGGCCACAGGAAAAATATTTCATCGGCACTCCCAATCAACAAAAAAAGGCGGCCAAGGCCGCCTTTTAAAATCAGACAATAAATCTATGCAGCATTAAGCTTCAGTTGCTGGCGTAGTCGTTACTTCTTGACCACCTTGGGTAGCATCGCCACCCGTTACTGCGACAGTTACGCGTGGTGGTGGCAAGCTTTTCGGCGGACGCGGTTCACGACCAGCCATAATATCCAACACTTGCTCACGATCAATCGTTTCCCACTCCATCAAAGCATTGGTCATCGCTTCAACTTTATCGCGGTTTTCTTCAAGAATTTTCTCTGCAACGGCATACTGCTCATCAATAATTCGGCGAATCTCTGCATCAACCTGCTGCATCGTAGCTTCTGACATATTTTTATGTGTCGTCACTGAACGACCTAAAAACACCTCGCCTTCATTATCGCCATAAACCATTGGGCCTAATTTCTCAGTCATCCCGTAGCGAGTCACCATATCACGCGCCATACCGGTGGCACGCTCAAAGTCATTCGACGCACCAGTCGAAATACGATGAATAAATAAGTCTTCCGCAACACGACCACCAAACAAAATCGCCAAACGATTTAGCATTTGATCTTTATACAGAGAAAAACTATCACGCTCAGGCAATTGCCAAGTCAAACCTAAAGCTCGACCGCGTGGCATGATGGTCACTTTATGCACCGGATCAGTACCCGGCAGCATTTCAGCAACGACCGCATGACCTGATTCGTGATACGCCGTTGCACGACGATCTTCTTCAGTCATAACCATGCTACGACGCTCTGGACCCATGTAAATTTTGTCTTTTGCTGACTCAAAGTCGGCCATATCAACCAAGCGCTTCGCGCGTCGTGCTGCAAACAGCGCGGCTTCATTGACCAAGTTAGCCAAATCAGCACCCGACATGCCTGGTGTACCGCGAGCAATAATCGATGCATCAACATCATTCGCGATCGGCACTTTACGCATATGAACCGCCAGAATCTGCTCACGGCCACGAATATCCGGCAAAGACACGGTAACTTGTCGGTCAAAACGACCTGGACGCAACAAAGCAGGATCAAGTACATCGGGACGATTGGTTGCGGCGATAACGATAATGCCTGAATTGCCTTCAAAGCCGTCCATTTCAACCAGCATTTGGTTTAATGTTTGCTCGCGCTCATCATTGCCGCCGCCCATACCCGCACCGCGCTGACGACCTACCGCATCAATTTCATCAATAAAGATGATACACGGCGCATTTTTCTTGGCGTTTTCAAACATGTCGCGAACGCGTGCGGCACCAACACCGACAAACATTTCAACAAAATCAGAACCCGAAATCGAGAAAAATGGCACTTTTGCTTCACCAGCAATCGCTTTCGCCAGCAAGGTTTTACCAGTACCTGGAGAACCTACCAGCAAGATCCCGCAAGGCATGCGGCCACCTAAACTTTGATACTTGCTAGGGTCACGCAAATAATCAACGATTTCAGAGACTTCTTCTTTGGCTTCGTCGCAACCGGCAACATCCGCAAAAGTCACCGAATTATTGTTTTCATCCAGCATTTTGGCTTTTGATTTACCAAAGCTAAAAGCACCGCCTTTACCGCCGCCTTGCATCTTATTCATAAAGAAGATCCAAACGCCGATCAGCAACAACATTGGCGCCCAATTGACAAGCAAACTCATCAATAGACCTTGCTCTTCTTCGGCCTTGGCAGAAAACTTCACATTATATTTAATTAGCGTATCAACCAAACGGTAATCAAATGGCGCCAAGGTGGAATAACCTGCCCCATCGGCTTTTTTACCGCGAATCAATTGACCACGTAAAGGATTACCTTCGATTTCAGCACTAGCAATACGGCCTTGCTCAACATCCGTCATAAACTGCGAATACGGGATTTGAGTCGAGCCATCTTGATGCTTAGAAAATTGATTAAATACCGTCATCAGCACTAAGCCAACGACGAGCCAAATGGCGATATTCTTGCCGAGATTATTCAAGGCTTTGCTCCTGAGTTTCCCAAAACGAGGGATGATGAAAACATTTTACCTGTTTAGGACTTTTTTTGTTTACCCAATAAATAGACTTCGGGACTACGATCACGTGAAGCCTTTGGTTTTCGAGTCACAACCGACGCAAAAGTTTCACGCATCGCGCTCATATACTCGGTAAATCCATAACCTTGAAACACTTTAACCAATAAATGACCGCCGGGCTTCAATTGTTCACGTGCAAATTCCAAAGCCAGCTCGCACAAATACATACTACGAGCCTGATCCGTATCGGCATTACCCGTTATATTGGGGGCAATATCACAAATGACAAGGTCTAACTGGCGGCCATTTAGCAAAGCGCTAAACTCAGCCAAGACTTCATCCTCACGAAAATCGCCTTGTACAAATTCAACGCCACGAATCGGGTCCATTTCTAAAATATCTAGCGCAAACACACGCCCATGCGGCCCTACTTTTTTAGCCGCAACTTGACACCAACTGCCTGGCGCAGCACCCAAGTCGGCCACCCAAATACCGGGCTTAAGTAATTTATCTTTCTCATCAATTTCGATGAGCTTATAAGCAGCACGTGCACGATAGCCATCTTTTTTGGCCATCTGTACATAGTGGTCATTAACATGCTCTTGTAGCCATACATTACTGGAATTAGAACGAGCCATCAGGTAAACTATCCGGTTATTTCAAGGTTTTTAAGGTTAATCTCATGCTACAACTCACTGCAGATCAATGCCGACATTTGCGTAGCTTAGCGCACCATCTCAATCCGGTCGTGATGATTGGTAGCTCAGGCTTGACCGACGCTGTGATGCGCGAAATTGCGGTCAATTTAGATGCGCACGAGCTAATTAAGGTTCGCGTATTGGGCGACGATCGCGAAGCGCGGGTTCAGTTTATGGAAAAAATCTGTGCTGATCTTGGTGCTTGCCCAGTGCAACACTTAGGCAAACTGCTGCTTATTTTCCGCCCAAGCAATACTGACAAACCGAAAATCTTACTGCCTAAGCCAAAAAAGGTAGCAAAATAAAACAGGGGCGGCTTAGCCGCCCTTTTTAATGCTCGCTAGACCATATATACACTAGGCCAAAAATGCTCTGCATTAAATAAATCAAACTTGAAATGGTATGCCACTGCGCCAAACCACCACCAAACATACCCTCTGCGGCATTACTTACCACGGGCTTTAATTCGGCGATCAACGGAAAAATCGCAAACTGATTAATCAGTGTACACAGCAACATACTCAAAATCAGCCACAACCGCAGACTTTTAAATGCGCTAAGGCCATTAAACCAAATCTGCCAGATTGCCAAAAATACCCCAGCGACAATCCCGATCCAGCCAATCACATAAAACAACTTCCCCGCCACCATCCCGGCAACGGCTTTATCTAAACTAGTGAATAAGGCGGGCGCAACGACCATGCCGATAATCCACATCCCACCAATCCAAAGGGTGGTCAGTACATTCTTTAGTCCATTAGCCATGACGTATATGAATGGCGCATCGGTGTGCAATAAGCCTCACACATATACCCACCCTATCTCCGCGTAGTTTAGATGTATTTTACTGCCAAAATTTCATACTCACGAATGCCACCCGGCGCCATCACTTCCGCCACATCTTCGGCATATTTACCAATCAAAGCACGCGCAATCGGGCTTGATACGGAGATTTTACCGGCTTTAATATCCGCCTCATCATCACCAACAATTTGGTAAGTCACTTCAGCTTCACTTTCCAAATCTTGCAGCAAAATCGTTGCGCCAAACACAATGCGACCTTCGGCGGTTTCTTCCAAATCTTTTGGATTAATAATTTGTCCATTGGACAACTTCGCTTCCAACTCAGCAATACGCCCTTCAACAAAGCCTTGCTTTTCTTTGGCCGCATCATACTCGGCATTTTCTGACAAATCGCCATGCGAGCGCGCTTCGGCGATCGCAGCAATCACAGTCGGACGCTCTACACTTTTTAAGTGCGCCAACTCAACTTTAAGCCTTTCAGCACCAACCACTGTGAGTGGGACCTTAACCATACTTTTTCTCCACTTAGTAATGACATCGCCACCACCAATAAAAACAAGAGCCGCCATCCCAATCTGGAACGGCGGCTTCACTTGAAGTGCAATACGTTATCAGTTATTTAACTGCAGATGCAAGTCTTGTAAACTATAAACGTTCAATTCTTTCATATCACGAATCCCCACGCAGGCCGCTTTTGCACCAGCAATGGTCGTGAACACCGGCAACTTGGCCTTCAACGCTTCATGACGAATCGAGTAACTATCTTGAATCGCTTGGCGACGCTCATCGACAGTATTAAAGATCATACCAACCTGACCATTAACGATCATATCAACGACATGCGGACGACCTTCAGTCACCTTATTCACTGCAGTTACCGCAACACCCGCAGCGGCAATCACAGCAGCAGTACCCTTAGTTGCCAACACCTTAAAGCCAAGTTTGGCCAAAATGGTGGCGCATTCAATCGCTGCAGGTTTATCACCTTCGCGCACCGAAATAAACACACTACCTTGTGTCGGCAATACCACACCTGCTGCCAATTGTGATTTCACAAACGCTTCAGCAAAAGTCGTACCCACGCCCATGACTTCGCCGGTTGACTTCATTTCTGGACCCAAAATTGAATCCACACCAGGGAATTTTGCGAATGGGAATACCGCTTCTTTCACCGAGTAGTACGGTGGAATCACTTCAACCGTCACGCCTTGCGACACCAAAGACTGGCCCACCATACAACGCGCAGCCACTTTTGCTAACGCCACGCTGGTGGCTTTGGATACGTATGGCACGGTACGTGAAGCACGTGGATTCACTTCCAGCACAAACACCTTGGCTTCATCACCCTTACCTTGAATCGCAAATTGCACATTCATCAAACCAACAACGTTCAAGCCTTTGGCCATCAACACGGTTTGACGACGCAATTCGTCTTGCAATTCTTTCGAGAGCGAATACGGTGGCAATGAGCATGCAGAGTCACCGGAGTGAACACCAGCTTGTTCGATATGCTCCATAATGCCGCCGATGATGACATCAGTACCATCAGAAATGGCATCCACATCCACTTCAATCGCGTCGTTCAAGAAGCGATCAAGCAGCACAGGAGAATCATTCGATACTTTCACCGCTTCGCGCATATAGCGCTCAAGATCTTTATCTGAATGCACGATTTCCATCGCGCGGCCACCCAATACATACGATGGACGAACCACCAATGGATAACCCAACTCACGTGCCAAATGCAAGGCATCTTGCTCAGTACGTGCTGTCGCGTTAGGCGGTTGACGCAATTGCAAGTCTTGCAATAGTTTTTGGAAACGCTCGCGATCTTCCGCTGCGTCGATCATGTCTGGGCTGGTACCGACAATTGGCACACCGTTCGCTTCTAAAGCGCGCGCCAATTTCAATGGCGTTTGACCACCGTACTGCACAATCACGCCAAATGGTTTTTCAACCGCAACGATTTCGAGCACGTCTTCCAGCGTTAATGGCTCGAAATACAAACGATCAGACGTATCGTAATCGGTTGAAACGGTTTCTGGATTGCAATTGACCATAATGGTTTCGTAACCATCTTCGCGCAAAGCCAGAGCAGCATGCACGCAGCAATAATCAAACTCAATACCTTGACCAATGCGGTTCGGGCCACCGCCCAAAATCATTACTTTCTTTTTGTTGGTCGGCGCAGCTTCGCATTCTTCTTCGTAAGTCGAATACATATACGCAGTATCGCTCGCAAACTCAGCAGCACAAGTATCTACACGCTTATACACTGGGCGAACACCAAATGCGTGACGCGCTTTACGCACGGCATTTTGATCGCAACCGAGCAAAGTACCCAAACGGCGATCCGAGAAACCTTTGCGTTTTAATTTGCGGAATTCGGCTTTAGTCAGGCTATCTACTGAACGACCGCGCAAGGCCGCTTCATCCTTGAGCAAATCTTCGATTTGCACCAAGAACCACGGGTCAATTTTTGAAATTTCATGAATTTCAGCCATCGACAAACCAACGCGGAAGGCATCCGCCACATACCACAGACGCTCTGGACCTGGCGTTGCGATTTCTGATTCGATTTTCATACGATCAGTGCAAATTTCGTCAAAACCTGACATGCCAGTTTCAAGACCACGCAATGCTTTTTGCAATGATTCTTGTTGGGTACGGCCAATAGCCATCACCTCACCCACCGACTTCATTTGTGTCGTTAGGCGATCATTAGCTTGCGGGAATTTCTCGAACGCGAAACGTGGGATTTTAGTCACCACGTAATCGATTGAAGGCTCAAACGACGCTGGAGTTTTGCCACCCGTAATTTCGTTTTTAAGCTCATCCAGCGTATAACCCACAGCCAATTTGGCGGCGACTTTCGCAATCGGGAAGCCGGTTGCTTTTGACGCCAACGCGCTTGAACGCGAAACACGGGGGTTCATTTCGATCACAATCAAACGGCCATCAGCAGGATTAACCGAGAACTGCACGTTCGAGCCGCCGGTATCCACGCCGATTTCACGCAATACCGCAATCGATGCATTACGCATGATTTGGTATTCTTTGTCCGTCAGCGTTTGCGCTGGCGCAACCGTGATTGAGTCACCGGTATGCACGCCCATTGGGTCTAAGTTTTCAATCGAGCAGATAATGATGCAGTTGTCGTTCTTATCACGAACCACTTCCATCTCATATTCTTTCCAGCCCAAGAGCGATTCTTCAATCAACAATTCTTTGGTTGGCGAGAGGTCAAGACCGCGGGTACAGATCTCGATAAATTCTTGCATATTGTAGGCAATACCACCGCCCGAGCCACCCATCGTGAACGATGGACGAATAATCGTCGGAAAGCCCACTTGCGCTTGCACCGCCAATGATTCTTCTAAGCTATGCGCAATCCCTGAACGCGCCGAACCCAGACCAATCTTATCCATCGCCACTTTAAATTTTTGACGATCTTCAGCCTTGTCGATGGCTTCTGGCGTTGCGCCAATTAATTCAACGTTGTATTTGTCGAGTACGCCGTGGTGCCACAAATCGAGTGCACAGTTCAGCGCGGTTTGGCCACCCATCGTCGGCAAGATCGCATCTGGGCGCTCTTTCTCGATGATTTTTTCTACCACTTGCCACGTAATTGGCTCGATGTAAGTCACATCGGCCATATTCGGGTCGGTCATGATGGTGGCAGGATTGCTATTCACCAAAATGACTTTGTAACCCTCTTCGCGCAGCGCTTTACAAGCTTGCGCGCCAGAGTAGTCAAATTCACACGCTTGGCCGATCACAATCGGGCCAGCGCCAATAATCAATATGCTTTTAAGGTCGGTACGTTTTGGCATTGTGCTGTCAGGTTTGCGCGTTAAAAGGTGGTTTTCACCTCAACTTTTAATCGCGCAACACCTAGCTCCTTTATTAACTACGTGGATTAATCAGTTTGATTGAGCAGGCTTACTCGGCAACGCCACTTAAGCCTTACGCTCTGCCATTTGCGCAATAAACTTATCAAACAAGTACGCCACATCGTGTGGACCTGGGCTGGCTTCTGGGTGGCCTTGGAATGAAAATGCCGGCGTATCGGTCAATTCAATCCCTTGCACCGTGCCATCAAACAACGAGCGATGCGTTACGCGAACGTTAGCCGGCAAGCTGGTTTCATCCACTTGAAAGCCATGATTCTGACTGGTAATCATCACATGCTTGCTATCCAAATCTTGCACTGGATGGTTGGCACCGTGGTGACCAAATTTCATTTTGCTGGTTTTACCGCCAGCAGCCAAACCGAGTAACTGATGGCCCAAGCAAATACCAAAAATTGGCAGCTTTTTGGTCAACAAGGTTTGAATCGCGCTGATGGCGTAATCACATGGCTCAGGATCGCCAGGGCCGTTCGACAAGAACACGCCGTCTGGATTGAGCGCCAACACGTCAGCCGCAGGCGTTTGCGCTGGTACCACAGTCAGTTTGCAACCACGTTCAGCCAACATACGCAGGATATTGTGTTTCACACCGTAGTCATAAGCGACCACGTGAAAACGTGGATTCGATTGCACGGTATAACCAACGCCTAATTTCCATTCGGCAGTTGACCATTCAAAGGCTTTATCGCACGTCACCACTTTGGCTAAGTCTTGGCCGGCCATTGAGCCAAACGATTTGGCTTTAGCGACTGCCGCAGCTTCATCGATATTTTCGCCAGTCACGATGCAACCTGGCTGAGCGCCTTTCTCACGCAAAATACGGGTTAATTTACGGGTATCGATATCAGCAATAGCCACGACGTTGTTTTGCTTGAGATACTCCCCCAAGCTCATTGTCGAGCGAAAGTTAGAATGCAGCAGAGGTAGATCGCGAATAATCAAGCCTTCAGCAAAAACTGCGCGGCTTTCAGCGTCTTCTGGGTTAACACCGTAATTACCAATATGCGGGTAAGTCAGCGTAACAATCTGCTTGGTATAAGAAGGGTCGGTTAAGATTTCTTGATAACCCGTCATTGAGGTATTAAATACCACCTCACCAAGGGTTTCACCATCAGAACCAATAGAAATTCCATGAAAAATAGTGCCATCGGCAAGGGCCAAAATGGCAGGGCTAGCGGCTGGCGTGGGAACTGTCGTAGACACGGGGCGGCTCCAGGGCATTGCGCCCAATAAGTCAAAATCGGTGGCGTAGGCGTAGAAAAACGGGATAAGGTTGCCCCACCCCGTTTCACACATACAAAATTGGCCGAATTCTACCCTAAAAGCCCTTTCCCATCAATGCCAATCAATTCGCCGCACGCTTATTTACCAAGCAAGCTTTCAACTTGCGCCACCAAAGCGCTGACTTTTTGATGCGGCGCAAATCGCCCCACCACGCGCCCTTCGCGATCGACTAAAAACTTGGTGAAATTCCAATGAATCCGACCTAAACGCAAAAACCCCGCTTGTTGCTGCTTTAAGTAAGTAAACAAGGGTTCAGCCCGAGGGCCATTGACTTCAATCTTGGCAAACATCGGAAAATCAGCCGCAAAGCGCAATTGGCAAAACTGGGCAATCTCAGTGGCACTACCGGGCTCTTGCCCGCCAAACTGATTACACGGGAAGCCCAGCACCAGCAAACCGCGCTCACGATACTGCTGATAGAGCTGCTGCAAATCGGCATATTGCGGCGTAAACCCACAGGCACTGGCCACATTCACAATCAGCAACACTTGCCCACGAAAATCCGCCATCGGCTGCACTTGACCTGACAACGTTGTGACAGAAAAATCATAAATACTTTGCATCGCTTACTCGTTTATTCTTATTGCGTGTATTGTCGCTGGACTTAAACTCAGCCCCAGCTCATATCGCCACCAAGGACCACCTATGCACATTGCCAGTGGCTACGCTCACGGCCCACGGCCTACGCCGCAAGTGGCGATTGCCGCAGTCAGCGCGGCCATGGCACGCGGCGGACTCAGCCAAGCGGGCTCAATTTATTTGTTTTTATCGATGCACTTTCAGCACGATATCAGCAATTGCTTACGAGCGGTCACGCAAGTGACTGGCAGCTTTGACATTTTTGGCGCCAGTGCCGCGGGCGTATTTAGTGATCAAGATTGGTCGCTCGACGCCCCCGCTGCTGCCGCGCTGGTGCTACCCGCGCAAATGCAGCGCCCAAGCAGTAGCGATTATTTTTCATTGGCCGCACCGAACACCATCAATTCGCACTGGCTCAATCAAGGCGGTCGGCGCTTTGGCGGCATTGCTGGGGATGCCACCGGCCAAGGTGCTTACGCCATCTGGCAACAAGGCCGCCCGCACACTGGATTTATCCAAACCCCGCTCACCCCACGCGACATCATCGTCTCGCAAGGCTTTCAAGCACTCAGCCCGTTTTATACCATCACCGCCAGCAACGGGCTGATGCTCGACAGCCTTGAGCATCAGCCCGCTTATCTCACCCTCAAACCTTGGCTAAACCTACACCCCTTACACCACCTAATGGCGGGCCTGAACGACGGCACTCACACCACATGGATTCCGGTGATTGGGGTAGATGAGCGCAAACAATCGGTCATGCTCGCGCATGCCGCACCACCAGCGATGCAATTGTGTTGGGGGCACTTTGACAGCCAATCGGCCAGCCATGACCTAGGGCTCCAATTGATGCGGCGCCTTGCCGGAAAACGACAACCCAAATGGGCTTTAGTCATTTCAGGGCACCGCCGGGTGATTGCCGGCAATGGTTTACACGAACCGGATTGGTCGGCGATTCGCTGCGCCTTACCGGGCGTGCCCTTTGCTGGATTTTACGGCAATGGCCAGATTGTACCGCTCGCCAAAAGCAACCAAGTAGTTGACAATAGCGTGGTCATTGCACTTTTTGACTAAACCAACCCAGCAAAAACCAACCCACAATGCAAAGCAAAATTGGCCCAAGCCGATTGACTGCGAGCAACTACAGCCAGCTAAGCCGTGTTGCTACGCCGGCTTTGCAATTGCAAACTAAAGACCCTGATCGACGCTATGTTATTTAATCCCAGCCGCGACGAAGCGCGCCGTTTTTTTATTCAAACCTGGCAAAAACACCTACAAAACCAAGCGCTCGCTGACTTAGAAGCGGTACTGGTTGATGTTTTGATGGCGCACCCGGAATACCACAACTATTTAAGCATTGATTATCTTGATCACGATTGGCCGCCCGAGCATGGCGACACCAATCCTTTCTTGCATCTGAGCTTGCATCTGGCGCTGGCCGAGCAACTCTCAATCGATCAACCCGCTGGCGTGCGGCAACTGTACCAACAACTGCATCAGCAACAAGGCGACGCGCATAAAGCGCTGCACATCATGCTCGATTGCCTCGCTGAAATGATCTGGCAAGCGCAGCGCAACCAAACGCAGCCCGATCCTGCGATTTACCTTGCCGGCATTCGCCGTCACCTTGGCCTATTCCAATAAGCAGGTATATGTCTGCAAATTAATCCCATCAAAAATCGCAGACATATACCCACTCACCTCACATTGATTCCACATTAATTCAGTCAGCACCGTACAAGGACTTCATGCTCAACTCCCCTCTTGTGGTTTTAGACTTTGAAACCACCGGCCTATCGCCTGCGATGGGCGCACGCATTACCGAAGTCGCCGCACTGCGCGTGATCAACGGCAAGGTGGTGGATAAATTGGTAACGCTAGTCAATTGCGGCGTGCGTATACCGCGCGAGATTACACAAATCACCGGCATCACGCAGGCCATGGTCAATACCGCCCCGCAAGCCCGCGAGGTCGTACCAGCGCTGATTGACTTTATCGGCAACGATGCGCTGGCGGCACATAACGCCAGCTTCGATCAAAAGTTCCTACTGGCTGAAAGCCAACACCTTGGCCTGACGCCGCGCCATTCACAACTGGTTTGCTCGTTATTGCTATCGCGCCGAGTATTGCCACAGATGCACAGCCACAAACTGGGTGAGTTGGCCAAAGCGCTCAATATTCGCTTTAACGGCAACGCCCACCGCGCCGAAGCCGACGCCGAAGTCACCGTTGCGCTCATCACGCACCTATTAAAAACCCTACGCCAGCAACATGGCTGCCAGCAGATTGACACTGAGCTGCTAGTGCAAATCAACAAACAAGTCGCCGCCAAAGTGCCGCAATTTTTAAAAACCCGCGCATCCAACACCAACCATTAAGCACCAACACACGCATCGCGCACAAAAAAAAGCGGCCTACTGGCCGCTTTTTAAATACCTCTTAATCTTTAAGCGCCATCACGGCTTTGCCGCATAATGGCATTCACCGCCGCAAAACCCGCACGCATTTCTGCCGAAACCGGCTGGCCTAGTTTACTCACCAAGATCACCGCAAAAGTAGACAACACAAAGCCCGGAACAATTTCATACAAACCGAACCATGCATATTGCTTCCAAATCAACACCGTGAGCGCGCCAACAATAATCCCAGCCAAAGCGCCATTACGCGTCATGCCTTGCCACAATAACGACAAAATAATCACTGGCCCAAATGCCGCGCCAAAACCAGCCCAAGCATAACTCACCATTTTTAACACTTGGCTATTTGGATTAGACGCCAAAATAATCGCCACCAACGAAATCAGCAGCACCATGGCGCGACCAAACCACACCAATTCATTTTGCGAAGCTTGTTTACGTAAAAAGCTCTTATAAATATCTTCGGTCAGGGCACTCGAACACACCAATAGTTGGCACGACAACGTACTCATCACCGCCGCCAATATCGACGCTAAAAACAAACCCGCCAACCATGGATTAAATAATTGCTTGGCCAATTCGATAAACACCGTTTCAGGCTGAGCATTCACCCCCAGCGCCATCGTTGGATGTTGTGCAAAATAAGCAAAACCAAAAAAACCCACGCCAACCGCACCCAATAAACACAAAAACATCCACGTCATACTGATACGGCGCGCTTGTGGAATCACGTCCACCGATTCCGCGGCCATAAATCGCACCAAAATATGCGGTTGGCCAAAGTAACCCAAACCCCAAGCCAGCAAAGAAATCAGCGCCACCGCATCCAAAGAACCCCAAATATCCAAATGCTTAGGACTCACCATCGCAATATGCGCCACACCAACCGAAAAACCACCGCTGGAAAAAATCACCATCATTGGCACTAAAATCAAGGCCGTAATCATCAATGACGCTTGAATCGTATCGGTCCAACTCACCGCCAAAAACCCACCAATTAACACATAAGAAATCGTCGCCGCAGCTCCGACCCACAACGCCGTTTCATATGACAATCCAAACATATTTTCAAACAATCGCGCACCGGCCACGACGCCTGAAGCGCAATACAGCGTAAAGAACACCAAAATCACCACCGCCGTCACAATCCGCAACATATGGCTTTTGTCTTCAAAGCGATTGCTCAGATAGTCAGGCAAAGTCAATGCATTACCGCATTGCTCGGTATAGGCTCGCAACCGAGCTGCAACAAAGCGCCAATTCAAATACGCCCCAACCAGCAAACCAATTGCAATCCAAGCCTCAGACAAACCCACCAAAAAAATAGCCCCTGGCAAGCCCATTAACAGCCAGCCACTCATGTCAGACGCCCCTGCCGACAGCGCCGTGACAAAGCTACCTAAACTTCGTCCACCTAAAATGTAATCAGATAAATTATTGGTTGCACGATATCCCAACCAACCAATCGCCAGCATGCCCACCAAATAAACCGTAAACGTCACCAAGGTTGGTGTATTTGCAATAATCAAAACGAACTCCCCTTTATGCATGTACAAAAAAAATCAGACTAATCCACCACTTCACATAGCCGCCCCCGACCATTAAAGTGCCGTCGTAAAACGGGCATTAGCCCTACTGCTGCGGCTTTTACATCCGCATTAAAACCAATGCGCCACACTCGAGATCATGATCTCACTCAAGCCGACGAGGTTAATCAACATACTCAAGCAAAACATCACTCGAAAAATGCCTTTTTGGGTTTTGTGCCGATACACTTGCTGCGCGGCCCATGCGCCCGGCCAGCCACCCAGTGTTGCAATAAAATGCAATACGGCCTCAGGAATACGCCAAGCACCACGCGCTGCCTGCTTTTTATCCAAGGCATACAGCGCAAAACTCGCTGCGCTCATCACCACAAATAGCGACAACAACACCCAGCGCAGCGGCGACCAGACCAGCAACAGCAGTGTGATCGGCAACAATCCCATCGCCAAATAGTCCACCCAATCAAAACGCGACGCCTTAGCTTCAACCGCCTTAGCCTCACGCCGCGCTTGGTTTTTCGCCAACTGCTCAGCACTGCTGGCCGCCATTTGCGCGCGCGAGCGGCCTTGCTTATCTTTACCTACGGTAAAAAATATCGTGTCGCCAATACGCGGCTGATGAATGCCACCGCGCTTAAGGGTACTGATATGCACAAAATATCGCTCACCATTGGCGATCTCGATAAAGCCAAAGTCTTTCTTCCATTGTCGCAACTTACCGTTTTGCATCCTTCATCCCTTTGCTGTTTTTGGCGTTAACGCCATTTTAATTGTATGCCGCTACCTAACTTGAACATGCTTAGGGCTTACTGACAACGCTCAACGCGCTCTAGCGCACTGATTTCGAACTTGAGCGTCGTAAAAAAACGTCACTTACCGCGCAACTGCCAAGGCGGCACCTGCCCTTTATCTGCCCAATATTGCTCCAAACGCTGCCAGATCGGTTCTTTCTCCGCCTCGCTGAGCATCACCCAATGCGCCACTTCCAGCATGGTTCGCTGACAACCTTGGCAAACATCATCGCCCATTCCCGTTGAGCATACGGCGACACACGGGGTATCGGGGCGCTCTTTTGCCTCATTCATTACAGTCTCTTTCTTGAAAATTAATTAAAAAATAAAAACAAGCGCAATACATGAAAATAAAACGTCTTATTAGCTTCATTTTACCGTCGCACTATTGTCATATTTGATCCGCATGATGGCTCACGAACCCTCAGCGGAGTGCATACCGATGGCATCTGAACTGCGTTTTCGTAGCATCTGGATTTCCGACCTGCATTTGGGCACCGCCGGCTGCCAAGCCGATTATCTCTTAGATTTCTTAAAGCACACCGAATCGGAGCAATTATATCTAGTCGGCGACATTATCGACGGCTGGGCGATGCAGCGCAGCTGGTATTGGCAACAAAGCCACAACGATGTAATTCAAAAAATCCTGCGCAAAGCGCGTAAAGGCACACAAGTCACCTACATTCCCGGCAACCACGATGCGGGGGCGCGGCAATTTATCGGCCTGCTCTTTGGCGACATCCGCATCGAAAACGAAGTCATTCACACCATGGCCAACGGCAAACGCTTTTTGGTGATTCATGGCGATCAATTTGATGGCGTGATTCAATGCGCGCGCTGGCTGGCCATGGTGGGTGACCATGCCTATGAAATCACCCTCAAGCTCAATCGCTGGTTCAATCATTTGCGGGCGCGCTTGGGTTTGAGCTATTGGTCCTTATCGCAATACCTCAAACACAAAGTCAAAAAAGCAGTGCATTTTGTCGATGATTTTGAGCATGCGCTGGCCAACGAAGCCAAAAAACGCAGCCTCGACGGCGTGATTTGTGGGCATATCCATCACGCCGAAATTCGCACTATCGACGGCATTGAATACTGCAACGATGGCGACTGGGTCGAGAGCCTAAGCGCCTTAGTCGAAATGCCCAATGGCGAACTCAAGATTATTCGCTGGCAAAAAAAATATGCTGAGGCCCACGCCGAAATCAGCAAATTATACCAAAGCAATACCGCCCTCTCGCCGATCACGGCGCGCACCAACACCAATCAAACCACGCCCCACTAATCACCCTTTACTCAATAAGGAATCAAAGCATGAAGATTTTAATCGTCACCGATGCTTGGGAACCGCAAGTTAATGGCGTGGTTCGCACGCTCAAACAAACCACGGCTGAGCTCAAAAAAATGGGGCATACCGTTGAGCTACTCACGCCGCTGGAATTTAAAACCATTCCTTGCCCGACTTATCCCGACATTCGCCTATCGATTTTACCCGGCCGCAAAGTCAATCAGCGCATTCGCGATTTTGCCCCCGATGCAATTCATATCGCCACCGAAGGCCCGCTGGGCATGGCTGCTCGCGCCTATAGCCTAAAGCATCAGCTACCTTACACCACGGCGTATCACTCGCGCTTTCCGGAGTACGTGCAACTGCGTTTTGGCATTCCATTGAGCGTCACCTACGCTTGGCTACGCCGTTTTCATAATACCGCCCAAGCCGTGATGGCCCCAACGCAAGTGGTGGTGAAAGACCTCACCGAGCGCGGCATCAAAAACGTCGTGATGTGGTCGCGCGGCGTGGATTTAGAGGTATTCAAACCCGGTCGTCGCGATAAACTGCATTCGCGCACGCCGATTTTTGTTTACGTTGGCCGCGTTGCCGTAGAGAAAAATGTCGAAGCCTTTTTAGAATTAGACTTGCCCGGCAGCAAATGGGTGGTCGGCGATGGCCCAGCCGCTGCGGGGCTCAAATCCAAATTTGGCGAACAAAAAAACATCCATTGGTTAGGCGTACTCAATCAAGCGGAATTGGCCGAAGTGTATAGCAGCGCCGATGTGTTTGTATTCCCCAGCAAAACCGACACTTTTGGCCTGGTATTGCTCGAAGCCATGGCCTGCGGTTGCCCTGTAGCGGCATACCCCGTAACAGGACCAATTGACGTAATTGGCAGCGATGGCCCGGGCGCTTTAAACGAAAACCTACACGAAGCCTGTATTGCGGCACTGCGGATTGATCGCAATGAAGTACGCCGCTTCGCCGAGCGCTATTCATGGGCGGCGGCCAGTCGGCAGTTTTTATCGCACCTGCATCCATTTACGCCAACAGCGCAAGAAGAGCTGCGCCTGATTGAACAAGGGGCGATTGGCGAATAAACCGCCAGCACAGCACGCAAAAAGCCCTCGTTCATTACGAGGGCTTTTTTAAACGCCCATTGAACCGCGCCACCATCTTGACGCTTATTTTTCTTCGATTGTGGCCAAATAAATCGACCGTGGTCTGAAAGTGGGTCGGCAGACTCGAGGTGGCTACGCCGCAGCCAACTGACAAAAGTAGTGCATTTAAGCTGGTGTACTCGGACAAACTCGGCTTGAGTTAAACCGCTAGCCTGCCAACGTTGTAGCGCCGGTTTTCGAGCCAAAGCGGAATGTTTTGTAGGTTGGTGCTGAGCTTGCGAAGCCCAACAATCGCGCGGTAAACGTTGGACTGCATTTCATTTAGCCCAACCCACCCTGCTAATCTCTGCAGATAAGCACAACATCAAATCAATAAAGCGCAAATAAACTTACTATTTTGTTATTTGGCGCGACCATTTACGTTATATTGCTGTCCAACCTTGTAAAACCCTGCGGACAAACCGCTGACCATCGGACACCGCGGTACGGCGTAGGGCGTAATCGCCGCAGGCATTACGCCGCATGGGTTACACATCATTCGGCGCAATTCGCTTCGCTCATTGACGCCCTACAATATTGATGTATTTAATTGCAGCCTTTTACCTGCAAGGGCTGCGTGGCAATACATCAATGATGTATTTGATCTTTTGACTGGAGCTTAAAGCCAACGACATTCAACCGATGCGTTCGCTACACCCACCAACAAAAAGCCCTCGTTGATTACGAGGGCTTTTTTAAGCGGAATTTCAAAAATTTGCGGGTAAATTAAAACTTACCGTAAGGCTTTAAGCTGCCGTCTTTACCAATGATTTCTACCGCAATGGTGCCGACTTTATAGTCGCCCATGCCCGGTGATGTGGCGGGCATGCCCGACACTGTAATGCCTTTGGCGTTGGGTTTTTCTTTGAGCAATTTACGAATCGCATTGGCTGGCACATGGCCTTCAATGGCATAGCCTTGCATCACAATCGTATGGCAGCTTTGGGCAATATCGGTGCCGTATTGCTGCTTCACGCTTTGCATGTCTTGACGCACTACTTCTTTGATATCAAAGCCAGCGTTCCGCAAATATTTCGCGTGTTCACCGCAGCAGCCGCAATACGGGTCTTTATACATGGTGCCGGCTGGCAAAGCGGCTAGCGCCAAGGTGGGAGCAAATAAAACTGCACTCAAAATTGCTTTTAAAGACATGGTATTTCCTTTGTTCTTTTACGGTTCACCGCCTTGGCGCCAGCTCTGGCTACGCGCCAAGACGATGAATTAATCTATTAATCTAAGTCACTGGGCAACCGTTTTCGCGCAAGGCGAAGCAACGCTGCACCAGAACTTTTGCCTGCCTACTGATTGAATTATTTAATCAGCACCTGCGCCATCATGCCCTGACCTTCATGCTCCAAAATATGGCAGTGGAACATGCGCAGGCCTTTATCATGCTGCACCATTTTGAGCCGAACTTTTTCATACGGCCGTAAATTAATGGTGTCTTGCAAAGCGCGATACGGCGCATCTTGGCGCTTACCATTGAGCTCGCTATCGAGCAGCATAAATTGCGTGCCATGAATATGAAACGGATGATCCATGTGCGAGTTATTAAATACTTCCCACACTTCAACGTCGTTCACTTTGCTGACTAAATCATTGCGATTCATATCGTAGCTTTTACCGTTGACCAAAAACGCCATGCTATGCACGCCGTTTTCCATGCTCATGGTTTCGCTAAACTCGACTTTTTTCATCGCCACGGCGCGGCCAAAATCAGCGATTTTTCGCAATGTTGCTGGCACTTTGGGTGTTGGCCCAGCAGTCAATTGCAGCGTGGCCAAAACGCGCTCAACTTCTGGCGCGACATTGCCCATTTTTTCGCGGTTATATACCAAGGCTTTGAGCGTGGTTTTGGCACTGCTACCGTCACCGACAATTAATTCTGCGCGCTGGCCGGGCACCAACAGCAATTCTTCCACCACGCGTGGTTTTTCTAGCAAACCACCGTCGCTACCGACCACGGTGATTTTTTGCCCCGGAATGGCCAAGCGCAAATAGCGCGCGCTGCAGGCATTCCACACCCGCACCCGCTGACGGCCAGCAATTGTCACCACCGGCTCACGCTGACCATTAACCAGCGCAAACTGCCCTTCGCGGCCATTCATCCAATCGTTGGCGGTGTTATCCGGAATCGAGGCATCGGCCGCCAATTTAAGGTCAGAAATCACCCAATGCTGCTCGGTAAATCCCGCCAAAGGATCGGTTTTACTGCGCACAATAAATAAACCCGCCAAACCGCGATACACCTGCTCAGGCGTGTCGCCATGCGGATGCGGGTGATACCAATACGTACCAGCGCAGTTTTTTGGCAATTTAAAGCGATACACATGCTCACCACCCGCTGGCACCGCGTCATGCGGATTGCCGTCTTGCTCTGGCGGCACCGGCATGCCGTGCCAATGAATCGTTGACGCTTGCGCCAGTTGATTCACAAAGCGAATTTCCACTTCGTCGCCTTCAAACGCTTCAATCAAGGGGCCAGGCACTTGGCCGTTATACAACCACATGGTGGTTTTTTTACCGGGCACTAACTCCACTTCATGCGCGGCAGCGGTCAACGTGGCGGCCATTTTATTGGCGCTACTGCTGTTTAAAACTTTTAATGCCTGTAATGGCTGGCCCGCTGGCAAGGCCGACTCGGGCAACAAGGGCATCTCGGCCACGGTTTTTAACGGCTGCGGCATGGCGGCAGCGCTGCCATGCGTACCATGACCATGATGCGCGGAGTGATCCATTGCCGGATCCATTGCGGGATCCATGCCGGCCCAAGCGGTTGGCAAGCACAACAAAGCACCGCTGGCGGTAGAGCTAAATAAAAACTGACGTCGATTCATAAACCACCTCTAAAACACAGACTGAGCAAACAGCGGCTCAATTCACAATAGACTGGGGTATTGCCATGCAATTAATTATTTATAAAGCATTGATAGCAATACGTATTGAATTAACTGACGTTAAATGGACTGTTGCTGCCGCGCGGCGGCATTCAACCGAATCACGCCCGCCAAACATGCGCGGCGCTAGCGGCAAAACTCAAAGCCATTTAAATCAGTAAACACGAATGACAACTGCAGCGATACCCAGCTTTATTCAGAGCAATAAAGCGAGGGCAGCGCCTAAGTCGCGCCTAAGCGCGCAGTAGAGGAGGAGGTAATAACGGCGGCCGATTTAAACCGACCTGCATAATGGCATCATGACTATTTTGAATGGTTCCGGCCAATGCCAACTGCGCTTGCGGCAGCAACATCGGCAATGCCGCAGCACAGGCGCCGCAATGACTCATTTTGGCATTACTCGCCGCGTGATCATGCTGCCCTTGCTGGCATTCTGTTTTTGCGAGCGTCTCAATCACCGCGTTATGGCACAGCACGGCGCCAGCCGACGGCAACTGCTTGGCCGCCGCCACATTCAGTGACAGCACCAGCGAAATCAATAGCAAAAAGAAGCAGCGGAACTTAAGCATTTTTGGATCTTACACTGCGCTTTGATTTGACGGCAAGGCGCAGACCGACAAATCAAGGCGAACTCACAACTATTACCGCCTGCTGCAAATACTACGCCGTGCGCCGTGTTGCATCGTGCAATCGCCGCGCCGCGTCTTGCGGGCTCATATTGCTGTTTTTCCAGAACGCATCCACCGCATCAAACAAGGCGCCACGTACACTGTCTTGCACCGCCATATTGTGCGCCCATGACGGCAGCAACACTTGCTTACTCGCCGCACTGGCAAACTCACGCGCCGACTGTTTGGCGTAATCGTCAAAGCGGCTCATATTCACATCGATGCGGGCGGGGATATTGCCTTTATACAAATTAAATACTTCCTGCCCTTCGCTACTCATCAACAACGACACAAAATCTTGCTGCGCAGCAGCCAAACGCGGATCGTTTTGTTTGAACATCAATAAAGTATCGGCCGCAAAACTATACTCGCCGTTTTGCGTTGGCGCTGGTAGGCATAGATAGTCAATGCCTTGCACTTTACCGGCTTGGGCAAATTCGCCCTTGGCCCAATCGCCCATTAATTGCATTGCCGCCCGGCCATTAATCACGTCCGCCGTGGCCAAATTCCACTCGCGCCCGGCCGCATCGGGCGTGCAATACGGTTTTAATTTACGCAAAGCCTCAAGACAGCGAATCATCACCGGCCCGGTCAAAGCCGCTGAATCGAGCTGGCAAAATGCCGAATGGTAAAACGATGCGCCCCCCAAACCGCAAGTAATCGCCTCAAACAAGGTGGCGATTTGCCAAGCCTGCTCACCGACAGCCAGCATCGGCGTACCCAGTTGGCGCAGCTTTTCGGCCAGCACAAAAAATTCATCCCAGGTTTTGGGTGGCTGCGCGCCAGCGCGCTTGAGCACACTGGCATTCATCCACATCACATTCACCCGCGCTACCCCCAAGGGCACCGCCACATATTGGCCATTGGCCTGCATCATTTTATCCAGCACCGCCGGTAAAATTCGACGCCAATCTTGTTGCGTAGCAACGGCATTGAGATCGGCCAAACCACCGTCTTTGGCCCAGTTTTGAATTTTCACCCCACCAATGGCAGCCGCGGTTGGCGGATTGCCGATCGTGATACGCGATCTAATCATCGCCGCAGAATGATCCCCCGCCACATCGGCCCAATGATGGCCTTGCTGATTAAGTAGCGCCTTGATTTCCGATACCGCGCGCGCTTCGCTCGATGCGGCCCAGCTATGAAACACTTCAATATCGGCCAGTTTAAATTGCCCGACTGACTTCAATAAACGCTTAGCGCGCTCATCCAAATGCTTCAAGGTATTACTGGCTTGCTGCAAAGCAGAATCAGTGGCTTGCGTCATGACATCCAGCCGTTCGGCCGAGCTGGCTAAGGTATGCGTAGCGGAAGATTGCTCTTGCGTTGATTCGGCAATTTGCCGCACCGCCGTCACTACGCTGCCCATGTGCTCACGAATCCCCAACATATGCCCGCGTGCGTCTTCGGCCATGGTGACACTGTGCGCCACGCGATTGGCAGTCAGCGCCATATTGCCCACGGCACTTTGGGTTTCGCGGCCCACCGATTCGATTTTATGCGCGATTTCTACCGTGGCATTGCTGGTGCGCTCGGCCAATTTACGCACTTCATCGGCCACCACAGCAAAGCCACGCCCCATATCACCGGCGCGCGCAGCTTCAATCGCGGCGTTCAGCGCCAATAAATTGGTTTGATCGGCAATGTCTTTAATCACACCAACAATGCCGCTAATTTCTTGCGAGCTGGCCCCCAAGCCATCCATCGTCTGCGTTAGCGCGACCACCGCCTCAGACACTTTGCCAACTTCTTCCGAAACGCGCAGCACCGAATCGGCACTATCGCTGGATAAGCGCTGCGTTTGCTCTACCACATGATCCATATCGCGGGCATGATCGGCGATATGGTTAATGCTGACGGTGATTTGCTCCACCGTCGCCGCCGATGAGGCGGCATGATCAGACTGCGTGCGGGTGTCTTTACCCATTTGCGCCGTTACGGCAGTCAACTCGGATAAACCCAAAGCCAGCCCTTCCATTTCGCGCTGCACATCGCGTAGTGTGCGCTGCACTTTATCGGTGGAAGCGTTATACGCTTTGGCCAATTGCGCCACTTCAGCGTCACCCTCTTCAGGTAAGCGCGCACTTAAATCACCGCTATCACTGGCATGCTGGCGCATTAAATCGAGTATTTGCCCCAAGGGCAAAAACAAGCGCTGCAGGCCAAAAAACAATACCGCTAGCAAAGCGACCCCACCCAACAGCAGGATTAAGGACATAGAAAAAAACAGTGCATTAACCGCAGCATCTTTACTTTGCCCGACTAGCCACAACAAACTCAACATCACTAAGCCGTAAACCATAGCAACAGCGGCAATGACATGATTGCGATTTAACATCGTGCAAACTCCCCTAAAACATGGCTTATATCAAGCTACTTCGGCACATTGGATCGTGCTCCGTAGTGGATTTGTCAGCAAATCTCATTAGTTGTTGATAATACAAGCACTTTTCTTACACACACAGTAGTCATTTATGACTGTTGCATTTCAATTAACACCAGTAACCACGACAAATTAGGCTGCGCAACTTGAATTGCGCGGTGCGAGACCCATTTGTTGATGACGATCTAAGGAAAATCATGCTCAACTACTTTCGTCGCAAACGCCGTGACCATTGGCTCGCCCAGCACCCGATTGACGATGCTTTGTGGTTGCCTGCCACCACGATGCCGGTGCTAAAAAACCTCAGCGTGAGTGAATTAGCGCGTTTGCGTGAACTCGCCGCGTGGTTTTTACACACCAAATCGATCCAAGCCAGCGCGGGTATTGAATTTTCTGACCCGATGCGGGTGATTTTGGCGGCGCAAGCGGTGCTGCCGATTTTAAATCTGGGTTTTGAAGCCTATGACGATTGGCAGGAGATCATTATTTACCCGCGCCCGTTTTACGCCAGCCATCGCCACACTGACGCCATCGGTGTTGTTCACGAAGGCGAGCAATTGCTCGCTGGCCAAGCGCGCGGCGATGGTCCGGTACTGTTTTCGTGGAACGACGTGATGGATGGGCCGCATTTAGACGGCTGGAATGTGGTGATTCATGAATTAGCGCATAAGCTCGACATGAAAAACGGCGGCAACGCCAATGGTTATCCAGCGCTGCACGCCGGAATGAGCGAAGCGGCGTGGCAAAGCGCATTTACTGCCGCCTTTGCCGATTTAAGCACCAAAGCCGACGCTGGCGAGCACTCAGACATTGATCTGTATGCCGCCACCAATCCGGCGGAGTGCTTTGCGGTACTGAGCGAAGTATTTTTTGAAGCGCCGCAAATCCTCCAAGCGCACTACCCCGATGTTTACACCCAAATGGTGCTGTTTTATAAACAAGACACCGCCCAAAGGCTGAGCCCCAGCCCTTACCGCCCAATCTCCCAATACAGTGAACCCAGCGCATGATCGGCCTACGCCACACCGCCCCAATCGACATCATCCACCAAGCACAACAACTGGGTATTGCCCTGTGGGACACTATCCCTGAAGACGCGACGCATATACTGCAATGGAACACCGACCGGCTCGAGCTGCTTTCTATTCATGATAAAGCCATTGTTTGCGTTGACTTTGTTAAAGGCGCGGCAGCGCATCGTCGCCAATTTGGCGGTGGCCGTGGACAACCCGTTGCCAAAGCCGTCGGCATCAAGGGCGAATATATTCCGCGTATTTTGGACGCCACCGCTGGCCTTGGCGGCGACGCCTATGTGCTAGCGAGTTTAGGCTGCAGCATGACGCTGATCGAGCGCACGCCGATTGCGTATTTACTGCTCAGTGACGGCCTAAAGCGCGCCGCAGCGGATGCCCAAACCGCCGAAATCGCCGCCAGAATGACGCTGCATTTTGGCGATGGCCGTGAATGGCTAACTGAGCGCGCACAAGGCTTAGGGCCGCTGGCCGAGCAAGACTTTGACGTGGTGTATCTAGACCCGATGTTTCCAGAACCGGGCAAACGCGCCAAATCCAAAAAAAGCATGGCCGCTTTTCAAACGTTGATCGGTGGCGACGAAGACGCCGATACACTCTTAGCGCCAGCGCGCCTAATCGCAAAAAAACGCATCATCGTCAAACGCCCCCGCCTCGCCCCACTGATGGCCGGCGCTCGGCCCGATTTTGTTTTTGACGGCGAAAGCACACGGTTTGATGGCTACCTGCCAACGGGTGGCATTAAAAAAGAAAATAACTGATGTATTGCCCGCCAAGCCTTTACTAGAAATACTCACCCGCCAATACATCAACAAAAAATGTAGGGCGTATTCGCCGCGCAGCGGCAATACGCCAAAAAACGCCCCTCATTCAGCGTAATGCCGTTGGCGATGATGCCCTACTTGCTCGCCAATACGCTGTCCGCAAGCATTTTTCCAACAAGCCAGCATCTAAACTTCACCAACGATCACCACGCCAACTAAGATATCTTCCCCATCCGACTTTGGTGATCCATATGCCGCGTGCGCAATTGCAATCTTCTACTCACTTGCCGCAAGGCCTATGGCCATAATGCCTAACAAACCAGCGCCAAAACCTAAGTTAACTAGAAAAATAAAACCACTAGACGACCGGTCTAGTTTTGTGTAGGATGCGCCCATGACTTCTGAACACATCGACGTACGTCAGCATATTTTGGATACCGCCAAGCCGATTATTCTCGGCAAGGGGTTTTCGGCTGTCGGTTTGACTGAGATTTTAACCGCTGCCGCCGTACCCAAAGGCTCGTTTTACCATTACTTCAAATCCAAAGAAGCATTTGGCGAAGCTTTGCTTGAGGATTATTTTGCCAATTACTGCCAGCGCTTAGATGAAATTTTTAACACCCAAGGCTCAAACGCTGGCGAGCGGATGTTGGCGTACTGGGGCAGTTGGCTAGAAACCCAAAGCTGCGACGACCGCGATGGGCAATGCCTCACCGTAAAATTGGCCGCCGAAGTCTCGGATTTATCTGAAAGCATGCGCGGCTGTTTAGTGCGTGGCACTCAGCAATTATTAGCCCGTATTGCTCAGTGCTTAAGCGAGGGCGAGCAAGATGCCTCAATACCCCACTTTGCCAGCACCGAGCAAACGGCACTGCATTTATACGAAATTTGGTTGGGCGCGACTTTACTCACCAAAATTCGCCGCGATCGCAGCGCGCTCGAGGGCGCAATGCAAAGCACTCGGGATATTTTAAGCTTGCGTTAATCGCACACTGTTTTCACCCGCGCGGCAGCCGATGTGGTTTTGCCGCTGGGTATTTTATTGATCGCCCGACTTTAAGATAAATCGCCGCTGCGATTTATTTTTTAATTACCAACTAGACGACTGGTCTAATAAAGGTTTTACCATGACTAATTTTGAATTTTTCAATCCAACTAAAATCGTATTTGGCACCAACACCATTGCGCAACTCGATCAACTCGTTCCGGCCAACGCCCGCGTAATGGTGTTGCTCGGCGGCGAAAGCGCCCGCAAAAACGGCACCTTGGCCGAAGTCAAAGCCGCGCTTGGCGCTCGTGAAGTGCACGAATTTAACGGCATTGAGCCTAATCCGTCGTATGAAACACTGATGCAAGCGGTAGAGATGATTCGTGCCGAAAAACTCGATTTTCTACTGGCAGTGGGCGGCGGCTCAGTGATTGACGGCACTAAATTTATCGCCGCAGCAGTACCTTTTGTTGGCGAACCTTGGGATATTTTGACCCACTTTGGCGGCAACATTCAAAGCGCCTTGCCATTTGGCACCGTGTTAACACTACCGGCAACCGGCTCAGAAATGAATCATGGCGCGGTGATTACGCAAAAAGCCACGCAAACCAAATTGCCATTTATGAATCCTTTGGTATTCCCACAGTTTTCGATTCTAGATCCAAGCAAAACCTTCACCTTGCCAGAGCGCCAAATCGCCAATGGCGTGGTCGATGCTTTTGTTCACACCATTGAGCAATACCTCACTTACCCAGCCAATGGCATGGTGCAAGATCGCTACGCCGAAGGCCTATTACAAACCTTGATCGAGATTGGCCCTAAAGTATTGGCCAAGCCACAAGACTACGATTTACGCGCCAATTTAATGTGGGCCGCCACCCAAGCACTCAATGGCTTAATCGGCGCCGGCGTGCCGCAAGACTGGTCAACGCATATGATCGGCCACGAACTCACAGCCCTTTTTGATATTGATCACGCCCGCACATTGGCAGTGGTCTTGCCGGCCAGCTTGATGCTACGCAGCGAAAGCAAACGCGAAAAACTGTTGCAATACGCCGACCGCGTTTGGCATCTACACCACGGCAGTGAAGACGAGCGCATCGCCGCCGCGATTGAAAAAACCCGTGATTTCTTTGAAGCCATGGGTATTAAAACCAAATTATCCGATTACGATTTAGGCCCTGCGGCCATCGACGCGGTGATTGCGCAACTGGCTGCCCACGGCATGACGCAATTGGGTGAACGCCAAGATGTAACGCTTGAAATCAGTCGCGACATTTTAACTGCCGCACTATAAACAAAGCCTTCGCCCCGGGCCACGTTGCCACCGACTGGCCCGTTTTAACCTTCAAGGAAGCCCAATGAGCATGAATCGCCAAATCGTTTTAAATTCTCGCCCTGTGGGCGCGCCAACGCCAGCCGACTTTCGCTTAATCGAATCGGCGATACCAACGCCAGCGGCGGGTGAAATCCTGCTTCGCACCACGTATCTGTCGCTAGACCCGTATATGCGT
This sequence comes from Deefgea piscis, assembly GCF_013284055.1. Classification (NCBI taxonomy): domain Bacteria; kingdom Pseudomonadati; phylum Pseudomonadota; class Betaproteobacteria; order Neisseriales; family Chitinibacteraceae; genus Deefgea; species Deefgea piscis. The sequence continues at coordinate 2,408,305 of NZ_CP054143.1, read as the reverse complement.
GGCCGCATGAGCGATGCCCCCTCTTACGCGCCACCGGTTGCGCTCAATGACGTGATGGTCGGCGGCACCATTGCCCGCGTTGCAGCTTCTAACAACCCGCAATTTAAAGTCGGTGACTTAGTGCTCAGCTATAGCGGCTGGCAAGACTACGCCATTTCCAACGGTGAGGGCGTCAATATCTTACCGGCCGATATGGCGCAGCCTTCGATGGCGCTTGGCGTTTTGGGCATGCCTGGCTTTACCGCCTATATGGGCTTACTCGATATTGGTCAACCGAAAGCAGGCGACACCGTGGTGGTGGCGGCGGCGAGTGGTGCAGTAGGCGCGATTGTTGGCCAAATTGCGAAGCTAAAAGGCTGCCGCGTGATCGGCATTGCCGGTGGTAAAGACAAATGTGACTACGTCACCAATGAGCTAGGTTTTGATCTTTGCATCGATCGCAAAGACCCCGATTTTGCCGCGCAATTGGCCGCAGCCTGCCCAACTGGCATTGATGTGTATTTTGAAAGTGTCGGCGGCGCGGTGTTTGACGCTGTCTTGCCGCTACTGAATGTCGGCGCGCGAATTCCAGTTTGCGGTTTAATTGCGCATTACAACGACCAACAATTACCCGCAGGGCCAGATCGACTCGGTTTATTGATGGGTACGCTATTAAAAAAACGCATCAAGATGCAAGGCTTTATTATTTTTGATGATTACGGCCATCGTTACGGCGAATTTTTTAGCGCCATGAGTCAATGGCTAAGCGAAGGAAAAATCAAATTTAAAGAAGACCTGGTGCAAGGCCTAGAAAACGCCCCCGAAGCCTTTATGGGCTTACTTGAAGGCAAAAACTTCGGCAAACTCATCGTTCGCGTCGAACAATAATCCGTCCAAAGCCAGCGATGGCTGCGGCAATAAAAACCCGCCCGACTGCGCTAAGCACATCGGGCGGGTTTTTATTTGGCTGTAGGTATATCCCTCTGCCCTTTATCGCCATTGCACTACAAAGCTATACCTTAAATTGCTCGACGCGACCATTGAGCTCCAGCACCAGCGCTTTGAGCTGGCGTACCGAATTGGCGGCGCTGCCGACTTCGCGCACATTGTTTTCTGCCATGCTCGAAATATCCTCCACATTACGCGCAATATGCTGAGTGGCACGGCTTTGCTCTTGCGTTGCGGTGGAGATTTCGCCCACCAATGGCCCCACTTGCGCCGAATGTTGATCTAATTGCTCAACCAACTGATCGGCTTGTTGTGCCAATTGCGCACCCTGCCTAGCGCGCAGGCTAACGCCTTCGATATTACCCACCACACTTTGCGTTTCTTGCTGAATAATGTGAATGGTTTCGGTAATTTGCTGTGTCGATTGCCCTGTTCGCTCGGCCAGTTTACGTACTTCATCGGCAACGACGGCAAAGCCACGCCCAGATTCCCCAGCGCGGGCAGCTTCAATGGCGGCATTCAGTGCCAATAAATTAGTTTGATCGGCGATTTCGCGAATCACGCCAACGATTTCGGAAATCTGCAAAGAGCGTTGCCCCATGCTGTGCACTGCACCTGCCGAAGAATCAATTTCATTGGCAATTTGATGCATTTCTTCGGCGGCTGCTTTCACCGCTTGCCGCCCGTGCCCTGCCAACTCGCGCAATTCTCGCGTTACATCAGCAGTGCCACACACATTGGCCGCAACTTGATCAATGCTGGTACTAATTTGCTCAATGGCCACCGTCGCCGAGGCTGCTGCGCGATGTTGCGCCACCGAGCCTTGCTCAACGGCTTGCGAAGAATTCACTAGCTGATCGGTAGTTTGCGACACTTGCTGGGTGGCGCTAGAAACACGCATTAATAACTGCTGCAAACTGGCAATTAAAGCGTTAAAGGTATCGGCAATTTCAGCCAAATCACGATTGCCGCTGATTTTTACCCGCCGCGTTAGATCACCACTGGCGGCAATCTGCTGCATCGCTACGCGTAAAGCATCTAATGGCGCGGTAATACTATGGGCAATCCACAACGAGGCCAGCAATAATACGCCAGCCACCAGCACTAAAGCCCCGCCCAAAAATAAAGCGCGTTGCTTAAAAATCGCATCCAAATCGTCAATATAAATCCCCGAAGAAATAATCCAGCCCCAAGGCTGAAAAAGTTTGGCGGTGGAGATTTTAGCCACAGGGGTGTCCTGCCCGGGCTTGGGCCATAGATAACGCACAAATTGCGCATTGCCACTTTGCGCCGCTTTCACTAATTCGACGACGATCGGCACGCCATTTTTGTCTTTTAGTCCAGATAAATCCTTGCCGGTGAGCTCAGGCTTAATCGGATGCTGCACCATATGATATTGCGGATCATAAATACTGAAATAATTGTCTTGGTCATACCGCAGGTTTTTTAACGCCGCTTTGGCTTGTGCTTGCGCAGCTTCTTTTGACAGGCTGCCATTTTTTTCAAGTTGTCCATAATGCTCGATCACGCTATGACCGAGTTCAATCAAACTTAAAGTCTTGGCCTCTCGGTCTTCGAGCATCGATTGCCGGCTTGACAGCAGCATCGCCAACCCAATACCCAGTAAGCCCAGCAGCGCCAAACCCGTTAGCAGCCATAATTTATGTTTAATTCTTAAAGCGACGCCCATTGAATTCACTCCATCACATCAGACCAGCTTCACCATAGCTGACTTGATATGAAATTTTCGTGAATTTTATTGGTCTAAACAGCTATTCGGTTAGTTAACTATTCGCCCTGCAGACGTTTGCCAGCGCCACCATTGAGAGGTCCTAGCTGGCCCATTTATTTTTGTAGTGGCGTTGGAACTTCGCTCATTGCGCCAGCTCTACTTGATGCGAACAACATAAATGGAGTTTTCAATGAGCACCGCTGAAATTGTATTGTTTGGAATGGGCGCAGCCTGCTCGATTTCGTTTTGCCAAATGCTGCTAGCGCGGCAAGATCGGATGGAGTTGATTTTTATGGGCACCTGCAGCGGATTGTTGCTAGTTGGTGGCATCGCTGTTTAATACACGGCTTTATCGCTGAGTCCACACCACAGAGATAAAGCCAGCCCTCTCATTGACGCCCCGCCAAGCTGCAATCGCAGCGCTATCACTACATATCCTCAGCCGAATCAAATCGCGCTACATTCTGTCCTGTTTTGTCCCCCATCTTGTCGTTTCTTGCGCTCACTTTAGCCAACGCCTTGTTTTACACTGATTCTGTCGCTTTCAAAATCAGCCAGCAAATCGCTAAAGGGTAAAAAATGTCCAGCTCCGCACTGCTTGTCATTGATGTTCAGCAATCCTTTTTACAAGCCCCATACTTTAACGCCAGCGATATGCCGCTGTATCAAGCCAAGCAGATCGAGCTCATTACGGCTTGTCAGCGCCAACACATTCCGGTTATTCAAATTTTTCACGTTGAAAAAACCGGTCATTTTTCAAAAGCATCCGGCTGGGTCAAACCGATGGATTTCTTACCACCTCACCACGGTCTGGTGTTTGAAAAAACCGTGCATAACGCGCTGCTTGGCTCGGGACTACACGAATACCTACAGCAGCAAGGTATCGAGCATTTAATCATTAGCGGCATCCGCACCGAGCAATGTTGCGAAACAACGGCACGCGTGGGATCTGATTTAGGCTACCAAATTGATTTTGTCACCGAGGCCACACTGACCTTTGCCATGCAGCACGCCAATGGGCAAAGCTTTAGCGCCAACGAGATTAAAACGCATACCGAGCTGGTGTTAAGTGGCCGATTTGCCCGAATTTGCAGCATTGATCAGCTTGTCGCCAGCTGGCCGGCGCTCGCTCTCGCCTAAAACCCAACGCCGATGGTGCACCAAAAAACCCAAAAAATGGGGGTATAGCCTGCTGAGATTGGGATAATTTACGCTACAGCGCAATACATCAAAATCGGCTTTAGATTTAAACTATTGCGCTCACCACGCTTAAGCACACTGCAATCAGTGTGCTCTACAAGGAAACCCAGCATGCCGGCTCGTGATCTCCTGCTCGCTCTCGTCGTTGTTTTAACGTGGGGCTTTAATTTTGTCATTATCAAATGGGGCTTGGTGGGTTTACCTCCGCTCCTATTGGCCAGCTTGCGTTTTGCGGCAACGGTATTTCCGGCGGTATTTTTCTTACGTCGTCCCAATCTACCGTGGCGCTATTTAATTGTTTACGGCCTGACTTGGGGCTTGTGTCAGCTGGGGTTTTTATTCTCGGCCATGGCCAACGGTATGCCAGCGGGCTTGGCATCAGTGGTGTTGCAATCACAAGCTTTTTTTACACTGATTTTTGCCGCCGTATTCTTAAAAGAATCCTTCAAGCACAGCCAACTCATTGGCCTATTGATCGCTGGCATTGGCTTGTGGCTGATTGGCAGCAGTCACGGCCAAAGCATGACTTTGCTTGGGTTTATCATGACACTGCTAGGCGCTGCAGGTTGGGCCATGGGCAATGTGATTTTGAAGCAATGCACACAAAAAGGCCTGCAATTTGATGTATTAGCCTTTATGGTTTGGGCCTCGATTGCGCCGTTGATTGCTTTTATTGGTTTGAGTTTATGGCTAGAAGGCCCACAAGAAATCATGACTGCCTTGCAGCATTTCTCAATGCAATCGTTGCTGGCGGTACTGTATCAAGCGATTTTTGCTGCCCTACTCGGGATGAGTTTGTGGAATTTATTGCTTAAACGCCACCCAACCAATCTGGTTGCGCCCTTTAGTTTACTGGTGCCTTGGGTAGGCTTAAGCGCAGCCGCTCTGCTACTGAACGAGCAACTATTACCGCAGCAATGGTGGGGTGCATTGCTGTTAATGAGCGGCTTGGTGATCAATATTTTTGGCGGACAAATTCGCCAACTGTGGCAAGCACGCAAACTGGCGACTCAAAGCTAACGCCGCCTTTGACGCTACGGTGCTGCTGCGCAGCATGCTCAGCAACGTCGCGTCAACACCCAATCAGCGAGTCAATCCAGCGTCATCTGCACCTTGCCCCAACTTAATTCATGCATAATTTATGTCTGCGTCTGCACTTTAGTCCTAAACCACAAGGCCTTGCATGCTCGATTTATATTTTGTGTTGACCCCGCAATTTATGCTGCTGGATTTGGCTGGCCCCGCTGAAGCGTTTCAAATCGCGGCGCTGCATGGCGCGCAGTACCGGCTCAATCTGGTGTCGCCCTTAACTGAACTCACTTCCTCAGTGGGGCTAAAACAGCACCAGCTCGCCCCCTTGCCAACACCGATTCCAGCCGGAGCAACGGTGATTTTAATTGGCGCGCAAAATTCGCTGGTCAATCTCAAAAACGCCGAGTCCAAACAAGTGGTCACTTGGCTACGTCAGCATTTTGATGCTCAACAACATCAGCTGGCCTGCGTTTGCTCCGGCACCATGCTCGCGGCAGAAGCGGGTTTACTCGATGGTCGGCAATGCACCACCCACCATGAAATCATTGATCGCTTACGGCAAACCGCCCCTTTAGCCCACGTTCACGATGATCGTTTATTCGTGCAAGACGGCCCCGTTGCCACCAGCGCGGGAATTTGCTCAGGAATTGATTTGGCGCTGCATTTAATTGAGCAAGACGCTGGCCCCTTGATCGCCCAAAGTGTTGCCCGCGAAATGGTGGTTTGGCTGCGCCGTAGCGGCCAAGACCCGCAACTCTCGCCTTGGCTAGCGCATCGCAATCATTTGCACCCGATGGTGCATAAAGCGCAAGACTTAATCAGCCGCCAAGTCTCTGAGCGCCTAACACTGGCGCAAATTGCCGAGCACGTGCACACCAGTAGCCGCAATTTAGCGCGTTTATTTTTGCAGCACTGCGGTATTACGCCGCATCAATATCAACTCGATATTCGCCTTGCCACCGCTCGGCAATTATTGCTGCAACCCCAGCTTTCGATTGAGCGTATTGCCGAACAAGCCGGCTTTGCCTCGACCCGCGATTTTCGCCGTGTTTGGCAACAACAAACCGGCAAACTACCCAGCGAAAGCCGCTAAGCAAAAATGACCAGCCTGTTACTGCATGCTCAGACAACTACCTCTTTGTTGATATGCCAACGCAGCAAACGCCAGCCGTCACGCCTGCGCCTACACCGCCACTAAATCTCGATACTCAATGCCAAACAGCTTATCTAAAAAATCAGCAGTATTTCTATCAAGCCATTGATAATCAACACATCAATGGCAATACCCCTATAGAAAATTCGAAAAATCCACGATGTATTTGCTCACAAAATGAATGTTAATAATTCACAAAACCGTGCCAGCTATTGTTTTACAGGGGCAAAATAAGCAATGCTCGCGACAATTGCTTAGGAGAAAGAATTGTTATCACAAAAAAAATCATGGCCGATGTGGCTAAAAATTATGCTGGCGCTAGTCCTTGGTGTTATCGCGGGTTTGATCGGTGGTGAGTGGATTAAGCAACTTAAACCGATTGGCGACATCTTTTTAGCCTTGCTGAAAATGACCGTGGTGCCAGTTATTTTTGTGTCTTTAGTTTGCGGTATTACTGCGCTGAAAGACTTAAGCAAGATGGGTCGTGTTGCGGCAAAAACCCTGGTGATTTACGCCGTAACCATGGGCATTGCGGCAGCCATTGCGATGCTGTTGTCGATGACCTTTGGTATTGGCTCAGGCATGAGCGCCATGCTGCATGGTGTGACGGCGCCAGAAATGCAAAAAACCACTTTGCTCGACACCATGATGGGGATTTTTCCTGACAATCCATTTAAAGCTTTTGCCGAAGGGCAAGTGCTACCGATTATTGTGTTTGCCATCTTTTTTGGTATTGCGATCAATAAAGCCGGTACTGCGGGTGAGCCGGTGCAGCGCTTATTTGTTTCACTCAATGAAGTGGTGTTTAAACTGATTTTGATGGTGCTCTCTTTTGCGCCGTATGGTGTATTTGCACTGATCGCTTATGTGACCGCCGACAATGGCTTTCGCGTCTTAGGCGAATTAGCCTCACTGGTTGGCGTGATTTACCTATCGTGTACGTTAATGCTGGTGGTGGTTTTTCCGCTGTTATTGCGTTTGTTTGTACTGCCCGCTTGGCCGTTTCTTCGCAAAATGTTACCGGTGCAGCTGTTTGCTTATTCCACCGCATCCAGCAATGCTACCTTGCCGCTCAATATGGAAACGTGTGAGCATCAATTGGGCGTGCATAACTCGATTGCCTCATTCGTGCTGCCTTTAGGTGCCACGGTGAATATGAATGGCTTGGCAACGTATTTGGGCGCAGTGGCGATTTTTGCTGCCAACGCCGTCGGTATTGAGTTGACCTTACTGCAAATGGTCACCGTGATTGTCACCACCGTATTGGCGGCGATTGGCGCGGCAGGCGTACCCGGCACTGGCTTGATCGTAATGAGTTTGGTGCTAACTTCGGTCGGTCTGCCACTCGAAGTGGTCGCCGCGATTGCCGCAGTGGATCGTATTATCGACATGATGAATACCGCGACCAACGTCTCTGGTGACTCGCTGGCGGCCGTATTGGTGGCGCGCGCGGAAGGTGAGTTGGATCTCGCGACGTATCGTAATTTAGCGAACGACACCGAATAATCATTCAATCTGCGCCCTTGCTTGGGCCGCAGCCCCATCAAGTCCAATCGGATTTGATGGGGACAACCCCCGCAGCACACCACGCCTTAAGCTTTAGTTACACACAGCACCACCCAATCCGCCAAAAAACTTACACAAAATATCAAGCAAAGCAAATATGTGTAAAATCATGCCTTCACCGCGCTGATTTTGGACTACGACATTCATGCTGGCTTTTCATTTTGTTTCTCGCTGGCTCACGCAAACCATGCCCGGCATCAACTTGCTGCGCCATTACCCCAAAGCATGGTGGTCGCATGATTGGCGCGCAGGGATTTCTGTTGCCGCAGTGGCCATCCCGGTTGGCGTGGCTTATGCCCAATTAGCCGGAATGAGCCCCGTGGCAGGTTTATACGCCAGCATTTTACCGCTGCTCGCGTATGCGCTATTTGGTTCATCCCGCCAACTGATCGTGGGACCAGACGCCGCAACTTGCGCGATGATTTTTTCTACCCTCGCGCCCATTGCCGCAGGGGACGCTACGCTCTATGTGTCTTTATCAGTGAGTTTGGCCTTACTCACCGGCTTGTTTTGCCTGATTGCCAGTCGTTTTCGCTTGGGGTTTTTAGCTGATTTTTTATCGCCCCCCATTTTGGCGGGCTTTTTAAATGGCGTTGCCATCAGCATTGTGGTTGGCCAGCTGGGTAAAGTATTTGGCTTTGATTTTAACGACAACGGCTTAATTGAGCGGCTGCTTGAATTACCCAGCAAAATTTTTGAATCGCACCCCATCACCAGCGCAATCGGCCTTGGCACCTTGCTAATACAGCAAGTGGCGCGCCGCATGTTACCGGGCTTGCCATCGGCCTTGGTGGCCATGGTGGCAGCGGGTTTAATCGTTTTTGTTTTCCGTTTGGATCAACACGGCGTCAGTGTGATCGGCGCTTTACCCGCCGGCTTACCCAAAGTGCATTGGCCGGTGCTACCCTACTCACAACTTGGCGAGTTACTCGGCGCGGCCGCCGGTTTGGCTTTAATTAGCTTTAGCAGCGCCATGCTCACCGCACGCAGCTTTGCCGCTAAAAACCGGTATGACATCGACGCCGATCGTGAATTTACCGCGCTAGGCATGGCCAATATTGCCGCAGGTTTTTCGCAAGGCTTTGCCATTAGCGGCGCGGACTCCAGAACCGCAGTCAATGACGCCATGGGTGGCAAAAGCCAAATGGTCAGCATTGTTGCCGCGCTGACGATTGCGATTGCGATGCTGCTCCTCACGCCCGCTTTGTACTTTGTACCGATTGCGGCGCTGGGCGCGGTGCTGATTACAGCGTCTTTAGGGCTGATGAATTTTGCTAGCATTCAACAGTTTCGCTTACTTGGGCGCGGCGAATGGCTGATTGCGATTGTGACCTTAATCGGCGTAGCCTGCGTTGGCGTAATGCAAGGCATGCTATTTGCCGTTTTATTATCCACATTACGGCTGTTAATTCATCTTGCCCGCCCGCACGAAGCGCGGCTGGGGGTGTATCCCACAGGACAATCGTTTCATGATTTAAAGCATCACCCCGACGCGCAAGAAATTGAAGGTTTGTTGGTCTATCGATTTGAGTCGCCGCTGAATTTTTTTAATGCTAATTTTTTCCGTCAGCGCGTCTTGTCCTTAGTCGACGGCAACCCAAGCCCGCTGAAATGGGTGGTGATTGATGTAACAACGATTTCGCAAATTGATGCCGCGGGAGAGCAAGCCATGTGGCAATTGCAGCAAGCACTGGCTGAGCGGGAAATCCGCTTGGCTTTAGCCGGACGCAAGCGCCAAATAGAACGCCGTGCCCAAATGCAAGGCCAGCTTGAACGCGTTAAGCGAGATTTTTTATTGTTTTCTACACTCAAGCGAGCGCGTATTGCTTATGAAAACGACTTGCAAGCGCAACATGATTTAAATCATCGCCCCGAGGGAGCCGCACCATGAGTAAAAAAAATCCAAGTCCTAACACGCAAACCGCTGATGACGTAGTCAGCCACAAACCAGCATTATCAGAAAAAACCTATCAGACTGAACTGCGCAAACTGCATATTGAGCTGGTCAAGATGCAACGCTGGGTACAAGAGCATGGGCTCAAAGTGTGCATCATTTTTGAAGGGCGCGATGGTGCGGGCAAAGGCGGCACGATTAAAGCGCTGACTGAGCGCGTGAGCCCACGCACCTTTCGTGTCGTGGCGCTACCGGCGCCCACCGACCGCGAAAAAACCCAAATGTATTTACAGCGCTACGTGGCGCATTTACCTGCCGCTGGCGAAGTGGTTATTTTCGATCGCAGCTGGTATAACCGTGCCGGTGTTGAACGGGTAATGGGCTTTTGTACCCCAGAGCAATCTGAGGCATTTTTGCATGGCGCACCGCAGTTTGAAAAAGCCATCATCGACTCAGGGATTATCTTGCTCAAATACTGGCTGGAAGTCACCCCCGAAGAGCAAGAACGGCGCTTACGCGATCGCATCGACGACGGCCGAAAAACATGGAAGCTCTCGCCCATGGATATTTTGTCGTTTAACCGTTGGGACGACTACACCACCGCCCGCGACGACATGTTTAAATACACCGACACCGAATTTTCGCCGTGGTTTATCGCCCATTCCGAGGATAAAAAACGCGTGCGACTCAATGTGCTCAGTCATATTCTGGCGCATGTGCCGTATGAGGACTTGCCACAAGAAAAAGTAAAACTGCCAAAAAGAAAAATCAAAGTCCGCAGCAATACCGAGCATCCACTACGCATCGTGCCGGAAAAATTCTAATCCAATAAAAAACACCCCGTATTGAGTCGCCCTATCGGCGGTTCAATACGGGGTGCTGATTTCAGTCTGCTGATTTTAATCACTATCGGCGAAAGCCAAATACTAGGTATCACCGACCAATCGCGATTAGGTTTTTTTGCGCTTGAGTTTTTCTAGCTCGGCCTTGGCAATATGCCGCTCTGCTGCCGCTTGCCGCTCTTTAAGCGCCTTGGCTTTTTTCCACGCATTTAAAGCTAAAATCCGCTCGGCCTCGGTATTGTCATCTTCAATATGCCCCGCCGCCTGATGATCTTGCTTTAAACGTTTGGCCTCTTGTTTGGCTTGATTGATTCCCATTTGCCACTCCAATGAAAGTACAGCGGTATCTGAATGCAGGCTGTTATGGGTATAGCCCACATCTAAATACCCAACAAGATAAGGCAATGTTCAGATTTGATGTTGATGGTTTGTATCACACGTGCTTGAGCAGATCGACTTCAACCCCTTCCCCCTCGACGGGGGAAGGTTGGGATGGGGGTGTTGAGCTTAAAATATACTCCGCAGTATCACCCTCACCCTAACCCTCTCCCATCAAGGGAGAGGGAATGCCGCGAAGCTTTAATCACCATCAACACGTAATCTGAACATTGCCCACGATAAGGCCGCAACAGATGACAGTGAATACGATGCCGTGCGCGTTGGGTAGGGGCTTAAAACCATCAATCAAGCGTTATTTCGCTACTGCGGCCCCTAGGCTGGACAATTCCCCTTGCCGATTAAAGCTAATGCCACCGGGCACTAAGGGAACAAATAACTGCCCAGAAACCGTATACGCCAGCGTTTTACTTTGGATGGCTTTAATTTGCTTCCAAATATTGCTCAGATTGGTGGTTACATTCACTTTAACCACCGTCTCACCCAAGCGCGGCAAAGTCACTTTTTGATTTGAAACCCCTGTCGCAAATGGCTGACCATTCACATCAAGCTTCATCTTCAAACCATCAATCGGCAAAGCCATATCGTTCGGATTGGTCACGCGCAAGGACACCACAAATTTTTGCTCCAACAAGCCCAAATCTAGCACTTCTAAACCGGCTAGATTCACTTGTGGTTTTTCAAAATTAACGATGCCGCTACACGCACTCAGCAAACTCAAGACCAAAACAGCAACTACTCGCTGCAACCACGTCATACCAATTCACTCGTTGCTAATAAAACCTGATTAAAACGCTCAAACAACTCGCCTTCGATCAACAGCGCGCCTCTTTGCTCTGGGTGAATGACTGCAAAGCTAATATCAGCCTCGGCCACCACTTTGCCATTGTCTTTACGCACAATGCGCTGATGAATTTTGCCTTCGCGTGGCAATAATTCGGCCAAGCGCGTTTCAATCAGCAACTGATCGCCCATCGTGGCGGCGCGGATATAACGAATATCGACGCGGCTCACCACGAGGGCCATTTTTTGCGCCATAAACCAAGACAAATCGCCGTACTCTTCCATCAAGCCCCAGCGCGCTTCTTCCAAAAATTCTAAATAACGCGCGTTATTGACGTGCCCATACAAATCCAAATGAAACCCATGCACTTTGATGGGGGTGAGATGCGCCATAACTGAGTACTCCTTGATTGATTCCGAATGCTTTCATTAGTAAAAAATAACGCCCCAAGCAAATCCAGAGCGAATCTAGCTATTTTGCACGCTATTGCACTAAAAAACAGTCACCCAGAACACGCTGTGTATTATTATTTTTGCCGCAATGCTTTTGTTTGCCGCAGTTCTTGTGGATAATCGCCCAATCTTCGTTTTACTCCTTCATTTGACGACATGGATTGGCGCCATTCTCGCTCTTTGCGAATCAGTTTTTTGCTCGTCCTTACACTTACGGCCTTGCTGGGCATTTTGCCGTACTTTTTATCGTCAGACCTCGTTCGCGATCAATTGGTATCAGCAGTACAGCGAGATACCGAGCGTAAGCTCGACATTCGTGGCAGCGCCCATATGGTGCTGCTACCGCGTCCGGCTGTGCTGATTAAAAACGCCACACTCACCGAACCAAAGTCAGATACGGTTTTTGCGCATGCCGACGCCATTAAAGTGGTGTTTCGCCTATGGCCTTTAATTAGCGAAGGCAAAGCCGTCGTCAATAGTATTGAAGTTGAAAAGCCCGAGTTGACGATTATTCGCCACGATGACGGCACGTATAATTTTGAAGATTTGCTGCAAAGCAAAGGCAAGCAAATTCATTTAGCCTTAGATCGGTTTAGTTTTTCGGATGCGCAACTGGCTTGGCAAGATGATTTAGTCAATGAAACACTGCATTTAAGTCAGCTCAATCTTGAACTGGACAATCTGACCGACCCCAAAAAAGGCGATTTAAACCTAGACGGGCAAATTTACCTCAATGACAACGGCGAAGCAGCGCGTTGGCGCGGCAAAGTACAAGGCTCGGCGGCGATGCGCTATGTTGAGCAAGAGCGGCGATTGCATATTGCCGACATTAAAGTCGCACTCACGCAAGAAGGCGCCAGCGATGCGGGGCTTAAAGTTAGCAATACCCAGCTACAAATTACCGGCAATTTAAATTACGGCTGGGATCCATTGCGCCTGACTGGCGGTGATTTAAAGCTCACCGGCTCGGCCAATCGTGCTGGGCAGCAATGGAAAACCACGCTGGACGTGCCGGAGATTCAACTGACCGACAACGCTTTAGCACTCAATCGCCTGCAATTTGATATTGAGATGCAAGACAAAGACGCTAAATTTAGCGCTTCAGCCACCGTGCCAACCCTTAGCGGTGCACAAAGACATTTTTTACAAAGTAATACCGCCAAAATCAGCGTTAAATTTAATAGCCCAGAACAAAATCTAGATGTCGTATTTAGTACCCCACTGGCCATTGAGCGCGGTAATTTAACGCGGCTGTCTAACTACCGACTCACCGGCAGCTATACCAACCGCAGCTTGCCACGTGGCGCGATTCGCTTGGATTTAACCGGTAAAGGCGATATTGATTTACACAATGAATTGATCAATCTCGACAGTAATGGCACGCTAGATTACGAGCCATTGCACGCGCAAATAGGTATGGAAAGTTTTGTTGATCCGCAATTTCGGATCAATATGAATCTAGCCAAATTTGATTTAACGCCTTATTTACCCGCAGTAGCGGCGGGCGCCAAAAAAAGCGCGCAAAACAATAAATTTGATTTGTGGTGGCTAGAAAAATTTAATGCTATTGGCTCAATCAAAATTGGTGAGCTGGTACTGAATAATTTGCACGTTGACGACTTAGACGTCACCTTAATTGCGCGCAAAAATCGTCTGGTGCTCGATCCTTTATCGGCCACGCTCTACGAAGGCCAATTGGCTGGCCGCGTTGAAATCAATTCAACGCAAGCGGTGCCGTTTTTCCGCGTTGAGCAAACCTTATCCAATATGAATATCAACACCTTGCTCACCGATACCTTAGACACCAGTCGTTTTGAGGGCCGTAGCAATCTCACCATTGATGTGACCGCCAAAGGGCAAAATTTGGCTGACTTACGAAAATCAGCCAATGGCAAAATCAAAGCCAGTCTCAAAGAAGGCGCGATTCGCGGCATCGACATTAGCGGTTTACTGAGCTCGGCCAGCCAGCAAATTAAATTAATGAATGGCGAAGTCAGCAAGACCGACCATAGCAATGGCAAAACCAATTTTTCTGAACTCAATGCCACTTTGCATCTTAAAAATGGCATCGCCGAAAACCATGATCTGAGTGTGAGCGCCGATGTATTAAAACTCAGTGGTGGCGGGATGCTCAATTTGGCCGCTGGCACGCTCGACTATAAAATGCAGGCCAGCGCCAACCCTAAAGTGCCAGAATTAGCGGGCTTAATTGGCTTAACCCTGCCTATTACCTTGAGCGGCCCGATTCAAAACCCGGTGTATAAAGCCGATACGGCTAACTTAAAAGAACAAATCATTGCTCGGCAAAAAGCCGAGGCACAGGCAAAAATAGATCGCGCCGCGGCAGCACAAAAAGCCCGCGAAGAAAAAATTGCCGCACAAAAAGCCGCCGCCTTAGCGGAAAAGAAAAAAGCCGAGCTCGCCGCCAAAAAGAAAGCGCGTAGCGCGCCGCGCAAAACCACTAAAGTAAGCAAACCTTAATGTCTGATTTTTCTCTACGTTTGCGCCAATGGCAGCAGCAATCTGGCCGTCATCATTTACCGTGGCAAGTGAACGATGCTTACTGCGTTTGGCTGTCTGAAATCATGCTGCAGCAAACGCAAGTGAGCACCGTACTCGACTACTACCCGCGATTTTTACAGCGTTTCCCAACGCTGGCTGATTTAGCTGCCGCCCCGCTCGATGATGTGTTGGCGTTGTGGAGTGGACTGGGTTACTACACCCGAGCCAGAAACTTGCATGCTTGCGCCCAAGCGGTGGTGCGTGATTTTGCCGGGCAATTTCCTAACGACCCTACATTAATTACCACCTTGCCCGGCATCGGGCGCAGTACTGCAGCAGCCATTGCGGCTTTTTCCTATGGCTATCGTGCGGCGATTTTAGACGGTAATGTTAAACGCGTTTTAACCCGTTGGGCAGGGATTGAAGGCTATCCGGGGGTGAAAGCCATCGAAAACCAGCTGTGGCAATTGGCTGAATCCTTACTCCCTGCTCGTTGCAGTGATAGCCAGCAAGCGGCCAGCGAAATCAAAGCCCATACGCAAGGACTGATGGATTTGGGTGCCACCATTTGCACCCCAAAAAATCCAAGCTGCTTGCTATGCCCGTTAGCCAGTGATTGCCAAGCTCGGCAGAGCGATCGGCAAGCGGTCTTGCCAACAAGAAAACCCAAAAAAACCATCCCAGAAAAAGCCACCGTAATGATCTTTTTGCGCAATGCGCAGGGTGATCTATTGCTCGAAAAACGCCCGCCAACCGGTATTTGGGGCGGTTTATGGAGCTTACCTGAAGTCGCGTTACATACCGATCCAGTCGCCCATATTGCCGATCATTTGGGTTTAAACATTGCGCTGAGCACCACTCTGCCTGAGTTTGTGCATGTATTTACCCATTACCGTCTCACCATTACCCCGCAATTGGCGCAGCTGGTGGGCAGTGATTGCGCCAAAGAAAGCGCCAATACCGCGTGGTTTAGCCCAGCCGCTGCGCTGGCGGCAGGCATTCCAACGCCATTACGCAAAATCATTCATTCGATCTAATCTGGTTTACTAACTCGAAATAAAACGTGCCGCGGGCATTAACACCCGCTTTAACGCTGGCTTTTGCGATTCGGGCATTGACTGCAATCTTTCACTTCGCCAATTTTTTCTAAGGATTGGCTCAAAGCACACACCGAGCGGCGGCAAGCAACAAAGCGCACTTGCTCATCATTGGCCAATTCTCGATACGCCTTCATCACGTTGTGACTTAAAAAATCAGTAAACAAAATCAATAAATCGGCCCCGTTTAAACTCGCAGGCTTGCGCTGATGCGACACATTGCGCCCGCTCACATGCTTTTGCACACTAATACCGTGCTCAGCCAATAGCTGCGGGATATTGCCCAAGGCATCGGCGCCAACCAGATAGGCCTTCATTGCTGTTCCTTCGTTCGAGTAGTCGGTGAAGCGATTATTGTACAAATGAGAATAATTATCAATAGCGATTAATCGTTTTTTTCATTCGATGAAATTATCGCGTCAACAACACCTTGCCTAGGGTTTTTACCTAAGTTGCTTTGCATCAAACTGTAACAAGCGCAGATCAGGCTAAATACCTCATCATTCACCGCGCACAGGGAATAAAGCCAAGATGTTGATTGTGATCCCAAAAGAAAACCAACACGGCGAGACCCGTGTCGCCGCCTCGCCTGAAACGGTTAAAAAACTCGTCAAACAAGGGCATCAAGTACGCGTTCAAGCGAATGCCGGCCTAGCGGCAACATGGCAAGATAGCGATTACTTAACGGCTGGCGCGAGTATTAGCGAAGACATAACCAGCCTGTATAGTGGTGCAGCCCTTATTTTAAAAGTGCAAGCGCCCAATACCCAAGAAATTGCCCTTTATCCCGAGCACGCAGCGCTGGTGAGTCTGTTTGATATCCATCGCTATCCGCATCTCGGCTTACTCGCCGCCAAACAAATCGATGCTTACGCGCTGGAATTGATTCCACGGATTACCCGTGGGCAAAGCATGGACGTATTGTCGAGCCAAGCCAATATTGCCGGTTATCGCGCAGTGCTGTTGGCAACGCATTACTTCCCGCGCTTTATGCCGATGTTGATGACCGCCGCCGGCTCAGTGAAACCCGCGCGCGTGTTAATTTTGGGTGCTGGCGTGGCCGGCTTACAAGCGATTGCCACCGCCAAGCGTTTAGGCGCCGTCGTTGAAGTATTTGATGTACGCCCAGCCACGCGCGAACAAGTTGAATCACTGGGCGCAAAATTTGTCGAAGTTGAACTCTCCAGCGAAGAGCAAGCGGCATTGGCCCACACCGGCGGCTACGCCAAAGAAATGTCCGACGATTATCGGCAACGACAAAGCGAGCTGATTGCGCAACAAGCCGCGCAAGCCGACATCATCATTAGTACCGCCCTTATTCCAGGCAAAGCCGCGCCGATTTTGCTGACCGCAGCCACCGTGGCGCGGATGAAAGCCGGTAGCGTGATCATCGATATGGCCGTCAGCCATGGCGGCAATTGCCCGCTGTCGCAAACCGATCAAGTGGTGATGAGTGACAACGGCGTCAGCATTGTTGGGCAAAGTAATTTAGCCGCCTTAATGCCAACCGATGCCTCGAGTATGTTTGCGCGCAATGTACTGACGTTTTTAGCATTGTTGAGCGATAAAGAGGCCCATTACGCACCGCAGCAAGACGATGAAATCATCCAAGCCACTCGAGTTTGCCACGCCGGTAGCATTTATTTTGCCAGCGCCTCGGCCACCCCAGCTACTCAAGCCAGCGCCACTCAGTCAAGCCAAGCGAGCGCGGTGCCGGCCACTGCTGATGCTATTACTGCTTAAGGAAAACCCATGTCTACTCTTGCCCTAGCAGCTTCTACAACGGCTGCAGCCCCCATCGCCCATGCAGCAACGAGCGATCCATTTATGGCCAGTTTAACGATTTTTGTGTTGGCGATTTTTGTCGGCTACCACGTGGTGTGGAATGTCACACCAGCGCTACATACGCCGCTAATGGCGGTCACCAATGCCATTTCGGGGATTATCGTCGTTGGCGCCATGCTGCAAGTGGTGGATATCAACGCCCAGCAAATTACGCTCACTAGCGTTCTTGGCGCGGTAGCGATTTTCCTCGCCAGCATTAATATTTTTGGCGGCTTTTTGGTCACTCAGCGCATGCTCGATATGTTCAAATCGAAAAAAGGAGCGAAATAATGGCGAACTTAACGGCCCTGCTCTATCTGGTTGCTGCGGTACTGTTTATTTTATCGCTACGCGGACTCTCCTCACCACACACCGCTTTGCGCGGCAATTTATACGGCATGGTCGGCATGACCATCGCCGTGGCGACAACGTTCTTTGTCGCCAACAGCCCAGTGGTATGGCTGATTGTCGCCGCAATGGCCGCTGGCGCCTTGGTTGGCGCGTATAAAGCGCGCACCGTGGCCATGACGGCGATGCCAGAACTGGTGGCCGCGATGCATTCTTTGGTCGGTTTGTCGGCGGTACTGATCGCCATTGCCGCCGTGTTCCATACCGGAATGAGCCACACTGGCGCGCAGCAAATCGAGCTATTTTTAGGCGCATTCATCGGCGCGATTACCTTTACCGCTTCGGTCGTCGCCTACGGCAAATTGTCGGGCAAATTCGGCGCACGCGCGATCAACTTTAAAGGCCAGCATTTAATCAATCTGCTACTGGCGCTCAGCATGGTTGGCCTTGGGATCGCGTTTTACGCCACCGGCAGCCAAGCGGCATTTTTGGCGATGGTAGCGATTGCCTTGACGCTCGGGGTGCTGCTGATTATTCCAATTGGTGGTGCCGATATGCCAGTGGTGGTATCGATGCTCAATTCGTATTCGGGCTGGGCGGCGGCCGGCATTGGCTTTACGCTGGATAATCCGGTACTGATTATCGCTGGCGCTTGCGTTGGCGCATCCGGTGCGATTTTGTCGTACATCATGTGTAAAGCGATGAACCGCTCGATTGTGTCGGTGCTGCTCGGTGGCTTTGGTGCCGAAGTGGCTGCAGCGGGTCCAGCCGGCAGTGCGCAAAAAAACTACCGCTCGGGCTCGGCGGACGATGCGGCATTTTTAATGGAAAACGCCGAACGCGTGATTATCATCCCCGGCTACGGCTTAGCCGTGTCGCGCGCGCAGCATGCGCTGCAAGAGCTGACTGATTTACTCACTGAGCGCGGTGTCGATGTGCGCTATGCCATTCACCCAGTAGCAGGACGTATGCCTGGCCACATGAATGTGCTATTGGCCGAGGCCGAAGTACCCTATGAGCGCGTGATCGAAATGGATGAAATCAATAGCGACTTTGCCAGCACCGACGTGGTACTGGTCATCGGCGCCAATGACGTGGTGAATCCTGCGGCCAAGAACGACCCGAGCAGCAGCATTTATGGCATGCCGATTTTGGACGCGTATAAAGCGCGCACCGTCATGGTGGTCAAACGCTCGATGAGCGCCGGTTATGCCGGGCTCGATAATGAATTGTTTTATATGGATAAAACCATGATGGTATTTGGCGACGCGAAAAAAGTAGTCGAAGGCATGCTGCAAGCGGTGCATTAAACGCCCTTATCGCCACGAATGTTTCCCCATTCGTGGCGGCGGCACCGCGTAGCAAAAGCCTGCAGCCATTCCAAAAATATTGAACTGTGCGCCATTGATTGACGTTCACTAAGCGACAGCAGCAAGGATTGACGCCAGAAATCACCGCCGCTACTGCGGCCTTTGGTCATGGCCTTTTGCAATTTCTACGAGTCAAAAAACCAAGAACAAGGTAAGCTTACGTTTTACTGCAGAAAGACCTCCATGATCACCACCTCCAGCACCGACCAAACCGGTCGCCCAACGCCAAAACCCTGTCCAAAATGCGGCGCCATCGCCGAGCAACACAAAGCCGGATCCAATCGCTTTTGGGTGCAATGCAGCAAGCTAGGCAAAAACGGCAACTGCAGCGCCATCGGCCAGCAAGGCAGCAATAAAAAAGAAGCCATCGCCAACTGGAATTCGCTGCGCTAAAACAGCAAGGGTATTTACCTCTAGCGCTGTTGCAGCATCGCCAATGAAGCCATACCCTGTGTTAGGTTTCGGCAACAACTTCGATCAACACTAAGCGATGCTTTTGACGCGCCCGATTACATCGGCATATGCTGTTTGCTTATGCCATCCTTTACTTGATATTCCCGTGCCTAATTAATTAGCCCCCACCGCCGATCATCCACTTGCAAGCCAAGTTGGGGTTTTGATCGTCCGCTACTTTCTGACTATCCACTAGCCGCCTTACGCAAGGCGCGGATGGTCACGGCTAATTTTAGGAATATCAGTATGCAAACCTCGCTCTCTACTGCGCGCCTCGTGCTGCGCACTTTCACCGGCAACGACTTTACCGCGCTACGCGCCCTCACCCAGCAAGCTGAAATTATCGACATCCTGCCCGACTGGGCGATGAGCGACGCACAATTGCGCGACTATCTAGCGGCATGGCAACAATTCTATTTGACCGAGCATGAACCGATCAGCGAATGGCTATACGCCATTACGCTCGCCAAAAGCAATGAACTCATCGGCTGGGTTGGCATTTGGCCCAAAGACGGGCTGCAATCGAGCTTCCCCGAAGTGGCATACGCCATCAGCCGCGAGTACCGTCAATGCGGATTGACCACGGAAGCCGTAGCCGCAGCAACGCAGGCGTTTTTTGCGTGCAGCAACACCGCCGCCTTGGTGGCGATTGTTAAAGACTGGAATATCGGCTCGCGCCGCGTGGTCGAAAAAGTGGGGTTTTTGCCACGAGGCAAAACTACCGTGCCACGAGGTAACACAATCGTGCCGCACGACAAAACCACCGTACCGGACGAGGGCGAGTTTGATTTTTTCATCCTACCGCGCCCAAATCTAGCCAGCACTGCAGCTATTCAACTACGCGCCGCGACCACAGACGATGCCGAGCAATTGGCCGCCATACAGCGGGCAGCGTATTTAGCCCATGCCCGCCGTTGCGGGCCGTGGAGCTCGGACAGTGATAGCGCAGGATCTGGCGGCTATGATTGCCCGCACAAAATGGCGTATGCGATTGCAACGTCGCACTACTTTGCCATTGAAGTCGCTGGTGTGTGCGTTGGCGGTATTGCTTATTTGGGCCCCATCGCTGGGCAAGCGTATGTTGAATATTTGCACGTTGACCCTGCATTTGGCCGCCAAGGCATTGCCACTCAAGCTTTGGCGCAACTTGAAGGATTAGTCCCCCAAGCCAATAGTTGGTCGCTCAGCACCAGCGCGCACAGCAAGGATAATGAGCGCTTTTATGTCCAATGCGGCTACCAAGTGGCTGATCGCGACGACAACTGCGTCACCTTTATTCGCCATTTACGCCACAACCCAAGCAAGCCGCAACACCATATCGGCCTGAATTTAAACGCCAACGATTGGAATGACTGCGCCATCGCCGATGCCACATTTTTTAGTAGCAATTTAAATGGCAGTCGTTTTATTGATACCTGCATGCAAGACGCGCAACTGCACAATGTGAACCTGACACGGCTTTCCATTGGCGACGCGAGATTAGGCGGCGTTAAAATCGGCCACGCCTCGTGGGGCGGCGCGCATTTACATGATTTAGCGCGCGGCTGGCATGGCGATAACGAGCCAGTAACAATAGAGCGCTGCGATTTGGCGGGCGCGCAAATTCGCGATTGTGACCTACGCCAAGCGCAAATTCATAGCAAGCAACTCGAAGGCCTACAGATCAACGGCGTAGCCTACGCCGAGCTTCTTGCGGCGTGGCAGAGGAGTCAAAAAACTTAAATCAAAAAGGTATTTACCACCAAGCCTTGGCAATGTTCAGACTTGGTGCTGATGCTGTGCCGCGCTCGTCGGTCTGGGGCTTAAAAACCCGTTTAAGCGCACCGAGTGAGGAGAGAGACAAACAGTTTTATCGTTTGGCTCACGACAATCGAGGGCACAGCGGAGCTGGGCGCGCTCGGGGCGCCTTTCTTTCCCCCTCTTTCTTTGGCGAGTCAAAGAAAGAGGGGGCCGCCACTGACTGCGACTACAAACCGCCGTGCCGCAGGCACTTAAAACCATCAACACGCAATCTGAACATTGTCTAATCATTAAGCATCGGCAATAGCGGCAAATCGGTGACACCGACATCAATCCCCTGTTGCATCAGCAAGGTACTCACTTGCCCACGATGATGCGTTTGGTGATTGAAAAAATGCTGTACCTGTACCCAGCGTGGAATGGTTTGGGTAAAGCCATACACCTTGCTGGTCCACGTCACTGGCTCGTTTAGCCACGCGGCATCCAAGCCATTGGCCCACGCCATGATCCGCGCATCCAGCGCCATCCGCGCGGCGTGTAACTCGGCAAAATCAGCATAAACATCCACCCCCGGTGGCGAGCTAATTAGCGTTTCGCCGGTAAAGCGCGACAACCACATCAAATCGCCCCAAACAAGATGATTGAGGGTGCTATGAATCGACTTAAAAAACGCCCCACGATCCGCCTTGCGCTCAGCATCACTTAAGGTGGCAGCGGCAGCGTACATTTGCTGGTTTTGCCATTGGTTATACGCTGCCATCAGTTGTGGCATATTGCCTTGAAACATAAACCCTCTCTTATGCAATCGACTCGGTAAGCAGCACCACTTTGCCGCAATTGCGACTGGCGGCGACATAGCCATGCGCGGCTTGCGCGTCTTTGAGTGCAAACGTGCGATCGAGCGTAATGCGATATTCGCCACTGGCAAGGCGCGGCAACACTGTATCGCGTAGCGCCGTGGCCAATTTGGCTTTTTCGGCTAGCGCTTGGCTGCGTAGCGCCGAGCCTTGAATTTTTTGCCGTTTCACCAGCAGCAAGCCCAAATTAATCTCGCAACTCAAGCCTTTGAGTAAGCCAATCACAATAATGCTGCCGTCGCGATTAAGGCACAGCTGATTGGCGGCGACATAATCACCGCCCACCGTATCCAAAATTAAATCCACGCCGCCCGCCGCTTTAAGCGTGGTCGCAAAATCTTGGCTGCGATAATCAATGACTAAATCAGCGCCCATGTCGCGGCAAAACGCCTGCTTTTCGACTGAGCTAGTCGTCACCGCCACCCAAGCACCAACTGATTTGGCCAACTGAATCGCCGCCGCGCCAACACCGCTGGCCCCAGCGTGAATCAACACCCGCTGCCCCGCTTTAAGCTGGCCAATGTCGATTAAATTCAACCACGCCGTCATCCATACCTCGGGCAAACTGGCCGCCGCGGCAAAATCGAGGGTATCGGGCTTTAAGCAGCAAAGCGATTGATCGAGCAAGCAATACTCGGCATAAGCACCACCACCGACCAAACCCAACACCGCGTCGCCGACCGCAAAATCGCTCACACCATCGCCCAACGCCACCACCACGCCCGCCACCTCCAAACCGATGGTCAGCGACTCACCAGCCGGCGGCGGATATTTGCCCTGCGCCTGCATCAAATCCGCCCGGTTCACCCCCGCCGCCATCACCTTAATCAATAACTGCCCCGCAGCCGGCTCAGGGGTCGGATGATCAGTCAAAACCAATTGTTGATTCAGCGTCGTAATCGCCAACATAAGCCACCTCGATAAAGGGAAAGAAAAGAGTTGAGTGACCGGAAAACAGTGTTAATTCGATCTTCATAACAGGGGGATTTTTCGCTAATGCTTTAAATCAACGTGATTGCTATTGCCACGGTTTTTCCATAAGAAAAGAGCGCCATGTTGTAGGGTCGCCTTCAGGCGACCAAGTCAGCTAAAGCCGACCCTAACTGAAAGAATCTTGTGACCACCAACTGAATCCGTCTAAACCATGCGGGTGAAGCATCACAAAAACATCATGGGTATTGACGTGAACACCTTTAAAATCAAAGACTAAAATAAAATACATCTAATTTAGGCTGTAATCAGCGCCAGCGCAGCCCAGCAATCGCGCGGTCAACGTTGGGCTATCGAGCCCAAGCTACTGGACTGACACTTTAAATAAGCGTGATTGATGTTGTCACGGTTTTTCCACAAGAGAATAGCGCTATGTTGTAGGGTCGCCTTCAGGCGACCAAGTCGGCTAAAGCCGACCCTAACTGAAAGAATCTTGTGACCACCAACTGAATCCGTCTAAACCATGCGGGTGAAGCTTCACAAACATTGTACATTCGGCGCACTACGCTGCGCTTTGAGTGCGCCCTACGCGGCGGTGCCCTACACCGCTTAGAATTTGTAAGTTGGGCTAAGCGCCAGCGCAGCCCAACAATCGCGCGGTCAACGTTGGGCTATCGAGCCCAAGCTACCAGACTAAATTAAATCAATGATTCGCAGTGTTGGCTTCAACAAGAAACAAAATTGAAGTAGCCGTTAAATTTAACGTGTATCGAACCAAATACTCTGGCACCGCAATGACTTCCGTTCCTTGCCCATGACCGCCATTTTTATTTCTAACCGTTGGCACTCCACTCTCTAGCTGAGATCGAACAGAAGCAAACTGGGATTCAAGATATGAAGGCAAAAGACCTTGAGCAAAACAAATTGTAATCAGATTTTTTGCTGTATCGCTTGCTTTATATTCCCAACCACGACTATCACAAATAGCCTTCATTGTACTTTCAAATGATTTTAAGCAATCAACAAGACATTCTTTATGACGCCCATGTCGATAATGTTCGTGTGCTTGCAAAAACTCTTCATTTGCACCTTTGAATTGATCGCCTCGCAGAATAGCTAAGACGGGCTTTACCACTTCGGAATGCACAAACTCAGAATCAACTCGAATCAACTCATTTGATTCAAACTGATATCCTATTCCATGCTCTTTAAAACGGCTATTAAGTTCATCAATAGCATCTATATTATTAATCTTACGCTTAGTTTCGTATTGATAATCAAGATCCACAGAAATATGCAAATTGATGAATCTGAAGCAGATTTCAATCACATCAAGAGCTCTTTCAAAATTTCCTTCTTTCAAAAAGAAATTTAATACTGAGTTTGAATTTGATTCTGAATTTTTGACCAGCTCGAATACTCCATACTCTCTACAAAGAGCATCATTTACAGATTCATAAGCCGACTCCACTGTTCCACGACCGTAATAACCATCGACACCAAATGCATCTCGTATGATATGTACAATTTGTACTCTTAAAGTTTGCGGAAGAGCATCATAAACATACACGTCAGGAACTTCACCACGTGCGCGCTGTTGTCTTTTAGAAAATAAATCAAAAACGCCCATAATTAATTCCGCCAAATTTAAAATTCATTAATTTTTTAATATAAATCCACTCAAGTCTCCACCACCCCCGCCGTTTGTTGCTCTAGCGTTTGGTGCGCGAGGGCGAGGTATTCTTTGGATTGCATTTCCGAGAGGCGGCTGGCGGTACGGAAGAATTCGGATGCTTGCAAGCCAGCGACATAGACCTCTTCCACCGGCACATCGGCGGCGATGATGAGTTTGACGCGGTTGTCGTAAAACACGTCGACCAGCCATGTAAAGCGGCGCGCGAGATTGCTTTGTTCGGCGGTGAGTTTGGGCAAACCGGATAAAAACACCGTGTGATATTCCTGCGACAAGGCCAAGTAATCGGCTTGCCCACGGCCATCGCCACACAGCACGGCAAAATCAAACCAAATTGCACCACCAGCGCGGCGCCGTGCTTTCAGTTGGCGGCCTTCGATTTGAATATCGGTTTTTTCATCATGCGCGGTGGCCATTTTGCCAAATAGCTCGGTCAGTTCTTGCTCATTCTCGGCATTATTCGGGTACAAATAGGTGCGCGCAGCAGTGAGGGTGCGCAGGCGAAAATCTTGGCCACCATCAACGTTCAGCACATCGAGCTTGGCTTTGAGAAGTTCAATGGTCGGTAAAAAGCTCGCCCGATGTAGCCCATTGGGGTACAAGCCATCGGGTGGATAGTTCGAGGTCGTGACCAAGATCACGCCGCGACTAAATAATTGCTCCATTAAGCGCCCCAATATCATAGCGTCGGCAATGTCGGACACATGAAATTCGTCAAAACACAGCACGCGGCAAGATTTGGCCCATTGCTCGGCGACTTTGCCCAGCGGATCGTTTTGCCCTTGCTGGGCGCGTAAATCTTTATGAATTTGCTGCATAAAATGATGAAAATGCAGCCGCTTTTTGCGCTTAAACGGCAAACCAGCGTAAAACGCATCCATCAAAAAGCTTTTGCCACGCCCCACGCCGCCCCAAAAATACAGGCCACGCGGTAGCTCTGGCATCGGCAATAAACTTTTGCCAAACAGGCGATTGCGCTTTTGCTTAAACACCACCAAGGCTTGCCAAAGCGTTTCGAGGCGATCAATCGCGGCGGCTTGCGATTGGTCGCTAATAAACCCCTCTTGGCTGGCCAGTGATTGATACCAAGTGAGTGGACTAATGCCAACGGCGGGCGGCGCAATAACATGTTGTGACATACAAAAATCTCGTGGTGAAGCCAATCAATGCCAAAAACCAATCTAAAAAAAAACCCTGCAGCAAGTCGCAGGGCTTTTCGGTTTTTAATGCCTAATGAATTACAGTGCAGCAGCGTTGTTCGCAAGGTAATCGGCAACGCCATCGGCCGATGCCGTCATGCCTTTTTTGCCTTTGTTCCAGCCTGCTGGGCAAACTTCGCCGTGTTCTTCAGTAAATTGCAAGGCATCCACCACGCGCAACATTTCGTCGATGTCACGACCCAATGGCAGGTTATTGATCACTTGGTGCTGAACCACGCCGGCTTTGTCGATCAAGAATGAACCGCGCAAGGCCACGCCCGCATCAGCCAATTCAACGTCGTAGGCTTTGCAAATTTCGTGTTTTACGTCAGCCACCAAGGTGTAACCCACTGGGCCAATACCGCCTTTATTTACTGGGGTATTGCGCCATGCAGAATGCGAGAATTGGCTGTCGATTGAAATACCAATTACTTCTACATTGCGTGCTTTAAATTCAGCCAAACGATGGTCAAAAGCGATTAATTCTGACGGGCATACGAAGGTGAAATCCAGTGGATAAAAGAAAATCACTGCATACTTGCCAGCAGTGGCTGCTTTCAAATTGTAGTTTTCAACGATTTCGCCCGAGCCCAACACAGCGGCGGCGGTAAAATCAGGGGCTTGCTTCGCAACGAGTACAGACATGTAATGCTCCTAGCGGAATTAAATCGTAAGGGTTGAACAGCTAGCTTAAATATCGGGGCATGCCGAGTCAATTCAAGGCTAGTGGTGTGAATTTTACTGATTATTTCGTATTCCTGCCCAACACCCAGCAAGGCGCAGGCTTTGCTTGCCAATTTTCTTACAGCTTGCCATCATAGGCAAACTGACACATTCATCATAAAGGCTTGCAATGATCGGCTTAAAACTCACTCATATTGCGACTGGCTTTTTACTCTTTGCCGCAAGTTTATCAGGGTTTGCCAATGAGAAAACCATTACGATTCTGACACAACAAGATGTGTTTAATGACTACCAACATTTTATTGCCGGCCGTGACCCGATTTCACTCACTCAGTATGGTGGCTCAGGCTCGCGCCGTGATGTCGTCGAGCTAGTCTTAGTGCAGCAGGCACTAAAAGCCGGTGGCAATACTTATCCGGTTAAAATCGTGAAGGTCGACAATACCAGCGATTCATATAGCCGCTTTATTAAAGAAATCACCTCAGGCACGGCGACCATGGGCGGCAATAGCGCTTGGTTTATCGACTTAAAACAAATTAACGACAAAGTGTTTATTAGCGAGCCCAGCATTCGCCAAGGCGAATTTGAGGCCGGGCTTTATACCACCGCCGACAATGCCGATGCGCGTCTCTCGAAAACGCTACCACAAATTCAAGCGCTCACCGCCGTCGTCGCCGAAAGCTGGTTGCCCGATGTCGCAACGCTTGAGGGCATTAAATTTAAGCATGTATTAAAGACCCAAAGCTGGGATTCAATGGTCGGCATGCTGGGCAAAAAACGCGCCGATGTATTACTTGCACCGTTTCAACCAACGGCCGATTTTTCAATGGAAGCCGGTGGGCGTAAATTAGTACCGATTGCCAATGTGAAGGTAGGCCTACAAGGCAGCCGACATTTCTTTGTGAGCAAAGCCTCACCGATTGGCAAAGAGGTCGCTCAATCGCTCAATCTAGGCTTAGCTAAACTCAGAGAGCAAGGCACGATCGAAAAAGTGTATCGTGACTCTGGTTTTTTCAACCCAGCCACTCGCAATTGGAATCGACTCAATTAAAACGACGGCTTAACACCCAATATGCGGAATCTTATTCAATTTATCCCCACAAACTCATCGAACGTCGCCAACCAGCTTAGCAATTTAGCCACAGTCAAACTTGGATCGCAGCTCACTTTAATTGACGGGTTTAAACTAGGCGACAGGCCGCAGTCGGCCAATTGCGGACATTTAAGTTTTTTCCAATGCTGAGCATGACCTAATTTTGACGCTATGAATGTCTTGAGGAGGTAGCCCTTAGATTTAGAATAGGTGTAGTAATACGATGTCTCTTGTAAATGTTAGAAATGCGAAAATAACTGATGCCAACGCTATTCAAGTCCTTTATCAAGAACTGGTAAACAACCCCGCAGTATCGGTATTACCTGAGCGTATTGCCGAAATAGAAAAAAATGTGAATTCGTCGCTTTTTGTTGGTGAAAAAGATGGTGAAGTAGTCGGAACCGTTCTTGTATCTTTATGCTTAGATGTTATGTTCGGATATCAGCCATTTGCTGTTGTAGAAAACATCATAGTTACTGCTAGTTGCCGTGGCTTAGGGGTAGGCACTGAATTAATGCGTGCGGTTGAGCAATATTCCAACTCTGCACATTGTTCAAAGATTATGCTTCTTAGTTCAGCAGAAAGAGTGGAAGCCCATGATTTTTTTGAGAATGTTGGGTTTATTGGCTCATCAAAGAAAGGATTCGTTAAATACCGTAGGCACTTCACCGTTTGAAAAATAATTGCCTTGAGGTCTGCAATGGGTCGGGTGCAGTAGCTCAAGTCGGCCAGTAACGGACTGTTATTTTGTTCGTATCGCCTTAGAAAGTATCCTTAATTCAAACGATTACGTGCCAAATTATGAAAAAGTTGCTATGTAAATTTTTAGTTGGCTCTGCAAAAATACTTTTAGCGGTTGCTGTGCTTGCACTTGCATATCTATTTTTTTTGAATAGGGACATCAGGAGAGTTGATGGTTTTTGCAGTGAAATGAAAGCAGGACTGGATGTAAATAAAGTGCATGTAATTGCTGAAAAATATGACGTTGGTTTTTCTAGTGTTCGTGACCCCGATTCAGTAAAAACCCAAAGTTTAGGGGTTAAGCTTGATGACCGAGAAAATACATGGTTTTTTGCTGTTGCAGCGCCCATGACAATGGGTGAGCATGCGTGCGGCATTTACCACAACAATCAAGTAGTGCTATCAGTCAGCCCATCGCGTAGATAGCCTTTATTCTCAAATAGCTTCTGAGAGGCAGCATTGGGTCGGGTGCAGCCGCTCAACCCACTGGATCAATGCGTGAGCGTGGGTGGCGGCATCAAATAGGAACGAGTGGATCAATTAATAAGAATCCGCACAATAGACCTCGCACCGTCATCGTCCGTGCCCAACACAAGCGATGATGCGCTAGTTGCCAGCAAACCGAAGAACACCCTCAGTTCAATGATTCAGGCTTTGCTGCCATCCGCCATCAGCACCTATCTATATAGGTATTGCCTTGCGCCCATTTAAATAAATAGCGCAGCGAGCAATACCCATTAGCCACCGTTGTTACACCAAGGGCGCGGGTTCACCAAAGTAATAGCCCTGCGCAAAATCGACGCCAATCGTTGCCAATTGCGCCAAAATCTCTTCGGTTTCGACAAATTCGGCGATGGTTTTACAGCCCAAACTATGCGCAATATCATTAACGGCAATCACCATTTGCCGGCACACCCGATCATCCACAATATCGGTCACTAAACTGCCATCGATTTTTAAGTAATCCACGGGCAAAGTTTTGAGGTAATTAAACGATGAAAAACCACTACCAAAATCATCTAAGGCAAACATACAGCCACGCGCACGCAAGGTTTCAATAAACTGCGTCGATTCTTTTAAATTCGAAATCGCCGCCGTTTCGGTAATTTCAAAACAAACAAACGTTGGCGACACACCGGTTAAATCCAGTTGCTGCAAAATAAATGCCAAGGTTTTTTTATTTAATGATTTGCCGGATAAATTAATCGCCAACTGCGGTGATGCGCGCCCATCCAATTTGCACTGCGCCAAGTATTTCAAGCTGTGCTCCACCACCCAGCAATCAATTAACGCCATCATATCGTAGCGCTCGGCAGCGGGAATAAAAGCCCCCGGCGGAATAATTCGGCCATTGGCATCGACTAAACGCAATAAAATTTCATAATGCGGCAGCTGATGCAATTCTCGATCAAATGGCTCAATTTTTTGGTAATACAATTGAAAGCGATTTTGCTCGATCGCTTCTTTTAAGGTGGCGAGTAATTGCAATTCATTATGCCGCTCTTGCAATTCAGTATCATCCTGACTGTACCAACTTAAGCGATTGCGGCCGGCGTCTTTCGCGGCAAAACAGGCGATATCGGCTTGGCTCATCGCTTCTTGTGCACTCACGCAATGCGCGTCAATCATCACCAAACCAATACTGACCGTCACGCCGTGGGGCCGTCCTTGCCAGACAAAGCGAAATTGCGCCAAGGCATGCAAAATACGCTCAGCCAAACTTTGCGCCTGTGGGATTTGGTCGCCAGAAATCAAAATCCCGAATTCATCCCCGCCCAAGCGCCCCAACAAGCTGTTTTCCACGCTCATTAAGCTTTGCAATAAATTAGTCACCAAGCGCAATAATTCATCGCCTGCCAAATGCCCACAGGTGTCGTTGACTAATTTAAATTGATCCAAATCGAGCAGCATTAATATGTGTTGCTGATTCGATTCGGTCGCTAGCTGATGCGCCGCGATCAAGGCCCGTTCAAAACCACGTCGATTGGTGAGGCCCGTCAGGTAATCATGGTCGGCTTGATAGGCGAGCTTGGCGGTCAGCGCTTGCGATTCAGTCACATCGTGCAGCACCAGCACCATGCCTTCAACCTGACCATCCGGATCATTAATTGGTGCTACCGCATATTCAACAACAAATCGCTCGCCACGACGATTGGCCAAGGCCACCGTTTGCCGCGCAATGGCTTTATTGCGCTCGCGGGCATGCAACAACACGGCAAAAAAATCATCTACTTTTAAATCCCCGCCCTGACAAACAACGTGGCTCACACACAGATCTCGCGCCTCGATTTGCGACCAAGCGAGCAGGCGTTCTGCGGCAGGATTCAGTAATTTAACTTTAAAATCTGGCGTGGTGGTTAAAATGGCATCGGTAATAGAAATCAGCGTCACATCGGCCAATTCTTTTTCTACATATAAAGCGCGCTGCGCTTCTTCTCTTTGCTTGACGCCATGCTGCAGATTGATCCGCATTTGATTAAACGCGTGGACTAATGATTGCAGCTCATCATTTTCTGCGCGGCGCGCCAACTGGAGCGGCGCAGCCAATAAATTGTAATTTAACTGACCAGTGTATTGCGCAATATGGCTTAAGTGGCGGGCAATTAAGCGATGATACAAAATCAAAAAGCATAGACCGGCCGCGCCCATGCCAAAACCTTCGAGCAGCAGTAAACGCAAAAATTGATCAAGCAACTGGGTTTTAAACCCTTTCAGCGAGACAGTTAGGCTCAATTGCCCCAGATTGACGTGCTGATTGGTCAGCGGATGCAAATAGGCAATTGGAAAGGTTTCGGTGAGCGTGTTTTCTGCGCCTTGAATGTCAACGCCAGAGGCATAAATTTGCCCGTCATTTTCAACCAATTGCACATAGTCAATCACTCGAGTTTGCCGCAGTGAATTGAGCTGACTGTGCACTGCCTCGGTATTAACTAGCCATAAATTACTCGCCAATTGCGAGACGGCGCTATGCCCTAAAGTTCGCAAATCAGCCCGAGCTTTTAATAGCCCACGGTTGTATTCAACCTGCAGTAAAACCAAGGTGAGCGAGACGGTCACGACCAAGCCAGCAGCAAACACCGACCATGCCAAACGCCATGCCAAACGATTGCCTGCGTACCAAGCGGTTAAACGGGAAAACAAAGAGGGCTTCACACCGAGGATTTCCAAATCACAAGCGCTCGAGGATAAACGCGTAGTCGTTTAGAAACAACAAAAACCGCAAGGAATATTAGGAAATGCTACGATTGACTAGAAATCAACAAGCTGATTAGCTGGCTGTAAAAATTGCGCAAGAAAAACGGGGGAAATAAGTAGAAATGGTGCGCCCGGAGCGATTCGAACGCCCGACCCTCTGGTTCGTAGCCAGATACTCTATCCAACTGAGCTACGGGCGCACTGGCATAAATCAAAGGCTGATTCATGCAAAGAGGCGTGATAATACAGCCCCTATTTGTGATCGTCAAGCCCATTTCGCCAATTAATCGGCTTATAATGCGCCAGTCAAATCCACTACAGAGACGGCCAACATGCAATTTGAACATCTCATCCAAATTAATGACCTAACACAAATGCTCACGCCACTACTCACTCGGCAACAACTGTGGCAAGGGCTGGTCTATCGTGCGGAATCGCCAATGGCGTTTATGGATCACGTCGATGAAGTCACTCTGCTTGAGCGCGGCCCAGACTGGGTGCAACGTAAAATGGTGATGGGCAAACTCACTGTGACCGATAAAATTCAATACGAGCGAGAAACTCGGGTGCATTATCACACCGAAGCCAGCGCTGAGCATGGTGGCGGACAGATGATCATGAAAATTGAAGAGCCTAGCCCAGAAGCGCTATTTGTTCGCTTTACCTATATCACGCCACACCCAGATTCTCCCGATCCTGAAACGGCGCATTATCTTGAGTTTCTTAAATCAGCATGGCGCGAAACCGATATTGATACCGTTCGCAAAATCCGTGAGCTCGCCGCATCAGGTCAATTGGGCTAAATCACCTAACACCGAGTAGCCAAAAAGATTACACTCAAAGGCTTTCTTCGCTTTTTGGCACTCGGCATGCAACTCGGCATTATTTACACCCTGCTGGCCTTTTTGATTTGGGGTTTATTTCCGCTTTATTTTAAAGCGCTGCATGGCATCGCTCCAGAAGAGATCGTATTGCACCGCTTTATTTGGTCGCTGGTCTTTTTAAGCGCAGTACTGCTCATCAAGCAACGCTGGGCATGGCTCAAGCCAGCACTCAAACAACCCAAACTCATTGGCGTTTTTGTCTTAAGCGCCGTCTTACTCGCTAGCAACTGGTATACCTATATCTGGGCCGTCAATACTGGGCGCGTGGTTGATGCCAGCCTAGGGTATTTTATTAATCCTTTGATTAATGTGTTGCTTGGTGTGATTTTTTTGCACGAACGACTGCGCCCTGCCCAATGGCTGGCCATTGCCATTGCCGCTACAGGCGTCGCTTGGCTTACGTGGCAAGCCGGTCATTTGCCGTGGATTGCGCTGATCTTAGCGTGCACCTTCGCCCTATATGGTTTACTGCGCAAAACAGCCCAACTTGGCGCACTTGAGGGCTTGTCGCTAGAAACCTTGGTGTTATTTCCCATCGCGCTGGCCGCCATGCTGTATTTACTCTCTACCGGGCAAAGTGATTTCGTTCATGCCCCCATCTCGACACAAGCGCTGGTGTTGTTGGCCGGCCCGATTACCGCCATTCCACTACTCTTGTTTGCCGCAGGCGCCAGAAAGATCCCACTGTCTTTGGTCGGGATTTTGCAATACACCGGTCCAACGCTACAGCTCTTAATCGGCGTGTTTGTTTTTCATGAAGCGTTTGGCGCGGCTCGAGCAATCGGCTTTGGCTTAATTTGGCTGGCCTTAGCGGTGTATGCCATGGATGGCTGGCGCAGTTATCGCGCAAATAGTAAATAATTATACCAATCAGCTATTTATTGATACGTTACAAATCCTATATCATTGCGCCCCTGTATAAAGCAGCTCTAATTGACAATTTATAGGAATATGCAAGATGACGGCCCCAACACTATTTGCCGAGAAAGACCTTACTGCCAACCCTGCGCCATTGGGCCTTATGGGTTTTGGCATGACGACTGTGCTACTGAACCTGCACAATCTGGGCTTGTTTGGCAATAGCGCCATGATTTTAGCCATGGGCATTTTTTATGGCGGCCTAGCGCAATTGATCGCCGGCGTCTTGGAATGGAAAAAAGGCAATACTTTCGGCACCACCGCATTTACTTCATACGGCTGCTTCTGGCTGTCTTTAGTTGGTTTGTTGGTACTGCCTGAAATGGGCCTAGCCGAAGCGGCGACCAGCTCTGCCATGGGTGCTTATTTATTAATGTGGGGTATTTTCACTGCATTCTTGTTTATCGGCACGCTCAAAATGGACAAAGCGTCTCAATTCATTTTTGGCTCTCTAACCCTTTTATTTGCTTTACTCGCAATCAGCGATTTCAGCGAATCAGCAACGATTAAACAAATCGCCGGTTTTGTTGGTTTACTGTGCGGCGCATCGGCTATTTACACAGCCATGGCACAAGTACTCAACGAAGTGTACGGCAAAACGATTTTCTGCCTTGGCGGCAAAAGCCACTAATCAGGCTTAAATAAAGACCTGATAAATAAAAAGCCATTCAGCGATTGAATGGCTTTTTTATTCGCTCATCGTTATTGAGCATGCTTTTTGTGTGAATTTGTTCAAAGCCAAAAGTAATCT
The DNA here is from genome assembly GCF_013284055.1 of Deefgea piscis. Lineage (NCBI taxonomy): Bacteria > Pseudomonadati > Pseudomonadota > Betaproteobacteria > Neisseriales > Chitinibacteraceae > Deefgea > Deefgea piscis. The sequence continues at coordinate 2,374,048 of NZ_CP054143.1, read as the reverse complement.
AGTGCATTGTCGCTCAATGCATAAGCATGAAACACTCACGCCTATTGACCACTTGGAGTTGACGACATGTCTTTCAGAACCAAAGCCCTACTCTCCTTATTGTTGCTGGTAGCGACTTCAGCTTGGGCAGCTAGCCCATGGCGCGAAGGTCGCCATTACCACCAAGGTGAGATTGTTCGCTATCAAGGCCAAACCTATGAAGCGCGCCAAGGCCATAAAGCTGAGCGCGGCGCCAATTGGAATCCGGAAGCCGCGGCCTCACTGTGGGCGCCGCTTGAACGACGTAACAACAGTCGTTTTGGCTGGCAAGAAGGCAAGTACTACAGCAAAGGCCAGATCGTTAATTATCAAGGTCGCAGCTATCGTGTTCGCCAAGGCCACCAATCAGAGCGCGGTGCAAACTGGAACCCAGCTGCCGCCCCGTCGCTGTGGGAAGCATTAGATGGCAATGTGAATTGGCGCTAATTAATTGATGCTAATTTCGCCTCGCAATAAAAAAGCGCATCAATCGATGCGCTTTTTTTATTTACTCAACAATACGCAGCTTAATGCAGTTTTAATGACGGGCGTGCAACTCGGCGCAACTTATCCCCGACCCACAATAAACCGGTCAACACCCAGCCATGCACCGCCGCTTGGTGCATCCGGTACAGCGAAGCGTAAATCAATTTTGCGCCACGGCCTTCCACATAATAATTGCGCTTCGGCCCAACAATCGACGCCAAACTGCCCACTGCCGTATGTTTACCCAAAGACACCATCATGCCTTGCGGTTTAAATACAAACGGCAATACCTCACGCCCCGTCAACTGCTGCCAAATCGCCTCAGCCAACCATTCTGCCTGCTGATGCGCTACCTGCGCCGTCGCCGGCAAAATCACACCATCATCATTAGGCGAGCATGACGCGCAATCCCCAATGGCGTAGATGTGCTTATCCGTTAGTGTTTGCAAAGTCGCAGTCACTTCAATTTGATTTAAACGATTGGTTTTTAATCCCAAAGTCGTCAACCAGTCTGCGCCTTTCACGCCAGCAACCCAAACTCGAATATCGCTGTCAATTTTGCGGCCATCAGCCAAGACAAAACCTTGCTCGGTCACTTCGACCACGCGGCTATTATTGGCCACTAAAATGCCGCGTTCCGCCAAAGATTCGGTCGCGTATTCTGAAAGAGACTCCGGCGCACCCGCCAAAATCCGATTCATGCCTTCGATAATGGTGATTTCTAGCTGTGCTGGGCTCAATTCTGCGCCGTAAATATGCATTTCACGGATGGTATGATCGATTTCCGCCGCCAACTCAACACCTGTCGGCCCGCCACCCACAATCCCGATATTGAGTTTACGTACTGAATTTCCTGAAATCCCGACAGCAAAAGAGAGATCGAGGATTTTTTTACGCAGTTGTTCGGCTTCAACGGGGTTATTCAAAAACATGCAGTGTTCTTTCGCGCCCGGCGTGGCAAAATCATTGGCAATCGCCCCAAGCGCCAACACCAAAGTGTCGTAGGCAATTTCACGCGGCGCGGCGATTTCTTTTCCATCTTGATCCAAGACAGCGGCCACTTGAATCACTTTACGCTCACGATCAACACCGGCCATCCAGCCAAATTCAAATTGATAATGATTACGCCATGCATGACCAAAATAATTGACTTCGTCTTCACCGGTATTGAGTGCACCAGTCGCCACTTCGTGCAATAACGGTTTCCAGATATGCGTTGCTGAGCCATCAACCAACACCACTTTAGCGCGTTTGGCCGAGCCCAAAGTGCGTCCTAATTTAGTGGCTAACTCTAAACCACCGGCTCCGCCGCCAACAACGACGATACGATGCAACTTTGTGCTCATAAAAGGCTCTCCAAATGACGTGCCGCAAGGCGAATTAATTTGTCTTGAGTATACCTTGAGCTTGAAATAGATTGTAATTTTAATACGTAATAATAGCCAATATGAACAACAAAAAATTACATCGTCATTTTACTGGGGAGTGTAAATAACGAGGTCTAGCCAGCCAATTCATATCAATAAACACGCAGCAGCTAATTAAAATAAATCTAAAGTAATTCAGCACGCGGGGCCAATACCCGCTCCAACAATGATTTCACCATCGCCGGCTCAAAAGGCTTATCACAAATCCCCGACACGCCAGCCTGTTCAACCGCGGCTAAACGGCCATAATCGGTTTCAGAAGAGACCATTAAAATCGGCAATTGGCTTTGCCAACTCTGAGTACGCACATACTCAATTAATGCCTGACCATCCATTTCGGGCATATTGAAATCAGTGATTAACAAATCAAAAGCACTGTCTTCTAGTAAGATTTTGCCCTCCCTGCCGTTCTCTGCTTCAGTAATATTACGAATACCCAGATTTTCTAATACTTTTCGCATGTAATTTCGCGCCGCGCGTGAATCATCCACCAATAACACGCGAATATATTCCAACTCAATTTCATGCTCTTCAAGCGAATGATCAATCGTTAAATAATCCAATGTCATCATTAACGCGTTATTTAAATGCTCATTACTAAATGGCTTAGGCAATATTGCACAAGCGCCCAGCTGTCGCACCGGCTCGAGCACCTGAGGCCGCATTTCACTTGAAATCAAAATAAACGCAAGATCTTGCGTTTCAGCCCGATCTCGCAAATGCGTCAGCAATTGAACACCGGTCATATCCGACAAATACAAAGCACTTAAAATCAAATTAGGTGAATGTGTCGTCATCGGCTGTAGCAATTCAAGGGCTGCGCTGGCGGTTTCAACCCAACGCACATTGACGATGCCCAACTCGAGTAAGCGCGCCTCCATGACCTTACCTTGAACCGCCGACGGCTCAATGACTAAAGCACGCAAATCACTAGGTACATAGAAAGAACTCATTTGGGCCACCCAATTAAGATATTCTTTCTTTATAGCGAATTTTTTACAATCTCAGCAAGAAATACAGCGCCAATTCAAAGTAGTTTATGTAAGCGCAACTCTATTTTTAGATAGGCATACAACACCGCAGCCATCACCAAACCCGCCACACCAAACATCGCCTCCATCAGCAGCATCGCCAATAATAATTCCCATGCCTTGGCACGAATTTGAGTGCCAATAATTTGTGCATTTAAAAAGTATTCACTTTTATGAATCAAAACCAAAAAAACCAGCGAGGCAATCGCGATCGACAACGATTGCGAAAAACTAACCGTTACAATAATCGCATTAGAGAATAAATTCCCCACAATAGGCAGCAAACCCAATATAAAGGTCAACACCAACATCGTTTTAACAAATGGCAAATGGGCACCAACGGCAGGCAAAATCAGCAGCAAATACACACTCGCCAACGCTGTATTAATTAACGAAATTTTTAATTGCGCCAACATCACCGCACGAAATGCGGCGGTAAACCCTTGTACTCGAATCAGCAGTGCTTGGCTCAACACGCCTAATCGATCACACCGATTGACCTCGCTCAACGCCACAATACCGCCAATCACCGCTCCCACGATAAGATGCGCCAACAACAAACCCAGCTCTTTGCCCGTTGCTTGCAGTTGCGCAATGTGATGCTGCAATAAACTCACTACTGCGGCCTGAATACCCGTTGGACTACTTGGCCAGTCATAGCTCAACCATAAAGGTAAAACACCTTTTGCCTCGCCAATGATTTGCGCCATTTCATCGAGTAATGCAAGCAAGCCATGCTCAGACTTCATGATGGACAAGATCGCCAATACCAAAACAAATAGCGCCAAAACCACCCAGCTCGACATCAACACCAACACCAGCCAACGGCTCCACACCTTTGATAGCATGCTAAAAGTCAGCCGAGTTAAAGATTGGATGAGTAAAAAAACCAGCATCCCAGCCAATAATGCCGGCACAAGGTGCAAGAAAAAAACCAATAGCAGTAAACTCGCCACAATACCCAGCGACGCTAAATTTACGCCAGAACGAGGATGAGGCCACTGGGTCGGCGTTGTCGGAGACGGTTTTACGCGAAATAAAGACATCAGAACCACCTTACAATAAAGCGGGGTATTGCTATCCAAGCATTATATTTATTAACCCAGATAGCAATACCCAATTAATCCGAGCAAAGCGCTCACCGTTTCGGCAAACTGAATCCAACCAAGCCAAGCATGCCGTTCAATTTAACTGAATAACTTACTCAAGTCTTTTTGCTTTTCAATAAAACTTCACTCGACTACGATGCATAAAGACCAATCCAGCAGGAATACCGCAGAATGCCAACAACCAAAGTACTCGCCCTTAGTGGTAGCTTACGCGCCAAATCGAGCAATAAAGGCTTACTCCGCTACGCACAGGCCAATGCGCCACAAGGCATGCAAATTGAAATCGCCGATTTAACTGACATCCCTTTTTATAATGCCGACATCACCGAGCAACCTGCTGCGGTTAAAACACTACTCGCGCAATTTGCCACGGCAGATGCTTTTTTGTTTGCCGGCCCTGAATACAATTATTCAATTTCTCCGGCACTAAAAAACGCCATCGACTGGGCTTCACGCGCGCCAGACAACGCACTACTTGGTGGCAAAGCAGCCGCCGTCATGGGCTCTGGTGGCGGCATGGGTACTTCACGTGCCCAATATCATTTACGCCAAGTCTTTGTCTTTACCGACATCCACCCCATTAACAAACCCGAAGTGTTTGCCAACGCGTTTGCTGGGCAATTTGACGCCGATGGCAATTTAACCGACGAACGAATTCAAGATGGCGTAAAACAGTTATTAGCCGCACTCGCAACTTGGTCGCTACAACTACGAAAATAGCATTGAGCGCCAAAGCGACCAAGATCCAAACATCAGCAATAAAATAGTCGCCATAAAAAAACACCCTCGATTTCTCGAGGGTGTTTGCTTTTATACGGACCACCAATCAATCTTATTTATCGGTTAAAGCATCAACGCCTGGTAGCGCCTTGCCTTCCAAGAATTCAAGTGATGCGCCACCACCAGTTGAAACATGGCTAACTTGATCTTCAAGACCGGCTTTTTCAACCGCAGCCACTGAATCACCACCGCCGACAATGGTAATTGCGCCATTGGCTGTTGCTTCAACTAAAGCATGTGCAATCGCGAATGTACCGACAGCCGAAGCATCGATCTCAAACACACCCATCGGGCCATTCCACAATACCGTTTTAGCTGATTTAATAATTTCAGCATATTGTGCGCAAGAAGCCGAACCGATATCCACGCCTTCTTGATCAGCAGGAATCGCAGTCGATGCCACTTCAACCAAACCATCTAAAGTACGTGCATCAAAATTTAACGCGCGTGTCACCATGGTGTCGCTTGGCAATACCAACTTATCACCTGCTTGGGCGATTAAATCACGCGCCAAATCAACTTTGTCGTTCTCACACAATGATTTACCAATCTCGTAGCCTTGCGCTTTCAAGAAGGTAAACGCCATACCGCCGCCAATGATCAATTTATCTACTTTTGGCAACAAGGCTTGAATCACGTCGATTTTGCCGGAGATTTTCGAACCACCAATAATCGCCACCAAAGGACGAACTGGCTTGTTGACCGCTTCACCCAAGAAATCGAGTTCTTTTTTCAGCAAGTAGCCTGCAGCACGTGGCAGATCAACACCCACCATTGAAGAGTGCGCGCGGTGAGCGGTACCAAATGCGTCATTCACAAACACATCGCCCAATTTAGTCAAGCTAGCGCGAAATGCTGCCACTTGCGCAGGATCAGCCTTAACTGAATTGCCATCAGCGTCTTTAGCCTTGCCTTCTTCTTCGATATGGAAACGTACATTTTCCAGCAAGATCACTTGACCTGGCTGAACCGCAGCACAAGCTGCTTCCACTTCTGCGCCGACACAATCGTTCAAAAATTGTACTGGGCTACCGAGCAATTCAGTTAAACGCGCAGCAACGGGTGCCAAGCTGTATTTTTCTACTTTCTGTCCATTTGGGCGACCCAAATGCGACATCAAAATCACTGAAGCACCTTGCGCTAAGGCATAACGAATCGTTGGCAATGCGGCACGAATGCGTTTGTCACTTTCAACCACACCATTTTTAACTGGCACGTTAAAGTCAACACGGATCAGAACACGTTTGCCTGCAAGATCGAGGTCTTCAATAAATAACTTAGCCATACACAGTTCTCCAATTAAGAGCGGGTGAATTATATCAAGTGCCGATTGTAGCAAGAACCAGCGCCAAAAACGTTGTCGATTCTCAGTTTATCTGCATACAACATGGGAAATACTACGTATTAATACTAGATTTTCTCTACCAGCAAAAGCAAACCGACCCAAATAACTTACTTTTTAGCGCCACCGAACTGCCATTCGAGCAAATTGTAAGCGACGGGCAGCGCCCAAAGCCTTAGAATAGCGACGCTTACAAAGGAACTATCATGACAATGAAGAAATTTGAATTAGAAAAACGCAAAGCTGAAAAGCTACATAATGATCTAGGCGCAGCCAATGCGCCGGCTCGTTTTGGCCAAGCAGCTGCAACAGTGCTCGACAAGAAAGAGCAGCGCAAACAAGATCAAGCCAAAGGTTTGGTACCGTTTGCCTGCAAACTCAATAAAGATCTCGTACAAGAGCTACACACCCGTTGCTCAGAACGTGAAATGACGCTTAATGATTTGGTGGCTGAGTTGATTCAAACCGGCCTCGCTAAATAATGCAACGCACCATTTTTGATACGCCCATCATTCGTGATGTTATGCCAAGGCTATCAAAATGGTTGCTCAAACGATTAGGGTGGCGCCTAAAAGGTGACTTTCCTGCGCTGGATAAATACGTACTGATCGCGGCACCTCATACCAGCAACTGGGATTTCCCCATCGGGCTGGCGTTGTGCTTTATTGCACGGCAAAAAGTCTACTGGATGGGCAAACATACTTTGTTTGTCGGTCCACTCGGGCCTTTAGCGCGTTGGTTAGGTGGTATTTCTGTAGATCGACGCAAGTCCAATTCTTTAGTTGAACAAATTGCCGATGTTTACCAACGCAGTGAACGCCTTATTATTGCGATTCCGCCGGAAGGAACACGGCAAAAGGTCAATCGCTGGAAAACCGGATTTTACTATATTGCACTGAAGGCCAACGTACCCATCGTACTGGGGTATATTGACTTCAAAGAAAAAACCGGTGGGTGTGGCATGGTTTTTTATCCAACAGGTGATATTGACGCCGATATGCAGGTGATTCAGCATTTTTATCAAGGCATCAGTGGAAAAAACCCGCAATACCAATAAGATGTAGACGTAAAAAAACCCAGCAAGCTGGGTTTTTTTCTACATCAACAAACCAAGTAATTAAACTGGTTGAATGTTAGATGCTTGCTTGCCTTTAGGACCAGTAGTAACGTCAAACGAAACTTTTTGGCCTTCAGCTAAAGTTTTGAAACCTTTAGAGTTGATTTGTGAGAAGTGAGCAAACAAATCTTCGCCGCCTTCATCAGGAGTGATGAAACCGAAGCCTTTAGAATCGTTGAACCACTTAACTGTACCTTGAGCCATTTTGTATTTCCCTAAAAATAAAATAAATATAAAGCACGAAAATCAAGGGAAATGAAGCACTGCGGTACGGCAAGGCCACTACATCACACACATCCACTACTTGAAGATCCTGCAGCTCGTATCTTCGCTGAGCGCGCCGCTGCTGGCAAGCATTATTTGAAGTTTTCCGATAAAAAGGCTGGTTTAAGTCAATATTTACTGAAAATCCTAATGCAATTAGGCGCGCGCACCTTGATTTTCCTGCATATCTACTAGCATTGCCTTTAATTTCTCAAGCTCTAGCTCCAAATTAGCCACTCGTGCCACAAGATCTAATTGCGGCACATCCGCCTGTACCAAAGACGGCGCCCCTGCCAATAAATGACACCAACGACACTCCCTCGCCCCTGCTTGTTTTGGCATTTGCAACACCAATGCAGCAGATGGCCGCGAAGCTAACTCTTCTAAAAAGCCTTCAACCGCAGAAATATCAGCAAACCGATGCAAGCGCTCACAATTAAGACGCAATTCACCCGCGGTTTGCGGCCCGCGTAGCATAAGCACAGCCAATAGCGCGACCGATTGACTCGGAATACGCAATACCTTAGCCAAGGCCTGCTCATAGCGCAGCACACGCCCCCCACTCACCTCTGCAACCCAACCATGCTCGCGCAACTGATCAAGCGCCACAAGCAGCTCAGCTTCTGTCGCTTCAATCACCGGATCACGACTCGATTTTTGATTACATGCCGCGAGCAAGGCATTCAAAGTTAAAGGATATGAATCCGGTACTGTATGTTGTTTTTCAATTAAAGCGCCCAGTATCCGTATTTCTAACTGATTTAATTCATTGACTTCAGCCATCAAACGAGCTCCTTGCGAAATAAACACATTATCTTCGCTTCATGCTCAAATCAAAACTATAAATACAGCATGATTTATAAAATAAGCACAAAATCAGTACCAACAGCTCAATCTAATTAGATGTTTATCTTTCATAAGCGAGATCGCGCGCAGATATCATTTATGCCCGCACAGCGCTAATTGGAAAAACACCTCAATCTCATCGCACTGATTTCAACAAAGGCAAGGTCACGCAATGGAAATCCAAGGGCTACAAAATCCACAAGTTATCGATTGGAATGCATTTGTCGATTTTCGTGATGGGCTAATCGACTCTGCACCGCAAATCGAAAGCTTACTCGCCGAACTCAAGAAAACCCCGGACGACCTAAGTCGTATTACGCAGTTATTTCGTTTATTTCATAATATCAAAGGCGATGCAGGACTCTGTCGTCTGCCGTTTGTTATTCCCTTGATTCATGGCGTTGAAACCATTTTGTCGCGGATGCGCAGCAATGAATTGGCCTTTAGCGATTTACTGGCCGAGGTCATCTTACTGACCCTAGATCGACTAGAACAAACCATTGAACTACTTGGAGACCATGAATCTGCTGCGGCATTAGCGCTACCAACATTAGCGCTAGGCCTAGAGGGTTTATCTCAGCAAGGCGCAGACAGCATTGATGCTAGCGCTATACGTCTGATTGAAACCGTTACGGGCTTTCGACCGGGATTAAGCAAGCTGCCACAAAGAGACGCCAGCAATGCCGCACGGAATAATGCAGAACGCCACGAAGACCTAAATTTCTTTCATCAACTCGCGCTGCAATTAGAAACGCGCTCACCTTTGTTTACCGGGCGTACTGCAAGAAATCTTGAGTTGGCGCTTGAAACCAACCGTGCGGCAGGATGCCGAGTTAACCCCATACAATTAGAGGCCGCCATTTATTTACACGACATTGGCATGATGTTTTTGCCAGAAAACTACTGGTTAAAAATTGAATCACTTGACGAGTCTGCACGCCAAAAAATCAATTTACATCCAGCGTGGGGAGCTGGGCTAACCGCCAGAATGGTCGGCTGGCAAGACGCTGCGCAAATGATTATTCAACACCATGAAAAACCCAATGGCAGCGGCTACCCCAACCAACTGATGCACTCTGAAATATGTGACGGCGCTAAAATTCTAGCCATTGTTGATGCGTTTGATGCCATTTTGTTGCGCCACAGCCATCGCGGCCAACAACGCTCAATCTTGCGAGCGATCGCTGAAATCAACGCTTCTGATCGACAATTTTCTGCCGAATGGATTGCGCCTTTTAATCAGGTCATACGCCAAATGCTGGAAAACAAATAACATTTGGCGTCAGCGCAGCCTGCAAAAAAACTAGCGCATTTCATCCGCCAGACAAAATTGACGGTTTAAAATCGCTCATTACTTTGCAAAAAGCGCCACTGCCCTTCTGGCAAACTAGCCAAACCAATGCGGCCAATCCGAATCCGCTTGCATGAGCGCATTTGAATGCCAACCGATTCACATAAGGCAGGCAAGAAATCCGGTATCGCGGCCCGTAAAACAATACGTAATTGCTGATCGCTTTGTCGCGTGATTTTATAAGGCTTTAAAACCGCGCCATCAAACTTAGTTCGACTATTCATGAGTTTTAACGACTCAGCGCTAAGCTCACCATCAAACCACAATAAATATTCTTGCTCTAACTCAGTCGCCAAAGAGCGTTGCAGTCGCGTATCTTGCGTCAGCACCAGCAATCCTTGCGCGGCCGAATCTAAACCGCATGGCACTTGCAAATGAGGTAGCGCCTTCTTTAACAACACAAAGCCAGTTCGATCGCTCACATCACGATGCTCAGTATTCAATAGCGTCTGCCACGCCTCACCTTCCGCTTCTGGCCAAGCGGCATAAGCCACCGGCTTATTCAGCAACAACGTCACTCGATCAGGTTGTTTGTGCAACTGCATCTTCACCGCTTGCACGGCCACTTTTTGCGTCAGCGTAACACGGCTACCCAGCTGATCAACCACTTGACCATCCACGGTCACGCGCCCCAGTTCAATCAACTCATCGGCCTCACGACGCGAGCACAAGCCAAGTTCGACCATGCGTTTGGAAAGACGAATCAGTTCTTGCGTCATGGAGGGTTCCTCATTTAAAAATTCATTATTGGGCACATTGCGCGGGACTTCATCATCGCCAACCATCTGCCGCTTAAAAAAACAAAAAACCGGCCATAAGGCCGGTTTGTGTCAGCAAAGCACGAATTAACGCGTGCCGCTACCCACTTGTACGATACGCATGGTGTTCGCACCAGAACCAACGCCTGATTTATGCACACCCAAGGTAACAACTAATTTATCACCAGGAATCACCACACCCGCACGCAACAATTCAAGCTGAGCGTATGCCAATTGTTCTTCACGATCAGCACCCACTTTAGCATCCATCATGATAGGACGAACGTGGCGGAACAACGCCAATTTGCGGTAGGTATTCAATTCTTGTGTAAACACATAAATTGGTACACCGGTATTGTAACGTGATAACCACAATGCAGATGCACCTGAATGTGAAATACATACAATCGCTTTGATTGGCAATTTGCTAGCAGCATACAAAGCCGACATCGCAACCGCTTCATCAATGCGAGAGAAGTCACTCACATTATCAAATTCAGCTTCAACCTTGCACTCGCCAGAGCGTTCTGCTTCAAAGCAAGTACGCGCCATAGCTTGTACCGCTTCAAGCGGGTATTTACCGGCAGCAGATTCAGCCGACAACATCACCGCATCAGTACCATCGAGCACCGCATTGGCGCAATCGGAAACTTCAGCGCGTGTTGGCACTGGGCTTTCGATCATTGATTCCATCATTTGCGTCGCAGTAATGCTCAATTTGTGCATCTTACGCGCCATCTTGATCATGCGCTTTTGCAATGCAGGCACAGTGGCATCACCCACTTCAACTGCCAAATCGCCACGAGCAACCATAATACCGTCAGATGCCGCGAGGATTTCTTCCAAATTAGCAATGGCTTCAGTACGTTCGATCTTAGCGATCAAACCACCGTGACCACCGGCTGCGCGCAATAAAGTGCGTGCCATATACATGTCGGCTGCCGATTTCGGGAATGAAACCGCAATATAATCTGCCTGCAAAGCAGCGGCAGTTTTGATGTCTTCCATGTCTTTGGCGGTCAATGCTGGCGCAGTTAAACCACCGCCTTTGCGGTTAATCCCTTTATTGTTCGAGAGCAAACCACCCACTGTTACCGTGGTAAATACTTTGGCGCCAACCACAGAATCAACGATCAATTGAATTTTGCCATCGTCAAGCAACAACTCAACGCCCGCTTCCACGTCATTTGGCAATTCTTTGTAATCCAAACCTACGGTGTCTTGGTTACCCAATTCACACTCAGCATCCAAAATAAATTTGGCGCCTTTTTTTAACTCAATTTTATTTTTTTCAAACTTACCAACACGGATTTTTGGGCCTTGCAAGTCAGCCAAAACAGCAACCGACTTACCCAATTTAGCCGCAATCGAGCGAACCATTGCCGCGCGATCAGTATGGTCTTGGGCTGTACCATGAGAGAAATTCAAACGTACGGTATTTACACCCGCAACGATGAGGCTTTCCAGCACTGCTGGATCATTCGACGCAGGGCCGAGGGTGGCAACAATCTTAGTACCGCATTGCATACTTTTAAATCTCCAATGAATAGCCGAAAAACACGTGCCAACAATACGCGACTTCAGCGCGTAAAAATATGATAAAAAACAGGAAAACTGTAGATGACGATTTTAAATAAAGCCGCTCCGGCATTGATGCTCGAGCGAATATCCGTCAAAGAAAACACATATCGAATGTATTAACACGGGCGCATTACAACATTTAGTCTGTAATGATATACCCCAATAGGGTTTCAAACCACTATTGGGTATTTTTGCCAACAACATGGCTGGCTTTTTTGGCCTTGGTCTTTTCTGCCGACTGATAAGCAAGATAATAGCGATTGACGGCAGATACATAATCGACCATCCCTTTACTGACTTGACTCATCGCCGTTTTTTCTACATTCCCCAACCAAACATTCGGATCTAATCCTTGCGCTTTCGTTCGGTTTCTAATTTGCGCCAAACGCCCCTCACCGGCGTTGTATGCCGCAATCATAAAATACAGCTGATTGTCTTCTGAGATACCTTGCTGACTAAACATTTTACGCAAGTAAGCCAAATATTTTGCTGCTGCGGTAATATTGCCCTCATTGCCATGCGGGTCACTCACGCCCATCGCTCTAGCGGTAGATGGGTTAACTTGCATTACCCCCGTCGGGCCGTTTTTACGCACCACTGGATTTAATTTACTTTCTTTTTGCCCAATCGCCGCCAGCAGCATCCAATCTAAATTATTTGCCGCCGCAATGGTCTGAAACATCGGCATAAAAAAGCCCAATTTATCCAGTGGTGAAATCGCCTCAGACCGCGCCGCTTTTGCATCCACCGGTAAAAAGCGCTGGGTAACGCGAATCGCGGCATCCATCGATACTTTTTTGCTCGCGATATAGCGATTCAACGACGCCAGTAATGCGCTATCCGCAGGCCGCGTCGCCCACGCCAAATCAACGGTTTCTGCCAAGCAACTTCCGACTTGAACGGCTTTAAAGCGCTCACCCCACAACTTTAAAATCGCCCGACTCATGATGGTATAGGTCGCTTTACCGGCATTGATTTCCGCCAGTAATGACTCAACAGACTGTCCAATTGGCGGCTCGTCAAGCGTGACGCCACTCAATTCGGCTTGCCCAGCCAACAAACGGCGCCCCAAACTACTTGAGCTCAACACCAGTGGCGTATCCCCCAAGGCCTCAAAACGTGGCACATCGCTCGATTTAGGCCCCAGCAAGCACCATTCATCCTGAGCATAAGGCGTAGAAAATGAAACCAAGGAACGAGCGCCCTCAGTCATTGGAATCAACCCCGCCGCAATATCGCCCTTACCCGCTAACAAAGCCGGAATAAGCTCGCCACTGTCCATTGGGATAAATTGAATCCGTATCGGTGGTAGACCTTTGGCGCGATTGCGATTGAGTTCAGCCTCAAAGCCATTCAGCAAGGCATACTCTAAGCCATGAGGGCGACCATCTTTTAAAAAGTACGTCGAAGCCCCCAGCCCCACCAACACGCGGATCCGATCTGGTGGATTATTCACATCAAACTCGCCAGCTTTGGCTAAAGCGCTTTTCGCTTTGAGTGCTGGATGAGTGCTTTTTACACTAGCAACCTCTGATTTAGCCTTGCCTGCCTTAGGCTGAGTAGCCCAAGCAATACTCGCCAAACAGAGTAATACGAGACACAGAGCGAGTCGTTTCATCCCTCTACTCCACAATGAGATTGAGCACGATTCTAATCGTTAACGTGCCGAAGACCCAACACACCCGTATAATCGCGGCTTAAATTGCAAATTAAAGAGTCTGTTATGCCCTTGTTACTGGTTGAAAATGCCCACCTTGCCTTTGGTCACTGGCCACTATTGGATGGCGCAGGCCTTGTGTTAGAGCCTGGAGAGCGGGTTGGTTTAATTGGCCGCAATGGTGCAGGCAAGTCGTCATTATTAAAAGCCATCGCTGGCGTACAAAAACTCGACGAAGGCACGATTCGTTTAGTTGATAACGCCAAAATGGCCTTTGTTCCGCAAGAGCCCATGCTCAACCCTGAGCACACTGTATTTGAAGCGGTCGCCGAAGGCTTGGGTAATATTCGCCAAGTTTTGCTCGATTACCATGCGGCGCTCGATCACTTAGACGATAGCCAAGAAAGCTTAGATCGTCTGACCGAAATTCAACACGAGCTCGAAAGCCAAGATGGCTGGCGCTTAGATTCGCTCATTTCGACCACCATGTCGCAACTGAGTCTACCGCCCGAAACCTTGATTTCAGAGCTCTCAGGTGGTTGGAAAAAACGCGTCGCCATTGCCCGCGCTTTGGTCACCGAGCCACAAGTTTTACTACTTGACGAGCCAACCAACCATTTAGACGTTAGCGCGATTGAATGGCTAGAAACCATGCTCAAAGGCTTTGGTGGCAGCGTATTATTTATTACCCATGATCGCCGCTTTTTGGACAATGTCAGCAACCGTATTATTGAGCTCGATCGCGGCAACATTGTGAGCTTCCCAGGCAATTTTGCTGCCTACGAAGCCAAAAAAGAAGAACTCATCGCGCAAGAAGAAGTTAACAATAAAAAGTTTGATAAAGACCTGGCTGCTGAAGAAGTTTGGATTCGCCAAGGGGTCAAAGCACGTCGCACCCGCAACGAAGGTCGCGTTCGTCGCTTGGAACAATTACGTCGCGAACGCTCTGAGCGCCGTGAACGCTTGGGTAAAGTTGAATTTCAAGTTGAAGCTGGCGATCGCAGCGGCAAAATTGTCGCGGAACTGGAAAACGTCAGCAAAGCCTATGGCGATAAAGTACTCATCAAAGACTTTAGCACCCGCATCTTGCGCGGCGACAAAATCGGTCTAATCGGCCCGAACGGTGCAGGTAAAACCACCTTACTTAAAATGATTCTCGGCGAGCTCGAACCCGATACCGGTTCAGTAAAGGCCGGCACCAAGATCCAAGTTGCTTATTTCGATCAGTTCCGCGAACAACTTGACGAAGAAAAATCAGTCGCCGACTCCGTCAGCCAAGGTGATGATTTCGTAGAAATCGGCGGTCAGCGTAAACACATCATGGGTTATTTGGAACAATTCTTATTCCCCGCCGAGCGCGCGCGCAGCCCGGTAAAATCACTCTCAGGTGGTGAGCGCAATCGCTTATTGTTAGCGCGTTTGTTTACTCGTCCAGCAAACGTTTTGGTGCTCGATGAACCGACCAATGATTTGGACATTGAAACGCTAGAGCTACTTGAGCAATTACTCGATGAATATCCAGGCACCGTGTTCTTAGTCAGCCATGATCGTGCCTTTCTCGATAATGTCGTTACGCAAACTATCGTCTTTGAACCTAACGGCCAAATTATTGAAAACGTGGGTGGCTATCAAGATTGGATTGATGCGAAAGCACGCATGCTCGCTAGTCGTGAATCAAATAGCAAAACCACAATCACTAAAGAAAGCAAACCGGTTGAACGCACTAAAACAGCAAGAACCAAATTAAGCTTTAATGAAGCCCGCGAATTAGAAAACCTACCCAAGGAAATCGCATTACTCGAGCAAGAACAGACAGAATTACAACAATCTTTGCTTGATCCGGCAATTTATCGCGATTCTCCTGCAAAAGCGAAAGCAATGCAGGCTAGAATCGATGAGATTGATGCAATCACCATTGAAAAAATGGAACGCTGGGAAGCTTTAGAGGCCAAATAAAAGCATGATAAGGTCACGCCAAAACAATTTATCAACCGAACCGAATACGCATAAAACACTTCGTGTATTGCGAATTGGCTTGTTGACTTTTTATGGCGTGACCGTCTTTGTGGTTTTACTGACTTTAACGTGGATTACGATCCGTGATTATCAACAAACAATGCGAGAAGCGGAAAACTATAATTTATCGCTAGCTCGGGCATTAGATGAAAATGCCACGCGGGCTTATGTTTCTGTTGAACAAGCCATGCAAAATGTGGCAGAAGATTTAGATCGACAAGGCGGTGTCGACAAAGCTGACGAATACGTCATGCATTTACTACTCAAAGATAAAGTCCGTTTAACGCCACAAATACGCGGCATTATCACCATCGGTCCGACCGGTATATTGCATAGTCATGGTCTAGAATATCCAGCGCGAAAAATATCACTGGCCGACCGTGTTTATTTTAATTACCACCGTGACTTTGATTCAATTCGCCCCTATATCAGCGAGCCTATTTTATCGAGAACGGATGGCAAATGGTTACTCCCCTTAACTCGTCGCGTTAATTTACCCAATGGTGAATTTGGTGGTGTACTCCTGTCGGGAATGGAGCCGGCTTACTTCCTTAAATTTTATGATTCTTTGCAACTCCCCAAAGGAATGCAAATCCAATTATTGCGTAGCGATGGCGTCGTTTTAATTAATTATCCATTTGATGAAAGCGCCTTAAATAAAAATATTCGCAACGACGACCCGCTACTTTTTGAGCAATTACGTCTTAAGCGCAGCAGTACTTATATCAAAGATGACAATGGTGAAAAACTGATCACCTTTATTGTCAATCAAAGCGACAATCCACTCATCATTCGCCTGTCTTTTAATGTTGATCTTATTTTAGCTCACTTTAAAACCCAAACTTATATCCGCACGGCGTTGGCCGCCTTATTGATGCTGGTCATTTCTATTTTGACTTACATTTTAATGCGACAAATCAAACGGGCAGAACAAATTGAAGCTCGCCTGTATTTAACGCAATTTACGGTTGATGAATCACCGGACATGACTTTTTGGTGTAATGAATCGGGTCGAATTTACTACGCCAATAAAAGCCTCACCAAACATTCCGCTTATCGCAGTGATGAACTCAGCTCACTCAATTTTAACGATTTGTTTACCGAAATTTCCGAAGCGGATTGGCGACAATTTTTATCGCAACTACACGACAACAACACGATTAACTTTGAAGGCCTGCTTAAAAATTCATTGGGCAAAATCACCCCAATGGAAATTACTTTATCGCTCATTCAATTTCAAAAACAATCGTATATCTGCTGCAACGCACGTGATATTTCTGCACGACGCGAAGCCGAGCAAGAATTACGCCGCCACCGCGATCATTTGCAAGAAATGGTCATGGAGCGCACGGCAGAAATCCGCACCGTACTCGACGCCAGCCCGCTCGCCATCATGCTATCCATGCGCGGTACCATTCGCTTGGTCAACCCCGCTTTTGAGCTCCTGTTTGCCTATGCCGCCAGTGATATTATTGGGTCACCGACCCACAATATTTTTTCATCTACCGAACAATTTAGCGAAGCCAATCAACTGATTTGGAGCAAAATTGCCAGTGGTGGCGTATTTCGCGGAGAAACTGAGCTGTATCGCCGTGACCATACGCCATTTTGGGCGATGGTTTACGCCAAAGCCTTGGTGCCTGGCGATATGTCCAAAGGGTTGATCGCGGTGATTGAAGACATCACCTCGCAACGGATTGCCGCCCAAGCGATGCGTCAATCAGAACGTCTTAATCGCACCATTATTGATCAAACTGCAGACGGCTTCTTACTCATTGATGCTGGCCATCGCATCTGCGACGTTAATCACTCATTTACTCGCTTGCTCGGTTTTAGCCGTAAAAACCTCATTGGCCGACACCCGAATGACTTATGGGGTGAAAATGCTAAAAAATTCTTCCCAGATCAATTGGCCAACTTAATTGATAAACACCAAGCGCCGATTGATTTAGAGCTACTCAATCACGAAGGGATTGCACACCCATTCCTGATTAATAGTGGGGTGGTGCTTGATGAGCAAAAATCGATTGAATATGCCTATGCCTTCTTTACCGACATTACCGTTTTAAAGAAAATCGAAACGCACTTAGTTGAAGCGAAAGAAGCGGCCGAAAGTGCCAACTTTGCCAAGTCTTCTTTCCTTGCCAATATGTCACATGAATTACGCACGCCAATGCATGCGATTTTGTCTTTCTCTGAAATGGGCTTAGGCAAAACACAAAACCAAAATCACAGCGAAAATCTCAATTTAAATCGTTACTTTGAACGCATTAATGCCTCAGGAAAACGACTATTAGTCCTATTGAATGACCTACTCGATATGTCGCGACTTGAAGCCAATAAAATGACTTATGACAAAGGCGTGCATAGTTTACAAATGATTGTACGAATGGCGTGCGCTGAAATTAGTTCACTCATTAGCAGCAAACAATTACAACTGCATATTCAAGATGGCGAAATCGAAGCCAGCGCCCATTTTGATAAAGCACGCCTGACTCAAGTGCTGGTCAATTTATTGTCCAATGCCATCAAATTTAGTCCGCACGGTGGCGAAATTGAAATTCACTTTATTGCCAATGCGCAGCTAGAACCAGATCAACCGGCCATCGGCGTCAGCGTTCGTGATCATGGTCCGGGCGTACCTGACGATGAGCTAGAATATATCTTTGATAAATTCATCCAAAGTAGCCGCGCTCGCAATGGCAGCGGTACTGGACTGGGTCTGGCAATTAGTCGACAAATCATTAGCGACCATGAAGGGCAAATTATCGCGAGCAATCACCCACAAGGCGGCGCGATATTTACCGTCCTACTGCCGAGTCATCCGCGCTAAAGGTTTTGCTTATCGCCACATTCGCGTACAATTGCGCGTTTTTCCCCTTTGACATCAATACCATGCCCGACATCATCAGTGAAGTGGCGCGCCGCCGTACTTTCGCCATTGTCTCCCACCCCGATGCGGGTAAGACCACGCTCACCGAAAAACTGCTGTATTTCTCGGGCACGATTCAAAATGCGGGTACTGTAAAAGGTAAAAAAGGCGGTAAGTTTGCCACCTCCGACTGGATGGACATTGAAAAGCAACGGGGTATTTCGGTTGCGTCTTCAGTGATGCAGTTCGATTACCGCGATCACGTGGTCAATCTGCTCGACACCCCAGGTCACCAAGACTTCTCGGAAGACACGTATCGCGTACTTACCGCAGTGGATTCGGCCTTGATGGTCATCGACGCGGCTAAAGGTGTTGAAGCGCAAACGATCAAACTACTGAACGTCTGCCGCATGCGCCACACCCCGATTATCACCTTCATGAATAAGTACGACCGTGAAGTGCGCGATTCTTTAGAGCTACTGGACGAAGTCGAAAGCGTGCTCGAAATCCGTTGCGCGCCGATTACTTGGCCAGTCGGTATGGGTAAAACCTTCCGTGGGGTGTATCACATCCTCAAAGACGAAGTGATTATCTTTACGCCGGGCAAAGGCCCACTTGATGAAGTTGAAGTCATCAAAGGCATCGACAATCCACGTTTGGACGAACTCTTCCCGCTCGAAATCGACCAAACTCGGATGGAATTGGAGCTCGTTCGCGGCGCTTCGCATCCTTTCGTGCTCGAAGAATTCCTCGATGGCACGTTGACACCGGTGTTCTTTGGTTCGGCGATTAATAACTTCGGGATTCGTGAAATCTTGAATGCGCTGGTTGATTGGGCGCCACAACCGTCGGACAGCGCCGCGATTCAACGCGCCGTTTCGCCAACGGAAGAAAAATTCTCCGCGTTTGTGTTCAAAATCCAAGCCAATATGGACCCAAAGCATCGCGACCGCATTGCGTTCTTGCGCGTGTGTTCGGGCGAATTTACTCGCGGGATGAAATTTAAGCATTTGCGCCTCAACCGTGATATCGCCGCCAACTCGGTGGTGACGTTTATGGCGCAAGGTCGTGAGCAAGTTGAAGAAGCTTACGCAGGCGACATTATTGGTTTGCCGAACCACGGCAATATTCAAATTGGCGACTCGTTTTCTGAAGGCGAATTGCTGTCGTTTACCGGGATTCCTTACTTTGCGCCGGAAATGTTCCGCATCGTGCGCATCAAAAACCCGCTCAAGATCAAGCAATTGCAAAAAGGCTTGCAGCAGTTGGGTGAAGAAGGTGCGGTTCAGGTTTTCAAACCGCTCAATGGTGGCGATTTGATTCTCGGCGCGGTGGGGGTATTGCAGTTTGAAGTCGTTGCATCACGCTTGCTGAACGAATACGGTGTGGAAGCGATGTTTGAATCGACGACGATTTACACTGCGCGCTGGGTGTCTTGCGATGACGCGAAAAAACTCGCCGATTTTGAGCGCACGCTCACCAACAACCTTGGGCGCGACGCTGCCAACAGCTTGGCTTATTTGGCCACTAGCCGTGTCAACCTGGATTTGACGATGGAACGCTGGCCAGAATTGCGTTTCCACGCTACACGGGAACACGCGATTACGCTCTAAGGGTATTGCTCTGGATGCAATGGGTTTAATTCGTTGCATCCAGATACCCCATAGTAAATATCACCAAAATCAAGCATAGCATCTCAAAAGTGATGGGCTATAACTACATTATTTCTTTCATAGAAGTAGTGCCATCATGCCCCACGCTCCCCTACCCGATTGGCTAAGCACTCTGGCCATTTGCAGCATACTGGTCGGTATTGCTTGCTTTGTTTACATTCTGCTCGATCAACGTCAACGCCCCAAACCCATGATGTCGATCATGCTGTGGGTGTGGCCGATTAATGCGCTTTGGGCTGGTCCGCTGGCGATTTGGGCTTATCGGCATATTGGTAATGGCAGTAAACCTCGAATTAGCCATGCATCACCACCCCTGCCCGCTCAATCGTCAAAACCACAAGGCGACGAAGCCAAGCCCGCAATGATGCACAATATGGCGATGCATGACATGCCCATGAAGGATATGCCCAATATGGACACGTCCAATATGCAGATGCCTATGCCTAGTCCTACCCCTAGCACAGCCCCTACTTCAACCTCAATGTCGTCCATGCCAGAAATGAAAATGGCTATGCCAATGCATATGAATATGGATATGCCGGCGCAGATGAAAATGAATATGCCGATGCAGATGGGCGCAAAAAAACCGTTCTGGCAAAGCATTACCGCCGGAACACTGCATTGTGGTGCCGGTTGCAGTCTCGCTGATTTGATTGGGCCATGGCTATTTGCCGCCACCCCCTTTTTATTGTGGGGCAGCCCGGTCTTTGGCGAATGGGCGCTATCCTACCTGCTGGCACTCGCCATTGGTGTCACCTTTCAATACGGTGGTTTAATCGGCATGGTGCCTGAAACCGGCGCAGCGCTCTGGTGGCGGGCACTCAAAGTGGATTCGCTGTCTTTAACTTCATGGCAAATTGGCATGTATGGCTGGATGGCTATCGCTATTTTTGTACTGATTGGGCCAATGTCCCCCACCGAGCCGATATTTTGGTTCATGATGCAAATCGCCATGGCTTGCGGTTTTATCACCGCATACCCAATGAACTGGTTTTTAGTCAAAGCAGGCATCAAAACCGCAATGTAACCGTACTTCATTCGTCAGCAATGCCATTGTCACTCCGGCATTGGGTCGCAAGATCGACGTGGCATGCTGACGCCCAAGCCTAAGCTTGCATATTTCTGAATCTCGCCCCGGTGTAACGCGTAAAATACCCCTCTCTGACTCAGCCAGCGCCGACTATGTCTCGTTTTTTTACTGTATTTTTGCTACTCATTTTCTCTCAAGCGATTGCTGCGCCAAGTGAGCTAGGTTTAACACCTAAGCCTACCAGCAGCAGCACGGCATTCGTCAGCACCAGCAGCGAATTTGAACGCTTAAATCAGCGGCTGGAGTTAGCCCAAGCAGCGCTCGCCACTTTAGAAAAAAACACTACCGCACCAGACCGAGAATTAAATCGATTTTGGCTCACGCTCGAAATCTACGCCTACCGCCAACATCTGGCCGCACTCAACGGCTTGAGCGCGCTTGATCAAGAAAATCACGCTCCACCTGCAAGCTTGCAAGCGAGCCAAAGCAAGGTACAGCAGCAAGGCGAGCGGCAATTGCTAGAGCAAGAAGTCGATATTTTACGTAACAATCTCAGCGTGCAAGAAGCCTACCTCAATACCATCCATGATGAGTTAGGCCAAGCACAAGCCGAATTACGCCTCAATCAAGATTTGCTAGAGAAAGCGCCGGCACAAAGCAGCGCTCGCACTCAAATCGCCGCCAAAATTGCGACTTCACAACAAAAAGTCGACACTTGGCTCGCCACCTTGGCCAGTATTGATGCACGGCAGCAATTTAATCGCGCGCAATTGCAAGCGCGCCGAGAACAAGTATTGGCGCTCGATGCCAAACTCGGCCCCAATCAAGATCAATTACAAAGCGCGGTAATCAATGACGAGCTACAACAAATCACTGCGCAACAACAGCATTACGCGCAATTACAAAACAATCAAATCACCAAAGAGCAGCAACTTCGCCAACAATTAACCCAGCTAAAAACGCAGCGCGACACACTCAATAAGCAACTAGAAAACCCAAAAACCAATCATACCGTTGCATTGCAAACGCAGCTTTCAGCACTCGATCAACAACAACAAGTACTCCAGCAACAATTGGAAACGCTGGCAATTGAGTCTGGCGTTTTATCTGACTTAATGATGGCCAACACCATTGAGAGTAGCTTTTGGAAAAAACGACTGGCACTTAAAAACTCCGGCAAGCAAGCGGAAATTCAACAGCTCAATGAAGAGGCGCAAAGCTGGCAGCACACCTTGCAAGGCACACTCGTTGCGATGCAAAAATCGGCAGGTATTGCTCAGGACCAATTAGACCAACTAGGCCGCTCAAGCGATACCCCTGCGGCTTTACAGCAAACGTGGCAAGAACGCGAAACCATCTACCGTGAAGCGGCAATTGATTTACGTCGCTCGAACGAAAAATTTAATCGCTGGCTCAATGAAACTGCACAGCAAGATAAAACGCTGGCCATGCGTACCGATTATTGGCAAGAAAAAATGCACCGTCTGGCGACGAAAATCTGGCGCTATGAATTATTTAGCGTCAATGACAGCGTTGAGGTAGATGGGCAAAACATCAGTATTTCGCGCGGCGTCACCATCGGCAAAATGTGCATCGCGGTGTTGTTAATTACCGTTGGCTTTGCGCTGTGTATTTTCTTTGGGCATTTAATCGAAAAAATCCTCATCAAACGCAGCCGGTTTCCCGAGGTTTCAATTCGCATTGCCAAGCGCTGGATCTTATCGATCGCCTTTATTGGGCTGCTAATCAATTCACTGCTGATTGTGCAAATCCCACTCACGGCCTTTGCATTCTTGGGCGGTGCGATTGCGATTGGTCTGGGTTTTGGCATGCAAACACTGCTCAAAAATCTAATCAGCGGCCTGATGATGCTGCTCGAGCGCCCGTTTCGCCCAGGTGACACCATTGCCGTCGCCGGCATATTGGGCACCGTCGTCGATATGAATGTGCGCGCGGCCGTGGTGCGCGATGTAAATGGCATCGACACCTTGGTGCCCAATAGTACTTTTTTAGAGCAAAATGTCACCAATTGGAGCTACACCAACAGCGTCATTCGCCAAGGTTTTCAAGTCGGTGTCGCGTATGGCAGTGATTTACGACTGGTTGCCAAGCTACTCGAGGACGAAGTGCTGCGGCACGGCCAAATCTGCAAAAATAAACCACCGGAAATATTGCTAGAAGATTTCGCTGCCGATGCGCTCACCTTTGGAATTTATTATTGGGTGGATATCGGCGCCGGTATTATCGGCCGTCAAGTGGCCAGTGACTTACGCTTTATGATTGATGCCAGCTTTAGAAAACACGACATTTGCATTGCTTACCCACAGCAAGATGTGCATCTGGATATTAAAAACCCACTTCAAGTTCAGCTCCAAACGCCAACGCTAGACCCTAGCAAAACCGACTCACATTAAGGCTTTATATGTCAGAACAATCTCCCTTACTTCTTATCGACTGGACTCCCGACGAAGCAAAAATCTATCAACGCCTCAGCCGGCAACGGCAATGCACCAGTGTTGAGCTGATCAAGCACTGTGTCATCCAAAATCCGCACGGTTTAATTGCCAGCATGAATCAAAAGCTCGCAGACAGCGACTGGCAAATTTTCATTAGTGTGGCGCGGAGCAGTCGGCCACAAGCCACGCCCATTGCCTACTATCGTCTATGCCGCAAACCGCTAATGAGTTTTGACCCGCCACCAACACCGTCACGATAAAGTATTGCTATGTCTGCTGATTGTGGTTAAACCGTGCCATGCAGACATACTTCAATCAATCTAGGTATATCACTAAATGCTTTTTAAAATAAAGCGTACAAGCCCATACCTAACGAAATTAATTGCTGTTGGCTTGCAATAAAGGGCAAAACACTTGACGGGCTAAAGTTAAGCCTGTCACTATTGAGCCATGAACATGATCCAACACACCCTTTCTGTTGCTTATTACTGGTGGCGCCTCTAGGCGGCACTGGGCTTGTTGGTATCGACAAAACCTGCCGCCGGATTACGGTGACAGGTTTTTTTGTTTTCTACCCCTCTCCCATCCGGCGGCTCCATTTTAAGGAGCAGCATCATGTCACAAACATCTACCGCGTCGAATCCATCGGCAGCCACCATCGTGGTCACCGGTGATCGCACCACTGGCCCCTTGCATTTAGGCCATTATGTTGGCTCACTACAAACTCGCCTTAGCCTACAAGAAACCCATCATCCCTTTATTTTATTAGCCGACACGCAAGCCTTGGCCGACCATCAAGGCGATTATCGTGCAGTACGTCAGTCGGTGATTGATGTGGCGCTGGATTACCTTGCCGTCGGCATCGATCCGCAAAAGTCGACCATTTTGATTCAATCTATGGTGCCAGAACTGGCTGAGCTGTCTTTTTACTTAATGAATCTGGTTTCCATCGCCCGTTTAGAGCGTAATCCCACCGTCAAATCCGAACTCAAGGCCAAAGGGCAAGATCGCGATGTGGCCGCTGGTTTTTTAACTTATCCCGTTAGCCAAGCCGCTGACATTACCGCTTTGCGCGGCAGCTTGATTCCGGTTGGCGCCGATCAATTGCCAATGATTGAGCAAACCAATGAAATTGTTCGCCGTTTTAACCGCATGGTGGGCGAAAACGTACTCAATGAATGCAGTGCCTTACTGTCTAATACCAGTCGCCTGCCGGGCATTGATGGCAAAACAAAAATGAGCCGTGCCGCAGGCAATCACATTAGCCTGGCTGCCAGCGCGGATGACATTGAGCAGGCGGTCAATAAAATGTATACCGACGCCAACCACCTCACCATTGGCAGCCCTGGCCAAATTGAAGGCAATGTGGTGTTTAGCTTTTTAGATGCATTTGATGCCGAACCAGCACACGTCAATGAATTAAAAGCTCAATACCAGCATGGCGGACTGGCCGATCGAGTGATCAAAGCGCGCCTCAATGAACAATTACAAGCCCTGATCGGCCCGATTCGCGAACGCCGTGCACAATTAGCCAAAGACCCCGATGCCATTTTGTCGCTATTGCTATGTGGCTCAGCCAAAGCTCGACAAACTGCCGCGCTCACCTTGCATAAAGTCAAAACTGCAATGGGGATGTATTACTTTTAATCCAACATCAAACTGTCACTAAACTGCCAATACTTAAAAATATAACCTATAAAGAGCCAAAGCAGGCGCGTTCTGCTTTGGCCTAGCGCACGCGAAGGTCATTGTTATTTCCGGCCATTTCAATGGAAATTTAGCCAATGCCACTCACGCTACTCATTGTTGATCCAGATTGTTCTGCTTACGATGCTTTGCGGCCCAATATCGAGGCACATTTTGTAATACAAATGGCTGAAAACGGCTCAAATGCAATGGCGCTACTTGAGCATGCGCAACCCGATATTCTACTGATCGACGGTAATTTGGCCGATCAGACAGCCTATGCAGTTTGCCAAAGCTACAAAACAAACAACCCAAATGGCCAAATATTGTTTATTGCCAGTACTGAAAAAGCCGATTATGTCGCCGCTTATGGCGCTGGCGCGGACGACTTTATTAGCAAGCCGTTTAGTAATGATGAATTACAACAAAAATTGTTATTGTTTCAACGCAGCATTGAAGAAACACAGCAACTGCGCAGCTCAGTCCAAGCGGCGACCGTTACGGCGATGCAAGCCATCTCTAATTCGGCAGAATTAGGCAAAGTGATTAGTTTTTTTAAACGCGCCAGTTTGGCGCCCGATGAAGCCAGCTTACTCAAAGCGCTAGTCCATACAACCGCCAAATTCAATGTACAAGTTGCCGCCCAAATTCATCAACAAGACACCTTACTCACACTCAATAGCCAAGGACGCAGCAGCCCGCTCGAAGAGCATATGCTACAAACATTGGCGCAAGACCCACAACGTATTTATGAGATGGGCAAACGATTGGTGATTAATTTCCCCAGAATTATCTTGCAAGTCAAAGATATGCCGGTGAACCAGCCCGATTTGTGTGGCCGTTTACGCGACCATATCGCTATTTTGGTCGAAGCGGCCGAAACACGACTGGACGGTATTTTAAATGAAACGCAAATTCGCGCTCAGCAGCAGCTCACCTTAAATGCGATTACCTTAATTCAATCCTCTATTCAAAAACTAGAAAACGAATATCGCCATCAAGCGAGTTCATCAATGCTATTGTTTAGCGAATTACAAGATCAGTTTGAACACAAGATGGTGTATTTAGGCCTCACCGATTCACAAGAAGGGGCACTACTAGATATGATTGCGCATAGTCTGGCTGCAGCCACCCAAATATACGATCAAGGTTTATCGCTAGACGATGAGTTTTCTCATGTTATCGCCACCTTGATTTATCTAACTCAACGATCGCCACAAGCTGTTCCGGCCGTGCCACCCGAGCCCGAAGAACCAAGTGATGACATCATGTTGTTTTAATTACGCAGCATAAAACAATCATCATAAATACAGGGTATAGCCTCGTAAACTATTAACAACACCAATCAGAAAGCAATACCTATAATATTTAGACTCACTTTTTAGTCATCGATGCTCTTTTTTATCTGTCTGTGGGAATATCCCTAATACTTTTCAGCGTCATATTCCCCCAGCATCAACTCACATCGATACACGCACCAGGGGCAGATCATGGACGAAGAACTCAGAAAGAAAGCACTTGAATATCACCGTTTCCCAAAACCCGGCAAGATTCAAGTGGTGCCCACCAAAGGGCTCGCTAGCCAGCGCGACTTAGCATTAGCTTATTCACCCGGCGTGGCAGCAGCCTGCGATGCCATCGTTGCCGATCCATCCGAAGCGCGCAATTTAACCGCGCGCGGTAATTTAGTCGCCGTGGTTACCAATGGCACTGCCGTTTTAGGCTTGGGCAATATTGGCCCTTTGGCCGGCAAACCGGTCATGGAAGGCAAAGGTGTATTGTTTAAAAAATTCGCCGGCATCGACGTTTTTGATATTGAAATCGACGAAAACGACCCCGACAAACTGATTGAAATCATCGCCTCGCTCGAACCGACTTTTGGCGGCATCAACCTCGAAGACATTAAAGCGCCCGAATGTTTTTATGTAGAGAAAAAACTTCGCGAGCGAATGAATATTCCGGTGTTTCATGATGACCAGCATGGCACGGCAATTATTGTCGGCGCTGCCGTCAAAAACGCCCTTGCCTTACTCAATAAAAACATCGCTGATGTTAAATTAGTCGCCTCCGGCGCCGGTGCCGCCGCAATTGCGTGTTTAGACTTACTGGTTTCTTTGGGCGTACAAAAAAGCAATATCTTTGTTTGCGACTCTAAAGGCGTGATTTATAACGGCCGTGGCCCGCTAGACGAAACCAAGCAGCGTTACGCGCGCGACACGGACATTCGCACCCCAGCTCAAGCGCTGGTTGGCGCCGATATTTTCTTAGGCCTATCGGGCCCAGGCGCGATTGATGCCGAAATGCTCAAAACCATGGCCGTGTCGCCATTGATCTTGGCACTGGCCAATCCAAATCCTGAAGTAACCCCGCCAGAAGCCCGCGCAGCACGCCCGGATGCGATTATTTGTACGGGTCGCTCGGACTATCCAAATCAAGTTAATAACGTACTTTGCTTCCCATTTATCTTCCGTGGCGCGCTCGATGTCGGTGCGACCACGATTAATGAAGCGATGAAACACGCGGCAGTGAACGCCATTGCCGAGCTGGCACACGCCGAATTGTCCGATGTGGTTGCCAATGCCTATAGCGGCAAATCACTGGCTTTTGGCGCAGAGTATTTAATCCCAACGCCGTTTGATCCGCGTCTAATCGTAAAAATCGCCCCCGCTGTCGCCAAAGCGGCAATGGACAGCGGCGTCGCCACGCGCCCGATTGAAGATTGGGCAACGTATATCGAAGAACTCACGCAATTTGTTTATAAATCGAGTCTCTTTATGCGGCCCGTATTTATGGCTGCCAAAAAAGCGCAAAAACGCGTGGTGTTTTGTGAAGGCGAAGATGAGCGTACCTTGCATGCCGTCCAAGAATTACTCGACATGCGCTTATGCCAACCCATTCTCATCGGTCGCCCGCCGGTGATTGAGGCACGAATTGAAAAGCTCGGTTTGCGCATTCGCCTTGGTATCGACTTTGAAGTTTGTAATCCAGAAAATGACCCGCGCTATCGCGAATATTGGCAGCTGTATTACAGCATCATGCAACGCAAAGGCGTTTCAGAAGACCTCGCCAAAGCTGAAGTACGCCGCAAAACGACGCTCATTGGCGCTTTAATGGTCGAACGTGGTGAAGCTGACGCCATGATTTGCGGTACTTACGGTTTGTATCACAATCACTTGGCGCACGTTAAAAATGTGCTGGGCTTAAAACCGGGCGTCTCGACCACAGCGGCAATGAATATTTTGCTGTTGCATTCGGGCAATATTTTCATCACCGACACCTATGTCAATGCCGACCCTAACGCCGAACAACTGGCTGAAATCACCATGATGGCGGCTGAAGCGGTACGTAAATTTGGTATTGCCCCAAAAGCGGCGCTATTGAGCCATTCAAGCTTTGGCAGTAACGACAGCCCGTCAGCGCGTAAAATGCAAGAGGCGCTACGGATTGTCACCGAGCAAGCCCCGGAATTAGAAATCGACGGTGAAATGCACGGTGATGCGGCGCTCTCAACCGCCATTCGGGCGCAGGTATTTCCTAATTCCCGCCTCAAAGGGGAAGCCAATATTCTGATTATGCCGAATTTAGATGCGGCGAATATTTCGTTTAACTTGCTCAAAGCCACCGCTGTCGATGGCGTGACGATTGGTCCGATTTTGATGGGCATGGCCAAACCGGTGCATATTTTGACCCCAACGGCATCAGTTCGCCGTATTATTAATATGGCGGCATTGGCAGCTGTTGAAGCCGCAATGGCTGAGGAGCAAAATAATGAGTGAATTTAATCCAAGCGATCCCTTTGGCTTTTTTGCCAATATGTTAAAGCAAGGTGCGAGTAATCCATTTATTCCACCGCTGACCGAAGAAGAAATCGAGCGTAAAATTGTCGAATGTAAAACCGTCGAGCAATGGCTCAGCATGCAAATTGGCATGCTGCAAATGACGGTGAAAACACTCGAAATGCAAAAAGCCGGCTTAGCCGCTTTTAAACAAAATATCGACCCTAACCCTGAACACAGTTAAAACGGATCACAATGATTGAACGTCGCCCCGCCAAACGTCCTGCTTTGGCGTTAAAGCACACACTGGCCAGCTTGTTGCTGGCCAGTTTTTTTACCGCCTGCGGCACTGCACCAGTCAAACCGCCAGCGCAACCTAGCCCAACACCAAGCACCTCCCCAGAAACCACCAGCCCCACAACAGCCGCCGCACCGCGCTATGTCGCCAGCAGCTGGCAAGCGCTACCCGCTTGGTCACAAGATGAACTGATCAAAGGTTTTCAGGCATGGCGTAATGGCTGCGCTCGGCTACAAAAAAATCCAATTTGGTCGCCGATTTGCCAAGACGCCGCCAATGTAGCGCTAACGACACCGGCTATTCGCCAGTTTCTACAAGCCCGACTTACGCCCTACCAATTACAAAATCCAGACCAAAGCACCACGGGATTAATTACTGGGTATTACGAACCAGTCTATGCCGGTAGCCTCACGCAGACCCATACCGCCAATCAAGCCGTTTACGGCCCACCGCGAGACATGATTACCGTGGCCTTGGATAGCGTTTATCCTGAACTCAAAGGCAAACGCTTACGCGGCAAAGTGCTCGGCAATAAACTAGTGCCTTTTCCCGACCGCGCCGAGATTGTCAAAAATGGTGTCAATGCCCCGGTATTGGCTTGGCTGAACGATCCAATGGACGTGCAATTTTTGCAAATTCAAGGCTCTGGGCGCGTTCAACTCAGCAATGGTGAACAATTGCGCTTAGGCTACGCCGACCAAAATGGTCGCCCGTATAAGCCCGTCGGGCGTTGGTTGGTTGAACAAGGCTTGCTGCCGGCCAGCGAAGTCTCAATGCAAACCATTCGCGCTTGGGCCAAAGCCAATCCTAAGCGGGTGAATGAATTACTCAATAGCAATCCAAGCTATGTGTTTTTCCGCACTTTACCGGCCAGCAATGAGGGTCCAATCGGCTCGCTCGGCGTACCACTCACTGCGGCCTACAGCATCGCCATCGACCCGAATACGGTCCCGCTGGGCAGCATGGTGTTTATCGCCACCACACGGCCCGATAACGCTGGCGGCATCCATCGTTTAGTCGCAGCGCAAGACACGGGCGGCGCCATTCGCGGCAGTGTTCGAGCCGATTTCTTTTGGGGAACGGGCGACGCAGCAGGTGAACTCGCTGGAGAAATGAAGCAAAGCGGTAGCCTGTGGCTGCTGTGGCCGAAAGGGCAAGCACTACCGAAATAATCAAGACAACAAAAAGGGCAGCTCCGCGCTGCCCTTGTATACATCATAGCCGTATATCACCATAAGCCTATCTATATATAGCCTATCGCAACATACCTAACTATCAAGCAAAAACCACTTTCCCCTTCACCAAGGTATATTTCACTTTACCGAGCATTTCATGCCCAATAAATGGCGTGTTTTTACCTTGGCTTTTTAGGCGCTCAGGAATCACTTGCCAATGTGCGTTGGCGTCAAACACCACCAAGTCAGCGCGATTGCCAACGGCTAAACCCGCTTCAAAACCGAGCATTTTGGCTGGCATTGACGAGATTTTTGCCAGTGCTTGCGGCAAGCTGATGTGCTGGCTGCTAGCCCATTTCAGCGTTAGCGGCAGCAATAATTCCAAGCCCGTTGCGCCGCGTTCAGCTTGCGCAAACGGTAGCAATTTACCATCATCATCAACCGGCGAATGATCCGAGCAAATCGCATCAATGGTGCCATCGTTCAGCGCTTTAACAATCGCATCGCGATCAGAAACCGCCCGCAGTGGCGGATCAAAACGGTATTGGCTATCAAAGAAGCCAATATCAATATCGGCCAAATGAATGTGATTGATGCTCACGTCGCACGTCAGTGGCAGCCCTTGCGCTTTCGCTGCGCGAACCAAATCCAAACCCGCAGCGCTCGACATCCGCGCTAAATGCACGCGGCAACCGGTGGCGCGCATCAATTGCACAATTTGCGCGACGGCGATGGTTTCAGCAATCACCGGAATCCCAGTCAGCCCGAGGCGAGATGCATACGGACCATCGTGCGCCACACCATCATTGACCAACGATGCTTCTTCAGGGCGCAAGCGCAACTCATAGCCAAAATTAGCCGCATACTGCATTGCGCGATACAGCACTTGCAAGTCGGCAATCGGCACATCGCCTTGCGAAAACGCTACGCAACCGGCCTCATCCAGCATCGCCATTTCGGTAATTTCTTTACCCTTGAGCCCCACGGTTAACGCGCCAACCGGATAAAGCCGCGCTAAATCGAGATTTTTAGCCCGTTGGCGTAAATTCATCACCAAGCCTGACTCGTCGAGCACCGGATCCGTATCGGGCGGACACACCACGCTGGTTACGCCACCGGCAACGGCCGCCGCCATTTCCGATTTGAGCGTTGCTTTGTACTCAAAACCCGGTTCACGCAAACGCGCGGCTAAATCAACCAAACCCGGAGCCACGATCAAGCCCGTTGCATCAATGGTTTCATCAATCACAAACCCAGCAGGCGCAGCACCCACGGCGGCGATTTTGCCACCCGCTAAATACAAATCAGCCACTTGCTCCGTACCGGCAATCGGATCGACCAAGCAACCATTTTTAATCAGAATATTTTTCATTTTCACCCTCGACGTGCGATAAAAACTCACCACAGAGGCGCAGAGACACAGAGACTTCATCCCATTCAATGGCATGACCTGCCACACAATGATGAACTTTAGATTTTTCTCTGCGCCTTTGTGCCTCTGTGGTTCATGTTTTTTTATCCACTTAAATCAATTCACGTTGATTGGCCGCCACGATGCTCAGCACCGCCATGCGCACCGCGATACCAAACGTCACTTGCGGCAAGATCACCGCTTGATCACCATCGGCCACGGCCGAATCAATCTCAACGCCGCGATTCATCGGCCCCGGGTGCAGCACAATCGCATCGGGCTTAGCAAATGCCAATTTTTCTTGGGTCAGGCCGTAGACTTTAAAGAATTCCTGCGTTGACGGCAGATACGCCCCAGCCATACGCTCATTTTGTAGGCGCAACATCGCCACCACATCCACGTCTTTCAGGCCTGCTTCCATATCGTGATACACATGCACCCCAAGCTGCTCAATACCCGTTGGCAACAAGGTTTTTGGCGCGATGACACGAATATCTGGGCAACCCAAAGTCGATAAAGCATGAATTTGCGAGCGCGCCACGCGGCTATGCAATACATCGCCCACAATCGCCACGCGCAAATTGGTAAAGTCACCTTTGTAATGGCGAATAGTGAACATATCGAGCATGGCTTGCGTTGGATGCGCGTGGCGACCGTCGCCAGCATTCACCACCGCGACGCCCGGCTTCACATGCTTGGCAATCAGATGCGCTGCGCCCGAATCTGAATGGCGAACAACGAATAAATTCGCGCCCATCGCTTCAATATTGTGAATCGTATCGAGCAGCGTTTCGCCTTTAGCGGTACTGGAAGCTTGAATATTCAAGCTCGACACATCGGCCGACAGGCGTTTGGCCGCGATTTCAAACGTCGTACGGGTACGCGTTGAGTTTTCAAAAAACAAGTTAAACACCGAAGTGCCAGCTAAATCGGCGAATTTTTGATTCACCAGCTCACCGCCCGAGACAAACTCGGCGGCTTTATCCAAAATCTGCGTCAAAACACGACGCGGCAGCCCTTCGGTGGTGAGTAAATGAATCAACTCACCTTGGGCGTTCAGTTGCGGGTTATACATAGCTTCCTCGCGAAGTAAATTCGTTTTAAACCCACCACAGCGGCACAAAGGCACAGAGAACTGCATAATTTCCACTACACAGTTTTCGCTTGCTCTGTGTCTGTCTGCCTCTGTGGCAAATATTTTTTCTAGCGTCTTTAGACGGGCGGTGTATCAAAGTAAGTTTGCAGAATTTGCATCGCCGCCACTTGATCCAACGCAGTTTTTTGTTTACGACCTTTTAAGCCCGTCTCATTTAAAGCCGAGCTGGCCGCCGCACTACTTAAGCGCTCATCGACCAAATGCACCGGCAAAGAAAATCGCCCATTCAGGCGATTAGCAAAGCGACGAGCCATGCGTGTCATATCATGCTCGGTACCATCGAGATAACACGGCAAACCCACCACCAACAACGAAGGTTGCCATTCTTTAATCAGCGCCTCGATGCGGGCAAATTTTTTATCGTTTTCTTCAAAAGCAATGGTTTCAACGGGCGTCGCAATGCCGATTTCGGTCGAACCCGTGGCCACGCCGATTCGCACTTCACCAAAATCAAAAGCTAAAATCGTACTCATGCGTGACCAATCTCTTTGGACAACATCGCCACATCCACGCCCAATAAAGCCAGCGCAGCGGCATAGCGTTCTTCAGAAGGGATATCAAACAGTTGTTGCATCGTTTCAACCGGCACCGTCAGCCAAGAATTCTCAAAGATTTCTTTTTCTAGCTGGCCCGCTTCCCAACCGGCAAAGCCCAAAGAAACAAATAGTTTTTCTGGCCCCTTGCCTTCGCTCACCGCCAATAAAATATCTTTTGACGTGGTTAAACCGATTTCGGGTGAAATAATTAAAGAAGATTGCCAATCGCCCAATGGGGTATGCAACACAAAGCCACGGTCGGTCTGCACTGGCCCGCCGAAATGAACCGGCAATTCCGCCACATCTGGACGATGCATTTCCAGATCGATTTGTTCAAATAAGGTCGTCAGCGTCATGCCGAGCGGACGGTTCATAATCACCCCCATCGCGCCTTTTTCATTGTGTTCACACACATAAGTGAGTGATTTAGCGAAAATAGGATCGACCAGATTCGGCATCGCGATCAGGAAGTGTCGAGAAAGATTCATTGTGTTGGCGTTTTCCATAACCCAATTATCGCATAGCTTTTACAAAGTCGCTGCGACTAAGCGACGACTCAACATCGGCTCAAGTAAAAAAGATCAAGACCTATGGGTATGAGTCCAGAGGTCTTTATGATCAACGCATAGGAAACAATACACCGTGAGTTAACTTCGTTTCGCGCGCCGAATCGCGCCCAAATCAATTTTCAGTGCTTTGCGGTAAGAAATAAAAGCCAAAATCAACGAAAAGAGCGCAAACACCGCAATCATTAAATGGATTTGATTCTGAGCACCTGAATTCCAAATTATCGACACCACGATAAAGATAGGGAATATAGAGAGATACGTTGGCATAGCGCCTGTTTGCAAAACCCGACCATCTGCACTTAATCCATAAAGCCACATCCATTGCAGACTGAAAACTAAATATCTCAGGCTGGCCAGACCAAACACGAATAACAACGCGCCATTGAAAATATTAGTCAAACTATCAATTCGGAAGATGAACATCAGCACGGAATGCAGGACGGCATTGAACAACAATACCGCAACAAAAAGTTGCTCATCTTCTCGCCATAACTTCGAGCGACTATGACTGCGAGTAAACCACGAACCTGACCACTGCTGGCGACCTGACGCAAACATGGCAAGAAATCCAGGAAGTAACATTAAAAATAATGCTCCAGCCCCCCATTGATCCAGCGTAGGCATTCGCAGTAGATGCTGAGAAGCTAATATAAAAGCATATGGAAACAAAAATGATGAGACAAAAATTTTACGCAACCCTTTTTGATCTAATGCCCCACCCATATTCATTTCTAGCTGCAACAACATCGGGTGTTTTGACTTAGGTTTTAACTTTTCTACACACTTTTCTACTAACTCAACATTTGCAAACTGTCTTGGACGCGCAAATTGCGTAAACTGCCAAATTACCGCTATCAGTAAGCAACTCGAGCTGAAAATAAATATTTGCCGTATCAACCATTCATATTGTGGAAACACAATAAATCCAAGTGATAGAGCCAATGGAATTAAACCCCCTTGCACTTGAAACATTTCTGCTTGCAAAGGATTAGGGTGCTTATTGGTAATCGCCTGTGGCAGCATTAAACTCAGCATGAGCATCAGCAACAACAGAAAGCTGAGTAAAAATAAAATGGTTGAATTTGCTGTTCGATACCAAATGATTACTCCTAGCCCACACCAGACTACCCCATATAACAACAAAGCTTGCGCAGCTACTATTTGTAATTGAGCTGCTCGTAAACGCCATTTTTTCAGTGAAACAAGGACCTCCGCAGTACTCAGTACATGCATATAGCACAACATTCCTATTGAGTAGCCAAACCCCTTAACCAGCTCCGCTGGCATCAGCAGGCAGAGACACGCAAAAAACAAATAGGCAAAAAACCAGCCAATTCGCTTATTAACACTACGCCCCCAAAACTGCAAAAACAGCCACTTCCGCTGCGCTTTCACCGCCGGATCACGCCAGCTTGCCAAGATTTGATAGCCCAAGCTCATTGCGAGATCTCCACAAAAGCGTCTTCCAGCCCCAGCGCTTCAACCTGATACGGCGACGTAATTTGGGCGGCGCATTCGGCAGCCAGCGCTTCATTCCAGCCACGAATAATCCATGTTTCTCGCCCTGTATTCACCTCGGTGCGAATCACCTGCTTGGTGGTCAGCGCCAAGCTGCCATTCACTTGCAACGGTCTGCTTAAATGCAAGCGAACGACGGACTCTTTCAGTTCATCCAAGCCGCCTTGATAGGTGATACGGCCTTTTTCTAGCAACCACACCTCGCTGGCAACGCGCTCGATGTCGCTGAAAATATGGCTGGATAACAAAATAGATCGCTCGCCATCGGCGACAATATCAATCAATTCACCAATCAAAGCGCGGCGTGCCAGTTGGTCTAAACTGGCGGCAGGCTCATCCAGCACCAGCAGCTTGGGTTCATGCGCCATGGCAGCGACCAGCGCCAACTTTTGCCGCTCGCCGACCGACATATCGCTAACTTTCTGCCACGTTGGCACCGACCAACGATCAAGCAGACGATCCACTAATTGATGATTCCAATGTGGATAAAAAAGTCGCGTCGCCGCCAGCATTTCGCTGCCGGTGAGCCACGGCAACAAATCATCTTGCTGCGCAACAAAGCCAATTTGGCTACAAACATCGGCGGGTAATTCGGTGGGCTTATGGCCAAATAGGCTCACCTCCCCTGCGTTCAAAAACGTATAGCCCAGCAAGCCATCAAGCAAGGTGGTTTTGCCCGCGCCGTTTTTACCCAGCAAGCCCACCACTTGCCCCGGCATAATCGTCAGCGTTTGCCCCGCACAATTGACGACACCAAGAGCGACATCTTTAGCCGTGACTAAGGTTTCTAATACCGCAGGGTTGCGATCATTCATGGTCTTGATCCTGATTCAGTTCAGCATGGAGGGCGGCGATTAGCTCGGCGTCGCTCAATCCCAGTTGGCGCGCGGCGGTAATGGTGTCGCGCAAAATCGTGTGTAATTGAAGACTGGCTAAGATGTGCGGCGGCGGGTGCTCAGCGACGGTCATTGGTTTACCGCGTTGCCGCGCCAACAAGCCTTCGGCTTCAAGCAGGCTGTAGGCTTTGGAAATCGTCATGGGATTAACGGCATGAATTTCGGCCAACTCGCGCACCGATGGCAGCGCGGTGCCCGGCAGTAATTGCCCACCCGCAATCAAGCGGCGCACTTGGTCTTGGATTTGCCGATATATCGGCGTGGGCAAAGCGGGGTTTAAGATGAACATGCGCAATCCGCTGGTTGGTGTTTGCGTGTATTGTTGAACTAATACACATATACAGTCAAGCGAGGCGCAGAGTGTTAAGATGCGCATATTCAAAAATGCAACAGAATGCAGCCCACGCCATTCGCACTTCGCGCGCTGCATTCAATAGGTATATGAATCTAGTCGCTTTTTATCAAAGCCTAGCTTCAGATACCCACGAAAAGGAATCAATATGACTACCACTGCCCTCGTCTGGCTGCGCCGCGATTTGCGCTTATTTGACCATCACGCGATGTATGAAGCGTTAAAAAATGCCGACCAAGTGATTTTGGCTTTTGTTTTTGACACAACAATCTTAAAAGATCTTCCTAAACAAGACCGCCGGGTGGAGTTTATTTGGGAAGCGCTTAAAGAAATCAAAACCGAGTTGCGCCAATACAATACCGATCTCGTCATTCGTCATGGCGACCCTCGGACGGAAATCCCAGCGCTGGTCGAACAATTTGACATCAGCGCCGTGTATTGCAATCGCGATTACGAGCCACAAGCGATTGAACGTGATGGGTATGTAGCTGCAAGCCTTAAAGAAAAAGGCGTAGCGTTCAATACCTATAAAGACCAGGTTATTTTTGAACAAGATCAAATCTTATCGCAAAGCGGCGGCATGTATAGTGTGTTTTCGCCGTACAAACGCACGTGGCTGGCCACGCTGCGCGATCAAGACGTTGCGGCCTACCCCGTCAATCGCGTGATCAAGCAGCTAAAGCCGCTGAAGCCACAATACTTCCCGAGTCTTAAAGAGCTGGGCTTTGCCAAAACCAATCTCACCCAGCTAAAAGTACCGCTAGGCATGAGTGGCGGCGAAAAGTTATTCGAAGACTTCAAACGCCGTATTAATGATTACAAAGATGCTCGTGACTTTCCGGCGATTAAAGGCGTTTCTTATCTATCGGCGCACATCCGCTTTGGTACGGTATCGATTCGTGAGCTAGTGCGTTTTGCACATGAACACGGCGGCATTGGCGCAGAAACTTGGTTATCGGAACTCATCTGGCGTGAATTTTATTCGCAAATTTTATGGCATCGGCCGGATGTGGTTGAGCATACGTTTAAGCCAGAATTCGATCAGTTGCCGTTCCCGAATCATCCCGAGTTATTTGCGGCATGGTGCGCCGGTGAAACCGGCTACCCAATTGTCGACGCCGCAATGCGCCAATTAACGCAAACCGGTTATATGCACAATCGATTGCGCATGATTACCGCCAGCTTTTTGGTCAAAGATTTACTGGTTGACTGGCGCTGGGGCGAGCAATTTTTTGCCGAACACTTACTCGATTACGATCTAGCTAGTAATAACGGTGGCTGGCAATGGGCCGCGTCCACCGGTTGCGATGCTCAGCCATATAACCGCATCTTTAACCCGGTATTGCAATCGGAAAAATTCGATGCTAACGGTCAATTTATTCGTCGTTATGTGCCCGAATTAGCCGAGCTACCCGATGTGGCAATTCACTCGCCATGGGCTTTTTCTGCCAATGAGCGGCGCGGCGCATTGTTTGTGAGCTTCTTAGAGCAGACTGATTATTTCCCACCGATTGTTGACCATGCCGAGCAACGCGCTGCGGCACTCGCGCTGTATCAAAATCACTAACATCAGCAATTAGTCCCACCTGAGACACGCCGCCAGCCATTATTGACTGACTCGAAGCGGCGTGTTGATTTGCCCCTCCCTTCTATCCCCCACGCCCGTCGAGTTCATCGGCCCGATTGCCGCCACCCTCGATTTCTTGGCCGACAAACGTCATTGATTTGCCAAGGGATCGGATTGCTTGCGCTTAGCGTGTCTGCTATACCAAACCAATGGCAACCATACTGTCAGCCAAACAAAGGGTTAAGCTCATGCAAACTGATCTTAGAGAAATGAAAACGTCAGGCCTGATGAAAATGCATGATCTTGACGAAAGCGATTTAGTCATGGTTCGTAAGTATGGCGCGATCATCAGCCCCAAACTGGAAGAATACGCGGTGATTTTTTACGAGTGGATTGCTGAGCTGCCTGAATACCAGGTGTTATTTAGCAACCCTGAAGTGATGGGTCGTGCGCGCAGCGAGCAAATCAACTATTGGCGGAGTTTTTTTAATGCCCGTGTTGATGACACTTATGTGCAAGAGCGGCGAAAAATTGGTGAAGTCCACGCCCGCGTTGGCCTGTCATTACCCAGCTATTTTGCCGCAATGAATGTGTCATTTATTATTTTCACTAAAAAACTCTACGATGGCGGTCTGTATAGCGAAGAGTACAGCTCGGCCATTAGTGCGCTCACCAAGCTCATGCACTTTGACATCACGATTGTCGTTGAAACCTATTCTCGCCTGATCAATGAGCGCATCAGTAAGCAAAGTAAAGCGCTGATGGAAATGTCAACCCCCGTCACACAAATCTGGCAAGACATTTTAATGCTGCCGGTGGTTGGCATCATCGACTCTAAGCGCGCGCAAGACATCATGATGACCATTTTGTCGCGCATTGGTGAAACCCGCGCCAAAGTTTTCATTATGGATATTTCTGGCGTGGCGGTGGTTGATTCGGCGGTGGCCAACCATTTATTTAAAATCACCAAATCAACGGGATTAATGGGCTGTACCAGCCTGATCTCAGGGATTTCGCCGGCCATTGCTCAAACCATTGTGAATCTTGGCATCAATGTCGATGAGGTGAACTCAACCGCCACGCTGCGTGATGCGCTAGAGCAAGCGTTTAAAATCATTGGTCGTACGGTCACCTAATGGACTTTGCCAATGAAGAACGGCGCATCCCGGTCTCGATGGTATCCGGTGCCGTGTATGCCTCAATTCAACTTGATCCCGATACGATCTTGCTGCAATGGCTGCGAGAAGATCTACTGAATTTGACCATTAAATATGGTGCCAGAGGCGTATTGCTGGATGTTTCAGGCATCACCATTTTAGATGGTGAAAGCTTTGTTCAGATTGTCAACACCACGCATATGCTCAAACTGATTGGCGCTAAAACGATTGTTGTTGGTTTACGCCCCGGCATTATTGCGGGCTTATGCGCGCTCAATGTCGCACTCAATGCAATTCAAGGTGCCAACAGCGTGGCACAAGCGCTGGAGTTACTCGATGGACGCTAAAAAGGAATTTCCTTGCGAGCGCTTTGACATTAATAACGAGGATGATGTCAGGGGGGCTGTCATGCTCACTTATTCCGAAGTCATGTCACGCTATAGCGACACCGGATTAGCCACCCAAATTGCCACATGTATTTCTGAATTAGCCATGAACATTATTAAATATGCGCAATATGGTGAGGTTTATATTCATTACCAAAATAATTGCAGCATTGAAATTATTGCCGAAGACCATGGCCCGGGGATTGCCAATATTGAGCAAGCGATGCAAGACCATTTCAGTAGCAAAGGTACGCTAGGACTAGGCTTACCCGGCGTCAAACGCATGGTCGATGAATTTGAAATCCAATCAAAAATAAATCACGGCACCCGAATACGCGTAAAGAAATGGATTAATGATTACTAAATCAGCGCCAAAAACAAATGAAATAACCCGCTGTCGCCATCTATCAAATACGAAATTCAACATCAAAAACAACGCGTTTACTGATCAATTTAACAGATGTTTGCGCTGCATTTGCAGCATGTAGGTATCGCAATGGAAATGACTCAGCCAACCGTACGCCCATATCAACACGCCAATATTGGCCGACCTTGCTTTGGTGAAACCGTCACTGGGGATGGCTATGTGGTGATTGATCTAGAAGACAGCCTGCTCATTGGCATTATTGATGTGCTTGGGCATGGCGAAGAAGCACACGAGTTGGCGCGCTTTTGTGAGTCGTGGCTAAAAAGCCATGCCAGCAGCGATATTTTGGGCTTAATGCACGAGTTACATATTCAACTCAAAGGTAGCCGAGGAACAGCCTTAACGCTCGCCCACTTAAAGCCACCTTTAATTCGTTCTGTGGGCATTGGCAATACCATGCTGTACCGAATGAAAGATCAACCGAAAAGTGTTGCTGCGCAATCCGGTATTTTGGGTCAAATTATGCCGACCCTAAGGATTGTTGAAACCCCTTTAATTGCTGGTGATCTGATTTTTTTAGTCACTGATGGCATTAGTGAACACCTAGATAATTGGCGCTTAATGTCTTGGTTTTCACTGCCACTAAATCGATTTTGTGTTGAGATCTTACGAGAGTATGGCAAAGAGCATGATGATGCGACATGTCTAGCAGTGAGGTATCTACCATGAAAACGGCAACATTTGGACAGCTCGAACTCAATACTGAAGCCAGTTTACTCACCGCTCGAACTAAATTTAGACGTGTGTTACAAAGTATTGAACTCGCCCCCCATTTGATTGATTTTTATGCAATTGGCTTTTCTTTACTTATTCGTGCATTAGTCGATGGCAAAATCGGTGCTTTAACCTTGCATTATGACCAACAAAACATCTATTTAACCGCCAATGCACTTGCGGTGGCCCCCAAAGAAATTGAAACCTTTTTTAAAAAACAAGCAGCGAGCAATAGCTCGCAATGGACTTACTCGTTTGGGTTTGCAGGTCAAAACGTTTCGCCTTCATTACTGCAATCAATACAAGAAATCATCACACAGCCAAGCAGAGAAGCGCTTTTTGCTGAACTATCTAGCCGCAATACACAATTAGCAGAACAACAAAATGGCTTAGAACAAGAAATAGAACGCCGAACCATGGCCCTTACCGACAGCGAAGCGCGCTCTCGAGCGGTTCTTGAAGGCGCTCCCGTGGCGGTCGCCTTACTAAACAACCAAGGCATCATTACCGACTGGAATCGTGCGGCAGAACTGACTTTTGGTTTTGAGCGACAATTTGCCATTGGCAAACAAATCATTGATTTAATTGCACTACCCGAAAAATCTCTGCTCTATGAAATTTTAAGTTATCACTTAAACGAAGAATCAAAAAATAAAGTCGGTAATTTATTTTGGGATTTAGAAGCAAAAAATAAAAGTGGCAGCAAACTATCTATTGAAGTTGGCATTACTATTTATCAACAGAATGAAGATTGGGTTGCAACACTCTTTGCCAGAGATATTAGTCAGCGCAAGAAAAATGAAGTTGAGCTACAAATTGCCAAAGCCAAAGCCGAAGATGCGGCCAGCGTAAAATCAATGTTCTTAGCCAATATGAGCCATGAAATTCGCACGCCAATGAATGCCATCATCGGCATGAGCCACTTAGCCTTAAAAACAGATTTAAATCCAAAGCAGCATGATTATGTCGCCAAAATTCATAATGCAGGCACTTCATTACTCGGCATTATCAATGACATTCTTGACTTTTCAAAAATAGAAGCCGGCAAACTGCATATTGAGCAGATCAAATTTGAACTGGATCAAGTGCTCACGAATGTCAGCACAATCACCAGCCAAAAAGCATACGAAAAAGGGCTGGAATTTATTATTCATCCTTTAACTGGCATTCCGGCCCATTTAATTGGTGACCCATTGCGGCTTGGCCAAATTCTAACCAATCTGATTAACAATGCCATCAAATTTACCGATCAGGGTGAGGTCGATATTCGCATCAATTTAGTAGAGCAACTCGATAATCGCGTGAAGCTCGAATTTAGAGTTAGCGATAGCGGCATTGGCATGACCCCAGAACAACAAGAGCATTTATTTTCACCCTTTACTCAGGCCGATAGCAGCACCACACGCAAATATGGTGGCACCGGACTGGGTTTAACCATTAGTAAACGCTTGGTTGAAATTATGTCTGGGCAAATGGCATTTACTAGCCAGCCGGGCATGGGCAGTTGCTTTTATTTCACTGCGTGGTTTGGTCACGATGATATCGAAAATGTGCCGCGTGTATTTCCGACCAAGGTCAACAATTTACGCATTTTAGTCGTCGACGATACCGACAGCGCCCGCCAGCTATTGCATGAAATTTTATCGACCATGCCAGTGCAAATCGAAATTTGTGACTCTGGTGCCGCAGCGGTTGAAATGGCCTTAGGTGCTTTGCAGCACAAAAACCCTTTCCATTTGATTTTAATGGATTGGCAAATGCCGGGAATGGATGGCATTACCGCCGCCAGAGAAATTCGCCAGCATCTACCCGGACAAAACCAACCGCGCATTGTTTTAGTCACTGCGTTTGAGCGTGAAGAAGTTCACCAAACGGTTCGTGATGATTTGCTCGATGCCGTAATTGTTAAACCGGTGACGGCTTCAAGTTTAGTCGATTGTATGGTCGAGCTGTTTGCACCGGAGCAAAAATCCAATAGCGGCGATCAAATCAGCCATGATCAAGAAAATCACTCATTACTCAAAGGTATGCGCGTCTTACTCACCGAGGACAATTTAATTAATCAACAAATTGCTTTTGAATTAATGAGTTCAGTCGGCATTGAAGTGACCATTGCCAACCATGGCCAAGAAGCGATCAGCATTTTAGAGCAACATCCAGATCAATATTTTTCAGTCATTCTAATGGACATGCAAATGCCCGTAATGGATGGGTATGAGGCTAGTCGGCATATTCGCGCTGATGCACGCTACGATACCGTGCCCTTACTCGCCATGACCGCGCATGCAATGGTCGAGGAGCGCGAACGCTGCTTATCACTTGGAATGAACGATCATATTTCCAAACCGATTGACCCTGCAGTTCTATTTGAGCGCTTGCAGCATTGGAAAACACAAAAACAGTCCGCTACGCCACTCAATGAGCAATCATCAATACTGCATTTAGCCACCGCTCAGTATATTGATACGGCGCGTGAAACCGCTTCACCTACCAGCTTAATGCCATCGCCATCAACAAAAGAGCAAACCGATAACGAAATCAGTAATACCTTAAGCGCGATTGCTAAATTACCCGGCATTGATTTAATCGGTGGTTTAAGTCGCTTAATGAATAATAAGCCATTATATTTACAGCTAATGCGTCAATTTTGTCAAAGTGAAGTCGATTGTATTTCTCGTATTAATGCGGCGATTAATAATAACGACCGAGCAACAGCTTCTCGTTATGCGCACACCATTAAAGGTGTCGCCGCTAACTTAGGTGTAACTCAACTGGCTGAAGATGCCGGTATTGTTGAACATTTTTTACGCACAGAAAATGACCAGCACGACTTAACCCCTTGGCTCAACAATATTGAATCCGCATTAAAGTCCATAGGCAATGTGGTATGTAATTTAAAAAATCAATCCAATGCCACTAATACCACAAAAAACACAGCGCGCTCGGCAAACCCAGAAGAACGAATATTACTGAATGAACTACTATCCTTATTAAAACAAATGGATTGTGAGGCACTGGATTTTTTTGAAGTTAATCGAGCCACGTTCTCTTCAATTTTTAATAACGATGATTTTTCTGATCTCAACTCAACGATTGAATGCTGTGATTTATCAGCGGCACATACAAAATTAAACAAGTTACTAACTACCAATGAATCATTAATGCCGGTTAACTAAATATCAATTTAAGGATTTTATAGATTTTATTTTTATTTTTATCTTCGACCTTATATTTTTGGAAATTAAATTAAATGACCACGAAATCGCTACCCACTTTGCTGATTGTTGAAGATAGCCCTGAAAACAGGATGCTATTGATTCACTTGCTAAAGGATAGCTATCGATTAAAAGTTGCCATTAATGGCGA
Source organism: Deefgea piscis (assembly GCF_013284055.1). Classification (NCBI taxonomy): domain Bacteria; kingdom Pseudomonadati; phylum Pseudomonadota; class Betaproteobacteria; order Neisseriales; family Chitinibacteraceae; genus Deefgea; species Deefgea piscis. Next base: position 2,329,244 of record NZ_CP054143.1, on the reverse strand, counting down.
GCAGGCGCTTGAAGTGGTACAACTTGAATTACCCGATTTGATTTTACTCGACATCATTATGCCAGGCATTGATGGCTACGAAGTCTGCCGCCGGCTAAAAGCAGAACCTAGCACGAGTAAAATACCGGTTATTTTTCTCACTGCAATGACCGATGTGGCTGATGAGCAGCTTGGTTTTGAAGTGGGCGCGGTGGACTTTATTTTAAAGCCAGTGAGCCCCCCTATTTTATTGGCTCGTGTTCGTAATCATTTATTGCTGTTTCAATTACTCAATAATCTTAAAAATCAAAATGACATTTTAGATGCCAAAGTCAAAGAAAGAACCGAAGAATTAGAGCACACCCAAGATGCGATTATTTTAGCCATGGCTTCATTGGCTGAAACACGCGATAACGATACCGGCAATCATATTCGTCGCACGCAACATTATGTCGGACGACTCGCCACTCAATTAATGCACCACCCTGATTTCTGCCAACAACTCAGCTTGGCCAATATTGCCTTACTGGAAAAATCGGCAGCCCTGCATGACATTGGTAAAGTCGGGATTCCTGATGCCATTTTGCTCAAACCTGGCAAACTCGATAGCGCCGAATTTGAAGTGATGAAAGAACATTGCCGCTTAGGTCGCGACGCCATTCTTGCCGCAGAAACCGTGATGGGTAAAGAGAGCGCTTTTTTATGCTACGCCAAAGAAATTGCTTACTCGCATCAAGAAAAGTGGGACGGTAGTGGCTACCCCCTAAAATTAGTAGGTGATCAAATTCCACTGTCTGCTCGTTTAATGGCACTGGCCGATGTGTATGATGCCTTACGTGCTAGGCGAGCCTACAAACCCCCAATGAGCCATGAAACCGCAGTAAAAATCATCATCGAAGGTAAAGGCACGCATTTTGATCCACGCGTGATCGATGCATTTATTGTCATACAGCATGAATTTGAAGAAATTGCTGAAGCACTCAAAGATGCGCTACCCGATGAATAAACTCAAACGAGGTAGGCCAGAAGACGACGTAAACTCAGCGCGATGAAGGTCTTGTCACGGTTTTTTGCGTTTGGCGCGGCCTTTACTGCAGACGCCTAACCGCTAACAGGGGTATTTAATTGCAGGCCATATTAATTAAAGACCAGCATCAAATACCCCACTATTTACTATGCTTTAGCTAACATTTTTTCTAATGCTTTTGGCTTGATTTTGTCAGCTTGCCCAGCGGCACCAAAATCAATATAACGCGCATGACACACCGCTGCCATGGCCGCAATGGCCGGTTTTAAATATTGGCGCGGATCAAAATCGGCGGGATTTTCTATTAAATGTCGGCGGATTGCCCCCGTCATTGCCAAGCGCAAATCAGTATCAATATTGATTTTGCGCACCCCCCAACGAATCGCCCGCTGGATTTCTTCAATCGGCACACCCCAAGTTGGTTTTAGCTCACCGCCAAAATCTCGAACTTGCTGCAATAAATCCTGCGGCACACTCGAAGAGCCGTGCATTACCAAATGGGTATTGGGAATCACATCATGAATTTCTTTAATGCGATCAATATCCAACACCGATCCAGTCGGTGGCGATGAGAATTTATACGCGCCATGGCTGGTACCAATGGCAATCGCTAGCGCATCGACTCCTGTCGCCAAAACAAATTCTTTGGCCTGCCAAGGGTCGGTTAACATTTCAGCGTGGGTTAATGCCCGATTGGCGCCGACGCCATCCTCTTCTTCACCCATGCCCGTATCTAAGCGGCCCAAGCAACCGAGCTCGCCTTCAACTGAAACGCCAAAGCTATGCGCCATTTTTACGACTTCGCGAGTCACTTCAAGATTATATTCATAACTTGCAGGTGTCTTACCGTCGCTCATTAATGAACCATCCATCATCACACTCGAAAAGCCATTGCTAATCGCACTCATACAAACCGCAGGGCTAGTGCCATGATCTTGATGCATCACAATCGGTAAATGCGGATAACTGGCTACTGCGCCTTGAATCATTTGCCGCAAAAATAACTCACCCGCATATTTGCGAGCCCCCGCACTGGCTTGCAAAATAACTGGGCTGCGTGTGGCATCGGCAGCTTGCAAAATAGCTTGGACTTGCTCCAAATTATTCACATTAAAAGCAGGTACGCCATAACCATGTTCAGCAGCATGATCCAAAATTTGATTCAGAGAAACGAGGGGCATAGTTTTTTCCTTGTTGCGTTGCACCAGCGCACTGTAGGTGGTAATAAACCGGCTGCCAAATCAGGAAATTCATCATTCGGGAAAGCACTAAAACCACTGCAGCGGCAAATCACCTGCCGTTTTACATTCGAAATACATCGATCTGCCTTACATAACAAGTCCCTTTATCATAGCCTGATGTTCACCATGTGCATTTCACCGCTCAAGACCTCACCAAGCTAATACCACTTCAAGTTTTTATTGCCGACTTACCTGACAACGACCCAAGTAAAATCAACATTCTTCGCTGAGATAGCTGCATTCTTTCGTAAAAAGTCGCATACTCTGAACGCAATATTTCAATAACAAGCTGCCGCCACCCTCTTGCTCTGTCACGGCCCTAGGCCGAAAGCAATACAAATAAAAAAGCCGTATTTTTAAAATCTATGTCAATACAGCCCAACTTATTTAAAAATCGTAATTTTGGCCTTTTATGGCTAGCCTCCATCATTGGTAACTTTGCGCTCGCCATCGCCATGATGGCTGAAACCTGGTATGTCGTTAAAACCTTAGGTGCAAAAGAGCAATTAGGCTGGGTGATGATCGCTGGCTCCATCCCAAGGATCGCCTTAATGGCCATCGGCGGCGTATTGGCCGATCGCATGTCGCGCAGCCGAATTATTTTAGTTTCTTTAGCATTGCGAGTTGTCTTACTCTTTGCTTTGGTTGGGCTGCTGTATTTACAGCGTTTAGATATATGGGCGTTAACCGCTTTTGCTTTCTTTTATGGTGCCTTAGACGCTTTTTTCTGGCCCGCTCGCGATACGCTCACGCCGGCCATTGTTACCGATGGCGATCTCACACGCGCCAATTCGATTATGCTCACGACCAATCAAGTGGGCATGGTATTTGGGCCGGTACTGGGCGGCGCAATGCTGGCGCTGATGAGTTACGAAGCGATTTTTAGCCTCACCGGCGGCATGTTGTTTATTGCTACATTATGTATTGCAGGGATTAAAGAGCCACGTAACCAAACCATTCGTCAAGCCAGCTCGATGCTCACCGAACTCAAAGAAGGCGTCATTTATGCCATTCAAACGCCGGTTTTGCGCGCATTAATGCTGATTTACATCACCGCGAATCTGCTGTTTATGGGGCCGCTGGCATTAGGCATTCCAATTATCGTGGCTGATTATTTACATGGCGAAGCCAGCACCTTGTCATTCTTACAAAGTGCTTTTGCTGCAGGCATGGTCTTAGGCGGTATTTTATTAACGCTTTACCCGCCGAATAAAAAACGTCTACTGATGATTACCGTCATTATTGCTCTTGAAGGCGTCTTACTGTCCTTGCTAGCGCATACCCCTTGGATTTGGGCGGCAGTGGCCATTCAATTTTTTATTGGTATGGGCGTCGCTGGCAACAATGTACCGATGATGTCATTGATTCAGCAGTCCGCTGATCGCGACAAGTTAGGGCGTGTGATGAGCCTGAATAATATGGTGTCGATGGGTCTATCGCCCGTCTCTTACGCGATGGTCACCGCCATGCTTGCGGCACAACTGAGCATCACTTGGATCATGCCTATTTTTGGTTTAACAATGGCACTGGTCATGCTGCTACTGAGCTGGCAACTCAAAGTGATTCGCACCACCGATTAAGCGTTTATAGCTCGGCAACACATAAACCCAAGCTGAACTCAATCTTTCAACCTATAAAGAATCATTCCTTTATTTGGACGATTGAACCATGGTGGAATTACCTTTGGGTGGCTCGGCGGCACACAATCCAGATTTAGCTTGGGATCAAGTTCGTGAAACCATTTTAATGATGGGCATCGCCGTGGCTCAAGTTCGCCATGCGATGGAAGAAGGCAGCGCTTCATTTACCACCTTAGCGGACTCCTTTGCCGTCACTTGCCAGCATATTGAGTCACTGAGGAACGATCTCACCCAAATTTTACCGACACTACCGGCAGAACTCGATCTACCCAATAAAATCAGCGAAATTAATGCGCAAAACATGCAGTCGATCATCGCATTTCAATTTTATGATCGCCTTTCACAACGACTGGAGCATGTTTGCAGCACGATTAGCGAACTTGCGGTACTGGTTTCCGATCATGCTTTGCCGCACCAAGCCCACGCATGGCTTGATTTACAAAGAAAAATCCGCTCGCAATACACGATGGAACAAGAAAAAGTTTTATTTGATGCCATATTACACGGCGACCCAATTCATACCGCGCTCATTAAAGCGGGCAATATTAGTATTAACTTTGACCCCAAACCTAGACCCGCTGATGACGGTGGCGTTGAATTGTTTTAATCAAGGCCAATTCATCGCAATTTCGCGCCAGCTGATTAGGAAAGCCAACATCAACCAGCCTTAAGGTAATATTTTTTCTACCAGAACAACTACTTAGCGAGCCGCAGACTGTGGTATGCTGCGCACCTTTCTTGATTTTGAACGCATCATGACCCGCCAAATTCTCAACCGTACCGAACTCCACGATCCTGATACATGGGTGAAATTCACCAAAGGCAAATGCGACGATTGCTATTCGGGCTGTTGCACCATGCCGGTCGAAGTCAAAATCGGTGATTTAATCCGGATGGGTGTGGTCGATGAATTCGATAAAGACGAACCGGCGAAAAACATCGCCAAACGCTTAATGAAAGCGCGAATTATCGAGCATTTTAATTTCAAACACGAAATTTACACCCTCGCCCGACGCGGCACCCGTGATTGCATTTATTTAAACGAAGAAACTCGTTTATGCACCATTTACGACAAGCGCCCAAATACCTGTCGTAACCACCCCACGATTGGCCCAAAACCTGGCTTTTGTGCCTATATCCGCTGGTTTTAAGTGCGACTAGGCTGGTAGTGTATTGCATCCCAAGCTACATAGATTAAGGCTTAGAGGCAAATACCCCTTGCCTACTTATTTTCACTGCTTCATTACTCAACTTTGAGGCAACACCTTCCCCACGTGTTGCCCGCAGCCATTGAATGGCCGCTGTTTACTTATTTTGGAATTTTATGCAAACGCAAATTATTGAACTCTTTGAATTAATCGCCGATGGCGGTTTAGAGCATGAAGACATTCTTGCCATGACTGCCGAAGTGACCGCGGCTCAGCAAGATCCAATCGCCTATCGCGCTCGCCATGCCGCTGATTTTTATCCGAGTGAAACGGCCGTGCCGCTGTGGGAAGTCGTACTGCTTGAGCAACTCGCTGATGGTTTGATTTTCAATGCCCAAGCAATGCCTGCGCTATACCAGCAAATCAGCGAAGCTTTTGGTGAAGGCGAGCTTGAACTCCAAGCCAGCGCTTTGACTGAATTGAGCGAGACATCGGCACTAAAAGCCATTCAAGATGAACTCAATCCAAATTTCACCTTAATCGACTTTAGTGATCGTGATCAAAAGCAAATGCTCCTGATCCGCACGCATCATCTAACGGCTTTTTTCAAGCTGTGCCAAGCGCTCAATATTCAAGCCAGCCTCGCTTACGAAAACCGCTTTAAAACCAATTAAACGTTTTACAGCGACCCAATCCAAACCGACTTTGCCAGTCGGTTTTTTTCAAACCTGATTCGACAGCAAATCACACTAAAAAAACCACCTTAATACGTTACTTTTCCCCGCAGTGCTTTCACTGAACCTCGCAACTGTTTGCCATCCAAACGACGTTGTTTAGCACCATAACTGGGCTTGGTTGCTCGGCGTGGTTTGGCCAATACCGCGACACTTTCAACCAGCGCCATTAAGCGCATCAGCGCCTCGGCACGATTGGCTTCCTGACTGCGCGAAGTTTGCGCCTTAATGACCACTACGCCTTCTTTATTAATTCTTTGATCATTTAAAGCCAATAGCCGGCTTTTAAATTCGGTGGGCAATGAAGAGTTTGGAATTGAAAAACGTAAATGCACCGCACTTGAAACTTTATTGACATTTTGTCCTCCCGCGCCTTGCGCACGAATGGCACTAAACTCAATTTCATGACTGGGAATTTCTGGTATTTTCATCGCTTTAAAAGATCGCCTAGCTTTATTTCAAATTAAATTCAATCGCAAAAACAACATTGGCCTCTATCGGCACACCGTTCTTTTTGGCTGGGATAAATCGCCACTGCGTCTTCACGGTATCCACCGCGGCCTGATCTAAACGCGGGTAATGACTACTACTTAATACCGTGACTTGAATTGGCTCACCGGCTGCGCTGACCTTCACGTGTAGCTGAACCTTGCCACTTTCCATTTTCATGCGTGACAAACGCGGCATTTCCGGCTCTGGGTTATTTAAATACGCCGCACGATATTGCACGGCGGTCTCCACGACCGCAGCGCTCATACCTGCTGATGTAACAGCGGAGCCCACAATCTGTGTTTGCTGCGATTGAAGCCCCATACTGGCCGCTGAAGTTTGTGGTTTGGTAAGCGGTGCCGCTATGTGCTCTCGTGGCTTTGGCAAAGATGGCGTAAGTTTTTTTTCAGTCGTAGTTTGCCGTAAAGGAGGCCGATTTGATTGAACAACTGAGGGCTGTTTTGCAACCGCAGGGCTCAGTACCGCTGGCGCTTGCAAGAGCACTAAAAGCGGGAGATCCGATGCCACAGCCTCAGTCGCAAAACGCCCCTGCCAAGCAAAAACCACCAGTGCATGCAGTAATAATGAGCTTAAAAAAGCGATTCGCCAGATCATCTTGTAATTCTACAACTCCAATTTAAAACATCATACATTGCAATTTCACAGCAAATACCTACACTGAACTGACTATCTGCTGGAATAAACACATGCCCTATACCATGCTCATTGTTGATGACAGCCGTGTCTCACGCATAATGATACGATCTTTTGCCATCGCACAACGTCCAGACTGGGTTTATCTTGAGGCCGGTTCTGGATTAGATGCCATCGAAATAGCAAAAACCCACAAAATCGATTTCGTTTCTATGGATCTTAACATGCCCGGTATCGATGGCATTGAAGCGGGCACCGCCATCAAAGCCCTGCAGCCCGATTGTTTTATTGCATTACTGACGGCCAATGTCCAAAACAGCACGCAAGAGCGCGCACTCAACGCTGGCTTACACTTCGTGCCCAAGCCCATCGTTGCGGACACCCTTCTTAAAGTCTTTACGATTGCAGGAGCTTAAGCATGCTAGAACTTGGCTCACTGCAACGCGATGCGCTCTGCGAAATTTTTAATATCAGCGTGGGTCAAGCTGCTGCCAGCATGAGCCAAATTATTAACGAAGAAATTTTACTCTCAGTACCGATGGTTGAATTTTATAGCGTCGAGGAGGCTGCCCATTATTTAGAACGATCTAGTCAGCGTGTCTGTAGTGTCAGGCAAAGCTTTGACGGCAGTTTTCACGGCAATGCGCTACTCATTTTTCCTGAGGCACGCAGCTTAGATTTAGTTCGTTTAATGATGGGTAATAGCTTACCCATCGAGCAACTAACCGAATTAGAACAAGATGCCCTATCCGAAATTGGCAATATTATTCTCAACTCTTGCTTAGGATCTCTAGCCGATATTTTCAAACAACCTTTTCAATGTGGTTTACCAGCACTACACATCGGTTCAGGTATCTCAGTGCTCAAAGAGTGCGATGCCGATCATGTGGTGATGGTGCTACAAATTCAATTTTCATTGGCGTCTCGTGAATTACATGGACACGTTATTTTTATTATGAATGCCAACTCACTCGATTTGCTCAGCGAGGCAATTAATCAATTTTTAGGTACCATGATGGTACAAAGCTAAGCTAAATGATGAACAACCATGCTCCTTTATTATTATTTAGCACCTTTGACGCACTCGAACTTGGCGTCCTGATTTTAAATGGTAAAGGTGAAATTGCATTATGGAATCGCTGGTTAGTTAAAGCATCTGGGCGTAATTCAGATGGCTTAATTGGTTTACCCTTAAGTATTGCCTTCCCTGAATTAAAAAATACTCGCGTAGAGCAAGCCGTTAAATTGGCAATCGAAAAAGATCAGTCTTCTTTTTTATCGCAATGTTTAAATCGAGCGCCATTTAATTTATTTCGCCTGCATAATAATGACGAAGTACCCCTTAGAATGCAGCAACAGATTCAAATCACGCCTTTGCGGCAATTTGATAATGAACAGTTTTGCTTAATTCAAATCCAAGATGTCACCGCGTCGGTGATTCGTGAGCAAATTTTGCAAGAACGCGCCGCTGAATTGCATCGTTTTGCCTATCAAGATGGCTTAACCGGCATTCCCAATCGCCGCTATTACGAAGAGAAATTAGCCGAAGAATGGCGTCGAGCCATTCGACAAAAGCATCCTCTGAGTGTCTTGATGATCGATATTGATTTTTTTAAACGCTATAACGACCAACTTGGCCACCAACAAGGCGACACCTGCTTGCAAGAGATTGCCAAAGCGCTGCAAGCGGCATTACGTCGACCTACCGACATTATTGCTCGCTATGGCGGCGAAGAATTTATCGTCTTACTGCCGGCAACACCGATGGCTGGCTGCATCACGATCGCCGAACAATTACTCGATGCCGTTCGTGAACTCGAGCGGCCACACCCAGACTCACCGCACCATATTGCCACCGTGAGTATTGGCTGCGCCACATCAACACCGAACCGTGACGCGGAAGCGAGCGTGCTGATTCAAGAGGCTGATCTTGCGCTGTATTTTGCCAAACAACATGGTAGAAACCAGCTTCGCGACAGCCAATCCTAATCCCGCTATAGTCAACTGACAAATACCCTGCTTTTAAACTTATTCCTCATCCAGTTATACTGACAACTCCCTCGCCAGCCATCAGTCAATGCCTGTGCAATAACGGCTGGCTGTCTTTTTAAGTTGTCTTGTTTTGGAAAAGAATATGTTCAAAAAACTCGCCCTTTTCGCGGCTCTTGCATTCAGTGCAAACCTATCCTTGGCGCAAGATAGCGTGTCAGTGGATCAAGTTTGGACGCGAGCCACGCCACCTCAAGCAGCCAATGCCGGGGTTTTTATGACCATCAATAGCAAAACGGCAGATCAACTGCTATCAGCAAGCTCAGACCTTGCAAGCAAAACTGAGATTCATGAAATGAAAATAAGCGATGGCGTGATGAAAATGCGTCAAATGACGGCTGGACTCCCTGTTGCTAGCAATCAAACGCTGACACTCGCACCAGGCGGCTATCACATTATGCTAATTGGACTAAAAAAAGGCCTTGTTGCCGGTGAAAAACATGCGCTCACGCTCAACTTTGCCAAAGCCGGCGCGATCAACGTGAGCATTGACGTTAAAAACATCGCTCACATGCCCGCTGCAGCGACACACTCACACTAAAACAAGATTGCCTCATTCAGGGCTCAATGGAGCCTAGATCATCGATTTAGCCGGTTAAATAACAGGCTAAATCGACCACTGATTTAAGCCATTCATGCTGACTCAAGATCAACGACTTTCATCGGCGCGATAGCCAATAAAAAAGCGCCCGAAGGCGCTTTGGTCATGCAGTAACTCACTCGCTTATTTCAGCAAAGCTTTCGCACGCGCCACTACGTTTTCAACTGAGAAGCCAAAGTGCTTGAACAATAGATTTGCCGGTGCAGACTCACCAAACGTATCCATACCAATCACATCGCCCTCAAGACCGACATATTTACGCCAGAAGTCGCTGGTTGCCGCTTCGACGGCCAAGCGTGGTACGCCAGCTGGCAATACCGATGCTTTGTACGCTGCATCTTGCTTATCAAACACATTGGTTGATGGCATTGATACCACACGAACCGCAACGCCTTCAGCTTGCAATTGCGCCGCAGCTTTCACTGCTAAATCGACTTCCGAACCCGTCGCCAAAATCAGCAACTGTGGGTTAGCTGCATCAACAAGTACGTAGCCGCCTTTGGCAATATCCGCCAATTGTTGCTCAGTACGCGCTTGGAATTGCAGGTTTTGACGCGTGAACACCAATGATGACGGCGTAGTACGCTCGCCAATTGCAGCAGCCCAAGCTACGACCGATTCAACGGTGTCGCATGGACGCCAAGTGTTCATGTTCGGGATGCAACGCAAGGTTTGCAATTGTTCAATCGGTTGATGCGTAGGACCATCTTCACCCAGACCAATTGAATCATGCGTGTAAACGAAGATGTTATTGGTTTTCATCAACGCAGCCATACGCAATGCATTCAATGCGTATTCGCAGAACATCAAGAACGTGCCACCGAATGGACGGAAACCACCGTGCAACACGATACCGTTCATAATCGCGCTCATACCAAATTCACGCACGCCATAGCTGATGTGATTGCCGGAAATTTGACCGTTTTCAACTTTCAAGCTGGTCGAGCCCTTCCAGTTGGTCAAGTTTGAACCGGTCAAATCAGCAGAGCCGCCCAGCATTTCTGGCACAGATGGGCAAAGTGCTGACAATGCATTTTGGCTGGCTTTACGTGTCGCAATAGTTTCAGCTTTGCTGTTGGCATCTGAAACGGCAGCAGCAACAATGTCATTCCAATTGGCTGGCAAATCGCCTTTCATGCGGCGAGTAAACTCAGCGGCTTCAGTCGGAAATTGTGCAGCGTACTTAGCAAACAACGTGTTCCACTCGGCTTCAAACGCAGCACCAGCAGCTTTACGATCCCAACCTGCGTACACATCAGCAGGGATTTCAAATGGTGCATACGGCCAGCCAATCGCTTCGCGCGTTGCAGCGATTTCAGCATCACCCAATGGTGCGCCGTGGCAATCATGGCTCGCCGCTTTGTTGGGTGAGCCTTTACCGATGATGGTTTTGCAGCAGATCAAAGTTGGCTTGTTGGTTTCTGCTTTTGCGGCATCAATGGCGGCATTGAGTGCATCCACATCATGACCATCAACACCAGCAATCACATGCCAGCCATAAGACTCAAAGCGTTTTGGGGTATCGTCAGTGAACCAGCCTTCAACATGGCCGTCGATCGAAATACCGTTGTCGTCCCAGAATGCCACCAATTTGCCCAAGCCCAAAGTACCGGCAAGTGAGCAAGCCTCGTGTGAAATGCCTTCCATCAAGCAGCCATCACCCATAAAGACATAAGTGTGGTGATCAACGATGTCCAGACCTGGTTTATTAAATTGCGCAGCAAGCAGTTTTTCTGCCAATGCAAAACCCACGGCATTGGTGATACCTTGGCCCAAAGGTCCCGTCGTCGTTTCTACACCTGGGGTGTAATGCACTTCTGGGTGGCCCGGGGTTTTTGAATGAAATTGACGGAAGTTTTTGATGTCGTCCATCGACACATCAAAGCCTGTGAGGTGCAATAACGCATATTGCAACATCGAGCCGTGGCCGTTCGACAACACAAAGCGGTCGCGGTTAGCCCAAGCGGTGTTTTGTGGGTTAAAGCGCATTTTACCGCCCCACAAAGCTAAACCAATCTCAGCCATACCCATCGGCGCACCAGGGTGACCCGAATTGGCTTTTTGCACAGCATCCATCGCCAGTGCACGAATTGCATTTGCTAAATCAGTACGCGTTGCTGCCATCACAGTTTCCTCAGATTGAATATAAGCGCTCTTGCGCCAACTTGATTAAACACGCGCTGCTTGGCCGAACTGCCGCCTAACAGCACGTAAAAATAGGGCTTATTCTCGCTTTAACTCAGCTTTACGACAGAATTAAAGTGCTTATGCTGACATTGTACTCATGCTACCTAAATAGAGATATTGCTTTGGCGCAAACTAAAATTGAATCAAAACAAAAAGCCAAAGCAAAGACCGCTGACTAACCTCTTACTCCAAAACATACGTCCCCGGGGCTGCGCCCAGATTAGGGTGTTGTCGGCTGGTTAACTTGGGTTTGATTTGTGCGCCAGCAAAACCGCGCAACCAGTCAACCCAATTGGGCCACCAAGAGCCCGCTACCGGTGCTTGCTGACCAAGCGCCGCAGGAATGTTTTGGTTTTGATCAAAGGCAATTTGTCGAAAACTGCGCTTTGATTGAGGGCTAGGCGGATTAATAATGCCAACGATATGGCCTGATGTCGATAGGGTTAACCGCACAGGTGCGCTCACCCGATGGGCCAAAGTAAAGGTTTGCTGCCAGGGTGCGATATGGTCTTCTTCGGCGCTCACCATATAGATAGGCTGGGTAATTCGAGCTAAATCAATACCTTGGCCTGCCAAGTGCAAACCATCGGGCTCAATCATTCGATTATGCCAATACAGCTCACGCAAATAGGTGTGATGCATTTTTTTTGGCATTCGCGTGCTATCCATATTCCAATACAAGATATCAAATGCCGTCGATGGCTCGCCCAATAGGTAATTGCTTTGCCAATACTGCCAAATCAAGCTATTGCTGCGTAGCATTCGAAAGCTAGCAGCCATGTCTTTGCCATCCAGATAGCCCTGCCGCTCCATAATGGCGTCGATGGCATCCAGACCGTCTTCATCGATAAATACTTCAATATCACCCGGGCAAGAAAAATCGGTCAATGTGGTCAGTAAAGTCACCGACGACACTGGCACCGCAGCAGGTGAAAGGCGATTAATCCAAGCCATATAAAGGCTCACCAAAGTACCACCAATGCAGTAGCCGACTAAATTCACCTGCTCACTGCCCGAGATTTCTTTAGCCACTTGAATCATCGGCACAATGCCCTGCGTTAAATAATCATCCAAGCCAATCTCGGCCATTGTGGCATCTGGATTTTTCCAACTGGTGACAAACACCGAAAATCCTTGATCCACCAAATATTTCACCATGCTCTTGGCCGGATTTAAATCCAAGATGTAGTACTTATTAATCCACGGCGAAATCAGCACAATCGGTGTTTGGTGAACTGTAGGGGTATTGCTCTGATAGTGAATTACTTCAAGGAGTTCATTGCGATACACCACTACACCGGGGGTTGTCGCCAGATTCTCGCCCACGGTGAATGCCGACAAATCGGTCAAGGCAATATCGCCAGCGCGAACATCTCGCGCAAAATGATCCCAGCCTTGCCACAGGCTCTCGCCTTGCGTTGTGATGGCTTTATTGAGTGCAGTGGGATTACCCAATAAGAAATTATTTGGCGCCAAGGCATTCAACAATTGTCGCAACCAAAATGCCGACTTACGCCGCTCACCCTCAGTGAGCCCTGGCGTGGCATACAGCGAGTTTTGCATCCAGCGCGTTTGAAATAAATAATACTCTTTGACGCTATCCCAAAATGGCGACTCAGACCAAATCGGATCGCTAAAACGCGGGTCGTCTGGCTGCGGTTCGACTAAGTCCACATCCGCTTCGCCAGCAAATCGGCGCAACAGCGCCGCTTGCAATTGAAAGCCATCCATTGCATAGCGATGTAAATTATCCGCCAGTTCAAATGGATGGTTGGCCCATGCTTGCTGGGCTGTTCGAGTCGTTGCCAGCAAACCAAAAGGATCAAATATTTGCTGTAGCTGCCGCTGCAAAACTTGAGTCCGTTGCGCCTGTTCAGTCAAAAAAGCGGTAAACACGGATGATTCAGACATCGCAATTCCCCATCGTGATAACTCGACTTTAATTTACGTTGCAGCGCAACAAAAGACAAGCGCGATGCATTCGCACCTCTAGGAAGCGCACACGCTCAATTCATTACGCTTAAGCGCACTCGGCAACGCCGCAAATCCCAAGTCATCACAACGACGCAATCAAACTACGGTGTTCCGCCACGCTGAATTTAGGTTACAGCTTGGCGGCATATTGCGCCCGCGCCAATGCCAGTCGTTCCACCGTACCCACATCCAGCCACTGCCCATGATGACATTCACCACTCACACGCCCTGCCGCCATGGCGGTCAATAAACAAGGCAATAAAGGCATTGCCTGATCAGAAGGCACATCGGCAAAAAATTGCGGGTGGTAAGCCGCAACGCCGCAAAAAGTCAGCGGTTGATCGTCGCTCTGGCACGGCACCACCAAGCCTGCGCGCAAACTCAGATCGCGCCCCGTTGGATAGCCCGCCTTGGGCACCAACATCAAATGCGCCCAATGCGTTTGCGGATTTAATTGTGCCGCAGTTTGGCTTAAAGCCACAAAATCAACGTCGGTCAGCACATCGCCATTCACCACGAGAAATGGTGCGTCTCCCAATAATGGCAGCGCCCGGGCAATACCGGCCGCGGTTTCCAGCGCCGTGCTTTCCGCTGAATATTGAATCCGCACACCCCACTGCGAGCCATCACCGAGCACGGCTTCTATTTGCTCACCGAGCCAAGCGTGATTAATCACCACGTCGTGAATTCCAGCCGCCGCTAAGCGCGCTAAATGCCAAGCAATCAACGGCTGACCACCCACTTCAAGTAACGGCTTGGGCGTCACATCGGTTAAAGGCCGCATCCGCTCACCACGGCCAGCCGCTAAAATCATTGCTTTCATTGGAAACTCAATCAAAAAAAGTCGAAAAAAAAGCTCGACCAGCGCCATGCTGATCGAGACTGCAAATCAAACATCCAGCCAATGATGCCAAAGCGTAACGACTGCAAACCGCACAGCAAAGTCGCCCGCTATGCGGCAAAAAACGGCGGATTAAAAAGTAAAACCAGACTCGATTTTTTCGCCATTTAAGTTCACCAATAAACGCCCTAATGGCGTTAATTCGCTATAACGCAAGCAAACTTGGCGCACATAATGAAATACGCGGGGAATATCGGCTTGATATTGCGGTTTATTATCGCGGTATTTTAAACGAGCAAATAAACCCAAGATTTTTAAATGGCGCTGCAAACCGGCCATTTCAAATGCCAAGTAAAAGTCACCAAAATCGTCATGCACCGCTAAACCGGCTGCGCGGGCTTGTTCCCAATAACGAATGGTTAAATCCAGCACAAAGGTTTCACCCCATTCGACATAAGCATCACGCAGTAATGACACCAAATCGTAAGCAATCGGCCCTTTGACCGCATCTTGAAAATCAATCAAGCGCAAGGCATCGTTTTGCACCAAGATATTTCTGGAATGAAAATCGCGATGCATAAACAGCGTTGGCTGTTGAATGATTTGCTGCACAATCAAAGCGCAAGCGCGCTCCCAAGTGGCCAATTCTTTACCCGCCAACGTAACGCCAAATTGCTGACCAAAATACCACTCGCGGCAAATATCCAGTTCACGCTGAACAAAAGCAGCATCAAACAGCGGCAAATCATCATCAGAGGTATTGGCCTGCATCTCAACCAGCAATTTGATTGCACGCAGATACCACTCTTTTGCGCTAGTCTCGCTGAGAACACTGGCCAAAGTCACATCGCCTAAATCTTCCAAAACGACAAAACCCAATTGCAAGTCTTGTTCAAAAACTTGCGGTACGGCAATGCCGGCTCCGGCCAATTGTTGCTGGCGCGCCAAAAAAGGCGCGCAATCAAAAACGGCTGGATCAAAATCCATCACCACCACCGAGCCATCGGCGTAACTCACACGCCAATATTGCCGCACACTGGCGTCAGCAGCAGCTAAAACGATGCTTTGCGGCGTTGCAGCGCGCACTTGTTGCAACCAATTGGAGAGCTGTTCACTGCGATTCATGAGAAATATCGTTCCTGTTTACCACGTTTGTTAAGAAAGTTAAGCGCGTTTACTGCTAGAATCCACCAATTCTATCAAAGTAATGACGACAACCACATGCGGGTGCGTAATTCTCCTCCCTATACCATCAAGATCGTAGCGTTCTCATTGGCCATTTTACCGGTACTGAGCCATGCTGCGGCATCCAGCCCTGCCGCCGAGCCGCCCTTATTCATTGAAGCAGATCAAGCCAGCGTCCAAGAAGGAAAATATTCAGAAGCGCGCGGCAATGTCATCGTCAATCGCGATGGCATGGTGGTCAACGCCGACTGGGTAAAGTACGAACTCGAGGCCGATCAAGTTCATGCTGGCGATAAAGTCAAAGTTACGCAAAAAGGCGATACGCTTGAGGGTGACTCGCTGAATATGACGGTGCAGACTCGCTTGGGTGAAATGGACAATCCGATTTACCACATGGCCGAAGGCCAAGTGCGTGGTGACGGTGTCAAAGTTTTATTTGGCGGCAAAGACAAGTACACCATCCAAAAGGGTCGTATGACCACTTGCCGCGATGGGCAAGACGATTGGTATTTACACGCCAGAGAAATTGATCTCGATTACACCAGTAATTATGGCCAAGCTTGGCATGGCTGGGCCGAATTTAAAGGCGTACCGTTTTTTTACTACCCTTTTGTAGATTTCCCACTCAATGGTGATCGCAAAAGTGGCCTCTTATTACCCACGCTAGGCTATAGCAATACCAATGGCTTGCAATACAGCCAACCGTATTACTTTAATCTTGCCCCCAATTACGATGCGACGATTACGCCAAGCTATTTTGGTGAGCGTGGCGTCATGCTCGGTGGTGAATTTCGCTACCTGCAACCCGAATACGCCGGCACCCTACGTGCGGCGGGAATTAACGACAAATCGACTGACACACAGCGGTATGGCGTTTACTTCCAACACAATCAACTGCTGAGCGATCGCTTGTCGTTAAGTATTAATTATCAAAAAGTATCCGACTCAGATTACTTTATTGATTTTTCTGACACGCTAGCGGGTGCCTCGCAAGTTAACTTGCCGCAAGAAGCATTGCTCAATTACAACGGTGATTTTTGGTCCACGTATTTACGCGTGCAACGCTATCAAACACTACAAACCGAAACCAACCCAGTTGAAGATCCATACTGGCGCATGCCACAGTGGTATTTTACCGCGAGCCCACAAATTGGTTATGGTTTAGAAACCAAAATCAGCGGTGAAGTCACGCGCTTTGTGAATCAATCCTTGGTACAGGGCGATCGCGCGTGGATTAACCCTAGCATTAGCCTACCAATGAGTAATAGCTACGGCTTTATTACCCCACGTTTAAGCGTACACGCCAATACCTACCGCACCGAAAGCGCAACAGGCCAAGACATGGGCAATCAATCCTTTGTCGTACCGATTGCCAGTCTGGATACCGGACTCTTTTTCGAGCGCGAAGGCAGTTTGTTTGGCTCAGACATTGTGCAAACCTTAGAGCCACGCGCTTTTTATGTGTATGCCCCGTATAAATCACAAAGCGATGTTCCCAATTACGACTCAGCCGTTGCGGCATTGTCGTGGTCACAGCTGTTTAGTGAAAATAAGTTCACCGGTAATGACCGAATTAATGACGCCAACAATCTGACTTTGGCTATTAGTAGTCGTATTTTTGACGATGCCACTGGGGTTGAGCGCTTTTACGCCGGTGTCGGTCAACAGTTTTATTTCACCTCGCCGCGAGTGACATTGTCCGGCCCAGATAATACCGATGAGCAAAAAAGCTCAAATATGTTTTTGATGATGGGCAGCCAGTTACCCAACAATGTCAATGTGAACTACTTATTACAGCAAGACTTACACACCAAGAGCACCATCAATTCGGAGTTGAACGTCAGCTGGACACCGAGCGAATATAAAACCCTTAACCTACGCTACGTGCATAATAAATCGTCCAATATCGAACAAGCCGACATCTCGGGGCAATGGCCACTGGGCAATGGCTGGTATGCCGTGGGTCGTTACAACTATTCACTGAATGATCGCAAAGCACTAGAGACGATTGCTGGCGTTGAATATAATGCCGGCTGTTGGGCGCTGCGTTTTGCTGCGCAAAGCTATGTCACTACCAATAGCACGTACAAAACCAATTACTTTGCAATCTTAGAATTAGGCGGTTTGGCCGGATTGGGGATGAATCCGATTAGCTTATTAAAGCAATCCATTCCTGGTTACGCCGACACTTATCGCTCTCCAAAACTTCGTTAAAGGCTGTACAACCGTATGAAGACTATGACTTTGCTGCGTACCGCAACGCTAACTTTAGCGCTCTTTAGTAGTGCGGCAATGGCCGAAATTATTACTGCCGATCGCGTGATTGCAATTGTGAATCGCAATGCGATTACGCAGGTGGAATTGAATCAAAAAATCAACGCGATTCGCAAAAACCTCGAACAGCAAAAAGTTCAATTGCCGCCTGAGCAAGTATTGCAAGAACAAGTACTGGAACGGATGATTTTAGATCAGCTGCAGACCCAATACGCTCAGCAGCTCGGCATTCGCGTTGATGACAATCAGCTAGAAATGGCCATCAACCGGATTGCGGCACAAAATCAGATGAGCCTGCCGGTGTTTCGCCAAAAATTGGAAGAAACTGGCATGTCATGGCGTGGATTTCGCGATCAAATTCGCCAAGAAATGCTACTGGCTCGCTTAAAAGATCGCGAAATTGATAGCAAAGTAGTGGTCACTGATTCAGAAATTGATGACTACATCAAGCTAGCGGCCAATAAAGTCCAAATGGAATATAACTTGGCCCAGATTTTTATTCCATTACCTGAAAATGCCGCGCCCGACCAAATTCAAGCGCGTCGTTTACGCATTCAAGCGGCCAAAAAAGAGCTGGAAAGCGGCGCCGCATTTGCCAGCGTCGCTGCTAGCTACTCCGCCGATCAAAACGCCAATAAAGGGGGCTCATTAGGTTGGCGTCCTGCTGGCTCTTTGCCACCGGCATTCACTAGCTTGCTCGACCAACTCAAACCGGGTGGGATTACGGATGTGGTGCGTAGCCCAGCTGGGTTTCATTTATTCAAACTACTGGACAAGCGTAGCCAACAAGAACAAGTTGTGGTCGATCAAAGCCATGTACGGCATATTTTGATTCGCAGCAATGAAATCACCTCGACCACCGATGCACAGCAAAAATTACGCCAAATTCGCAGTCGTATTGAGCATGGCGAAAAGTTTGAAGACCTCGCCAAAGCGTTTTCCGATGATGCCAGCGCGCCCAAAGGCGGTGATTTAGGCTGGCTCAATCCGGGTGAAACAGTACCTGAATTTGAAGCCGTAATGAATTCACTCAAAGTGGGCGAAGTGAGTCAACCGGTACAAACGCCGTTTGGTTTCCACTTGATTCGCGTTGATGAGCGCCGTAAACAAGACGTGACTTTAGAGCGTGCGCGTTTCAAATTACGCAATGAATTAAAACAACGCAAAGCCGAAGAACAATACGAAGATTGGCTGCGCCAATTGCGTGATCGCGCCCACGTTGAATTGCGTCTAAAGGACGAGTAATGCAAAAACCATTGGCGATCACCACCGGAGAACCTGCAGGTATTGGCCCTGAGCTTGCAATACAATTAGCGCAGAGCAATATACCCGCACCTATCGTTTTATTGGCTGATCGCCAATTGCTGCTTGAGCGTGCCAGTTGCGTAGGGATTGACCCTGCCATTGTGGCGACTTGGCCTGAATATCGTGCCGAGGTCAGCGCCCCCGTTTCGATTTTGCACATCCCCTTAGTCGTCAACAGTATTGCCGGGCAACTTGATCCTCAAAATTCCAGCTATGTTTTGGCGCTACTTGATCGCGCCATTGCGGGTTGTATGCAAGGTGAGTTCGCCGCAATCGTTACTGCGCCCCTACACAAAGGGGTGATCAACGATGCCAAACTCGGCGGGTATTTCTCTGGACATACCGAATACCTTGCAGAAAAGACGCATACCCCACAGGTGGTGATGATGCTGGCCGGTCAATACGGCACAGATGCCAAGATGATGCGAGTCGCTTTGGCCACCACACATTTGCCACTCAAAGACGTCGCTAGCGCAGTGACTAGCGATGCATTACGCAGCACATTACGTATTTTGCAGCATGATTTACAGCAGCATTTTGGCTTAGCGCAACCCAAAATCATCGTCGCGGGGCTCAACCCACACGCCGGCGAAAGTGGCCATATGGGCCGTGAAGAAATGGATATCATCATTCCGGTACTTGAGCAGTTACGCGCCGAAGGCATGCACTTAATCGGACCACTCCCCGCTGATACTTTATTTAATCCGCCCATTTTGGCGCAAGGCGATGCGGTGTTGGCGATGTATCATGACCAAGGACTGCCGGTGTTAAAATTTGCCACCTTTGGTGCAGGCATCAATATCACGCTGGGCTTGCCGATCATTCGTACTTCAGTGGATCACGGCACCGCGCTCGACTTAGCCGGTAAAGGTCTCGCAGAGGTCGGCAGCCTGATTGCTGCGACTCAATTAGCCGCCACATTAGCGGCCAACACTTAAGGACTTCAGCGCACCACGTGGACTCTTTTTTCGGCATAGGTCGATAAACTGAATCGATCAACGGAAAAACCACGCGATGCGACTGCTTTACAATAGCGAGACATCTCGCTTTTTATTTTTGTATGTCCCCGTTGGGGGCAAGGATTCAAATGGCACATATTCCCCGTAAACGCTTTGGACAAAACTTTTTGCAAGACCAAGGCGTCATTGCTGGCATCATCAACGCAGTTGACCCACAAGCTGACGACGTCGTCGTCGAAATCGGTCCCGGCCTTGCTGCGCTAACCGCACCGCTACTGGCCCGCGTTCCGCAACTGAATGTCGTCGAAATCGACCGTGATATTGTCAGCCATTTATCGAGCATTTATCCTCCTGAGCGTTTAGTCATTCACAATGCCGACGCACTCAATTTTGATTTTGGCGCGCTGGCGCGTGAAATCGCCCCTGGCAAACGGATTAAATTAGTCGGTAACCTACCGTATAATATTTCAACCCCATTGCTGTTTCATCTGGCGAGCTTTAGCGACATCATTTACGACATGCACTTTATGTTGCAAAAAGAAGTCGTTGAACGCATGGTCGCCGAACCGAGCACCACCGATTACGGCCGTCTTTCCATCATGCTGCAATATCGCTACCTGATGGATCATATTATTGACGTACCACCAGAATCCTTTGATCCACCGCCGAAAGTCGATTCGGCCGTGGTACGGATGGTGCCTTATGACGTGCTGCCTTATCCGGCTAAAAATGAAGATCACCTGCGTAAACTGGTGTTAGCTTCATTTTCACAACGCCGCAAAACACTGCGCAATAATTTAAAAGGCATTGCCAACGATCAAGTACTGGCTGATTTGGGTATTGACCCGAGCTGCCGCCCTGAGAATGTGAGCGTTGCCCAGTATGTGGCATTGAGCAATGCCTTGGCCAACTAGGGTTTTCCCCGCTAGGCTAACCCTGAATACCCTTACAAAATAACAGGTTCACCCATGAATGATAATGTGACCATGATTCGCTTTAATAATGTCAACAAATGGTATGGTCGCGACCACCATGTCTTAAAAAACCTCAACCTTGAAGTTAGGCAAGGTGAGGTGGTTGTGGTCTGTGGCCCCTCTGGCTCGGGGAAATCCACCCTCATTCGGACGATTAATCAACTTGAAGCGATTAATGATGGTGAAATTTGGGTTGATGGCATTCAAGCCAATAGCACCAAAACCAATATCAATAAACTGCGTGAAGAAGTCGGCTTTGTGTTTCAGCACTTCAATCTTTATCCGCATTTATCGGTATTAGAAAACATCACCTTAGCGCCAATTAACGTCAAGAAAGTCCCTGCAGCACAAGCTAACCAGCAGGCTTTGGAATTACTTGAACGTGTTGGGCTATTAAACAAGAAAGACGCTTATCCAAGCAATCTGTCAGGCGGTCAACAGCAGCGTGTAGCGATTGCCCGTGGTTTGGCGATGAACCCACGCGTAATGCTATTTGATGAGCCCACCAGCGCACTCGACCCTGAAATGATTGGTGAAGTGCTGGGTGTGATGAAGCAGCTGGCAGAATCGGGCATGACCATGATGGTGGTTACTCACGAAATGGGCTTTGCACGCGAAGTCGCCGATCGAGTCATTTTCCTCGATCATGGTGAAATTGTTGAAGACACCATGCCAGAAAACTTTTTTACCAACCCACAAACCGACCGCGCCAAACAATTCTTACGCCAAATCTTGACCCCCATGGATCAATAATTACGCGAAAAATACATTAAGCAAAAACAAAATGGCTGCCCTATGGCAGCCATTTTTATGGGGTATCTCGCGGTAGCAATTAGCTAAAATACTGTTACAAACAATACCCCACCATCAGCATACAATCCACAGCATTGCAGTCTATCAAGCTAAATTATAATTCAGTGTATATAACTTCTATGCATGCAAACAATTGACTTGACACTACCGTATTCCCGTAAGGAACATCCCTAGATGTTGCTTTATTCAGTTCTACATATACTGAAAAAAAACTTAAAAAACAAAACCCTCACATCTTGGAGCACGACATGAAAGTATTACTTCCTCTCGCCATTGCAATGTCTCTACTCACCACCGCACACGTTGGCGCAGAAGAACTCAGCGGCACCTTAAAAAAAGTAAAAGAAAGTGGTGTCATTGTACTCGGTCATCGTGACTCATCGATTCCATTCTCTTATCTTGCTAATGATGCAAAACCGATTGGCTACTCAGTTGACCTCTCTAACAAAATCGTTGACGCAGTAAAGAAAGAACTTAAAATGCCGAACTTACAAGTTCGTTATAATTTAGTTACTTCACAAACCCGTATCCCACTAGTACAAAACGGCACCGTTGACGTTGAGTGTGGCTCAACCACCAACAATATTGAGCGCCAACGACAAGTTGCATTCTCATTAGGTATTTTTGAGATCGGCACGCGTCTTTTGACTAAAAAAGGCGGAGCAATTAAAGACTTCTCTGATTTGGCTGGCAAAAATGTCGTAACTACTGCTGGCACGACGTCTGAGCGCATTTTGAAAAAAATGAACGAAGACAAAAAAATGAATATGAATATCATCAGCGCCAAAGATCACGGCGAATCTTTCTTAATGCTTGAATCGAATCGCGCCGTTGCATTTATGATGGACGATGCTTTATTAGCCGGTGAAATGGCAAAAGCCAAAAAACCAAGCGAATGGGAAATCGTCGGCAAGCCACAATCATATGAAATTTATGGCTGCTTATTGCGTAAAGATGATCCGCAATTTAAAAAGATCGTTGATGGCGCCATTGCCAGCACTTATAAATCAGGTGAAATCAACACCATTTACAAACGCTGGTTTGAAAGCCCTGTTCCACCAAAAGGCTTAAACCTCAACTTCCCAATGTCAGATGATTTCAAACAATTAATCGCTAAGCCAACAGACAAATCAGCCGAGCAAATGTAATTCACCGCATACTCAGCAAGCCGAGTAGCACCACTACTCGGCTTTTTTACCTTTGGAGAAAATATCGATGAATTATCATTGGGACTGGGGTGTGTTTTTTAAACCCACCGGTATCGGCAGTGAAATTTATTTAGACTGGTTTATTACCGGTTTAGGCTGGACTATTGCACTGGCCCTCACCAGCTGGATTATTGCTTTATTCATTGGCACAATCGTTGGTGTTGCTCGTACGTTACCGAATAAAATCATTTCAAATTTAGCTGCAGGTTATGTTGCTTTATTTAGAAATGTACCACTCTTAATTCAATTGTTTATTTGGTACTTTATGGTGCCTGATTATCTACCTGAAAACTTAGAGATTTGGTTTAAGCAAGACATTAATCCAGCGACCAGCGCATTTATTAGTACAGTTATCTGTCTAGGTTTATTTACTGCTGCTCGAGTTGCCGAACAAATTCGCACAGGGATTGAGGCTCTGCCGCAGGGTCAAACAAATGCCGCTTTAGCGCTAGGTTTACGTTTGCCACAACTGTATAAAGATGTTTTATTGCCGCAAGCTTTTCGTATCATCATTCCACCGATCACCAGTGAGTTTTTAAACGTATTTAAAAACTCATCCGTTGCATCATTGATCGGCTTGATGGAATTGTTAGCGCAAACTAAACAAACCGCTGAATTCACAGCTAATTTATTCGAAGCATTTACACTGGCAACTTTGATTTATTTCACACTCAATATGAGTCTGATGTTGTTGATGCGTAAACTAGAAAAACGGGTACAAGTACCTGGCCTGATTGCTTTAGGAGGAAAATAAATGGATTTCTCCAATATCTTACCTGCACTACCGAGCATGATGGATGGGCTGTGGTTAACACTTAAACTCACCGTGCTTTCTATTATTGGCGGGGTCATCATCGGGACTTTACTCGCCTTAGCACGCCTGTCTAAATATAAATTTTTAGCCATGGCCGCAGGGTTTTATGTTAATTATTTCCGCTCTATTCCATTGCTATTGGTCATCACTTGGTTTTACTTTATGGTGCCCTTTATCATTGGCTGGGTCACCGGAACGAATCGCCCAGTTGGTGCTCTCACTTCATGTTTAATTGCATTTATGCTATTTGAAGCGGCTTATTTTTGTGAAATTGTTCGAGCAGGGATTCAATCGATTTCGAAAGGCCAAATTAATGCTGCATATGCACTGGGTCTCAATTACCGCCAAGCAATGCAACTGATCGTTTTGCCGCAAGCGTTTAGAAAAATGATGCCGCTATTAATGCAGCAATCCATTATTTTATTCCAAGACACCTCATTGGTTTACGCCGTTGGCTTAATGGACTTTTTAAATACCGCTCGTTCTCGTGGCGATATTGTCGGCCAACCGCATGAATTTTTATTATTTGCTGGTTTAATTTATTTTATTATTAGCTTTGGTGCGTCAAGCTATGTGGCGTACCTCAAAAAGAGGACAACCGTATGATTTCGATTGAACACATTAATAAATGGTACGGTGATTTCCAAGTCCTGACCGATTGCACTGCAGATATCAGCAAAGGCGAAGTCGTCGTCGTATGCGGACCATCGGGCTCGGGTAAATCAACCTTAATTAAGTGCGTTAATGCACTTGAGCCTTTCCAAGAAGGCCGAATTATTGTTGATGGTATTTCAGTGGGTGACCCTCAAACCGACCTACCTTTATTGCGCTCGCGAATTGGGATGGTATTTCAAAACTTTGAGCTGTTCCCACATCTATCGATCACTGAAAACTTAATGCTCGCTCAGCAACGCGTTTTAGGGCGTAGCGCTGATGAGGCGCGCGACACAGGGCTCAAGCTACTCGATCGCGTTGGCCTTAAGGCCCAAGCGGCGAAATTCCCAGGACAGCTCTCTGGTGGTCAGCAGCAACGTGTGGCAATTGCTCGTGCCCTGGCAATGAACCCGATTGCCATGCTGTTTGATGAGCCAACCAGTGCTTTAGACCCAGAAATGGTCAATGAAGTGCTCGACGTGATGACCGAATTGGCACAAGAAGGTATGACCATGATGTGCGTGACCCATGAAATGGGTTTTGCGCGCCGCGTTGCCAATCGCGTGATTTTTATGGATAAAGGTCGTATTGAAGAAGACTGTAGTGCTGTTGAGTTTTTTGGCAGCCCACGTGGTGAACGGGCACAGCACTTCTTATCAAAAATTCTGCATAACTAATCATCGATGTATTAGCTGATAAGCCAATGTAAAAAAGGGCTGCAAGTGTATACCTTGCAGCCCTTTCTTTTCGCCATTGTTACATTTTGGCTTGCAAACCCAGGCGCATCCAAAGTTCGGCAACACCGGCCGGAACGGGCTCACTAAAGTAAAATCCTTGCATATAATTCACGCCCAATCCTTGCAAAAAGCGGGCGGTTTCTAAATTCTCAACGCCTTCAATGACCAAATCCAACTGCAAGCCTTGCGCCATTTGTGCAATCGCATGCATCACCCGTCGGCCATCTTCTGTATGTAAACGCTGCGCAAATGAAACATCCACTTTAAGCATTTGGGCCGGCATTTCATGTAATTGCGACAAACTAGAATAACCTGTACCAAAATCATCAATGGCTAACTCAAAGCCTGCCAAACGTAATTGCCGCAAATGCCGCATTTGCCGTGAATAATCAGTCAGCGCAATACTTTCGGTGATTTCTAAAATAATATCCGAAGGCCGTAAACGAAAGCTCGATAAGCGCTCCACCAATTGCGTCACAAAGCTGGGCAAAAATAATTGACTACGTGAAATATTAATCATCATTTTTTGTGCCAAACCAACATCGCGCCAATCGCGTAACTTAGCAAATGCAATTAGCATAATTTGCTCGGATAGCTCTTGAATTAAACCGACCTTCTCCGCCATCGGAATAAATAACTCTGGGCTAATCCAACCACTTTTATCGTCCTGCCAGCGCGCCAAAGCCTCTACCGAAACCACTTCACCGGTTTTAGCATTGACTACTGGCTGATAAAACACTTGTAAACCACCATGCTGAATCGCACTCGATAACCGCGATTGAATTGCCACATGCTCACGGCCTAGTGCTTTTAAATGCAATATATCGCCATAAAAACAGGCGTTATTTCGCCCTGCATGCTTGGCGTGATACATCGTATGATCTGCCGCGGATAATAACTCTTCACCGCTTTCTGCATTATCTGGATAAATTGCAAAACCAACTGAAATCGTCGGCTGCGTTTCCATGCCGTTGATACTCACGCTTTCTCTTGCTGCCAACCTTAATGATTCAGCAATTATTTTTAATTGTTTGCTGTCTTTTAAGTTTGGAATTAAAGCAATAAATTCATCGCCCCCCCAACGCGCCAAAATAGCATCGTCAGGCAATACCGCCTTTAAGCGCTTAGAAAGACTGATTAATAACTCATCGCCAGTTTGATGGCCAAACGCATCATTAATTTGTTTAAAGTGATCTAAATCGATAAAACCTAAACCGACCTTACAATGATTCACTCGAGCCTGATCGATGGCGCGATGTAACTCATCATCTAATAAAAGGCGATTAGGTAAACTAGTTAATCCATCGTACAGCGCTAATTGCGTAATATGCTGTTCATTTAAATGCGCAACCGTTACATCACGCAATACACCGCGCAAACTGGTAATTTTTTGATCCGGCCCGAAATGCGCGATCAAGCGCGCTTCAACCCACACAAACTCGCCATCTTCACGCATCAATCGGAAACGAACTTGATTAGGCACTGCGGATTTGGCCAATTGCGCTAAAACATCAGCCACCAAGGTCACATCATCCGGATACACCCATGACAAAATAGAGCGAGATAAATCCTGATTTAAATGTCGCGGATCGACCCCGCGCAATTTAGTCCAAGCGGTGGTCGCCTCAGTCAGCAGACCTTGCGGCGACAGATCGATAATGGCCTCTTCCAGCAGATTTAACGTATCGAGCGTGGTTTTTTTGCGTGCGGCATCCTGCATTAATGTCGTCACATCCTGCATCAACACCACAATGTTCTGACGATTGCCTGCGGCAACGCGCTGTAAACGAACCAAAAGGCACACCTGATCTGGCAATACGCAGTGAAACTGCATACTGGTTGGCCCCGCCAGCAATTTAGGCACGCGCTGCACCAACTCGCTGGCTAATTCAAAGGGCAATGCAATCGTTAATGCCCGCCCCAACAACTCACTGGGTGCTGGTAGGCTAGGATGACCGGACCAAACTTGGCAAATCACGCCATTGGGCTCTAGCTCAAACACCATATCTTGCGTTGCACCGACTAAGGCGCGAAGACGCTGCTGATTGGCAATCGATTCGGCCTCTACTTTGGCTTTTAACAGCGCCTGCGCTACGTGATTGCTCAGCATTGATAATAAGCGCAGCTCGGTTGAATCGCGCTGCCGACGCTCATCGTCATTTAAAAAAGTTAAAAATCCAAACAACTGCCCATTATCTAACAATGGAATACACAATAATTGGCGCACCCCGACTTGTGCCAATAGCATTTGCTCAGCGAGCGGCAGCTCAAGCAATGATTTATTCAGCACCATACCAACAGCAAGGGTATCTGCCAGTAATGGATATTGGTCATACTCTAGCGTAACAAACGGCTGGGGGGTATTTCGTGCAAGGTGGCAATCATCATCTCGCCATGCAGCAATGAGTCGTGCAATTTTGCCATCGGCTTCATTCAAATACAGCCCTGTCATCCCGCTATGTGAAGCCTCAGCGAGCGTGCGCAATACTTCGACCATGGCATCAGGATCATCGGCGAGCGCCAATAAATTAACCACACTATCAAAAGCGTTAAAATAGGTTTGGTAAAGGCCTAGGGCCTCATGAGGCGCAAGCGACGCTGCAATAGAGACTAGATTTTCAGACCGCACAAAAGCCTTGAGAAACAATTGAATGAGCTTTATCAAAAAAACACTAAAAACGGGAACCGAATCGATTCCCGTTGTGGTGTGATTTTACGCTTTTTCTGGCGGAGGGATCAGTACTTCACTGTATCCACACTCTTTTTGTGGACACACTTTTTCAGTACCACGGCGTTTCGTGACTTTGATCGTCATAATCGGCCATTTACACTGTGGGCAAGGCTCTGCAACCGGTGGATTCCATGTTGCATATTTGCAATCTGGATACGTATT
The DNA here is from genome assembly GCF_013284055.1 of Deefgea piscis. Lineage (NCBI taxonomy): Bacteria > Pseudomonadati > Pseudomonadota > Betaproteobacteria > Neisseriales > Chitinibacteraceae > Deefgea > Deefgea piscis. The sequence goes on along the minus strand of NZ_CP054143.1, from coordinate 2,300,864 downwards.
GCACGAATAAAACAGCTTACCATAACGGCTTTTACGCTCAATCAAGCTACCTTTATGGCACTCAGGGCATTCAATACCCGTGTCTTTTGGCTTTTCAAGCGGCTCAATATGCTTACATTTTGGATAATTTGAGCAGCCAATAAACTTGCCATAACGACCCAATTTGATCAGCAATGGTGATTCACATTTCGGGCAAGTGCGATCAGGCACCACTTCGGGCTCAACCGGTGCTGCATTTGGATCATCGCCAATATTGCGCGTGTAATCACACTCTGGGTACGAGCTACAGCTAATAAAGCGACCACGACGACCTAATCGAATCGATAGCTTATGTTTGCCACATTTCGGGCAATCCTCATCCATCGCTTCATGCGTGACTTCAGCGCGCGTTAAAGCTTGTTTTTCTTCAACTTGCTTATGAAATTTGGTCCAGAACTCATCCAAAACTGGAATCCACTCACGGCTTCCGTTGGAAATTTCATCGAGTTTGTCTTCCAATTTGGCAGTAAAGTTGTAATCCACATACTGAGTAAAATGCTCAGATAAAAACTTATTCACCACTTCACCGGTATCGGTTGGCGTGAAGCGTTTTTTATCTAAGATCACGTACTCACGATCTTTTAAGGTAAAAATAATCGATGCATACGTTGAAGGACGACCAATGCCAAATTCTTCGAGTGACTTCACCAAACTCGCTTCAGTAAAACGCGGCGGCGGCTGGGTAAAATGCTGCTCACCAGAGAGTTTTTCTACTGGCAAAACATCACCTTCAGTCATCACCGGTAAGCGAGCTTCATCTTCATCATCGTCGACATCATCAGCATCTTCTTGGTATACCGCGATAAAGCCAGGAAATACCAAAGTTTGCCCTGTAGCGCGAAATAAATTTTCTGGACTACCTACCGCAATATCAACTGCCACGGTATCGAACTTTGCCGATGTCATTTGGCAGGCCAATGTCCGCTTCCAAATCATTTGGTAAAGCTTAAATTGCTCAGGCGACAAGAAGGTTTTGACTGACTCAGGCGTACGATGAATCGACGTTGGGCGTACCGCCTCATGCGCTTCTTGGGCATTTTTGGCTTTGTTTTTATACGCGATCGCGTCTTTCGGTAAATATTCTTTTTCGAAATGCTCGCCAATATAGCCACGTATTTCAGCTAACGCATCATTCGATAACGCCACCGAGTCGGTACGCATATACGTGATTAAACCCACGGTTTCCCCGCCGAGATTAATCCCTTCATAGAGTTGCTGCGCAGTTCGCATCGCTCTATCAGTGGTAAAACCTAATTTACGCACCGCTTCTTGTTGCAAGGTTGACGTGGTAAATGGCGCGGCAGGACTGCGCGATTTCTTTTTCTTTTCAACCGAATGCACTTGAGCTGGCAAATCAGCTAAACCCGCCAAAATAGTGGCCTGAGCCGCTTCATTTGGAATATCAAACTGATCGAGTTTTTTGCCTTGCCACGTCGTGAGTTTCGCAGCAACTTTACTGCGTCCCTTTTTGGTATCAAGGTGGATTGACCAATATTCTTGCGCATTAAATGCACGAATTTCAGCCTCGCGCTCACAAATCAAGCGCAATGCTGGGCTTTGTACTCGACCTGCCGATAGGCCCGTACGGACCTTACGCCATAGCAACGGCGACAAATTAAAGCCAACTAAATAATCTAAGGCGCTACGTGCTTGCTGCGCATTAACCAAATTAAAATCAATATCGCGTGGATTAGCAACGGCCTGCAAAACAGCAGACTCAGTAATCTCATGAAAGACGACGCGTTTAAAGGTTTTTTCTGGGCTGATTAATTTCTTAGCTTTTAAAATTTCCATAATATGCCAAGAAATAGCCTCACCTTCTCGGTCCGGATCGGATGCGAGATAAATATGGTCAGCGGCTTCAACGGCATCACAGATGGCATCAACATGCTTTTTATTTTTTTCGATGATCTGATACTTCATTTTGAAGTCTTTTTCAGGATCAACCGAGCCCGACTTACGCACTAATCCGCGCACGTGGCCATAAGAAGCAAGGATTTGAAAATCTTTGCCCAAATATTTTTGTAGTGTTTTCGCTTTCGAAGGCGACTCAACGATTAAGAGATTGGCCGGCATGGTTCCCCAAGGCAGCAGAGATTCAAAAACTGGAGTGCGTGGCACCGCGTGGTCTAATGCAAAGCAAAACCTTCACGGCCAAACAACAACTCCTCGATTAGGAGATTGGTTAAAGCATCACGCTTTTGCCAAATCACCATTAAAACTATTAATTTAATTCTTTCTAGAGCGACTTCACCATCCGGTTCACGCCAAAGTCGATCAAGTACTAATTCGCGCTCGCCCGCACTTAAGATTCGCGTCGCATCCAGAGAGTGCATAAATATTGCTGCGTCTTCACTCAGTCTTTCTAGCTCCATCGGATGTAAGGAGCGAAAGCCAAATTCATTGGCATCGAGTAATTTATAGGGAGCAACATCAATTTGTTTGAGCTCAGATAACCACGTCAGCGCGTCATGTATATCTTCACCTTCAAAGCCAGCCAAAGACAATTTCTTGGCTAATTGAGACATATCAGGCAAGCCGTCTGCGTTATAAAACTGCTCAAAAAGGTAAGCAAGCACTTCTAACATAATCTTTATTAAACCCCTCCGCCAATGCGTTGATAGCGTCCGCCAGGCAAAGAAGCCAGCTTCCCTTCCAATTCAAAACCCAACAGAATCTCGTACAGCGCGACATTCGTCAAGCCAGTTCGCAGAATTAAAGTCTCGATATCTACGGGATCCCAACCTAAAGCTTGCCAAAACTCATCCTCAGGCAGGGGTTGTTTAGCCTGTTTGTTAGGCTCAACAGCAACTGAAAATAAATCATTACCAAAACAAAGTTCGCTCAAAATATCATCCCCCGATTCCACTAGCTTAGCACCACTCTTAATCAAAGCGTGGCACCCTTTTGCTTGTGGGGAATGAATTGAACCGGGAATTGCAAAAATTTCTCGGCCAAGGTCAACTGCCTGCTTCGCCGTAATCAATGACCCGCTACCTAATGCCGCCTCAACCACCAAACACCCCAAACCCAAGGCTGCAATAATTCGATTTCGCTGAGGAAAGTGCATCGGCAATGGCGGCGAGCCCAAAGCAAACTCAGACAAAAGTAAACCTGCTGCGGCCAATTGATGTGCGAGTTCACGATTGCTGGCGGGATAGATCCGATCAAGCCCAGTACCCACAACTGCAATGCTCGAACTACGGCCAGCTAAGCCACCACGATGTGCTGCAGCATCAATACCACTGGCCATGCCGCTCACAATACACAATCCCGCATTGGATAAATGCGTAGCAAATTGCTGAGCATGTTCAATCCCCTGCGGTGTAGCGTTTCGACTCCCTACTATACTGAGTGCGGGCTTTTTAAGTAAATTCAAGTCCCCTTTGGCATACAACACAATCGGTGGATCGGGTAGCGACAACAAAGAAGCCGGATACAATGCATCATTTAAAGTTAATAAATGATGCTGAGGCTCAAGCAGCCATGCTTGGGTTAACTCGACGATGCCAACGGGGCTTGGCACAGTCGCGCTCAACACAGCATCAGTGAGTTGCGGAGAAATTAGATCTTTAAATGCGCTGCGTGGCGCAGAAAAAATACGCTCAGGCTCCCCCAATGCACGCAATAAATGCAATTGGCTACGAACCCCTAGTCCAGGAACTAGAGAGAGTCGTAGCCAAGCTTGAAGTTCAGCGGTAAGCAATATTATTCTGCCGCAGCACTGGCCTTCGCGGTATCGCCAGCATTAATCGGCAACGTACTGTCCATCACCAACGCATAGGCGACTTTTGGAAAGATGCGATATACAAATAAATTACCGCTCTTAATCGGTGGTGTATATCGAGTAGGTTCAGCGCTGGTTTCTTTAGCAATCAATCTTGGCGCCTTGTAGCTAAATAGCACCGTTCCCATATCCAAGCCATCGAGTGCACCGCGATTTAAAACCACCGTGGTTAATGAACCCGCTTCGGTTGATCCACCATAAGTAGAAATCACTTTGCCTTCGATGGCATGGGAAGGCAAGTGCGGGACATAATTAATAAACTGTTTTTCCGGCGAGCGAATCAGCCGATCGCCGACTGAAATTTCTTCTCGGCTATTGACGACCGTCATCGTGGTCACATCACCCTCGCGCTTAACGCGAACATCACCCAAGTAAGTGACTTCGATGCCAATCACTTCCTTTGGATTATCTGGATCAACCAATGGTTTACCTTTGCGGAACGCCTGCCAAGTTTCACCAGGCTGTGCATCCACCAAATCCACTGAGTAAATTTGATCGTTAGGACCAAACAATAAGCGGCTATCGGGTCCTGCAGCAATTCGTGGCGCTGCAGTAAAATCCTCAACGCTCATCACTAACGGTTTACTCAAAAAAGGCTCAATAGAGGCATAAGGAATGCTCGCAATCGCATTACCAGTGAGCGAGGTTTCGCGAATTCTCGGGCTTAATTTACCATTTCCGCCACGCCCGTCTACTTTTTGACTTTTCAATAATTTAAGCCGCGGTTGGCCGCTTGAAGTATCCAAGACAATGACATCACCAGGATAAATCCAGTGTGGATTTTTAATATCGGTTTTATTTAATTGCCAGATTTCCGGCCAACGCCAAGGCTGGCTTAAAAATTTGCCGGAGATCCCCCACAATGTATCGCCCTTGACCACCACATAACGATCCGGTGCATTTTTAGCTAACTTCAATTCATCTGCCACGGCAGGCGCGGATAAAAAACCAACCGCTAACAGCAGCGATACAATGGATTTACGCATCATTATTTAAGCCCAAAGCTTACCGGTCATCGACCTTGCAAGCAAAAATTCAAAGAAGTTCACCGATATGATCTTGATATCCAACCACCCCGACCCATATCGAATATAATACAACGCTATAGATTATCTCTATTTTTAATTCTGCATATCAACTTTTGGTCTAGCAAGCACACATGGCAATTCTAAACATTCTGCACTATCCCGACGAGCGCTTACACACAATCGCTCAGCCCGTGACTGTTTTTGATACAGTTCTGCAACGCCAGATCGATGACATGGCAGAAACCATGTACGCCGCTCCAGGCATTGGTCTTGCCGCTTCGCAAGTTGATTTTCATCAGCGCTTGATTGTGATCGATATTTCTGAAGATAAAAACGACTTGCTGGTGTTGATCAACCCAGAAATCATCGTTGCCGATGGTCACACCACGTACGAAGAAGGCTGCCTCTCGGTACCGGGCATTTACGAAGAAGTTGAGCGTGCGCAAACGCTCACCGTTAAAGCACTCGATCGACACGGCCAACCGCTTACACTCGAAGCCGATGGCTTGCTGGCCATTTGCATTCAACATGAAATGGACCATCTGAATGGCAAAATTTTTGTTGAAAAATTGTCGCGCCTCAAACTCAATCGCATCCTACAAAAAATCAAAAAAAACCAAAAACGCACGATGTAATTGTGCCTCCGTTTGCTCGACAACTTGAACTTCGCCGCTAACGAGGGCATTCACATCCAATTTACTTTGCACATAAACCCATGAAAATTATATTTGCAGGCACGCCAGACTTTGCGGCTGAAGCACTCAAAGCATTGATTAGCGCAGGGCACGAGATTGTATTGGTCCTCACGCAACCCGATCGCCCCAGTGGCCGTGGCATGAAACTCACGCCATCAGCCGTCAAAGTGGTCGCCCAAGCGCACCAAATCCCGGTGTATCAACCCGAAAAACTACGTACGACTGAGCAACAAGCGCCTTTAATGGGTATCGAGGCCGACGTTATGGTGGTTGCAGCTTACGGCCTTATACTGCCACAAGTCATTCTCGACCTACCCCGCCTTGGCTGCCTAAATATCCATGCCTCACTCCTGCCGCGCTGGCGTGGTGCTGCGCCGATTCAACGGGCGATCATGGCGGGCGACACCGAAACCGGCATCACCATTATGCAAATGGACGCAGGGCTCGATACTGGCGACATGCTCACTGTCCACATCACACCGATTGCGCACGATGACAACGCGCAAACCTTGCATGACAAGCTAGCGCAACAAGGCGCGAGCGCTATTGTGAGTGCTTTGGCGCAACTGCCAGATTTAACGCCAATGCCTCAGCCTGAGACTGGCGTTTGCTACGCTGAAAAACTCAAAAAAGAAGAAGCCCAAATCGACTGGACGCAATCGGCCAGTCAGTTAGCGCTAAAAATTCGTGCTTTCAACCCCTTCCCTAGTGCGCAAACAACGTTAGATGGCGCAAGCCTCAAGCTCTGGCAAGCCAGTGCCATTGCAGGCCAAGGCGCTGCAGGCACATTGATTGCCACTGAGAAAGACGCGTTGATTATTGCTTGCGGTGAGGGCGCGCTACGCGTCACTGAACTCCAAAAAGCGGGCGGCAAGCGCCTTAGCGCAGCGGCTTTTTTAAGTGGCTCGCCACTCGCGATCGGTCAGCAATTGGGTGCTTAATTTCATTCACATCAACAGGAGCCAAAAACATGGATAACTGGTTTAAAACCACGATGCTAATGGCCGCGATTTTGGCCTTGTTTATGATGATTGGTGGCTTAATCGGCGGCAAAAGCGGCATGTTAATGGCGCTGATTTTTGGTGGCGGCATGAATATTTTCGCTTACTGGAACTCCGACAAAATGGTGCTCAAAATGTATAACGCGCATCAAGTCGATGCGCGAAGTGCCCCTGAGCTTTACACCATGGTCGAAGAGCTCGCGCGCAATGCGGGTCTGCCGATGCCAAAAGTCTTTGTGATTGATGAAGACCAACCCAATGCATTTGCCACTGGGCGCAATCCTGAAAATGCCGCCGTTGCCGCAACAACCGGCATTATGCGGGCGCTCAGTTATCGCGAGTTACGCGGTGTGATGGCGCATGAATTAGCGCACGTACAGCATCGCGATATTTTAATTTCAACCATTTCTGCAACGATGGCTGGCGCCATTTCTGCACTGGCTAATTTTGCCATGCTATTTGGCGGCCGCGATAGCAACGGACACAGCATCAATCCCATCGCACGAATTGCGGTTGCCATGCTGGCACCATTGGCCGCCAGTGTGATTCAAATGGCGATCTCTCGAGCGCGTGAATTTGAAGCCGATGCCGGTGGCGCGCGCATTTCTGGCGACCCTGCGGCGCTGGCTGATGCCTTAACTAAAATTGAAGCTTTTGCGAGTGGCATTCCAATGCACGCCGCTGAAGCACACCCTGAAACCGCCCAGATGATGATTGTGAATCCACTGCACGGTGGTGGCTTACAAAATTTATTTCGTACCCACCCACTCACCAGTGAACGGGTGGCACGCCTGCGCCATATGGCACAACAAAATATCAGGTACACCGGATAGGTATATCTTTGTAGCCATTATTAAAAAAGATCTCTAACTCGATACCCCAAAGCCCGACATCTGGTCGGGCTCATTATTTGGAAGTTTATTATGTTTATTACCCAAAAATTAGCCGGACAAACCGTGGCCCATGTTTTGGCCGGTCAAAATCTCACCGAAGCCCTCAATGCGGTCTGGCGCAGCAACCCCAACCTTGAATCGGGTCAGCGCGGCGCGATTCAAGACATTTGTTATGGCACTTTGCGCCAACTTGGTCTAATTGAAGGCATTCTCAAACAGCTCTTGCGTAGCCCTTTGCACGAGGCGGAACTCAAAGCACTTTTGCTTATTGCTGTATATCAATTGCAATTCACGCGTGCCGCATCGCACACCATTGTTGACCATGCCGTCAAAGTCGCCGCACAAACCGGCAGCGGCTTTGGTAAGGGCTTGGTCAATGGCGTTTTACGTAGCTTTTTACGCGGGAAAGACGAATTAGTCCGTCGTGCGCAAGCCAATGAAGTGGGTTTGTATTCACACCCAGCGTGGTGGATTAAAACCATGAAATCGGCCTACCCAACAGAATGGGAAGCCATTTTAAATGCCAATAATCAACACCCGCCGATGACCCTGCGCGTCAATCCAGCGCATACCACGGTAAATGACTACTTGGCACTATTGACCGCCGCCAATATTGAAGCGATTGCCCTTGATGACTCGGCCATTAGTTTAAAGCGCCCGGTGAGTGTTGACTTTTTACCACACTTTTTTGCCGGCTGGGTTTCAGTGCAAGATTGGGGCGCACAAGTTGCGGCTAAGTTACTGGATTTACACGATGGACAGACCGTACTTGACGCTTGCGCCGCGCCTGGCGGCAAGACTTGTCATATTCTAGAGACTGCCAACGTCACCCTCACTGCGCTGGATAATGATGCAACGCGTCTGCAACGCGTTAAAGACAACCTAAATCGCATCAACAAAACCGCCACCTTACTACAAGGCGACGCTTCTGCCCCCGATACTTGGTACGATGGTCAGCAATTTGATAGAATACTTGCCGATGTACCTTGCTCGGCAACTGGAGTTACGCGTCGCCATCCTGACATTAAATGGTTGCGCCGCAATGATGACTTGGCAAAATTCGCGCGGCAACAGGCAAAAATCCTGGATGCGCTATGGCCACTCGTAGCGCCAAACGGCAAACTCCTGTACGCTACGTGCTCAGTTTTTCCTATAGAAAATGCCGCTTCAGCCGAGGCTTTTGCGCTCCGTCATCCCGATGCAAAGCGCTTAGAATTACCCGCGAGCGCATTACCGAATGGCCAGTCACTTGATGGCCAGTTATTACCCACCGCGGAACATGATGGTTTTTATTACGCGCTCTTCTCTAAATCGTAATTGGCGATACCTGCTGGGTATCTTGCTGCTGCTATGCGCTTACTTAGCGCATGCCGGCAGCATTAAAACCATCAAATCTGAAGTTGAATTTAACGGCAATCATATCGAACTGGCGGGACGTTACTTAGTCACGTTATCGCCAGATATAGAAACCGCACTAAAAAATGGGCTTTCACTGCCATTTACCTACGAATTTAAACTGACAAAACCTAAGCTGTATGCTTGGTATCGCAATTTTGCCGATAGTTTTAATTCCACTGCCAGTATTACTTATCGCCTAAGTTACCAACCGCTCACCCGACAATATCGCCTCAATACTAGTGGACTCACCCGCAGCTTTAATAGCGCCGAAGAGGCACTGGTGGCGCTGAGTATTATTCGCGGCTGGACGGTACTTGAAGGCAGCAATATTGATAGCGACGATTTTGCTGGCAAAATTCGCTTTCGTTTAGATCATTCGCTATTACCCAAATCGTATCAACTCACCGCCTTAGGTGACGAAGACTGGGTGCTCGACTCTGGCTGGCATGAATTACAACGTCCCGTCAGCACACCCTCAGCCGAGCCTGTGCCATGAAAAAACTATTAATTTTTCTCGGCGTTTTGGGTACGATTTTATTATTTCTTTTGGCATCGGCCTCGGGAAATACCTCCGAATCTTCGCAATACTACAAACTGATTTTAGCGCTCAACGCCCTACTGTTGATCGCACTTGCCGTTTTGGTGGGCTCTCGACTCACCCAATTACTCAAACGAGTAAGAAGCAAAGTTTTTGGTTCTCGGCTCACCATTCGTATGGTGTTGATGTTTTCCTTGGTCGCGGTACTACCGGGCGCCTTGGTTTACACGCTTTCAGTGCAATTTTTAAATCGCTCCATCGAAACGTGGTTTGACGTTCGGGTGGATAACGCGCTGGATCGCGGGCTGAATTTGGGCCATAACGCGATTGATTACCAGCTCAATGACTTGCACCGCAAAGCCAGCGTCATCGCATGGGACATTCACGACAATAACCTCAGTGCTTTATTAGAGCGACTCTCCAAACTACGCGATCAAACTGGCGTTCAAGAAATCACGCTGTTTGATAATAATGGCCAAGTACACGCCCATATTGGCAATGAATACGCCAACTTAGTTCCTAGCCTACCCGATAGAAAAATCATTACCGAAGCGGCTCGGAGCAGCTACAAAGCCATTGAATCCGACCCCGTCAATGGCTTGATGATGCGCGTCATCGTGCAATTACCCGGCAGTGAGTTCTCCAATCGGGTCAAACTTTTGCAATTGCTGCAGCCGGTGCCCAAGCAATTAGCGCAAGACGCCGAATTAGTCGAGCAAGTTCGCAGTGAGTACAAGCAGCTCTCACAATCCAGAGAAGGCCTCAAGCTGATTTTTAGCCTCACACTCACCATGGCGCTAACGATGGCCCTACTGGGTGCTTTGGCCTTAGCGATTTACTTATCAGACAAACTTGCCGCACCGTTATCAGTTCTGGCCGCAGGCACCCGAGCGGTGGCCCAAGGCGATTTTACCCAGCAGCATCCCGTGATTAGCCGCGATGAACTCGGGATTTTGACCCACTCGTTTAACCGAATGACCCGGCAGCTCTCTGATGCTCGCGACACGCTAGAGCACAACCAAGCTGAACAAGCCGAAGCCAAAGCCTATGTTGAGGCGATTTTGGCTTCCTTATCGGCAGGGGTATTATCGCTAGACGAAGACTGGCACCTCCAATCGGCCAATCACAGTGCTTTACGAATTTTAGGTCTAGACCCCAGCCGAATCGGCGACTTGCCGCTCTCGAAATGGAATCAAGCCTACCCTAACCTTACCGCGTTTTTTGCCCATACCATTCATGGCTTTTTATCAGATGATGAAGTTTGGCAGCGCCAAATCGAGCTCGATGCAGAAAAACGTGTGCTGTTGGTGCGTGGTACCCGCTTAACGCAAAAAATCGACGGCAGTGATGATTTGCACGGCTACGTGATGGTGTTTGATGACATCACTGAACTGCTCTCAGCGCAGCGCGATGCGGCATGGGGTGAAGTGGCGCGCCGCCTAGCCCACGAGATCAAAAACCCACTCACGCCGATTCAGCTGTCAGCCGAACGAATGGAAATGAAGCTGGTTGAAAAACTCGACCCAGCTGGCGCTGACTTTTTGCGCCGTAACACGCAAACCATCGTCAAACAAGTCGCCGCGCTGAAACAAATGGTGGATGCCTTCCGTGATTATGCCCGTAAACCATCGGGTAAAAAGCGTCCGCTTGATTTGATACAATTACTAAATGAAGTACTGGTACTGTACGAAGCATCACCGATCATGCTCGACTTTAAAGTACACGGTCCTCTCATGGTCAATGGTGACCCAACGCATTTGCGGCAAGTAATTCATAACTTGCTACAAAACGCCCAGGATGCAATTACCGATGCTGCAGAGCAAAGGATTTGCCTTCTGGTGGAAAAAGACGAAAAATGGGCACGTCTTTATATTGAAGACAGCGGCAAAGGCTTTCCAGCTGAACTCTTGCCACGTGTTTTTGAGCCCTACGTTACATCAAAGGCCAAAGGTACAGGTCTAGGTTTAGCAATCGTGAAGAAAATTATCGAAGAACATCACGGGCGCGTTCAGGTGGGTAATTCCACCGGTGCATTTGTTAGGATCGAGCTGCCGCTCTGGGAGGAAACAACTAGTGGCTAATCAAGATATTTTAATCGTCGACGACGAAATCGGCATCCGCGAACTTCTATCTGAAATCTTGCTGGATGAAGGGTATAGCGTTGCACTCGCTGAAAATGCAGAGGCTGCACGCAAATACCGTAACCAAGGTGAACCTCGTTTGGTGCTTCTGGACATCTGGATGCCCGACACCGATGGCGTGACACTACTCAAAGAATGGGCGCGTAACGGCCAACTCACCATGCCCGTCGTGATGATGTCAGGCCATGCCACCGTGGATACTGCGGTGGAAGCGACTCGGATTGGGGCGCTTGATTTTCTTGAAAAACCGATCGGCCTGCAAAAGCTACTGGCTACCGTCAAACGCGCTTTTTCGCAACCTGTGAATCAGGTAAAGCCGAATCAGGGTTTGCAGAGCCTCGGTAATAGCCCAGCGATTACCGCGCTGCGCGAGGCGCTTGACCAGGTTGCAAGCCAAACCCTGCCCATCACATTAACCGGCGAACCAGGATCCGGTTTTGAAACGTGTGCACGGCATTTAACCCGCCCTAACACGCCGTTTATTTCACCAAGCTCTAACGAAGAACTCGCCTTGCCACCGCAAGACTTGCTCAATCGCGCCACGGGCGGCACCATCTTTGTTCGTGATATCGCGTGGCTAGATCGTAAAGCGCAAACCGGCTTACTCAATTTGCTACCTAAGTTGGACAAATACAAAATCCGCTTAGTCACCGCATCTAGTCGGCCACTCGATCAGCTCATTGGTCAGTGCGAACCTGAATTGCTACGCCAACTCACCCAGATTATTCTGGCCGTACCGCCTCTACGAGCCCATGCTGAAGACGTTCCAGCCATGGCCGAAGTTTTATTGGCACAAACGGTCACCAGCAATAAACTGGGCCCACGGCGCTTTTCTAAATCAGCTTTACAATTACTGAGCCAACAAGATTGGCCAGGTAATATTGATCAGCTGGCCAATGTGGTGAAAAGTCTCGCCCTCACGGGTCGCGATGGTGATATTGATATCTTGCCGGTCAGCCGCCTGCTCACTCAGTTGTCGCCCAACTCGCAAGAAGCGACGCTTGGTGTCACTCAGCAAGCCATGCCACTACCGCAAATCGATCTTGATTTACCATTGCGTGAAGCGCGAGATCAATTTGAGCGGTTTTATTTAGAACGCCAAATTGAATTATCCAACGGAAATATGAGTCGTGTTGCCGAACGAATCGGCTTAGAGCGCACCCATCTTTACCGGAAACTAAAACAATTAGGCATTCAAATGCCGCGTAAGCAACGCATCGCTGAAGAGCAATAACTCACGATACTGACGCAAAAAATCGGCCATTTTGTGGCCGATTTTTGTTTTTAAGCCGCTAATTCTGACTATGAGGGTTTATTTTGCCCAATATTTTAATTTTAGGTGCCGGACGAGTCGGCTCTTCGGTCGCCGAACAACTGGTGCATGAACGCTACAACGTCACCATCGTAGATAACGATGCCAGCCTACTCAAACCACTGGCTGATCGCCTGGATTTACGCACCTTATTAGGCTCGGCCAATAGCCCCAAAACCCTCATCGCCGCCGGCATTGAAGATACCGATCTACTACTGGCAGTTACGCCTTATGATGAGGTCAATATTGTCGCGTGTAAAATCGCCCACGATTTATTTAATGTGCCAATTCGCTTAGCGCGAATCCGCGAGCAAGACCTACTGAGCTACCCAAGTCTGTTTAACGACAGCGGTTTTGCCGTTAATCACGTCATCACCCCTGCGCAAATTGTCACCGACTATTTAGTCAGCCTGATTGAAACCACTGAAGCATTGCAAGTTTTAGAATTTGCCGATGGCTTAGCCAAAATGATCGCCGTTCGCGTTGAAGCCGGCTCGCAAATGGATGGGCAAGATTTAGCCTATCTCGCTCGAAAACTCAATCCAACCGAGTGCCGCGTGGTATCGATTTATCGCAGCAATCAACGCTTAAAGCCCAACGGACAAGTGAGCTTAAAATCTGGCGACGAGGTGTTTTTTCTGGCCGCAAGTCGTGATGTCAGTCGCGTGATGAGTGAGTTTTGTACTCAAATCAAACCCATACGCCGCATCACCATTTGTGGCGGTGGCAATGTCGGCTACCGGCTGGCTAAACAGATCGAAAAACGCTATGCCATCAAATTGATCGAAAGTAATCGCGATCGCGCGCAATGGCTGGCTGAACATCTCACTGATTGCTTAATTTTGCACGGCCAAGCCACCGATGAAGACTTACTCGAAAACGAGCAAGTGGATCGCTGCGATTTATTTTTGGCACTCACATCTGACGATGAAGACAATATCATGTCGTCTTTACTCGCCAAGCAAATGGGCGCGCGTCGCGTGGTGTCAATTATCAACCGCTCGCGCTACGTTGATTTATTGCAAGGCGGCAAAATTGATGTTGCGCTCTCGCCAGCGCAAATCACCATAGGCGCACTACTGGCCCATGTTCGGCAAGGCGATATCGTAGCAGTGCATAGCCTACGTCGCGGCGAAGCCGAGGCCATTGAACTCATCGCCCATGGCACGCCAGACACCTCCAAAGTCATTGGTCGTAAAATCGAGGATATCAAATTGCCGCAAGGCGCTGATTTAGCGGCAGTGATTCGCGATAACACCGTCTTAATGGCGCATCACGACACGGTGATTCTCAATAACGACCATGTGATTTTATTTATTGATAATAAAAGCCATATTCGTGACGTTGAGAAATTGTTTGCGGTTTCATTAGGGTTTTTCTAAATGCAATTGGCACAAAAATTATTACCCACCGTCAATATCGTCGCTCGCGTCTCGATCTTGTTTTCTCTGAGTCTATTGGTGCCGATTGCAATGGCATGGTGGCGTCAAGACGCGGCTTTACTGCCTTTCATCCAAGCGTTGATTGGTTTGCAGCTGTTTAGCATCAGCTTATTTTTACTCACTCGGCATTACCGGCGAGAGCTATTACCGCGCGATGGTTTTATTTTGGCCGTGGGCCTGTGGACGGCGCTACCTGCCGTAGCGGCAGTGCCATTGATGCTATACGACCCGCAAATGTCATTTACCAATGCGTACTTTGAAACAATGTCGGCGCTATCCACTACCGGTGCCACGGTCATGGTGGGCTTAGACCATTTGCCTCAATCGATTAATTTATGGCGACACCTACTTAATTGGCTAGGGGGTATGGGTATCATTGTGTTGGCTGTTGCGATCTTCCCGCTATTAGGGGTGGGGGGTATGCAATTATTTAAAGCCGAAACCCCAGGTCCAATTAAAGACAGCAAGCTCACGCCACGCATTCATGAAACCGCCCGCAATCTGTGGCTGATTTATACGGGCCTCACGGTATTGTGCGCACTGCTACTGCGTTGGGTGGGTGGCATGAGCTGGTTTGATGCGGTGTGTCACGCTTTTGCGGCACTCAGTCTTGGCGGGTTTTCTACTTATGATGCTAGCGTTGGCTTTTTTAATTCGCCGCTGATTGAGGCGATTTTGATGCTGTTTATGCTGTTAGCAGCAACTAATTTTGCCACCCATTACTTTGCCTTATCCGGTCGCAAGCTTTCGGTGTATTGGCACGACTCTGAATTCAAAGCCATGCTGTTGCTGATTGCATCGAGCATTGCCGGTTTAAGTGGCTTTTTAGTCTGGCAGCAAACCTATCCAGATTTGCTCACGGCATTACGCCATGTTTCCTTTAATTTGATTTCAATTGCCACCGATTGCGGCTTTGCCAGCGTCGATTTTGGTCAATGGCCGATTTTTGCCCCCTTAGTCATGCTGCTATTGTCATCGATTACGGCGTGTGCCGGCTCAACTGGTGGCGGGATTAAAATGATTCGTACCATTATCCAAACGCGTGAAGTTGGTCGGCAAATGTCATTGCTGCTGCACCCACAGGGGATTCACCCATTACGCGTTAACGGCCAAATCATTCCCAATTCGATTTTGGCTTCGGTAATGGGCTTTATCTTTTTATATTTCACCAGCATTGTGGTGCTCACTTTTGCCTTACTGGTCTCGGGCTTGGATTTTATTTCCAGCTTTAGCGCCATTATTGCCTGTATCAATAATGCCGGCCCAGGACTTGGTGAAGTGGGTCCTGCTAGTAATTACTCCGGCCTCAGTGATTTTCAAACTTGGGTGTGCAGCTTTGCAATGCTCTTGGGGCGGCTAGAAATTTTCTCAGTTTTAATTTTATTTACTCGGGCTTTTTGGCGGAGTTAATCCCGCATTGACTCAGTTACGACCCGCAATTGGCTTTAACTCGCAACGAAAGAAAAACAATGGAAACACTTTTTACCGGTATTTTGCTGTCTTTATCACTGTGCTTAGATATAGGCATGGTGAATGTCGCAATGATTGATGTCGCCATGAAGCATGGCCGCCGTGCTGGCTTTATTTTGGGACTTGGTTCTTGTTTTGCCGATTTGTTCTACGCCATTTTAGCGCTGCTTGGCATGCGCTATTTATTGCAGTTTCCTGCCGTGCAATGGGTCACTTGGCTCGGTGGCGGCAGCATTTTGATTTATCTGGCGTGGAAAATGGCCAAAGAAGCATTACAAGACGCCCAACGTGCCGAAACCGCCCATCCGCCCCTGCCCCCCAAGCATCATTTATTTGGCCGTGGACTGATGCTGGCCTTGGCCTCACCGACGTCGATTTTATGGTTTGCCGCCGTCGGCGGTGCGCTGATCGCGCAAGCCACCGATGGCTCTTGGTTCAGTAGCGCGGAATTTTTACTCGGCTTTTTTATTGGTGGCGTCGCGTGGAGCCTAGGAATTGTAATGGCCAGCCACCACGGCGGCCAAGTGATGGGCAATCGCTTTAAGCAAGCTTGCCATGCGATTTCGGCGCTGCTGTATGTGTATTTTGCCGTGCTCGTGCTACGTAATGGTTATCTGGCCCTCTGGCTGAACTAGGGTCTGTTGACATTGGGTTTACCAACCGCGCTGGCGCGAATTTTGGACTGAGGCAAAGCATCAAGCGCACAGCGTAGATTGCCACGCCAGCGCTTTTTAGTAATGCAGCATCAGCCCGAGAACCGCCAACCCCGAAGGGCAAGATCACGCTTAATCGGCGATTTCGGTCTTGCCCCGACCCGATTGCTTGGCGCGGTACAAAGCCTCATCCGCACGCAGCAATAAGGCGCGGCCATTTTCGTCGTCTTTTAACTGCGCAATACCCGCAGAAAAACGCACTTCAATTCTTTGATTGTGGTGAATATACGGTGTTCGCCCGGCCACCAATTTCAGTCGATCAATCACATAACTGGCACCACGAATATCGGTATCGACCAACAACAGTAAAAACTCTTCGCCACCATAGCGCACTAACACATCGGATTCGCGCAGCACCGCTTTGGTGAGGTTAGTCACGTGAATTAACACCTGATCACCGACTAAATGCGTAAAGCGATCATTAATTAACTTAAAGTCATCCAAATCAATAATCGCAGCGGTTAAACGACCATCGATGCGCTGCGCCCTTTTGACTTCACGCAGCAATAAATGATCCAGCCCTTGCCGATTTAAAGCACCGGTTAAGGCGTCTTGCTCAAGCACTTTACGATTAAACGCTAAGTCTTCTTCAATATGCCGAATTGAATCGCGAATCGTCTGTAAATCGCTATGCGATGTTCTCACGGTAGAGTGCACATTATGCGTGGTGCTAATCACCACATTGAGCATGTCTTCTAAAGACGCTTGCGTTTCTTCAATACTCACTTGCTGCGCCACATGCGCTTGGCGCACTTGCTTTAAATCACCGAGTTTTTGTTCAAAAACTTGGCTAGAATCGGCCAGATTTTCCAATAAACATTCAGTCAGTAAACTTGCCCCGTCCACAGCATCATCGAGCTTATACAACACCTGCCAAGCCACTTGCATCTCACTGGCGGTTTTGCTTTCTGGTGCCTTAATCGTCAAAATTGCGTTATAAAATTGGGTGTAATTTTCAGGCGTTGGCGGCAAAGCGCGCTCAGAAAGCCGCTTAAGTGCAATGCGGGCAATTTCCACCGGATTAACAGGGGTGGACAGAGTCATGGAATTAAAGCCTAATTGTTGGTTTATACTATTGCCCTCGATTGTAAGGACAAGCGCATACTTCGCCAAGTCCATTATTCAAAAACAATCGTTTTCATTTCATTTAATTTCGCCACGGGCACTACGGTTATCTCCATTATGCATATTCATATTCTTGGTATTTGCGGCACTTTTATGGGTGGCATTGCCGCACTCGCGCGCGCCGCAGGGCATACCGTTACCGGCTGCGATAGCAATGTTTACCCTCCGATGTCGACTCAACTCGAAGCGCTCGGCATTGAGCTCATCGAAGGCTTTGGCGTAGAGCAATTGGCACTGCAGCCCGATTTATACGTCGTGGGTAATGTGGTTAAACGGGGTATGCCGCTGATGGAGGCTATTTTAGACGCAGGGCTCCCTTATACCTCGGGCCCTCAATGGCTAGGCGAGCAAATTTTACAAGGCAAGTGGGTGTTGGCCATTGCCGGTACACACGGCAAAACCACCACCACCGGCATGCTGGCGTGGATTTTAGAATACGCTGGCTTGGCCCCCGGATTTTTGATCGGCGGCATCCCAGAGAACTTCGGCATTTCGGCGCGCTTGCCGCAAACGCCACGCCAAGATCCGCACAGCACCTCGCCATTTTTTGTGATTGAAGCTGATGAATACGATACGGCTTTTTTTGATAAACGCAGTAAATTCGTGCATTACCGCCCGCGTACTGCCGTTTTAAATAATTTAGAGTTTGATCACGCTGATATTTTTGCGGATTTAACGGCGATTGAAACCCAATTTCATCACCTCGTTCGCACCGTTCCCGGCCAAGGCCGCGTGATTGTGAATGGCAAAGAGGCCAGCTTGCAACGCGTACTCGATCGCGGCTGCTGGAGTGAGACCGAGTTTTTTGCTGGCAGCGAGCACGGCTGGCAAGTGGGTACGGTCTACCCAGATGGCTTTGACGTCTTACTCGATGGCCAAGCACAAGGTCGCTTGACGTGGGCGCTGATGGGCGAGCACAACGCGCACAACGCCTTAGCGGCGATTGCAGCGGCGCGCCATGTTGGCGTTGCGCCAAGTGTCGCCATTGAAGCGTTGGGGCAATTTGCCAATGTTAAACGGCGTATGGAAGTCAAAGGCTGCGTCAATCAAATCACCGTTTACGATGATTTTGCCCATCACCCAACGGCCATTGCCACCACCATTGCTGGGCTACGCGCCAAAGTCGGCCAAGCGCGGATTTTAGCGGTGCTTGAACCACGCTCAAATACGATGAAGCTCGGCACAATGAAAGCAGCCTTACCCGCCAGCTTAGCGGCCGCCGATCAAGTCTTTTGTTATGGCGCCAATTTAGGCTGGGAGCCCAGCGAAGCACTGGCTCAATTGGGCGATAAAGCGCAAAGCTTTAATGACATACCGGCATTAATCCAAGCGATCACGGCATCCGCGCAAGCGGGCGACCATATTTTAGTGATGAGTAATGGCGGCTTTGCGGGCATTCATGACGCTTTACTCAAGGCCTTGGCATAAGCTGCAACGTAGCCGCAACGCTCGAAGATAAAAAGAGAGCGATACCGGGGTATCGCTCTATAATCAATATTTCATAATATCTAGCGGAATATACCTACCATTTAACTGGTTCCGATTCTAAAGCCAATTCAAATAAAGCAGCAATATCAGCCTGTACCGCTTGCTCCAAAGCCAGCACATCAGCGGCGGTTGCACCACCGTGATTAACCAAGACTAAAGCTTGTTTTTCATACATCCCAACCGGCCCTAAGCGCCGCCCTTTCCAACCAGCTTGTTCAATCAACCAACCTGCGGCCAATTTATACTGACCATCGCCCAAGGCATAAGCCACCAATTGCGGATAGCGCGCCTGCAATTTTTGATAATGCGCGGCACTCACGATGGGATTTTTAAAATAACTGCCAGCATTGCCAATCACAGCAGGATCGGGCAATTTTGCTTGTCGAACTTGGCAAATCGCTTGTGAAACGGCGCTTGGCGTTGCCGGCAATTGCATCGCCTGTAAAGCGTTAGCAATATCCCCATAATTGGTTTTAGTTTGATGATTTTTTGGTAAGCGAAACACCACTTCACAAATCAGCCAAGGCGTTGTTGATTGCTTAAAAAAGCTATCGCGGTAAGCAAACTGACACTGGGCAGCACTAAATTGTTGCATCTGGCCACTGCTTAAGTCGACGGCGGTCAAATGATCCAAGGTATCTTTAAGCTCAACGCCGTAAGCGCCAATATTTTGTACCGGTGCTGCGCCAACAGTCCCCGGAATTAAAGACAGATTTTCCAGCCCACCCCAGCCCTGCGCCAAGGTCCATTGCACAAAAGGATGCCACAGCTCACCGGCTGCCGCTGCGACGTACCACGCCTCATTATCCTCGCGTAAGAGTCGCTTGCCTTTGAGCTCAACATGCACCACCACTCGATCCAGCGACTCGGACAACACCAAGTTACTACCGCCGCCTAAAATCGACCACGGCAAAGTATTTAATTCAGGATCAAGTCGCCACTGTTCGAGTTGTTCAATCGACTGTAGATGTAAAATTCGGGCCGCAAAAGCTGTCAAACCCAAGGTATTCATTGCGCTTAAATTCGCACGCGGGCTTAATGAAGCAGACATAATCATCACAACAAAGCAAAAGGCGATTATCCACCACTTTGCGTACGGGATAAATAAAAAAACCCTTCCACAAGGGAAGGGTTGATTGGCAATCATGCACTACGTTAGCAACACAGACCCCGATCGAGTCCGGTTCCGCCTCTTTGCCATGGCTTCATCTCTATAGCTTGAGTCATCAATGCCGCTCAAGCTTTTTATTCCTAACAATATTAGTCTCCATCCTCATTATTTTTGGCATTACCCGCGCAATCGAACTGGTCTTGCCTCAACCTTAAAAATGAAAGATTAATGTAATATTAATTCATTTTTAATGATTGTATCGCGTCGAAATTATATTTTTGATCACGATAAAGTCTATTTAGTAGCAAAGCATTTTTTCTGTCAAGCGCCTCAACCATGAAATAAACCAATTTGAAAACATGCTCAACAATCAAGCAGCGGCACTACCGAATAGCGCAAAAACATCAGTGTTGCGTTGCAACATAAAACAAATAAACTGTGCTTATCACTAGGTATTAAGCTTTAAATTAAATATTGCACTGCAACATCAACAAATAATGATGTAGTCAAAACCGCAATTAATCAATTTATAAGTATCAAAAAGAGATGGCGTATTTCCGACACTTTTAAAAATAGCCAGAACAGCCATTTAAACCGGTCGCTGTAATATTAATATTTTATTACAAATAAATAACAAACACGTAATAAAACAAACCTGTATTGAACTTTTAAATGACTAGAAAGTGGTATTTCTATGGACGGTTACCCAAATTCCAGCGCGCACAATACCATTTGGTTTGCTCTGCCGAAGTCGGTACCAAGACACTACCAAATTGCGATAAAAATCGAGGATATGGCCCAGCAAGTTCAACAAAACGCATTCCGAGTCGCTCCTCGATATTTTTTCTTACCGTGGCCACGGGTGAATTAATCAATACGCCAACCATCAATGCGCCAGATTCTGGGGTATTCACAAAGATTTCTTGGGCGGTGTTACCCGCTAATTGCGCATTTTTGCCGGCATACCACTGCGCCTCACCCCAAACCCGAATCGGTGCATCTAAGTGCAATTGAAAGTAACTATGCCACCACTGTGTTGACCATTCACTGCGACACGCCAAAGCCGCCTCGACTTTATCGCTAAAGTGACTGGGTAAGGCCCACGTTGGCGCAGAATGCAAAAACGCCACCATACAGCCACAAGCAAACAATCGTTTTACTGGGCGCATGATGGCGTTTCCTTGTTATTGCGAGTAATTAGCCGCTATTACGTAAACCGGCTGAAACCCCATTGATGGTCAAATGCACCGCATGACGTAATTCTTCAGAATCATCACCGCTACGGATTCGCTTGAGTAATTCAACTTGCAAGTGATTGAGTGGGTCCAAATACGGCAAACGATTGTCCAGACTACGCGCCAACATTGGATTATCTCCCAATAACTCGGCATGCTCGGTAATCACCAAAACGGCATCCACTGAGCGTTGCCATTCGGCTTTAATCCGACCAAAAATACGTTTGGCAATCGCTTGATCCTGCACTAATTCAGAATAGCGCTCAGCAATGGCAATATCCGACTTAGCCAAGACCATTTCCATATTCGAAATCGTCACTTGCAAGAACGGCCAAGTTTTATACAGCTCACGCAATAAGGCTAAACCTTCTGCCCCTGTTTCATCGAGATACTCCGCCACGGCAGTACCAAAGCCATACCAACCTGGCAGCATTAAGCGGCATTGTGACCAAGAGAACACCCAAGGAATCGCACGTAAATCACCAATGCTGGTGGTATTGCGACGCGCTGCTGGACGTGAACCAATATTCAAATTCGGAATTTCGGTAATCGGCGTGGCTTCTAAGAAATAAGTAATAAAGTCAGGTGTTGCATAAACTAAATCACGATAGAACTGATACGCACGGCTCGACAAACGCTCCATCAACACACGACGTGCCAAGACATCATCGGTTTGCTCGATCAAAGGCTGAAAGCTGGCGTCCAAAGTAGCGGCAACCAAAATTTCCAAATTACGTCGACCCACTTCACGGTCGGCATATTTGGCGGTAATCACTTCACCTTGCTCAGTAATGCGGATTTGTCCATTTACTGAACCGGCTGGCTGCGCCAAAATCGCATCGTAAGCAGGTCCACCACCACGGCCAACCGTACCACCACGACCATGGAATAAACGCAGCGTAACACCAGCAGCAGAAAACACTTCGACCAAGTTAAGCTCGGCTTTATATAGTTCCCAATTAGAAGTGAGGTAGCCGCCTTCTTTATTTGAGTCAGAATAACCCAGCATCACTTCTTGCACTTGATTACGGCAATTGAGCAGCAAACGCCATTGTGGCAAGGCAAATAACTCACCCATGATTTTGCCGCTATCGCGCAAATCGGGGGTGGTTTCAAACAATGGAATGATATTGACTTTACTGCGAACTTGCGGCGCCAATGACACCAAGCCCACGTCATTGAGTAATACCGCCACTTCCAACATATCCGAAACGGATTCACAGTTAGAAATAATATAATTCGGTAATACCGCCTCACCATAGCGCGCTTGTAATTCAGCGGCAGCGAGCAAGATATCTAATTCTTGCTGCACTTCAGGGCTATAAGTCACATCGTATGGACAGATTAATGGCCGTGGGCTTGAAAGCTCACGCAGCAGTACCGTACGGCGAGATTGCTCATTGAGCTTGCTGTATTCTTCTAAACCGGCTTGCTGGAACAGCTCACCAATCATTTTTTCATGAATGGCCGAATTCTGACGCATATCGACTGGCGCTAAGAAAAAGCCAAATACTGATACTGCACGCTGCAAACGGCGCAAACGACCATTGGCTAATTTCACCGCACCATGGGCTTTTAATGAGCGCTCAATCGTTGCTAAATCTGCCGATAATTCTTCAACATTTTTATAGGGTGCAGCCCGAGCCACATCGTGTAATTCATGATGGAACGTGCCAATTTCTAGCGCGGTAGCAAAAATGCGCGATGCAATCGCCGATACCGCCTGACGATAAGGCTCGCCAATTTTGCGATTTTTATCATCAACGGCGCTTTCAGCCAATTCAGACAAAGCTTGATCAACGGCCACTAAGCGCGTCGACATCGACAACTCGCCTTCCAGCTTCAAGCATTGTTGGTAGTAATGATCTAATGCCACCCCTGCTTGGCGTGACACGGCATAACGCATCACATCGGCCGTGACATTAGGATTGCCATCGCGATCACCACCAATCCAGCTACCGACTTGAATAAAGTTAGGCAACTGAATGGCTTCACCACTCATATCAGAAAACTTGTCTTCTAAATCTTGGTAAAGGCGTGGGATTTCATGCAAGAAGGTATTACGGAAAAAGGTCGAGCCATTTTCAATTTCATCTTGCACGGTTAGTTTTACCGTACGCACTTCGCGGGTTTGCCACAAAGTCAGCATGACCCGTTCCATCGCCTCTTGGTTGTCGCGAACTTCTTCTGGCGTCATCTGGCTACGATCGCGCTCTGTCAGTAAGGCGGCGAGCGCATTATGACAATTGAGGATGGTTTTACGCTTCACTTCTGTCGGATGCGCTGTCATCACCGGGGCTATCAGTGTATCCGCCAATAACGCTAACATTTCAGATGGCTTAACGTTACGTTCTAATAGATCATCAATCACCGCTGCAATACTGCCACGTTGTGGTTTTGAACCGGCAATTTTATGCGCGCGGCGGCGGCGATTATGGTGCAAATCCTCTGCTATATTAGATAAATGCGAGAAATAACTAAATGCACGCACCAAGGCCATGGTGGTTGGCATATCCAATATCGACAAGGAGCGCGCCAATGCTTTACCCGCATCAGGCTCGTGCCCTTGCACGTAGCGGAAAGCAAGTTGACGAATGGCTTCAATTTGTTCAGCAGTTGCAGCACCAGCCTGTTCACGAATCGTGTCAGACAACAAGGCAGCAAGCAGATCAAGATCTCGCTTTAAGGGTTGGTCTTTCTCAGCAATAGGTAAGTTCACAGGCATGGCAGTCCAACTTTTTGGAAATTCAAGACAATATTTTTTCTATCTTACCAAAAAATACCAATTTTTGCGTCACTAAGTGTCAGCAAGCAATTCTTTCAAGGTTATCGCCGCATGCCACAATATTCCTTTCACATGCTGAATGTTTTTGCCGAAAAGCCCTTAGCTGGCGATCCATTCGTGGTTTTTGTGGTCGATGACTTCCCAGATACTGAAATCTGCCAAGCCCTCGCCTACCAAATGGGCGGCACCGAAGTGGCTTTTTTTAGTCCAAATAGCAAACAACTGCAATGCTTTACGCCGCAATACGCATTGCCATTTTCGGGCCGGGCTTTAATTGGTGCCGCTGCCGTTGCTCGGCATTTAGATCCTGAGTTTAAGTCGCTCTTCATCACGCACAATGTACGGCAATTTAAGGTGGGGTATAGCCATGAAGAATATGATTTCATTAGTTCACCAAGCAGTACCCGCCCTTATGACCAAAGCCCACTGGCCTTAGCCCAAGCGCTCAATATTAGCGTGCATGATTTAGTTTTGCCGATTTTATGGGTCGATAATGGCGTCGAACAGCTCATGATTCAAACGCATTCACGGCAAAGTGTGTTACAAGCCAAGCCCCACCCTGCTTTGTTAGCGCAAGTTCTCAATAGCCCCCACGCCTTGGCACAAGTCACCATCTGGCGGCGTGATGCTGAGCTATTTACCGTGCGCTGCTTTAGCTCAGATGCTTTTGGTGTCGAGGAAGATTTTGCATCGGGCACGGCTGCGGCCAATCTGAGCAGCTACTTACTGGCCACCGGTGCTAAAGCACCGTTGCAATTTAGAATTGAGCAAGGCCACACCATCCAAAAACTGATTAGCCGACTTTGTGTGATCAATATCAAAGTTAATCCACTACTACAGATTTACTGCTCAGGTAAAGTGAACTATTTAGGAAACGGTATTATTAATCTCTAATATCCAAGGCATAATAGCGCCCATACACCGTCTTTGTTACAAATGGTATGGGACCTTCACGATGACACTTAAATTTAAAGCATGGGCCTTATCCATTGCCGTTCTCGTCGCCTTAATCGGCGTCATGTTAGTTGGCTTAATCACCATGCGTGATATGAGTGCAAGCGATAACCAAGCACGTATTGAACAACTTCTCAAAAGCACCTACCTGACCATTACTCAGCTAGAAAACTTAGCGGCCAGCGGTCAACTCACCGAAACACAAGCCAAAGCCATTGCAACGCAAATTTTACGCGAAAACAAATATCACAAATCTGAATACGTTTACGTTACCGACGAAAAACTCAACTTTATTGCGACGCCACTTGATCCACAATTGCACGGCACGAGCTTTAATGAATTTAAAGACGCCAGAGGCGGCAGCGTTGGCGCTATTGCACTGGCAGCACTGAATCAATCGGGCGGCGCACTCACCGCGTATCCGTGGACCTCAGAGCGCGATGGTAAAGTCGTTGAGCTACTGTCTGTGGCACAAAAAACACCACGCTGGGGTTGGATTGTCGGCAATGGCGTTAGCTCAGCCGAAGCGCACGCTCGCTTTTGGAGCAATGCGCGCTGGCAAGTTTGGATCTGCCTAGTGGTGGCTGGCATTGTTGGTTTTCTAATGCTCACCACCGTGCGCCGCATTTTAAATGACTTAGGTGGCGAGCCCGCTGAGGTATTAAAACTGGTGCAAAGCGTTGCCGATGGCAATTTACAAAATCACCACGAAGCCGACAACGCCTCCCCGCATAGTATTTTTGCCTCGGTCATCCGCATGCGCGAATCATTACGCACCGTGATGTCGCAGCTATCACAAGCGGTATCTACCTTACATCACACCAGTGAAGACATCGTGGCACGCGCCCAAGACAGTAATCGTCTAATCGAAGCGCAAGGCCATGCGGCCAGCCGCATCGCGCATACCGCAGAGCAATTTGCGGCGCAAACTCGCTCAGCTGAACAGCAAGCCAATACAGCCCGCCAACAAAGCGAATCAGCCACGGCCATTTCGGCACAGGGTCTCACCGTGATTTCATCGGCTGTCACGCGCTTTGCCGATATCGAACAAGCGGTTGGCGATACCCAAAGCAGTATTGATGATTTAGCGCAGCGCGTTGGCAGCATTTCCGCCGTCATTGCCGTCATTCGCGACGTTGCCGACCAAACCAATCTACTGGCTCTAAATGCAGCCATTGAAGCGGCTCGCGCTGGCGATATGGGGCGTGGCTTTGCGGTGGTTGCCGATGAAGTGCGCAAACTCGCCGAGCGCACCAGCTCAGCAACGCAAGAAATTGGCCTCACCATTACCGCAGTTCAAGGCAGTGGTCAGAATGCCAAAACTAGGATGGATGATATGTTTATCCAACTCAAAGAAGGGATACGCCAAGCCAAAGAAGGCGGCGAAGCAGTCAAAGCCATTCGCCAAGAGACCGAAGCCACCGCAATGGTGGTGGGCGCGATCGGCAATGCGCTCGCCGAACAAGTGCATGCCAGTATGGCGATCCGTAATGATGTCGATGAAGTCGCCCAATCTTCAAACGGCACCATGTCGGCAGCCCAAGGTACGGTCGGCGCAGCACAATCGATTAAAGTCGTATCAGAGCAACTGGCGACCTTAGTGCATAAATTCCGGCTATAACACCCTCCTCGTAAGACCAAAGCTCGTCGTTATTCACGACGGGCTTTTTTTATAACTGTGCACCACTTCATAGCTTGGTTTATAAAAACGGCGCAAAATCAATGGATTCCAAGCAGGAGCATTCATGATGAGCACGACGACCTCAAGCACCCATCCTCTGATTTTAGCGGCAGCGGCGTCTGTCATTTTGGCATCCGGTGTCGGCATCGCCCATTGGCTGGGCTATGTCGGTAATACGCCTCAGCCTAGCGCCAGTGCCCCCGCGCTGATTGCCAGCAGCACAGCAACCGCGAGCCCAACACCTACGCCGACAGCAACGCCAACGCCAACGCCAACCCCCACTGCAAGTCCGAGTCCGAGCCCAACGCAGGCCCCAACCGCGGCACCGACGCCCAGCAAAAAACCAAAATATCACCCGAAACCAACGCCAGTACCCGTTGCACCTGAGCTGGTGTGGACTAAAGTCCCGGCAAGCAATAGCCCGGTTAGCTGCCCCAACTGCGGACAAATTACCCATATTGAAACCATTCAAACCGATGGTGAGGGCTCTGCCGCGGGTGTATTACTCGGCGGCGCTGCAGGTGGCGTGATCGGCAATCAAATCGGCAAAGGCCACGGCAAAACCGCCGCCCGAATTTTAGGCGCTATCGGTGGTGCACTGATTGGCAATCAAGTCGAAAAACGCGTTAATACACAAACCCATTATGAAGTCACCGCACAATTTGCCGATGGTAGCACCCGCACCATTCAATACCCAGAAATGCCAACATTACGCGTTGGCCAGCAGGTTAAATTAATCAATGGTGAGTTAGTTGCATACTAAAACATCGCAGCAATCGAGGGATTAAGCGAAAAAAAAACCGCAAAGCATTTTGCGGTTTTTTTATGCTGTCTATTTATTCTTTCGGCTCATCGGGCAAGGTAGTAACGGTTGCTGGCGGCAAACGCTGCGGATAAAAAATCCAGCTACGTGCAAGCTCATAAAAAATCGTCAACAACACTGGACCAATAAATACACCCAGCATCCCAAACGCCAAAGCGCCGCCAAGCACACCAAAGAAAATCAAAATAAACGGCAGTGAACTACCTTTACCAATCAACAATGGTTTAATCACATTATCGGCCGAGCCCACCACAAATAGCATCCAGACCACCATAAAAATCGACCAGCCCACTTCGCCTTGATAATACAACCATGCCGCAGCTGGCAAACCAATCAACGACGGACCAAATGGCATTAACGCTAAAATAAAGCTCGCAAAACCCAGTGAGGCGGCATTCGGTACGCCCGATATCAAAAAGGCCAACCATGCCAACACCGCTTGCACCACGGCCGTTCCCATAAAGCCGTAGACCACGCCCTTAGTCGAAGCCAAAGAAATACCCAATAATTCAATACTGCGCTCTCCAGCGAGTCGCTCAACAAAGCCGCGAATCCACGCCAATAAATCTTCGCCACCCATATAAATAAAAAATGAAATAAATAAACTCATCACCAACAGCATCATGCCACTGCCAATCTCTTTGGCCAGCAGCAGCAATAACTGAGATGCGGGCGCGATATAACTACGAAACGAGGTAATCGTTTCGGCGTCTTTGGCGCCAAGTTTGTTCCAAAATTGATCAATATAGTTACCCGCAACCGGCAAAGAAACTAACCATTGGGGTAATGCTGGCCAGCCCTCGCCAAATGCTGCATGCAGCTGAATACTCCAAGTAGAAGCCGCACTAGAAAAATCACTCGCCGCCAAAACAATGGGTAAAAGAATGAAACAACATAGCGCAGCAATCATCGTCACCGCAGCCAATGCACGCCGACCACGCAGGCACTTCACCAAAAAAAGGTAAGGTCGCCATGTGCTAATCACCAAAATACCGGCCCACAAAGTGGCAGCCAAAAAGGGGCGAACAATCGAAAAAATCGTCAATGACAACAAACAGATCACTGCCAATGCAACCAAGGGCTCAACAAAATCAGCCGTTTTGTTTTTCATAGCATGTAAGCTCAACAAGTAAATTGGGCTAAGCATAATCTAAAAAGCCGTCACCTGTCGTGATCGGCAATAAAAAAACGACCCATCGTAAGATGGATCGTTTTTAAACGACACTCAATTTAAATTATCGTCCTTGATTGGCCGTCACTCGTGCACGGTAAATTAACAAGCCCATCATATTGCTAATATCTCTTTTAACTTGCAAAGAGTCCACTCGCCCAAAACGATCGCTCAATGCTTCATGCACTTCGCAGGCCAAATGAAATAATAATGGTTTTTCGCGCATTGGCGCGCTCACCAAATAATGATTAATTTCATTCACAATTTGATCGGCTAATTCATCGGGATAAATTGCTTTCGAATTTAAAATACAATCGAGTAAGCGCACACCAATCACACCCAGCGAAAGCAATTGAATTGTCATTGCAAACCTCTTTGATCCAAGCATTTGCTTCACTTTAGTGAGCATGCCCTTGTAATGTCGGCCAATCCGTCAAACGGTACTCAGACTAGGGGTATTCCAATAGCGACAAAGCATGTAATTTATTTTACATTTCAATGATGCAATGCACCATTCGGAGAAACCAATTTATGTGCGGAATTGTTGGCGCAGTATCGAATCGAAATGTTGTTCCTATGTTATTGGCAGGTCTTACCCGACTTGAGTATCGCGGTTATGACTCCAGCGGCATCGCACTCAATGGCGAACAGCAGTTAGAACGCATTCGGGTAGCAGGCCGAGTGGCCGATTTAGCTGAACGCTGCCAGCATGCATCCGGTCAAAGTGGCATTGCCCACACTCGCTGGGCGACCCATGGTATTCCGTCAGAAGCCAATGCCCATCCGCACTTAGGCGGCGACTCCGTCATGCTGGTGCACAATGGCATTATTGAAAACCACGCCGAACTCAAGCTTGAGCTACAAGCCGCTGGCTATGTGTTTAGCTCAGAAACCGATACTGAAGCGATTGCGCATTTAATCCATTTAAATTTGCAACGCAGTCATCATCTACAAACCGCAGTGCAAGAAAGTATTCTTCGTTTACGCGGTGCATTCGCCATTGGTGTTGCCAGCTTAGCCGAACCCAATGTGTTAATTTGCGCACGACAAGGTAGCCCCTTGGTCTTAGGGCTGGGTTTTGAAGAGCAATTTTTTGCTTCAGACATCGCCGCCCTATTACCACTCACCCAACGCATGATTTACCTCGAAGAAGGTGATTTAGCGGTACTCAACACCAGCGGCATACAAATTTTTGATCGACAAGGCCAAAGTGTTGAACGCCCTGCGCGCACCTTGGATGTGGTCACCGATTCAGCAGACTTAGGGCCTTACCGCCACTACATGCAAAAAGAAATTTTTGCCCAACCCGTTGCCCTTGCCGACACACTTGCTGCCGCGCTCAAACACGGCTTCTCCCCTGCGCTATTTGGCAGCGATGCGCATGACATATTCAGCAAAACCACCGCGATACGTATCGTCGCTTGTGGCTCAAGCTATCACGCTGGCCTGGTTGCTCGATACTGGATTGAGGAATACACCGGCTTACCCGTCAGCGTCGATATCGCCAGTGAATACCGCTATCGCAGCGGCAAAGAGCAAGACGGCACCTTGATCGTGGCGATCTCTCAATCGGGAGAAACCGCCGATTTACTCGCCGCACTTCGTTCCGCCAAAGAGCGCGGCCAAGTGCATATTTTGGCCTTATGCAATGTCGCCCACTCAACACTCACTCGCGAAGCTGACCTGGTCGCGCTCACTCATGCCGGCATTGAAATTGGCGTTGCTTCTACCAAAGCATTCACCACCCAACTGGCCGCGCTATTTACTTTGGCTGGCTCACTAGCTCACTGCCGGCAAACTTTAGACCCCGCAGCATTAGCGGAACTGGCCAATTGCCTGCCCCGCTTGCCTGCGATGTTTACGGATATTTTCCCGCTAGAAACCGCGCTAGAAGAATGGGCGCACGAACTGAGCCACTATAACCATGCGCTCTTTTTAGGCCGCCATACGCTATTTCCAATTGCGCTAGAAGGCGCACTCAAGCTCAAAGAAATTGCCTACATCCACGCCGAAGGCTACGCCGCTGGTGAACTCAAACACGGCCCACTGGCTTTGGTTGATGAGGAAATGCCGGTCATTGTCTGCGCCGCCAATGATGCGCTATTTGATAAATTACTATCTAACCTGCGCGAAGTCCAAGCACGTGGCGGCAAGATTTTTCTAATCGCCGAGCCCGGCTGCGAAGCCGCTTTTGACTATTGCCATCGCACCATTACCCTGCCGAGTAAAACCGGCCCACTGGCACCCATTGTCTTTACACTGCCACTGCAATTTTTGGCCTACCACACCGCCTGCCGCAAAGGCACCGACGTCGACAAGCCGAGAAATTTAGCCAAAAGCGTCACCGTCGAGTAATTGTTAAACGGTGAAATTTAATTTTTTTGTAATTTTAATGCAATGTTTTGCATTAAAATTACCTCGTAGGTGTCAAAAAGTTTAAAACTGAAGTTCATACGTCAAATCTGAGTCAATGTATCGATACACAGGCTTGAAAATGTCGAAGGCCGCGACCTGATGGTTTGCGGCCTTTCATATTTTCAGTATTCGTATCAGCTCCTCTGTCTAAACGGACATTTCCGGCTTCCAGCACCAAGTATTTGCATGTCTACCAGACGTGAAGCAGTCCATTCAGTAGTCAGTAAGCTCTTGAACAAAAAACTTCGCGATAGCAGCATTCAACTTGGGAATGCTCACCGCTCGATCAAACGATGGAGGATCGCTCAAAAGATGATCTGCGATGCTTCCTCGTTCAAAGGGTGGCAGCGGTGAAAGCATTGCACCATGCCCAGCCTCAATCAGCTCAGCCAATATTTGGCACCTCGGTTCACAGGCCGACTGAATGGCCTTGACGTGGAATCTTGGTACTTGATTGATGTCTTTTTCTGCAATAACCAGACCAAGTGAGGTTTGCGGTGTCTTCAGGGACTCAGCAGAAAAGTCTGCTGCGAACGGGACCATGGCGACCACGGCTCGGACGCGCTTGTCGGTGTATCTGTATGAGGTTTCATCGTCGAACCGCCATCGGATAATCAGTTTTGCTATCGATAGCTTTAGGGAATCTAGCCAAGTACCGTGTAAGCGCGTTGCAAAACCCACGCAGGATGAAAAGTCATCCGCGATGTGTTGCATGCAGTGATCGCGGAATCGAGCTGGCGACCACTCGCCACCAGCAAATGAGAGTGCCGTGTGCCCACCAGCTGACCCACCAAACACCCCTACCGCGTCCAAACGCAGTAGAGGCGCAAATAATGGATTTGTCGACACTTGATTGATCGCTTGACTGACCTCAAGTGGACGCCGCTTCCAGCTTGGTGGACCAGGTTCGGAGAAGTCGAGATAGTTGTCGCCGGCATGTTGAGGAATTGCGACAACGAATCCGTGCTGAGTTAGCGTGCGTGCTAAATCTGTATGCACCCATGGTGAGCCGCCTGAGCCATGCGAAACCACGATCAGTCGGCCATTGCCCTTGAGTGGCGCGCTATTCTCCGCCCAAGAGAGTCGGAATGGGCCTTGGGAGACTTGCGTTTCGCTAGCAAGAGTTGGAAAGAAGACCATTGTTGTCCCGCCACCTTCTTGAGGCTGTCGAATTAGCCCCATGTTCATGGCTTGCGCAGCGGGAGGCAAACCGCAGAGAAAGAAAATCAGTACGCGGAAAAATTGGCATCGCAGCGCATAGCGCCAGCATCGGCCTTGATGTGGCCAAGTTGTTTGAGGCTGTGAAAGGTACTGCAACATATAGGCACCAACGCTTGGGACACGGTCTGTCCGCACAATAAAACTGGATAGTTCGGCTTGGCCGATCTGTCGATACAAATCAACGACAAACAACAAACCGTCAGGTTGAAGGTTACTGCCTTTATTAATTAGCTGGCATACCTTTGCAGCCCAGCCTAATCAGATAGGTTCAAATTTCTGCTCCTATGGCTTTTGCGAGTATCGAATACTGCCCATCGGTCTGAATAATTGCTCGAACCAATATCCACTAGGCTATGGCGGCCATAAATAGCACACAGCCATACAGCGCTACAGGTATTTGAGCAAAATGGTTTTCACCCATCCAGCCTGTGGCAAAGACAAAACGACGAAATAAACCGTGTTTAATTGCCATATGAAAGCAAATCAGTTGCTAGCGATGATTTATTGCCCCATTAGCCGACCACCGTCAGCTGACGTTTGAGTGTCAACTTGTACCATAGCTGACGCAAAAGTAAGTTGTGAGATGTCGTCGAAAGATTTCAATCGTGGCAGCGATGGCCGCGGGCTGTTGGTTTGCGGCCTTTCGCATTTTTATTGCTTTAGCAGCATCACTGCGCTCTGATTGAACGGTTAATCCCTCATAACCGAAAGCCAAAACCAGTATCTCACTACAGTTCATTAAATGGCTCGTTTCACGGGTAAATGTCTAGCCGTATTCGAGCCAATAACGAGATGTAAGCGCGGAAAATTGAGCCGAAAACAATTCAATCCGGTTTCGTTTGGCATATTGCGCGGCTTATGCGCTAACCGTTGGGCGGCTGAGCAAAGCCTAAACAACGACACGATTGCTCGCCGCGTCTCCAAAACCAAAATGTTATTTCTACGTCATTAATCAGGGTATAGGCGCCTAAGCCGCCATTCAGAATGCTTTAAGTATTATTCCCCAGCAAGGTATCTCAATATATTACTAATTATTGTGATATTTCTTACTTCGCTAGCTCAATAAATCAAATAATTACACGCAATGAAATGAAGATGGACGGCACATCCCGATCTTGATACCTATATCAGACAATACTAATTTACATTTAGTTTTTAAATAGCCTTGGGGAATGATGATGAAAACCAAAATGTTCGCATTATTAATTACAAGCAATTTTATTATGCTAAATGTTAAAGCAGAGACAGCTTTAGATAATTTAAATTTAGAAACAACAGCAACACCTGCAATAAAAAGTGTAGCGCCACCAACGCCAGTTTTAAGAAATTGGATGCACACAGACATAAAAGCAGCATGGGACAAAGGCTATAAAGGCCAAGGCACCAATGTTTATGTAATTGATGATTTTTCTAGTGCTAATAAATTCTCAGGTAACTTAGTCGGTGTAAATCAAATTCAAAGACATGGGGAATGGACCAGTGCCGAAATAAATGCAATTGCCCCATCAGGAAACATGACCAGAATAGACTTCAATGGAAAAAATGCAATCGCATTCTCAAAAACTGGATTGAACGTAGTCAATGCCAGTTATGGGCTGTATGCCAGAAGTGGATATAACGTAAATCAAATTGGTTTTGGTAATTTACATGGCAGCTTAATCAATGCAGCAAAAAGTGGCACCGCAATCGTGGTAAAAGCTGCTGGCAATAATGCAGTTGCTGTCAATGGTTCCTATGCTGGAAATAGTGACTATCTCAACTTAGCTTTAATTGGCGCACCAACTGCAATTTTTGCAGGCGCATTAAATACCAATGGTAGCACCACATCTAAAGCAACAATGGCGAGTTATTCAAATTATGCCGGCAATGATATAAGAGTACAAAACCAGTTTTTAGTGGTTGGCGTGGAAGGTAATAAAACCAATCTTTATGGCACATCATTTGCAGCGCCTATCATATCTGGGTACTCTCAAGTTTTAGGTAGCAAATTTACCAAAGCGACTGCCACTCAAATCACTAAGCAGTTATTAACTACAGCTAGAACCGATACCATTCAAAACTATAACCCCTCAATACATGGCAAAGGTGAGGCAAGCTTATCAAGAGCTTTATCACCAGTAACCTTAAAATAAAGTCAGCGTAATGTTAATCACATTAACACCAAGACAAAGGCGTACGAGTAAAATAATGGCATATATTATTTTATTTTTATGTCTTTGTTTTAGCTCTGGATTTTCAAGGTCTGAAACTTATACCATCTATGAAAATTTACAAGAAAGCGACCAAGATGTTTTTGAATCGACGTCTTTATATGATTTAAAACAGGGCTCCGAGCTATCGGATAATATATATAGCTTTAGGAATGTATCTTACGAAAGCTCGTTAGGTGATGCAATTAATCTTAAAAACTTTTATAAAACAAACTGGACTGATCTAAGCTTAACGTGGATAACTAAAATAGATAAAAATTTTGGTTTAATATGGGGCGGCAGCACTGGAGAATATGGAGAGAAATACACAATTTATCCAAAGTTTAAATTTGGATTTGTGTTCCAAACTTTTTTATCAAAAAATTCAAAACTAAGCTTATATGCGAAAAGTTATTTAGGCGGCATGCTAAAAGAAAAAACCTGCCAAGCAGACTATGGTGATATAGGAGGAGTACAAACAGTGAACTGTCGTTTAGCAGGCAGTACTTTACAACCAGCGGAAACCTTAAAGTACTTGCTAAATAAAAAACCGAAATACGACCAATTTATATCAGTTTCTTTAAATATTAGTTTCAATTAAATCAGAGTATGGCTACACCAATCATTCTAAATAAAATTTATAGTTAAAATAACCCACAATTTTAACTATAACCCACCATTTTTAGCCACAGCTGCAAACCACAGACATACTAGAACTAATTTAACGACTTGAATCGATCGGCACAATCAAATTTAGTCGTGAAATTGACCCCCATAAAAATGCCCCTTGCTGCAAAGGGGCATTATCAGTTTTGCTCGCTACGCTAAATAATTGAGCGTAGCGCCATATCCAGCCACATCAAGCGGCGTGATTTGCATAAGGAGATTATTGAACGTGGTAGATTTTACCTGTTTGTTGCCCTTCGACGCTTTTACTAAAAGCAAGCGCGACTTTTGCGGCATCCACTGAAGCAAAACCACGGAAATAAGGGCCATATCCGGACAGCGATTCAGTGAGCACTGTCGGGCTAATCGCATTAATACGCAGGCCACGCGCCAATTCAATCGCCGCACCAATGACAAAACCATCAATACCCGCATTAACCATGCTGCCGCTACTACCGTAGACAATGGGGTCGTGAGACAGTACGCCACTGGTTAAAGTGAAGCTGCCACCATCATTCAATACATGTTGACCAGCCAATACCAAGTTAACTTGCCCCATTAATTTATCAGCAATGCCGATTCCCATTAGCTCCGGTGTCATATCGGCTAGAGGGCCAAAGTGCAGATTGCCTGCCGCTGCAATGACAGCATCAACGGCGCCCACTTGAGCATACATGGCCTGCACCGAGGCAAAGTCTTTCAGATCGACACGAACTTCACCACTATTGCGACCGGCGGTGATGATCTCGTGACGGGGTGAAAGCTCAGTTTGGATGGCCTGTCCGATTGTGCCGTGCGCGCCGATTAATAAAATTCTCATTTGTTTTCTCCATCAGTGGTTATCAAGTTCGTTTGAAGGTCGTGGTGTATTTGTCGAGCTTGATTGAACGGTTGTTAATGAATTCATCATATCTGGCGCTACATTTACGATAAACTAGGCTTTTATTGATTCATTGTTAACGCTATGGCGACAATCAATCGCATCGATGAACAGCAGCTTTGGCCATGGGCCATGGCATTTGCTGCTGTAATGAGCCACGGTAGCTTTACCGCCGCCGCCAACGCACTTGGTGTTTCCAAGGCCTTGTTAAGCAAGCAAGTGCAGCAGCTGGAGCGTGCGCTAGGAACGCAATTACTCTACCGCACGACACGGCGGCTGAACCTCACTGAGGCGGGCAAAGTGTATCTGGCGCATTGCCAAGATTGGCAATTACGAATGCAGGCGGCAAACCAAGCCTTGCAAGAACATGGTCAGACCGTGGCTGGGCATTTACGCTTAACGGTACCAACGAGTTTTGGTGGCGTGTTTATGGCTAAAGCATTAATGGATTTTCGGGAACAATATCCCCATGTCACCGTTGAGCTTGATTTGTCGACCACCCCGCGTGACTTGGAAGCCGATGGCTATGATTTAGCAATTCGCGCCAATTTGGCGCCACCCGAACGCCTCGTGAGCCGACCTCTGGCTTTGGTCTATGACTGGCTACTGGCTACCCCTGCGTTTTTGGCTAAATATCCCCCATTGACGCATCCTGAGCAGCTAACTCGGTTGCCATGCATTATCAATATGCATTTTGCGCAGCCGCAGCGCTGGGAACTGAGCCGCTCGGGTGAGCTATATGTAGCGGAAGTCAGTGCACCGTATCAGGCAAATGACTATGGCTTGTTGCGTAATTTTGCATTGCAAGGGGCTGGCGTAGCGCGTTTACCTAGCTATCTAGCGGCTGCTGATGTAGAAAATCATCGGCTGCAACGGGTGTTGCCTGAATATCAGTTGCACGGCCAGGCTATGTATATGATTTACCCGCAAAGATTACCTCAGCCAGCCAAGGTGCGAGCATTGGTGGATTTTCTACTGAGTTGGTTTGCAAAACCTGAGCAGGTCAAAATGTGGGAATGAATTTTGATGAAATCTACTTTTTAGCGGCACTAACAATCGTTAGTGCCGCGTGAAATGGTCAACTATCGCCACATATTAGGATGATTTACCCCCCAAGCGCAGCCATAGTTTCAATAATGGGCCATCCCCTGTAGCGCATAAAAATCCGTATCTCAAAGCGCTCAGCAGTCGCTAGAAAAACCAGAGCGATTCAGTCATGATTCCAAAACGGTTACACGAAAGACGGCACATCAACCGGTTGCGGCGCCTAGCCTGTTTGCTTGATGTATTTGTTGTTGATTCTAACTGCCAGCACACCCGCGCCAATCAGCAACACGCCCAACAGCACCAAGCCGATAGGCCCAGCAAGACTATCCGCAAAATGCTTATTCATGAAATAACCGACATAAGCTAGCGTAGCCAATGTACCCACGGTCAGCAGCGCGCCCGAGCGCACCACGGTCGATAGAAAAATAGTGCCGCAGGCTAGACCAAGGAAAAGGATTTCAATTGGCGTATTGCGCAGCCAGTCGCCCATCGCACACAGGAACATCATCGACCCAAATAAATAGCAGATCGGCGCTAAAGACTGGTGCTTAGATTTGCCAAGACTCCAGCCGATACAGGTGAGTGACAGCCCCATAACAACGCCGATCAGGTTCGCATCAACCTGCATCAAATCAAAAGCAATGGCGAAAAAGAAGGCGCCAAAGAAGATCGTCGTGAATGCCAGCACCGTACGATCCTTAGCCCAAAACGTAAACCCTTGTTGTATCGCCATCACGCAACACATAAACAGCATGCCATGCGCAGGGTTACCACCACGCGAAAACTCATTCAGCGTCACCAAAATGCCAGTTGGCTGTAGCAGCGCAGCCAGCAGAAATAATGGTGTTGCCGCTTTTTCGAGACTAGGCCGCGTAGTACAAGTAATGGCCATGATAAATACGCAGTAGCCCAAGCCCAACGTGGCCAAAATTCGCGCAACCGTGCCCATTTCGTCCCACTGCATACCGATAAAATAGGCCACGCCTGAAACAATGAATAAACCGCCGATATATCCGAATAGGCGCGCGAGAATGCTACTGCCCTTTTTCGCCTGGACTTCGGCGCTGTCGTGTAAAGCGCCCGTGATTTCATCAATCGTTATCGCGTGGTTTTTCATCAGCGCAATGATGTCATTGAGTGCATCGTCTCGGTTTGTCATCATGGAATAACCCAGCCAATAAATTGCGCCTGTCCGCTGTAAAAATAAGTGCGCCCGTCGTCTGGCGACAATTTTACATTGCGTGATCCGTTGCTAATCATGCTATTGCTCGAACTACGACCCCAGCCGAAGAAGATCTCGTTGAACAGCCCACGGTGTTGATAGCGGTCACTCAATTCGTAACCATCCGGCGATTTTAGCTCGGTCGACAGTTTCAAGCCTTTCGTGCTCTGAACGACTTCTTCACGGGTGCCGCTGATTTGATCAGCGGCATTAGGCAGGCCAAACTCCAGCTCGCGTACTCCTTGTGTCTTCGCATCGAATAAATACAACTTTGGCCAGTAGGAACCATAGTTGTTATTACGGTCTTTTAGCTGGGTGTACTGCGCCATTAACACACCATTTTTTACGACTAGGTTCGCCGAAATCGGCATTGATTGATTGCTGCGGTAATCGTTAATACTGAAAACGAGACTGTATTTCGGCGGCTCCCCCGAAGCGGGTAAAGCGCTAGCCACCATAAACCCAATCATCAGTAGCACCGGCAAGGCCAATCCGATGATTAGTACGAAATTATCCTTAAAGAAATTCTTTGCCGCCATATTGTGTTCCTTCGCCGCAACCGGCTTAGCAGTTCGCATTGATATTGCTTATCACTTGTTGTGATTCAGAGGATGACGATACCCGCACCTTGATTCACGACGAAACACGCTTTTCTTGGTCGATATTATCCCTTACGAAATCATAGAGCAAAGGCCCAAGTAAGAAATACGTTTGTGAGTATTAACTACTGCCGCTATTGCGCAGAGAATATATCGCCAGATGAATAAAGCAAAATCACCGGCATGACCGAACGGCAGTAAGCATTCAATTCATACTGCATTTTTGAACCCAGTTAGCTTAGAAATAAATGCTTTTAGTTTTTAAGTTGGCGTCAGCTGCTGCTATACATGCGATTTGCATTAATGTAAGCTCATGGGATGAAATCGCTGCGTCTCTTCTTTTTTTGCGTGTTGGCCTTGGTGCTGCCAGTTAATTCCGTGCTGGCACAGATGCCTGCGTATGCAAAAATAGCCAGCGCTCATACTGAGCATGCCGCGCATCAACATGATGCCAGCGCACCCCACTTAAGCCAGACCCCAAGCAGCGAGCAGCTGCATATTCATCTCGGTCTTTTTGGTCAGCAAAGTGTTCATGTGCATGAGCCAATGCCGGTGACAACCACCGATTGCGCCAAAGCGTGCCAAACCAGCCTTAACTCCATTTTGCTGGACCCTTTGTTTGCAATACCGCTTTTCTCTGCCATCTTGGTGGATGCTGCACCTGCCACCTTATGCAGTGTGACGCTAGCCCCGCTCGAAGACCCGCCTAAATTGCGCGCCTAATCAGGCGCGTTTCCGACCTATTTTTTAATTGCTCTGGCTTTTTCGCGGATGACTTAGCGAAATTACGCGCGTATCGCGTTAATTTGCTGCGCTTTTTTGCGGCCAGAGGATTGAATCTGCGGCGACTGATGCGTCTTTTCTTACTGACCGGCCAATACACGCTATTGGCCGATGTTCTGTAGACATGATGATAGGTACACCATGCAATCAAAACGATTTTATGCGCCCATTTTGTGGTGCACATTGATCGCGTTGCCCGCACACGCGGCAACGATCAAAGAAGCCTTTGCGCTGGCCAGCCAAATCGATGCGCCAGTACAAACGGCGCAGCAACGCAAAGCACTGAGCGCGCTGCGTCATGCGCAGTCGATAACACCAGAGCCCTTATCGCTCACGCTTTCGGGTAGCAATTCGCTCGACGACAACTTATCGCCAAGCCAAGGCTCGCGTGAATATGAAGCCGAGCTGGGCATTCCTTTGTGGCAATGGGGGCAAAAAGATCGCCTCTTGGCGCAAGTCAATCAATTGACCAAGCTCGAACAAAGCCAGTGGATGCTCAGCCGCTGGGCGCTGGCCGGTGCGCTACGTGAGGCCGTTTGGAGCGCTCGTTTGGCCAAACTGGCGCAAGACAGCGCGCAGCAAAAACTGCTGGCCTTAGAAAAAATACACCACGATTTACAGCGCCAGCTTCAAGCCGGTGAAGTTGCTCCGCTCGATGTCAATCTAGCCCATCAAGCATGGCTAGAAGCACAGTTGCAATTGGCGCTCAGCGCGCAGCAATTGAACGACAGTTTGCAGCAGTTTCAGGCGCTAGCCGGTGACATCCCGTTACCGGATCAGCCCGAGACGCGCCCTCTTGCGCTCGAAACGATGGTTCATCCACAGCGCCAAGTTTTACAAGCGCAGACCGAGTTAGCGCTGGCACAATTGGCACAAGCGCAATACGACACCCGCGACACGCCCGAGCTGGCGCTTAGCCTAACGCGTGAACGTGGCGCGCCGGATGAGGACTACAAAAATCGCGGCAAAATCTCCATGCGTATTCCGTTTGGCGCCGAGGGACGCACTCAAGCCCGCGTCACAAGCGCCAATAGCGAATTGATCAGCGCACAAACGCAAGTACAGCGTACTGAGCGGCAAATCAGCACTCAGCAGCAAATGGCGCACCACGCACTGACGCTGGCGAATCAGCAATTGCAAATGGCGCAACAGCGTTTACAACTGGCGACGCAAGCATGGCAATGGCAACAACGCAGCTACCGCGCCGGACAAACCAGTTTGACGGCTTTTTTGACCGCGCAAAGTGATTTTCTTGAGCGCGGCTTTGCCGTGCAGCGCGCCGAATTAGAACTGGGCCGTGCCGATTCACGATATTTACAAACACTTGGGGTATTGCCATGAAACGTATTACTGTATTGATCTGCGGCCTAATACTTAACACTGCAGCTTGGGCGCATGGCGATGATGATCATAGCGCAGCACCACAAACGGCCGCCACGCAAGCGAGCTTAACCAGCGTACCCAGCGCTGAAAGTGCATCGAGCGATTTTGAAGTGCTAGCACAGATGGACGGGGAAATACTCACGGTTTACCTCAATCGTTTTGCCGACAACCGTCCCGTTAGCGATGCCAGCCTCGAAGTCGAAAGCGGTGCGTTTAAAGCCAAACTCACCGCCGTCGCCTCAGGGATTTATCAAGCCCCAGCCGCGCCCTTAGCCAAAACCGGCGAGCATGCCCTCACGCTGACGCTCTTCGCGGGCGAACAGTCTGATTTGCTCGGCACCACCTTAAACGTCGCGGCACCGACACTCGCGAATGCACCACACATACACATTCAAACTTGGCTATGGATTGGTGGCGGCGTTGCTGCCCTGCTACTGCTGCTGGTGGCATTGCGCCGCCGTGGAGGAAACAAATTATGAAACGCAATGCAATCATCCTCAGCTTAACCATGGCCGTTGCCGCGCTTAGCCCAATCACGGCATCGGCCCATGGCGATGACAATCATGCACACGATGCAGCACCAGCGACGCAAACCGCCAATAAACCACAGCGCCTACCCGATGGCCGCGTGTTGGTACCCAAGCTCACCCAATATCAACTCGGTGTGCTAACCCAGTTGGCACAAACCAGTTCGGCGGCAAAAACCATCGAGCTCAACGGCCATGTGGTGATGAACCCCAATCATGGCGCCCGCGTGCAAGCCAGTAGCGGTGGACGCGTTAGCGCACCGGCAGGTGGTTTACCGCTATTGGGAAGCCGGGTTAAAAAAGGGCAAATTCTGGCGTGGATTCAGCCAGCACAAAGCAGCTATGACACGGCGCAGCAGCAAGCCGAGTTAGCCGAAACCCGCGCTAACTTAAAGCAGGCCGAACAAAACTTGGCACGCCTGCGCCAACTCGAAGGCTCGGTACCACGCAAAGAAATTGAAGCCGCGCAAGCGCAGCTCAGTGCGATTCAAGCGCGCAGCGCCGCTTTATCAACCGCCCGTCGCGGCGAAGCCTTGCGCGCCAGTTTGGACGGCGTACTGGCCAGCAGCAATGTGGTGAATGGTCAGATGATTGATCCGGCCACCATCTTGTTTGAAATTGTCGATCCCAAAGGCTTTTTGATTGAAGCACTGGCTTACGACCCAGCAATGCTAACGCAAATCGAAAGCGCGGCCTTTAATGGCGTCCAATTGCGCTATTTAGGCGGCGCTAGCGCAATGCGTAATGGCGCTTTGCCCTTATTATTCGCGCCGAACGAAGCGATGCCGCTGGCCTTAGATCAAGTAGTGAAAGTGATCGCCAAGACGCGTGAACCAACGCGTGGCGTCGTATTGCCCGCCAGCGCCATTGTCAAAAACACCAGCAATCAAAACGTCGTCTGGGTGCTAGAACAAGCCCAAATATTACGCGCCGTGCCAGTGCAGCCGATGCCACTCGATGGTCAGCGCGTTTTGGTCGGCCAGCTTAAAGACGGTCAGCGCATCGTGGTGCAAGGCGCCAATCTGATTAACCAGATTCGATAGGAAAGCATCATGTTGAGTTGGATTGTGAATGCCAGTTTAAAAAACCGGCTGTTTGTGGTCGCCATTGCGGTGATCATGATGATTTATGGCGGCTATACCGCCAGCAAAATGCCGGTGGATGTGTTTCCGGATTTAAATAAACCCACCGTGACCATCATGACCGAAGCGGGCGGGATGGCGCCCGAAGAAGTCGAGCAATTAATTAGCTTTCCGCTAGAAACCTCACTCAATGGCATGCCCGGCGTCACCCGTGTTCGCTCGGTTTCGGGCGTGGGATTATCGATTGTCTATGCCGAATTTGCTTGGGGCTCGGAGATTTATCGCAATCGACAATTGGTTGCCGAGCGATTAGCCGAGGTCAAATCGCAACTGCCTGACGGTATTAGTCCAACAATGGGCCCAATATCGTCGGTCATGGGCGAAATTATGCTGATTGCTTTTCCAATTGTGGCGCAAGGCGCGAATCCACAGCAAGGCATGGCAGTGCGTGAGTACGTTGATTTTGTACTACGCCCTCGCCTACTGTCGATTCCGGGCGTGGCGCAGGTCATTCCCATTGGCGGCGAAGTGCGTCAATTTCGGGTTGAACCCAATTTGGCAATGATGGCGCAGTTGTCTGTTGGGTATGAAGACATAGAGCAAGCAGTCAATGGCTTCTCTGGCAATACCAGTGGTGGGTATTTGGAACAAAACGCGCGTGAATATTTGATTCGCAATATGGGCCGCACCACCAAGCTAGCCGACATGCAAAATCTGGCAGTCAAAGTGAACAACGGCCAGCCGGTGCTACTCAAGCAAGTGGCCGAGGTGAAGTTTGCGCCAGCGTTTAAACGCGGCGATGCTGGTTTTGGTGGCCAGCCGGCGGTGATTATCGGCGTGCAAAAACAACCAACTGCCGACTCGGTACGGGTAACGCGTGAGGTTGAAGCGGCGTTAGCCAGTCTGAGCAAATCATTACCGGCTGGCGTCAGCACGCCCAAAGTCTCGTTCCGTCAGGCCGATTTTATTGAAGCCTCGGTCAATAACGTCGAAGAAGCGCTACGCGATGGCGCGATCATGGTCGCGGTGATTTTATTTCTGTTTTTAATGAACACCCGAACCACGATTATTTCGCTGACGGCGATTCCTTTGTCGTTAGCACTGACCTTTCTCATCTTCAAAGCACTGGATTTATCGGTGAATGTGATGACGCTGGGCGGTTTGGCCATTGCCATTGGCGAGCTGGTCGATGATGCCTTGGTCGACGTTGAAAACGTCTTGCGGCGCTTAAAGGAGAAAAAGCCGCAAGGTGCGATCGCTTCGATCAAAGTGATTGCCGATGCGTGTAATGAAGTGCGCTCGGGCGTGGTGGTGGCAACGCTGGTGGTGGTATTGGTATTTGTGCCGCTGTTTGCCTTGCCGGGGATGGAAGGACGCTTATTTGCCCCCTTGGGCATCGCTTATATCACCTCGATTTTGGCCAGTTTATTGGTGGCGCTCACCGTCACACCGGTGATGTGTTACTACCTATTACCCAAAATGAAGCAGATCGAGCATGGCGATTCCAAGCTGGTGCAATGGCTAAAACGCCACGATCAACGCTTATTAGAAGGTTCGTTTGATCGTGCCCGCAGCCTGCTGGCCGGTGGCGTGCTCATGCTGGTGGTGGCAATGGCGAGTCTGCCGTTTTTGCCGCGCGCATTTTTGCCCGCGTTTAACGAAGGCACTTTGCTGGTCAGCCTGCTGCTTAATCCGGGTACGTCGTTGGCCGAGTCCAATCGCATTGGGCAATTGGCTGAAACACTGGTGCAGCATGTCCCAGAAGTGGAAAGCGTTGGCCGCCGTACCGGTCGGGCCGAACTCGATGAGCATGCCGAGGGCGTGCATACCAGC
Organism: Deefgea piscis; assembly: GCF_013284055.1. Lineage (NCBI taxonomy): Bacteria > Pseudomonadati > Pseudomonadota > Betaproteobacteria > Neisseriales > Chitinibacteraceae > Deefgea > Deefgea piscis. The sequence goes on along the minus strand of NZ_CP054143.1, from coordinate 2,256,187 downwards.
GAGCTCGATATTGACTTAAAAGCTTCGGATCGACCGCGCGACGAAGTCTTGGCGGATATTCGGCAACGATTATCCAGCCTGCCTGCCACCGTGATGTTGGGCCAACCGATTTCGCATCGACTCGACCATTTACTCTCGGGCGTTCGGGCGCAAATTGCCTTAAAAATCTACGGTGATGATCTCGATACACTGCGCGCTCAAGCGGCTGACGTGCAACAAAAACTGTCGGGAATTCCAGGGCTGACCGATTTGCAAATTGAAAAGCAAGTGTTGATTCCGCAAATCAAAGTGCAAATTGACTACGACCGTGCTGCGCAGCTTGGCGTTGCGCCGGGGACCTTACTCAAAACGCTAGAGGCCTTAAGCGAAGGCGATACAGTGGCACAAATTGTGGATCAAAATAAGCGCTTTGATCTGGTGATTCGCCTGCCGGATGCGGCACGAGATGCGGCGGGTTTAGCCAATATCTTGATTGATACCCCGCATGGCAAGGTGCCGCTGTCGCAAGTGGCAACGATTGAGGAAGGCGATGGCCCCAATCAAATCGGTCGAGAAAATGGTCGGCGGCGCATTGTGATTTCGGCCAATACCGATGGCAGCGATATGGCGCAGATCATCGCCCAAATGCGCGGCGTGTTAGCCGAAAACAGCATGCCGGAAGGCTATTTCGTCAGTCTGGAAGGACAATTTCAAGCCCAAGAAGACGCGACGCGGCTGATTGCTTTATTGTCGATTTTATCGCTGGCGTTGATTTTTATGGTGCTGTACACGCGCTACCAATCTGCGGTGCTGGCGGCGGTGATTATGGCCAATATTCCAATGGCGCTCATCGGCAGTGTGGTGGCAATGTGGCTGGGGGGCATTACCTTGTCTGTGGCATCGATGGTCGGCTTTATTACGTTGACCGGCATTGCCACTCGCAACGGTATTTTGAAAGTCAGCCACTATATCAATCTGTGTAAATTTGAAGGCGAAACCTTCAGCAAACAGATGATCGTGCGCGGCTCGCTAGAACGGTTAACGCCGGTGTTAATGACGGCATTAACCGCGGCGCTGGCCTTAACACCACTGCTATTTGCTGCTGATGCGCCGGGTAAAGAAATTCTCCACCCCGTTGCGGTGGTGATTTTTGGGGGTCTAGTCAGCTCGACCTTACTCGATACTTTACTCACGCCGCTGATGTTCTGGTTGTTTGGCCAAAAGCCCTTGCAACGTTTGGTCGATGATCAGAGCGCAACCACGTTTTAACTTTGCCTAACGGGCATTAATGACTGAAGGAAATACCATGAAAAAAACCTTACTCACACTCAGCTTGGTCTTGCTATCTCATATGGCGTTGGCCGATGGTGAAATGAAACCAGCGCATCAGGGCGTGATGGCCGAAGCGAGCACCGGGACTCGCGCCGAACTGAGCACCCAGGGCAATATGCTGATGGTGTATCTGACGACACACAGTGATAAGCCCATTGCGACCAAAGGCGCGCTCGCCGAATTAACCTTGCTCAATGGCAGCGAAAAACAAACCGTGAAGATCTCCCCATCGGGCGACAATTCGTTTATGGTGTACGGCCCATATAAAGCCGTTGCTGGCACCAAAGCTTTGTTAAAAGTCACGTTACCGGGAAAACCGGCTGAACAGTTTCGCTTCTCTTTGAAGTAAAATCTATGGGTATTGCCATCATGCCTTTAAAAATAAAAGTATGCGTGGCAATACCCTTCCCTACTATATAAAGTCATCACTTTGACCAAATAAACTACTGCAAGCGAGTGGTTGCAAACTTGAAGCGCAGGGGTTTAAACACAATCGCCGCTGGCGTGAACTTGATTCAAATGGCAGCGCTAGATAGCGATGTTAAAATCGGGCAGTTCGGATCGGCGCTCGCCGGACAGATGTCGATCAGTTGCTCTAAGGTGTGTTTCATCTGTTGCATTGATTCAATTTTGGCGTTGAGTGCATTGATGTGCTGCTCGGCAAGCATTTTCACATCCATACTGGCGCGATCTTCTTGATGCCAGAGCTGCAATAATTGCCCAATTTGTTCCAGCGAAAAACCCAATACCCGCGCTTGGTGGATAAATTTAAGCTGGCTCAGATCAAAGTCATTAAAGATTCGATACCCTGCTGCGCTACGCCCTTGAGGTTTGATCAGCCCTAGGCTTTCATAATGTCGAATCATTTTGCTGCTAAGCCCACTGAGCTGGGCGGCTTGTCCGATATTCATTGCCTATCCTTTTACGTTTTCCATAAAAAAGGGGCGATACCCCTATTCAGATGGCGCTAGGGTTTCCAGCGCTTCAATAATAAGGCATTAGATATCACGCTAACACTAGAGAATGCCATTGCACCACCCGCAATCATTGGGTTGAGCAATCCAAATGCAGCCAAAGGAATTCCGATGGCATTAAAAATAAATGCCCAGAACAGATTTTGCCGAATTTTACGGTAAGTCAAACGCGAGATTTCAATCGTTTGGCTCACCAATTGCAGGTCACCGCGCATTAGCGTAACGCCGGCCACATGCATCGCCACATCGGTACCGGTGCCCATTGCAATCCCAACATCAGCGGCAGCCAGTGCCGGCGCATCGTTCACACCATCGCCGACCATCGCTACCACTTGACCTTGAGCACGCATCGCTTCAATGTGTGCGGCCTTTTCATGCGGCAAGACTTCGGCGATCACTTCATCAAGATTCAACTGCTTAGCAACCCGCTGTGCAGCAAAGCGATTGTCGCCCGACAACATCACCGTTTTTACCCCCAAGGCCCGCAGTTGCGAAATCGCGTCTTTCGCGCTGGCTTTGATGCCATCACTAAAAGCCAGCATCCCGATCAAGGACAAGTCTTGTTCACGCGCTAACCATGACACGGTATAACCTTGGCCCAGTGCCTGATCATGCGCAGCTTGCATCACGCTCAGATCAATGTTTTTTTCTTGCATTAAACGCTGATTACCCAGTAAGTAGCGTGTGCCGGCAATATCACCCGCAATGCCGCGCCCTGGCAAAGCCTGCACATGATCTGCTTGATGGCGTTGAACAACATCGGCTTTGGCAATCACCGCAACAGCCAGTGGATGCTCGCTGCCGCGTTGCAATGCGGCGGCCAATTCCAGCATTTCAGCCTGTTCGCCATCATGAGCAATGAGCTCGGCGAGATGAGGTTTACCCTCGGTCAGCGTACCCGTTTTATCAAATACCACCACTTGTACTTTGTGGGCCAGTTCGAGTGCCTCGGCGTCTTTAATCAAAATGCCAAACCTTGCCGCCACGCCAGTCCCGGCCATAATTGCCGTCGGCGTTGCCAAACCCAGCGCACAAGGACAAGCAATAACCAACACCGCCACAGCATACAAAATCCCGGTTTCTAAATTGCCGGCCCAAAACCACCACGCCAGCACAGTCGTCAGTGCAATCACGAGCACCACCGGCACAAACACCGCGCTGACTTGATCAACGAGGCGCTGAATCGCCGCTTTCCCCGCTTGAGCGTCTTCTACCATCTGAATAATGCGTGCGAGCGTGCTTTCGCGACTTAAAGCTGTGGTTTCAACCAGTAAAACGCCATCATGGTTAATTGCACCGCCAGTGACTTTGCTACCCACTTCCTTGGTGACCAGTACACTTTCACCAGTGAGCATGGATTCATCGTGCTGACTTTCACCTTCTCGTACCAGACCATCAACAGGCACTTGCTCCCCCGGCAAGACCAGCACCCAATCACCCAGCTGTACCTGCTCGAGTGGCATTTCCATATCCTGCCCATTTTTACGCACTCGAGCGACGCTGGGGCGCAAGGCTTGCAACGCTTTAATCGCTGCCGTAGTTTCCTGTTTGGCGCGGGCCTCCAGCCATTTACCCAAGAGCACCAAGGTGATGATCACGGCCCCTGCCTCAAAGTACAAAGCGCCTTGGCTGGCATCAAATAACCAGTGATAAAGCGACAATCCATAGGCGGCACTGGTCCCTAGCGACACCAGCAAATCCATATTGCCGCGCCGATTGCGTACCGCATGCCATGCCGAGCGATAAAAACGAGCACCTAGCCAAAATTGCACCGGTGTCGCCAATAAAAACTGCACCCACGCCGGCAACATCCAATGCATCCCCAAGGGCTCGACCAGCATCGGTAGTACCAAGGGCAAAGACAGTAAAGCGCCGAAGCCTATCGGCCAAAACGGTGACGACTTCACCGCAGTGGTGTTGACGATATCGACCGTTAAAAGACGAGCTTGGTAACCCGCGCCAGCAACGGCATCAAGTAGTGTGGCCACGTTAACGCCGGATGTAATCCGCACTTGGGCAGATTCAGTCGCTAAATTGACCACGGCAGCAACCACGCCTGTTGTGGCCAGCAAAGCACTTTCTATCCGCCCAACACAGCTGGCACAACTCATACCACTAAGACTCAAGTTAACCGTTTGCTCAACGTCGAGGCGCGATGCATTCACCAGCTTGGCTGAAAAACCAGCCTTGGCCACCGCATTGAGTACACTGCCCTCATCATGACCGGCTTGCAGTTTGACTTGCGCGGTTTCCATCGCCAAATTCACTGCGGCACTCATCACGCCCGGCGTTTGTCGTAATGCCGCTTCAATATGCGCCACACAACTCGCACAATGCATGCCAATAATGTCGAGCCTTAATTCCCGATCTGCGTTTAATGATAAAGATGCGTTTTTCATGATGATGACGGCTTATTTGTGGTCAATGAATAGAGTCTCAGCCTTGCCACAATAGGAAGGTCAAGTACGATATTTTTTGGGTACAAAGAGGCAAAAATGAAAAAGCCCTGTGGAGACACAGGGCTGGAAAGGGATAAGACATGAGCGTCATATCACAGCAGTTGGATAACCGATTTGATCCAATGCCGTTCGAATTTCATCGAGTGAGAGATCACTTTTCACTTGAATAATCCCCGCCATGCGATCAATGACGATTTCGGCGGCTTCATCTACGGTCTTCAAAACGGTGTTAATTTTAGCGGCGCAGCCACCACAAGCAATTTTAGCGACCTTAAGTGTGTACATAGTCTGTTCTCCATTGAGCATCGGCCAACGTTGACCGTGAATGCACGATAAAGCTTGCCATCATGGCAAGGTCAAGTGCTCATGGAAATATTTCCTATTAGCCGGACGACGTCACTGCTTGCAATGATGCGCCAAACATTGCGGTAATTTGCATCAGTGAGTACCCGAATTGCTCGGCTTTTTCGGCTTCTTTTTTCTGACGGGTTTCATCTCAAGCATTGGTGTGTTAATCAGGCAAACCCTTTTGATGCAACCTTGCGATCAGGCATTGCTTAATTTTTTTGCCGCTGAACACGCAAAAAAATACCCCATCACAATGGGGCATTTGGCTCAGTGGCGCTAAATGTAAAAGCTATCTCACCGAGTGTAGCCTGCGCAATGCTTTCCAGCCTTAACGATCGCTTGCGTTAACGATAACAAGCCACTAGAACACGACAAGCCTACAGAATCCCTGCCGTGAAGCTGATAAACTAAGCGGCAATTCATTTGGGAGTTGTCATTATGCTCAATGCACTGCAACAGCAACTCAGCAAAGGACAAGCACGACGTCAAGCAGCGCCAATTGCCGCGCATGCCACTTTAGGCAATATTCAACGCGATCCGCTCGAGCTACTCATTGCCAGCAGTCAAGGCAGAATTGAACGCTTAATTCCTCTGCGTTATGGCCGAATGCTGGTGTCGCCATTTACCTTTTTTCGTGGCTCAGCCATGCTGCAAGCGCATGATTTAGCGGCCACGCCACACAGCGGCATCATTCAGCAAATTTGTGGCGATGCGCATTTGGCTAACTTTGGTGGCTTTGCCTCACCCGAGCGCACGCTGTTATTTGATCTGAATGATTTTGATGAAACCCACCCGGGGCCTTGGGAATGGGATATAAAACGCTTGGCAGCCAGCTTTGTTTTAGCTTCACGTAGCTCAGGGTTTTCTGCAGCGGCGGCCGATGAAACGGTCTATCGATTGGTGCGTAGTTATCAGCATTGGATCGCGCAGTATGCCGAGCAAGGTGCGATGCAAATTTGGTATGACCAAATTAGTTATGAGCGACTGCTGGCCAATATTACCGACAAAGACGCACGCAAGCAGCTGAGCAAAGAAATGAAACGCGCTCAAAAGCGTACCCACGAACGTTTGCTACCCAAAATCAGCAGCAAGGTCGATGGCCGCTGGCAAATTAACGATGAATTACCGGCTTTATTTCATATTTTTGGTGAGAACAGCATCTTTGGTGAACATGAGCGCGAAATTTTATTAGGCAATCGCCAAGCATTGGCACAGCAATTATTTAGTGAATACCAAAACACCATCAGCATCAGCCACCGCCAATTACTATCACGGTTTACGATGCAAGATCTGGCTTGCAAAGTCGTCGGCGTAGGCAGTGTCGGCACGCGTTGCTTGGCGCTACTACTGACCGATGAGCAAGATAAACCTTTATTTTTACAAATCAAAGAAGCTCGCCCTTCGGTACTCGCGCCGTATGTACCTAGCGGGGTATCACCGTATAGCAATGAAGGGCAGCGCGTGGTGGTTGGCAAGCGATTAATGCAGGCGTTTAGTGATATCTTTTTGGGCTGGTCTAGTGCCGGCAATCATCATTTTTACTTCCGCCAATTGCGCGATATGAAAATCTCGCCAGCCATCGATAGCTATACCCCATCAATGATGACGCTGTATGGTGAGTTGTGTGGCTGGGTGCTGGCGCGTGCGCATGCGCGCAGCGGTGGTTTTGCGGGCGAAATTGCGGGCTATTTGGGTGAGGATGATGAATTTGCCATGACCATGATGCGTTATGCGCGTAACTATGCCGACCAAAGCGAACAGGATTACACGCTATTTCAAACCGCGTGTAAAAGTGGCCGACTGCAAGCGCAATCTGAAGCCGATTTTGTCAGTAGCATGAGCAACCAAGGCTCTTAGCGCGGCAATCAATCGCCAGCAACAACCCAAGCGAAACCACGTCGCTTGGGTTTAATCTATAGCGGCACTAAACAAGTTACACGGAAACGATAGGCAAGGGCTGGCACTCAATGCGGGTCAGACTGCCATTTTGTAAGCGGAAAAACGCATCTTGCGGCATATCTTGCTCCCACAGCGCAGCGGGCGATAATTGGGCATAAATCCCGCGTAAAATGCGCCCTAATAAGCCATGCGCCACCACAATAAGCTGATCTGGCAAGGTGTCATCGGCAAGCCAGTTTTCAAGTCGCTGCACCACATCGGCGTAGGCTTCACAACCCGGCGCTTGAAAATGCCAATCCGGTAGCGTTGCTAAGTGAGGATATTGCGTATGCAGAGTTTGAACTTGCTGCTGCTCCCAATCACCAAAACCGACTTCAATCAAGCGTGGCTCTGGCTGGATACAGCGACTGGCTAAGCCTAGCTCGGCGCAAACCAGTTCGGCGGTCTGCATGGTTCTGCCCAGTGGGCTGGCGAACACTTGCCAATTGTCCAGCGAGCCCAATTCTGCCCGTAAAGTCGCGCCCATGGCTCGCGCTTGCGCCACACCAAGCTCAGTGAGGGCGGAATCACAATGCCCTTGCATGCGACGTTCGAGATTAAATTTCGTTTGTCCATGCCGTAGCAAATAGATGGTACGTGACATCAAAAGCCCCTCGGATCAAAAGGGGTAAAGTGTAAAACCTTTTAAACAGAAAGCCCAAGGGAATAACACCAGCGCTTGACAATACCCCTGCTGCGTATTGGCTTAGCAAGCATAATTTTAGCGCTTTACACCGTAATACCAATCATTATGTTCATGCTTTGCACAAGCGCTGATCACTAAAAAATGAAAAAACATATCAACATTGCAGCCAAAAATGCATTCTGATTCGCTATTGCATGAGCACCGATTCGGCGCCGACAAGATCAAACCCTTCTATCTTTGCCGCTCTCACTTTTTGCTGCAAATAGTGATTCATTCCCTGCCGAGTGGCCGCTTCGTGTAAATACTGCGCGATTTTATTTTGCACCATCGCAAAATCTAATCTTTTGCCAAGCAGCTTATGCTCACAGCGTAAGATATGTAAACCAAAACGAGTTTCTAATAAGCGCGGCGAGATTTCCCCCGCTTGCAGCGCAAACACCACTTTATCAAATTCAGGCACCATTTCGCCGCGCGAAAACTGCCCTAAACTGCCGCCCACTTGCCCAGAAGGGCAATTTGAATACTGCCGAGCACATTGCTCAAACAAGGCTGGATTTTGCAATATATCCGCCAAAATAGACTCGGCCTTCGCCCGCAATAATTCCAAATGGACCGTCTCGCTGACTTGAAATAAAATATGACTGGCCGTCACCAACTCCCCTTGCACAAAGGTTGACGGGTGCTGCTCATACCATTGCAGACAACTTGCCGCATCGGCCTGCGGCACTTTGATTTCTCGATCTAATAGGTTACCAATGATTTCATCGTCATCTTGACCTGCAACGTCTAATTTTTGCGCCTCTTGCAGCAAAACCGTCCGTAAAATAACTTCTTTGACGACCTCATCAAGTGTTTTATCCGGTTGCATTTGCCGCTCTAATTGAATCACATCGTCACTAATATCCACCCCATTCACCGAGATTCCCATCGCTATTTCCTTTTTTATTTGCCAATAAAAACGGCGAACTCAGTTCGCCGTTATCATGTAATGCGTTAAATTAAGCGCGCGGCCGGACCAACTGCCAAGCTCGTCCCAAATAAGTCACACTGGCAAAACCACTCCAGACATGCACCATACGAGTAAATGGGAAAATAATAAAAAACGTCATTCCAAAGAAAATATGCAGCTGAAACACTAAAGGAGAACCAATAACAAACGGCGCGGCATCACCACGAAAGGTCACAATTCGCTGCGCCCACTCCATAAACATCACCATCATGTCGCCGTTTAAGTGCGCCATCGACAATGGAATTGTCAGTAAACCTAAACCTAAGGTGACTAACAACCACAGCAATACCACTTTATCTCGCATTGGCGTCATTGCTGCCAAACGCTCATTACTAAAGCGGCGATAGAGTAAAATCAGCAAGCCAATAATGCCTAAACCACCCAAAATCCCCCCTGCCGTCATCGCTAAGATTTGTTTTGCTTCGTGGGTCACCCCCAAGGCTTGCCACACTGCCATCGGAGTGAGTAGTCCGCCTAAATGCCCCAAAAATACGCCAATAATCCCGATATGAAACAAGTTTGAACCTAAGCGCAATTGCCCACGATGAATCATTTGCGTTGATTCGGATCGCCAAGTGTATTGCTCGCGCTCAAAACGGACTAAAGAGCCCAAAAGGAAAATAGTTAGCGCAATATAAGGATAAATACCAAAAATAAAATATTGAAGGTAGTCCATCGTCAAACTCCTTGCGAGGCGCCAACCGGGGCAGCCGTACGTGGATAAAACTGTATCGTTTGCGTTGTTGCCTGATGACTCAAACTCGGGCTGAGCAGTGGCTCAATGCCATCTACCCCACTACCAAACTGCTCCATGACTTCATCCATGTCTCGTACGGGTGGCTCTGCCAATGGCAAAGGTTCAACATCCGTTAAACTGCGTAAAGCGGTAAATACGCCATGATAAGGACTCTCTCCTTCATCAAGCTTGTCACCAATCCGTGCGATCACATGAATGGATTCACCCAAAAATTCAGCGGCAGTCGCTTCATCGGTTTGCCCCAAAAACTCGAGAAACATGGGCAAAAAATCCGGCAATTCATCGGCAACCACCAAAAAATTGTGATTGGTGTATTCCTGCATCAAGCTCACCATTGCTGGGCCCCGCTCTCGACTTTCCCCGTACACATGCTCAAATAAATGCAAACTACAGGTTCGATTACGATCAAACGTGGCAACATAATTTTCTTGCAGTTCAATCAAATCATGCTGCGCCAAATAAGCCAAAAGCGGCGCAATCGAAGTGTGAACTTCAGTCGAACAATGCTCTAGCTCTGCATGAATCTCTGGCAAAGCCTCTAACAAGGCCTTTTCGGGGTATTGCAGTAAAGCCGATAGTATTTGAAAGCTCCGCATAGATACCCCCTATTCTTCTTGAGTTGATTTTTTGCGTGATTTAGGCATCTCGACAAAAATAATCGAACCCTCTTTTTTCTTACCAAATAAAGTCCCTGAAGAAACGCCCGTCGAGCAGCCATTACCAAAAGTAAAGCCGCAACTGCCTTTTTCATTAAAACTATCTTCAACGACTTCTTTGTGGCTTGATGGAATCACAAAACGATCTTCATAATTGGCAATCGCCATGATTTGGTACATATCATCGACTTGCGCTTGCGATAGTCCAACTTGTTTTAGCACATCCAAATTGTCGACTTTATCTACTGTTTTGCTACGCATATAAGCGCGCATCGCGAGCATTTTGTCCAGCGCAGATAGCACTGGTTTTTCGTCACCCGCAGTGAGTAAATTGGCCAAATATTTCACCGGAATTCGCAACTCTTTCACATCGGGCAAAATCCCATTGCGCCCCAAAACGCCACGTTCGGCCGCAGCTTGAATTGGTGATAAAGGCGGGATATACCATACCATCGGCAAAGTGCGATATTCAGGGTGTAATGGAAATGCCACCTTCCACTCAACTGCCATTTTATACACTGGCGATCGTTTAGCTGCGTCGAGCCACGAATCAGAAATACCTTGCTTGCGAGCCTCTTCAATCACCGAAGGTAAATTTGGATCGAGGAAGATTTTAAGCTGTGCTTCATACAAATCTTGTTCATTGGCCACGCTCGCTGCCGCTTCGATTTGATCGGCGTCATAGAGCAAAACACCTAAATATCGAATCCGGCCAACACATGACTCAGAACAGACCGTTGGCTGGCCGCTTTCAATGCGGGGATAACAAAACGTACATTTCTCCGCTTTCCCTGAATCCCAGTTGTAATAGATTTTTTTATACGGACAGCCCGAAATACACATCCGCCAACCACGACATTTATCTTGGTCAACCAGAACAATGCCATCGTCTTCGCGTTTATAAATAGAGCCCGATGGGCATGACGCGACACAAGCTGGGTTTAAGCAATGCTCACACAAACGCGGTAAATACATAATGAAAGTGTTTTCAAATGTCGAATACATTTCTTTTTCGATATCTTTAAACAATTGATCTTTACTGCGTTTGGCAAACTCGCCTCCCAGGTCGTCTTCCCAATTCGGCCCCCATTCGATTTTGTCCATTTTTTTGCCCGTTAACACCGAAATCGGGCGAGCCGTTGGCGGTGTTTGCATCTCTGGCGCATTTTGCAAATGTTCATAATCGTAAGTAAATGGCTCGTAATAATCATCAATTTCGGGCAAGTTCGGATTGGCAAAAATATTGGCTAAAATCCGTAATTTTCCACCCTGCCGAGGTTCAAGCTGACCTTTAGCATTGCGCTGCCAGCCACCTTTCCATTTACTTTGGTTTTCCCATTCTTTTGGATAACCAATCCCAGGCTTGGTTTCTACATTGTTAAACCAGGCATACTCGACACCATCTCGGCTAGTCCACACGTTCTTACAGGTGATCGAACAGGTATGGCAACCAATACATTTATCAAGGTTAAGGACCATCGCTACTTGAGCACGAATTTTCATAACGATCTCCTCACGCCTCAACTTTATTGAGTGGCTGTTCTAACCAATCAACATTTTTCATTTTACGAATAATCACAAATTCATCGCGATTACTCCCCACGGTGCCGTAGTAATTAAAGCCATACGCCAATTGTGCATAACCACCAATCATATGCGTTGGTTTCATCACCACACGCGTCACAGAATTATGAATGCCGCCACGCTTACCCGACATTTCAGCACCGGGCACATTGATAATTTTTTCTTGCGCGTGATACATCATCGTCATTCCATCCGGCACGCGTTGGCTAACCACCGCTCTTGCGGTTAATGTGCCGTTGACGTTAAAGACTTCCAGCCAATCGTTATCGACAATCCCTGCGCGCTTGGCATCGCCTTCAGACAACCAAATGTGTGGGCCGCCACGACTTAAAGTCAGCATCCGCAAATTATCGGAATACGATGAATGAATGCCCCATTTTTGGTGTGGCGTAATGAAATTAAGCGTAATTTCAGTTTCACCATTGGGTTTTTTACCCAAAATACCTGCCGTCGTTTTTAAATCAATGGCTGGCTTATACACCGCAAATCCTTCACCAAAATCAATCATCCAACGATGATCTTGATAAAACTGCTGACGGCCCGTCAGCGTGCGCCATGGAATTAACTCATGCACATTGGTATAACCTGCGTTGTAACTCACTTCTTCAGATTCAATGCCTGACCATGTTGGACTTGAAATGATTTTTCGCGGCTGCGCCTGAATATCACGGAAACGAATCGCATCGTGCTCACGTGGCAAAGCCAAATGCGTGTGATCTCGCCCAGTGATTTTACCTAAAGCTTCCCACGCTTTGACCGCAACATGGCCATTGGTTTCTGGCGCTAGGCTCAATATCATCTCAGCAGCATCAATGGCGGTTTCTAATTTGGGCTGACCATTTTCAGCTTTGCCGTTGAGCTGCAAAAGTTGCTCAACTTCTTTTCCGGTTTGCCAAGCAATGCCCTTACCGCCATTACCTAATTTGCTCAATAAGGGGCCAATCGTGGTGAATTTTTCATAAATTCGTGAGTAATCGCGCTCAACCACCGTCATTTGTGGCGCAGTTTTGCCAGGAATTAAATCGCATTCCCCATGCTTCCAATCTTTAGGCGCAAATGCCTGACCCAACTCACTCGGTGTATCGTGCATCAGCGGCGTCAGCACCAAATCTTTTTGTATTCCCAGCTCAGGCCCGGCCATTTCGGTAAAGCGTTTGGCGAGTAATTTGTAAATTTCCCAATCGCTTTTTGCTTGCCAAAGCGGCTGCACAGCCTCTGAAAGTGGATGAATAAACGGATGCATGTCTGAGGTATTCATATCGTCTTTTTCATACCATGTTGCCGTTGGCAGCACGATATCGGCGTACAAACATGTCGTGCTCATTCTAAAATCAAGCACCGTCAATAAATCGAGTTTTCCTTCCACAGCCGGACGAATTTTGACTTCCGATGGTTTAATTCCTGTCGCTTCATCATCAAATAAAGCGTTTTGTGTGCCAAGTAAGTACTTGAGAAAATATTCATGCCCCTTACCGGACGAGCCCAAAATATTTGAGCGCCAAACCATCATATTGCGAGGGAAATTACGTGGGTTATCTGGGTCATCGCACGACATTTTTAATGCGCCAGATTTCATATTTTCAACCGCATAAGCCACTGGATCTTGGCCGGCTTCTTGGGCGGCGCGAGTGACTGCAAAAGGATTGGTTTCTAATTGCGGCGCAGAAGGCAGCCAACCCATACGTTCAGATTTGGCATTAAAGTCAATCAACGACATGCCATCGAACTCAGATTTGGTCGTTGTGGGGCTAATAATTTCATCGACAGCTAGTTTTTCATGCCGCCATTGGCTGGTATGCGCATAAAAGAAACTTGTGCCATTCATTTGCCGAGGTGGACGAGACCAATCCCCAGCAAAGGCGAGTGGCGCCCAGCCTTGTTGTGGACGTAGTTTTTCTTGCCCAACATAATGCGCCCAGCCACCGCCACTTTGACCGATACAACCACACATCATCAATAAATTGATAATGCCGCGATAAGTCATATCCATGTGATACCAATGATTGAGCGCGGCGCCGACAATCACCATACTCTTACCTTGGGTTTTGTCGGCATTATCGGCAAATTCACGCGCAACAATCTCTACATCAATAGCCTTAACACCGGTATGTTTTTCCTGCCATTTTGGCGTATATGGAATATCCATATTGTAAGAGATAGCGACATTGTCACCGCCATGCCCATTATCCACCCCGTAATTGGCCAGCATTAAGTCATACACCGTTGCCACCAAAACGCTACTACCGTCTTTTAAGGTGACACGCTTAACCGGCACATTTCTTTGCAAAACTTCACCGTGCTCGCTGCCAAAATATGGAAATCCAACACTAACCACTTCATCGGCTTTGTCTTTCAGCGACAGCAATGGATCAATTTCTAAGCCAGATGTGGCTTTTAATTCTAAATTCCATTTGCCAATTTGATCGCCAGTCTCGCCCCAACGTAAACCTATTGCGCCATTGGGAATAACAATTTCACCGGATTTTTCATCAATCAGTAGCGTTTTCCAATCTGGATTATTCGTACTTTCATGTTCAGATAAATGCGACGCCCGTAGGTAATGATCGCCAACCCAGCCTTGACCATGATCTTTAAGCATCACCAGCATTGGGAAATCGGTATATTGCTTGCCGTAGGATTTAAAGTAAGCGCTTTTACCTGTTTTGTGAAATTCATTCAAAATCACATGCCCCATCGCCATCGCGAGGGCGGCATCAGTGCCTTGTTTCGGCGCTAACCAAATATCACCAAATTTGGCCATTTCACCGAAATCACTCGAAACCGCAACCGTTTTAGTCCCTTTATAGCGAACCTCGGTATAAAAATGCGCGTCGGGCGTGCGCGTCATTGGCACGTTAGAGCCCCATACCATCAAATAAGTCGAGTTATACCAATCTGCCGACTCTGGCACATCGGTTTGTTCGCCCCAAACCTGTGGGCTAGCAGGCGGCAAATCACAATACCAATCGTAAAAAGATAGGCAAACACCGCCAATTAAACTCAAATAGCGACTACCTGCAGCGTACGACACCATCGACATGGCGGGAATCGGCGAAAAACCAACCACCCGATCAGGGCCAAACTCTTTAATGGTATAGGTTTGCGATGCGGCGATAATTTCAGTGGCTTCATCCCAAGATGCGCGAACAAAACCACCTAAACCACGGATTGATTTATACGCTTTAGCCCGCTCAGGATTTTGGCTAATGTATTCCCAAGCCGCGATTGGCGACATGGTTTTCCGTGCTTCGCGCCACATACTCACCAATCGGCCACGAATCATCGGATATTTAAGACGCTGGGCAGAATACACATACCAAGAATATGAAGCGCCACGTGGGCAACCGCGCGGCTCATGATTGGGTAGATCTGGCCGAGTGCGTGGATAATCAGTTTGCTGCAGCTCCCAAGTAATCAAGCCATTTTTTACATAAACTCGCCAGCTACAGGAACCCGTGCAATTAACGCCATGGGTAGAGCGCACAACCTTGTCTTGCTGCCAACGGGCACGATAGGCGTCCTCCCATTGACGATCTTCAGCAACGACTGCACCATAGCCATCAGCAAAAGTTTCTCGAGTACGGCTTAAGAATTTTAAACGATCTAAAAAATTACTCATGGACCCTCCAACAAGCAGCTGTCAGTATGTGATAGGTGCTTTCGCTTGAGCTGAACACCTTAATTCTCGGCAAGCGTTAACGGCTTGCCTCTTGATCAATAGGGTGAACTAGCAGGGTAACGGTGCATTTTTCCGTGCATAGAAAAACCAAGTGATGGCGAAGCACAGCGCATAAAACACGATAAAACAATACAATGCGACTTCGGGGCCTCCGGTGTTTTTCATCGAAAGCCCAAAGCTTTGCGGAATAAAAAAGCCACCATAAGCGCCAATCGCACTAATAAAACCAGCTGCCGCCGCAGATTCTTTTAAGCCGTCCAATCTAGATTGCTCAATGGCCGCATCGCCTTTGCCTTGCGCTTCACGACGGCATACCGTGGCAAAAATAGTTGGAATCATTTTGTAAGTTGAACCATTACCGACGCCGGTTAACGTAAACAAACACAAAAACATGGCAAAAAATCCAGTCCAACTGCCACCGACTAATTGCCCAGTTGCATCATGTGATGGCAAGAAATACAGCACACCTAACACAGCAATGACCATGCCGAAAAACACCGCCGCAGTGACCTTAGCGCCACCTAATTTATCGGAAATCGCGCCGCCAACCGGACGAATCAAAGCGCCAATTAAAGGGCCTAAAAAGGCATAGGTTTTAACGCTAATCTCAGGAAACATTGTTTTGGTCAGCAATGCAAAAGCGCCTGCAAAACCAATAAAACTGCCAAAGGTACCTAAATATAAAACGCACATAATCCAATTATGTTGCCGTTTAAAAATCACCGCCTGCTCAGCAAATGAAGCCCGTGCATCAGCAATATCATTCATACCAAACCATGCGGCAATCGTCGCAATCGCAATCAACGGCACCCACATAAACCCGGCATTTTGTAGCCACAGTTGATGCGTCACACCGTCTTTTAAATAAGTTTGCGCTTCGCCGCCAAAAACGCCCATCAAAGGCAAAGTCACCGCCAAAGGAATCAATAATTGCGCCAGTGACACGCCCAGATTACCAAAGCCAGCATTCAAGCCATTGGCTGAGCCTTTTTGTGCTGTAGGAAAGAAGTACGCAATATTGGCCATCGAGCTGGCGAAGTTGCCGCTACCTAAACCACACAGCAAGGCAATGGTGAGCATGACCGGATAAGAAGTAGTTGGATCTTGAACAGCAAAACCAAGCCATAAGGCCGGAACCAGCAGCAAGCCCGTTGAAATCGTGGTCCATTTACGCCCTCCGACTAAGGACGGCATAAATGAATAAAAAATACGCAGTGTGGCACCGGATAATTGCGGCAAAGCGGTCAATAAAAACAGTTGTTCTTTGGTAAAGGTAAACCCCGCGTTGGGCAGATCGAGTGTGACCATGCTCCATAACACCGAGATAATAAAACCCAAGGTCAGACATGGAATAGAAATCCAAAGATTACGCTTCGCAATCGACTGGCCTTCTGATTGCCAAAAAACCGGATTTTCAGGTTCCCATCGTTGCAATAGTCCCGCTTTTGCCATTTTTCTCCCCTTTTTCGATTCGATTTTCGTCAGCTAGCGAATGATGCCCAGACTCATCAGTAGCTGGCATTTCCTTTCATTTCAAGCGCACGATGTAATTTAGCTAGACCAATGGTGATCGCTACGCGGCTTGTAAAACAGCCAAATCAGCACCATCAAAAGAACCAAGTAAGAACAAAACAATAAACAAACCTAAAAACTTACACCAACAAAACAAAGATTAAACATCAGGCGTCAAAATAGCATCGTAAATAATGCAAACTACCTCTTTGTTGCTAGGGGCTGTTGACGTTTGGTTTGCGGATCGCGTTTGTGCTGATTTTGGCCTGAAACAAGGCGAAAGACGCGTGGCATAGTCATTCTATGCAAGCGTTTTTCAACGCAGTGTCAGGTCAAAAGCAGCCAAACCCTAAGGGCTGGGCGCTTTTCGCGGCATCTCTGCGTTATTTCATGCTCGAATAACGGGTTATTGGTCGCATAAAATGCCTTGATCTGCCGCGAAAATCGCGCCAGCGCGACCGAAAACCAAACGTCAACAGCCCCTAGGATTGGTGGGGATTGGATTTCTTACTGTGCTCGCGCGATGGCGAGCGCGAGAGGTAACTCGGCGGCATGCTTTGACCGGCCTATGCACGATGCAAATTGATCTAACAAACCGTACTTTTGGTGCATTCAACACGTTAAAATCAAACGCTGGTTATTTTCTTATCGATCATGGATCGCTTGAAGGGGTATATGCAGCGCCGCACTTTTTTAGCTTTACTCAGCACATTACCGAGCACGGTATGGGCGCAATCATCCCTACAAGACATGCAGGCTGAGGCCAATCGTCGCCGCGTTATTTTTTTAGCGCAAGTACGCCAAATGGCCATCGAGCAAGATCCAGCGATTTACTTTAGCGCCGCCGATCCGGTGATCGGTGCAGCCACTGCGCCACGTACGGTTTTGGTTTTTACAGATTTTAATTGCCCTTATTGCCGCAAAATGGATGCCCTGCTGCAGCAAGTAGCCCAAGCATGGCCCAATGCACGCTTTGTTTTAAAATGGCAAACCATGATGGCTGATAGCAGCGCCAGCGCCGCCAACTTCGCGCTGCAGGTTTGGCAATCGGCGCGCCAGCAGTATTGGCAAGTCCATCAAGCCCTAATGCAATCACCGATTCCCATCACGCAACAAGCCATCAATGACATCGCGCAGCGCACCCAAACTCAGCATTTACTGAATTTGGCCGAGCCCGCAGCGCTCAAAGCCAGCGTCCAGCTCGGGCAGCAATTGCGGGTATTTGCCACGCCGAGCTTATTGATCGGCAGCAAAATGATGGGCGGGATGACGGATGCCAAAACGCTGAAAGCCACGATTTTGCAATGGCCACTCAAGCCTTAAATGGCCTATTTGTTGCGCCATGCTGGCATTGCGGGGTGATGAAATATGAAATTTAAATGACAAGTATCTTTATCCAGCCCATATTGCATCTATGCTGGCTTGATATACCGTGTGTTTTTTGAATCAAGCACTACACTCAGTTTATTCTCTTGCCCACTGAGACTTCACTTTGTACCTTGCTGAACTTGCCGCACTCGAAAAAATCATTGCCAGCGCCGGCGCCCAGCTACGCACTCAACAACACGGCAGCGTGACGTATCAGCAGCACTCCTTCCCACTATATAGTTTGCAACTGGGCTCACAAGATTCGGCCGCGCCGGTGATTGGTTTTTTTGGCGGGGTTCATGGCTTAGAGCGCATTGGCAGCCAGATTTTAATTGGCTTTTTACATAGCCTATTGCAAAGGCTCAAATGGGATCGCAGCCTGCAATATCAGCTTGAATCGCTACGCATCGTGTTTATGCCCATCATCAATCCCATCGGCATGGCGCTGGGCCGCCGTGCCAACGGCAATGGCGTTGACTTAATGCGAAATGCCCCGATAAATGCCGCTGGCCCCGCGGCGTTTTTAGTCGGAGGCCAACGTATCAGCCGCCATTTACCTTGGTTTCGCGGGCTAGAGGGCGCGGCAATGGAGGGCGAAAACCAAGCGCTTTGCGCGGTAGTACAAAACCAATTACTCAGTAGCCCGCTGAGCATTGCCTTAGATTGCCATTCAGGCTTTGGACTACGTGATCGAATCTGGTTTCCCTACGCCGCTACGCGCCAACCCATGCCGCAATTGGCCGAAATTTACGCCTTACAACAGCTTTTAATCCAGTGCTATCCGCACCACCCCTATGTGATTGAACCGCAAGCGCGGCAATATTGTACGCATGGCGACGTGTGGGATTATTTATTACACACCCTCACCCCAGCCCCAGCGTTACAAAGCGCCAGCGTACCCCCTCACGCGCATATTTTTTTACCCCTCACCCTTGAGCTTGGTTCTTGGCTGTGGATTAAAAAAAACCCACGGCAATTGTTTTCTATTGCGGGCTTTTTTAACCCCTTGGTCGCGCATCGCCAGCGACGAGTATTGCGCCGCCATTTACCGCTGCTGGAATTTCTCATTCGCGCCACCCACGATTACCGCAGCTGGCTACCGCAATCGATCCAGCGCATGGATTGCCAACACGCCGCCATCGAGCAATGGTATCGGCAGGATAGGCCATGAAAAACTGGGTGTTACTCCGTGGCTTGATGCGTGAAACGCGGCATTGGGGCGATTTTTCACAGCAATTGCAGCTGCAATACCCGCAAGATCGCATCATCATGCTCGACTGGCCGGGCAATGGTCAGCTCAATGCAGAAATCAGCCCAAACCGCATCGAACACATGGTGCAATACCTCAGGCAAACGCTGATCGAGCAAGGGCATCAAGCCCCCTACCATGTAATAGCGCTCTCACTTGGCGCGATGGTGGCCATTGCTTGGGCGCAGCAAGCGCCTAATGAATTGGCTAGCGCGACGCTGATCAATACCAGCTTGCGCCCCTTTAATCGGTTTTACCAACGCCTAATGCCACGCAATTATCTGCAACTACTGCGCCTACTGTTCAGCACTGCTGCGCAACAAGAACAAATCATTTTGCAACTCACCAGCAATCGATCTCAAGCTCAGCTATTACCGCAGTGGATCGCGTATCAGCAGCAATATCCAATTCGCCGCAGTAATATTTTGCGGCAATTATTCGCTGCCCTCAGCTACCGCAGCCACCTTGAATGCCCCGCTGTTCCGCTGCAATTACTAGCCAGCCAATGCGATCAGCTGGTGAGTGCACAATGCAGCCAAACACTGGCACAGCGCTGGCAAATCCCGCTGTATAGCCACCCCAGCGCAGGGCATGATTTACCGCTAGACGATGCCGCATGGGTGCTAGCGCATTTGCAGCTTGGCCAGCCAACATGATTTTGATAGGCAATCGAACTTAGGCAAATAAAAAAGGGTATATCAACACAGCGCTTATGGATAAAGCACTATATCGATATACCCTTAAATCACCAGCCGCATTACGGCGGCATCAAATCAGCAAATCAATTTATTTTTTATTTTCTTCGGCTTGACACGCCGCAGCAGTAAACAAGACATCGGTCGAAGAATTCAACGCGGTTTCTGCCGAATCTTGCAATACGCCAATAATAAAGCCGACTGCGACTACTTGCATTGCCACATCATTCGAAATCCCAAACAAGCTACACGCCAATGGAATCAATAGCAGCGAACCACCAGCCACGCCCGAAGCGCCACATGCACAAATCGCGGCCACTACACTCAATAGCAAAGCCGTTGGCAGATCAACCACAATACCCAGCGTATTCACCGCCGCCAAAGTCAGCACCGTAATCGTAATTGCCGCACCGGCCATATTGATGGTTGCGCCCAATGGAATCGACACCGAGTATGTGTCTTCATGCAGGCCTAGCTTTTCACACAAGGCCATATTTACTGGAATATTCGCGGCTGAACTGCGGGTAAAAAACGCCGTAATCCCGCTTTCGCGTAAGCAAGTAAATACCAAAGGGAATGGATTTTTGCGGGTTTTCCAAAACACAATCAAAGGATTAAGTACCAAAGCCACCAGCAACATACTGCTCAATAGCACCGCCAACAACTGGGCATAGCTCCATAGCGTGCTAAAACCGGTTTCGGCCAATGTCGCCGCAACCAAGCCAAAAATACCCAAGGGCGCAAAACGAATAATCAAACGCACAATAAACGTGATGCCATAGCTTAAATCGTGCACCACCAATTTAGTGCTTTCCGAAGCATGTCTAAGCGCAATCCCCAGTGCAATGGCCCACGCCAAAATGCCGATAAAATTAGCTTTTAATAAGGCATTAATTGGATTGTCCACCACATTAAACATCAAGCTTTTGATGACTTCACCAATGCCACCGGGCGGTGCTAATTCGCCGGTTTTCGCCACCAAAGTCAGCGCAGTCGGAAAAGCAAAACTCATCATCACCGCAACCAAAGCGGCCGAAAACGTACCCAATAAATACAGCACTAAAATCGGCCGAATATGCGTTGGTTGGCCTTTTTTATGATTGGCAATCGATGCGGCAACCAAAACAAACACCAAAATCGGTGCCACCGCTTTTAGCGCACTGATAAATAAATTACCCAGCAACCCCACCGATTTTGCCGCGTCGGGCGCAATCAAGGTCAACAAAATACCTGCCGCCAGACCCAGCATAATCTGGCCCACTAAACTTCCATGCTTTATATAGCGCAGCAAATGATTCATTTTATTCCTCTCTCAAAGTGACCCCCCCTCAAGCGCAGCATCAGCCGCCTTAAATTCGAAGGGGGTCGACAGTCTAGCGGTAAAAACGTCACTAATTTGAAATAAACCACAACAATTTACTATTTTTTGCAAACAGAAAGCCAATCACTAACAAGTAGTAAATAAGGAGTTGATTTTGGGTAAGAAATAAGCCGAACTACTGACAAAACGCAGCAATACTCGCCAACGTAACAAAACCCACTCGCACCAAGCAATGGGCGCTAGCGAGCTGGGCTTAGGCTATTGGCGGTATAAATGAGCTGGCCTTGGTAACGAATATAAAACTGATCTTTAGCCCGCAAAATACTCAGCCCTTCAGTCTTGTTTTGATACAAGGTCGGCGTGACATCGCCCTCAAGCACCTTTTGAGCGCTCAAGATGGCTGGTTTATCGCTAGTGGCAAAAAAGATTTCGGCTTGCTGCCGATCAGCAGACAACACCACAAAAATAGACTGCGGCTCGCTCGCCTTGGCGTCATAACGCTCAAAGCGAATACCGCGCTCAAACAGGCGAATACATTCACCCAGCATCGCCGACCATTGATACCCTGCCGAAGCAATACAGCCGTTGGCATCTCGATCCGCACCCACAACCTTTAGCACCGACCGCGCTTGCGCGACATTCGTCGACGATGCGCTGATGGCAGCGCGACTCACAACGGGCGCATCAGCAGAGGTGCATTGATTGCCCGCCGCAGCACCAGCTTGATCGAGACAACGATCTTGTTGCCCAAAAGAGCAAGCCCCCAAGCTTGCCAATAATAGGCATGCGCCCAATCGTTGATATTTTTTCATTCGTTTTAGTCCTTCAAACAAGCCACTCAACAGCAAGCGGCTAGCCTGTAGTCGCCGCCTGCCACTTAATCCATCATCGCATTAAATTTACTCACGCTGTGATCAATCTGTTCTGGGGCGTAATTATTACCCACCGAATAAGCCGCAATCTTGCCCAGATGGGTGTAGCTCAAACCGGTTTCATCCGCCCAAGTATTAAACGCCTGCTGAATGCGTTCTAAATCGCGTTTGGCGCTCGGTTGAGCGGGAATATCCAAACCGGCTTGCTGCAGCGCCAACACCACATCTTGGCTTAATACAAAACCATCTTTGCCGACATAGCGCAAAAACCATTGCCCGGTATTACCACCCAAGCGGCTACCGCGTTTTTTTAACACCGCCATCAAGTCGATCTGCCTCGACGCAGGAAACGTATTTAAAAACCGCGCAAAACTACCGTACTCATGGCTATACGCCCGCACAAAGCTGACATTCTCCATTAGCGCTTTAATCCGCGGCCAATGCCGCACCACACGAGCATCATTGCAATACGCCTCCCACTGCTCAGCAGACAGCATCGCCAATCGATCGACATCAAAACCCAAAAAAGCCGCCTCAAACTGCGGCCATTTGTTATTGATCACCGTCCAATTAAAACCCGCTTGATTAATCGTGCGGCACATCATCGCCAACACCCGATCATCGGGCAACGCCAAAAACTGCGCCTCGCTCGCCACCTTGGGCAATAAAGCCTGCAAAGCCTGCGCCCCACCTTTACGCGCCATCGCGCGGGCTTGAATCTCAGCAAATTTTTCCATCATCGTCTCCAAATCACCAAACAACGCAGCAAATCAAAATCGAGCCAAGTCGCTACCAATCATGATACCCAAGTCCAACGCAGCGCAGCGCGTACTGATGGCTAAACAACGCGATCAACGCAACATCGCCAAGAGCGATTCATCCAGTGAGGAAATAACAAGTGGAGGTTAATACGGGGGTATGAATAGCAAGGCTTAGAAAATAAAGAGCGGCAATTAAATACCTAGGCAGGGTGTATTCGACGCGCAGCGGCAATACGCCAATCGGCTTAAGGATTCAGCATGGTGGTGTGCGATGTGGATTGATTACGGTATGCGGCGTAATGCCTTCGGCGATTACGCCCTACTTCGTACCACTGTATTTCACCGAGACAGCTTGCAGATGGCATAATGTCAGCTCATTGTCCAATATGGCACGCTCAGCTATGCGCTTATCCCTTCGTTTGTTTGTCCTTAGTTGCTTGCTGTGTCTTGCCCTGCCTATCGCCGTCGCCAACGAAAAACAAGATAGCAATGCACTAAGCACCCAGAAAGAATTGCTGCAACTAAAAATCGACAGTAACCGAGAAATACAGCAAAAAGATATTGAGAGCCTAAAAGCCCGCATTGATGCATTTGACAAAAGAATCGATGACCAAAATAACCGTGTAAGTGATATTAATTCTGAGGTAGATCGGTTTGCTATCGCTACTGGTCTGCTTGGCTTACTAATTACCGTTGTATTTTTTCTTGGCGGTTGGGCGGCGTATGTTTCTGTGGCCAACAAAGCGAAAGAAGATGCCAAATCAGCCAGCAAGCAATGGTTTGATGACAATGCTGATAAGTTGATGACGCAAATGCTGGAACTGGAAAGAGCGGCAGAACAAGCACATCAGACAATAAATGATAAGGTGGCTGATGTGGAGCAGAAACGTAGCGCAGCAATTAAAAATATGCAGGACAGCATGTATGCATCTGTAAAAGATGCTCCGCCAATTAGTGATGAAGATACTAAAGCACTTCGTAGCAACGAAGAACGCCTACGGCATATCCCGGAAGCTAGCTATTCTTATGAAGATTGGAACCAGCGAGCTTTCGCTGCATACAATGCCTCGAAGCTTGAAGACGCTGCCTTATTCTGGAAACGTGCTAGTGAAATCCCAAACACTGGTGCAGATAAAGCGGTACAAGCACTATTTAATCGCGGCGTTGTTTTAGATCAAATGAAAATGCTAGATGAGGCCATCGCCACTTATCAAACAATGATAGACACTTACACGACAAGCTCGACTCCAAACATTCGTTTACTAATAGCCGCGGCAATGCACAATAAAGCGATCATCCTTAAACAAAATCAACCAGAAAACGCTATTGCTGCCTACCAACAGCTGATCGATACTTTTGTTTATGACACAACGCCTAAAATCTGTAAGTACGTAGCGACAGCAATGCATGACATGGGCATTGCTCTTACAGAGATGCAGAGATTAGATGAAGCAATTGTCGTTTACGAACGACTGATAGATAAGTATCTAGTTGACTCAACTCCGGAAATTAGTGAAGTGGTGGGACAAGCGTTCGGCGGAAAAGGCTTTGCACTACTGATGAAGGCTAAGAAAAATTGGGCTAATCGGGAAGAAGCCGACTCTCTGCTCCATGCAGCAAAGGCCGCGCTAGAAGAAGCCCTTAAATTATGTTCGGATTGTGGGATTTCCCGCGGCAATCTAGCTTATGTGCACTGGTTGCTTGGGGATGCAGCAAAGGCAGAGGTATGCTTTCGCATTGCGCTGGCCTCTGCTCAAAAAGGAGGCGAAGAACTGTACGTAGCGACGCAAGGCGATTTTGATCAATACCCTCTGCCAGAAGATGAAGGTATGCGCGCAATGATTGATCGCTTATGGAAAGACTATTCACTCGCATCAAGTAGCGTGTAATAAGCGAAGCGCATACCTTGTTATGCATAAATTTGATACAACGCCATGCGAGATGTATTTGATTGCAGGGCTTTATTAACAAAGCCCTACCACCAATACCCCCCAATCACCGCCCTTCCATCACGCTAATCACGCTTCGACCGCCGGCGGTTTTTTGTACGCTGATTTTGCTGGCGATGCGTTCGGTCATTTCTTGTACGTGCGAGATCACGCCGACTTTTCGGCCTAGCGCTTGCAGGCCGTCGAGCGCATCCATGGCGATGCTGAGGGTGTCGGCGTCGAGGCTGCCAAAGCCTTCGTCGATAAATAGCGATTCAACGCGCACGCGCTGCGATGAGAGTGATGCCAAACCGAGCGCCAGCGCTAGCGACACCAAGAATGATTCGCCACCCGAGAGCGAATGCACCGAGCGCGCTTCGTCGCCCATGTCTTGGTCAATCACCATCAGCGCCAGCGTGTCGTTAATCCGTTGCAAGCGATAGCGGCGGGAGAGTTGCTGCAAGTGCCGATTGCTATAGCCGAGCAGCACATCCAGCGTGTATTGCTGGGCGTAATTGCGAAATTTTTTACCGTCGCTTGAGCCAATTAAATCACCCAGTTGCGCCCAGCGGCGCTGGATGGTTTCTTGCGCGGTGATTTCTAGCAACAGATCGGCGGCGGCGCTGCGGCGCGCTTCGTCTTGGGCGAGTTGTAACTGCAAGCTCGCGGCTTTCGCCTGCGCGGCGGCTTGCTCGCGGCTGATGTCTGCAACCTGCGCTTGCAATTGCGCCAGTGCGGCGCCGTCCTCAGCGTTGACGAGCTCGGGCTGTTGCGCTTGGTGATGCTGCTGTTGCAAACAGCGTTCTTGCAATACCGTTTGCGCGTGCAATACCGCTGTATCGAGCGCCAATAGCGCGGCGCGCTCACTGGCTAACCCTGCGGCATCCAATGCCAAATGTTGTCGTAACACCGCCAGTTCAATGCCCTGCTCGGCCAACCATTGATCAAGTTGCTGCTGCGCGCTGTGCGCTTGTTGTTGCCACTGGCTCAGCTGCGCTTGAGCTTGGGCCAACGCCGCTTGCTCGCGAACCACGTGCTGCGCGGCCGATTGTGCGGCGAGCTGGGCTTGGTTTTGCAGCGCTTTGGCGCTGGTCAAGGCTTGCGCCAATTGCGCCTCAACACTCGCTACGCTGTGTCCGGCAAACAGCGCCTGTCGTTCCGATTGCAATGCGCTTAGCGCGGCTTGCTCGGCATTGAGTTGCGCTTGCAAGCGCTGCTGCTCGGCGCTGGTTTGTTGTGCGGCGGCGAGTAATCCGGCCACCGTTTGCGCCAGTAAGGCGGTGCTTTGCAGGCCGCTCGCGTGTGCGCTGTGCTGCGCCAACCAAAGCTGAGCTTGCTGTTGCCAATGCGCTTGCTCCACCGCCGGATCGGCCTGCCAGCGCGCTTGCCAAGCAGCGTCAAACTGTAAAGCCGGTGCCAATTGCGCCAAGCTGGCGGCGCAGCGCGCGGCGTGCTCTTGCTCGGCAAGTTGCGCGGCAGCACGTTGCGTGGCGATCTGCTGCAATACGCTTTGGCATTGTTGCACCGCGTCTTTCTGGCTTTGCTGCGCTTGGTTGGCTTGCTCAAATGCTGCTTGCGCGCTGTCTTTGGCCTGCTGCGCCTGTTGCCATGCGGCTTCTTGCGCGGCCATGGCGCTGGCTTGTGTTTGTAATGCGGTGTGTTGCTCGGCAAACCATGCGGGCTGCTCAGCCGGATTCATTGCGCTAATTTCGGCTAGTAAAGCATGGTTTTGCCATTGCGAATTTAAGGCATCGCGCTCTGCGGTGATGCGGGTAATTTCGGGGTGAATCTCGGCCAAAGCGCGCTGGATGTTGGCAAGCTCGGCATTCAATTGGCTGTGTAAGCTTAATTGCTGTTGCTGCTGCTGCTGCTGCGTGGCGACTTCGGCTTGCAAGCTGGCCAACATCGCTTGCAACTGCGGATTTGCACTGACGTAAGGATGATCGAGCGCACCGCAGACAGGGCAAGGTGCATCCTCTTGCAGCGCATCGCGTAGCGACTCAACGTTGCTGTTACACGCCGCTTCGGCCGATTTGAGCGAGCGCTCAGCTTGCGCCAAGGTGGCGGCAATCAGCGGTTGCTGCTGCGTTAGCACTGCCAAATTTTGCTCGGTTTGCGCCTGCGCCGCTTGCTGCATGGCTTGCTGATGCAGCAATTTATTCAGCTGCGCCGTGTATTCGCTAATGCGCTGCACCAGTTGCTGGGCGCTGGCTAAATCATCGCGCCGCTGCGTCCATTGCACTTTTTGCGCTGGCAAGCTGCCAATGTCGATTTGCGCCTGCTGGGCTATGGCGACTTGCCGCTGCTGCTCGGCCTGCTGCAGCGCGATTTGTGCTGTTGCTAATTGTTCATTCGCGGCACTGAGCTGCGCTGTTTGCATAGCGTGCGCTTGCGTCAATTGGGCGCATTGGCTGGCCGCGCCTTGAGCGGCGGTGCGCGCCGCTGCCGCTTGTTGTAGCTGCACCGCATACACAGCCCAATTCTGCGCCAAATCTTCATACTGGGTATGTGCATGCAGCCATTTTTCAGCATTGGCTAGCTGTACATACCCATGCTCAAGCTCTTTTTGTTGCTGCTCGTGCTGCGCCCATGCTTGCTGCGCGGCGTGATTGGCTTGCGCCACCGTACTGTGCAATGCCGCTTGTGCGGATTGGCGAATGTCGATGCTGGTGTCGAGCTTTTTGGCGGCATCCAGTTGTGGCGCCGCAGCGCTTTGCGCTTGTTCGGCCGCCAGTTGCTGGCTTTGCGCTTGGCTCAATGCGGCATTGGCTGTGTCACTGGCCTGATTGGCCGCGCTCAATTGCTGCTGCCCCACGGTGATGGCCGCGCTGGTTTGCGCCAAACTCGTGGCAAGGCGATCCACATCAAGCAATAAAGGGCGGGCGGCTTGCACCAGATCGAGCTGCTGCAGCATTTCGCGGCGTGAGGCCGCCGCCGCGTGGGCAGTCTGTTGTTCATCCACGGCAACTTGCGCGGCGTTCACGCCAAGGGCGAGTTTGTCGGCCTCGGTGTACCAGCGCAGTGCGTTATTCAATGACTGCGCCGTGGTATCGAGGGTGCTTAAAGCTTGCGCGGCAGTAGTGGCCGCCACATCCAGCTCGCTACGCGCCTCTGCACTGAGTGGTTTTTGATCGGCGAGTCGATCGTTAATCCGCTGCAGCGCTTGTAATTCAGCTTTGGCGCGAACAAAAGCGCCTTGCGAGAGCTGACTATAAATGGTGCTGCCGGTGAGCGTTTCTAATAGCTCGCCGCGCTCGTTGTCATCGGCTTTTAAAAAGCTGGAAAACTCATTTTGCGCCAGCAATACCGCGCGAGTGAATTGCTCAAAATTCAAACCAATGCGCTGGATGATCTCGGCTTTGACTTCATTTTTTTTGCCGCCAATCGGCTGCATATGCGGCAATTGCAGCAGCGACATCGTACTGGCTTGCAAGCTGCCTTTAACACTGCCGCGCGCCCGGCGCACGCTCCAGCGCGCGCGATAGCTCGCACCATCGTTGCCGACAAAATCCACTTCGGCATAGCCATCAGCACAGCCACGGCGCAGCAAATTGGCGGCGTCTTGATGGGTGATTAAATCGGTGCCGTCAGGCAAGGTTTTACCGCTACCGGCTTTAAGTAAGCGCGGCGTGCTCTCATACAGCGCCATACACAGCGCGTCCAGCAATGTGCTTTTGCCAGCGCCCGTTGGGCCGCTAATGGCAAATAAACCGGCCGATTTAAGTGGCTCTTGCTCAAAATCAACCCCAAATTCACCGGCCAAAGAGGCAAGGTTTTTACCGCGTATCGCTAAAATTTTCATTTTTCATCCGCCCCTGCATTGAGCATTAATTCGGCCAATGCCGCCATCAATTCGGGCGGTGCATCCGCCGCGTATTTGCTGCGATAGAGGCGATTAAAAATGGCATCGGGCTGCAATTGCGCTAACTCAGGCAAGGTTTCATCTTCAAGCTCAGCGCTATTTTTAGCGGCAAAGCGGGTTTCAATTTTGGCCAAGCGCACCGGTTTTCCTTCAATGGCCGCTTCAATTTGCGCACGCAAACCGGGCTCGGGCTGCTCCAGCGCAATACGCACTTCTAAAAACGGATACTGCTCCGGCGCTAAATCAGCCGGTAAATTAAGCGCCGCAAGTGCCGCCAACACCTCGGCCATTGGCGCGGCTTTGTTCGGCACGCGCAATAAATCCACCGCGCGCGGCACCAATAAAGGCGTCACATCTACCACCGTTTCACCTGCGGTATCAAAGCGCAGCACTTGATGCGGATACGCCACTTCGGCAAACGACAACGGAATCGGGCTACCGCAATAGCGAATATGCGCTTGTTGCCCCACCATTTGCGCCAAATGCAAATGCCCCAAAGCGGCGTAGGCAATATTGGCGTCAAACATTTTGGCCGATAGCGCTTCGCTGCCACCAATTACAATCGGCCGCTCTGAATCTTGCGAGACTTCACCGCCCACCATATGGCAATGCCCGAGCGCAATAATCGGCTGGCCCGCTTGGCGCAGGCTCAGCGCATGCGCCAAAGTCTGTTGATACAGCGCAGTAATGCCGGCGGTATACGGGTCAAGCCCTTCGGCTAAATCGGCAACGCGCGGCACATCCCCCGGGCGTAAAAATGGAATCGCCAAACACCACGCCGCCACGCCTTGCGTGTCTTGCAGGGGAATCACTAAACGGCTGACGTCGATTTGCCCTGCCGCATCGCGCGGTACAAAGCCGATTACGCTGGCATCCATCCCCGCTAAAAACGGCGCAGGCATTTCAAGCCGCCCCGGTGAATCATGATTACCGGCGATAATCACAATATTCAGCGCCGGAACGCGCGCCTTGGCTTGCTGCAAAAATTGATAAAACTGCTTTTGCGCTGCGGCCGAAGGGTTGGCGTTATCAAAAATATCACCCGAAATCAGCAAGGTTTGCGCTTGCTCGGTCACCAAGGTCGCCAGCAACCAATCCAAAAAACATTGATGCTCAAATCGACGCTCAAAATGATGCAAGGTTTGGCCTAAATGCCAATCAGAGGTGTGAATAAAACGCATACCAATCCCAAAGTGAATAACTCAATGTGCCAGCGCCCAAATCAGCACAAAACGCCCCAATATAACCGAATCAATCCGCTGCCGTCAGTAAGCCAAGCCAAAGCCGCGCACGAATCCCCACTCCCTACTCCCCATTCCGCCCCAACCTTGATCCAGATCGCGCAGTGTGCCTAGTTTACTGCGCTCAAGTACAGTTCGGAGTATGCTGCCAATCCCCGCGTTGCCCGTCACTGGGCGCAATCAATGAAGGAACGCCGATGCCTGAGCGCAATGTGCAACTGATCATCATCGACCCGCAAAATGACTTTTGCGATCAAGCCGGCGCGGCGCTGCCCGTCGCTGGCGCCAGCGCTGATTTGCAGCGCATTGGCGCACTTTTAGCCCAGCAAGGCACCGCGCTCAGTCAAATTCATGTCACGCTCGATTCGCATTTACCGGTGGATATTGCCCACCCGAGTTGGTGGTGTGATGCCGCAGGCCAACTCCCCGCGCCGTTCACCGTGATCAGCCAAAACGAGGTAGAAAGCGGTGTGTGGCGGGCGCGCGATCCGGCGCAGCAAGCGCATAGTTTGGCGTATGTGCAAGCGCTCAGTTGCAATCAACGCTATCAACTGATGATTTGGCCCGAGCATTGCCTGATTGGCAGTTGGGGGCAAGCGGTGCAAAGTGATTTACTCGCTGCGCTTTACACATGGCAACGGCAAACGCTCAAACCGCTGCACTTTATTCATAAAGGCAGCAATCCGCGCAGCGAGCATTATTCGGCGCTGCAAGCCGAAGTGCCCGATGTGAATGACGCCAATCCAGCCGATACCGCGTGGTTAACTGAGCTTGCCAAAGCCGATTTGATTTTGATTGCCGGCCAAGCGCTATCGCATTGCGTGGCCAGCACGGTGCGCGATTTAGCCAACGCCTTGGGCGAAGCGCAGATTCATAAATTATTATTACTCACCGATTGCACCAGCCCGGTAGCGGGTTTTGCCGAACAAGGGCAAGCTTTTATCACCGAGATGCGCGCCCGTGGCATGCAAACCGCCAGCCATTTAACGCTGGCGCTCGATCATTGATCCAACTTAGAAGCGATCTTTGCATGACAACTTTAGTGCCTGTGATTGAGTCTTTACTCGACACCGATTTATATAAATTCACCATGATGCAAGAAATCTTGCATAGCCAGCCGCAAACGCAGTCGGAATACGCGTTTAAATGCCGCAATCGTACCGCGCTGCCGCTCGCGGCTTGCCAAGCCGAAATCAACGCCCAGCTGGATCATTTGTGCACGCTGCGCTTTAGCGAGGACGAGCTGGCGTATTTGGCGGGGCTGCGTTTTATCAAATCGGATTTTGTCGATTTTTTGCGTTTATTTCAGTTGCAACGCCGCTTTATTTGCGTGAGCGAATCAACGCAACAGCCGGGCGAATTAAGCATCACCGTGAAAGGGCCGATGCTGCATTGCATGTTGTTTGAAATCTACGTGCTATCGATTGTGAATGAAGTGTATTTCCGCCAGTTTGCGCTGGCGCCGGCATTAGCAACAGGCCGCGCCCATCTGGCGGCCAAAATCAATACTTTGCAGCAATTTGCCCAGCAAGCGCCGCTGGCCAATCCTTTTGTGTTTTTTGATTTTGGCACTCGACGGCGCTTTTCCCGGCAATGGCATGCTGAAGTGGTGCAAGCACTCGCCAGCCAAAGCAGTGCAATGCGCGGCACCAGCAATGTATTACTCGCCAAACGCTTTGGCCTTACGCCGATTGGCACCATGGCGCATGAATATCTGCAAGCGTTTCAAAGCTTTGGCTCACGACTGCGCGATTTTCAAAAAAATGCGTTAGAACATTGGGTGCGAGAATATCGTGGCGATTTGGGCATTGCGCTGACTGACGTTGTCGGCACCGATGCGTTTTTACGTGACTTTGATTTGTATTTTTGCAAGCTGTTTGACGGCGTGCGCCATGATTCAGGCGACCCATTTATTTGGGGTGAAAAAATCATCGCGCATTATCACAAAATGAAAATCGACCCGAGCAGCAAGCAATTGGTGTTTAGTGACGGGCTCAATATTGATAAAGCCATTGCGCTCTACCAACACTTTGCGCCGCGCTCACGTGTCGGTTTTGGGATTGGCACGGATTTATCCAATGACTGTGGGCTAGAACCCTTACAAATCGTCATGAAACTGGTGTATTGCAACGGGCAACCGGTGGCCAAAGTCAGCGATACGCCGGGTAAAGGCATGTGTGAGGACGTGAATTTTCTCAATTATTTGTGTGATGTTTTTAAAATCAAATAAGCCGCAAAAACCCATAAAAATCCAATATCGCCGCATCAGTGCAAGCAGCAAATCCATGCCGAGTGGTGTAATGCTGACAAATTCAGGCGTATTGTGATTGATTCAAAAGACGCGAGCGCCTTCCCCTTTGCTGGGATTGCAGCAACACGCAAACCCTCACTTCTTCATCGGTATTGATGGGTATTTACTTGTAGGCAATGATGACAATTGCCTGCAGGTAAATACCCATATAGATAGTATTTCAGCACTCGCCTTAATACCCGTTAAACCGACCCCGCTCGAATAATGGCAATCGCCAACAAAAAACAATACAATAAAAGAAAGAATAAAGTAAGATTTAACACCTTATTTACGCAGCTTACTCGGCAAACTATTCTTGCCGCGATCTCACCCGACTAAAGCCTTACGGATCAACACGCTACAGCTGAAAACTGATGCATGCAAACCACAGAAAGCGGCAAATTGCATTAGGCATTTCCCCTAAAATGACGACATGCCAAATAAATTACTAGTCATTTAAGCTGTAACCCAATACCATCAGCATTAACTAATATACCGTTAATCTAATTTAAAGCCACCATGCCGCACCAACCCCATTTCAATCCACTCTGCCATTGCGTTAAAACACCATTTCAACTGGGCTTTACCTTAATCGAGCTCATGGTCACGCTGAGTATTTTGGCCATTTTAACCGCCATTGCTGCCCCCAATTTCAGCCAAATGATGGTCGCCAATCGCATGACCACGCAAAACAATGAATTGATTGCGGCGATTAATTTGGCACGCTCCGAAGCCATCAAACTCAATCGCAGCGTCACTTTTTGTAAGCTTGATTCGGCCAGCGCCAGTGCGTGCTCGAGCACTGCCGGCAATTGGTTGCATTGGGGCGTGATTTCTAACGAAGGCCTAATCCGCCGTGGTGTCATCACCACCGCCAGCGAAATCAAAGTCATTAGCGATTTAACCGCCAACCAACTGCGCTTAGGGGCCGATGGCTTGGCTTACAACAATAACAATTTAGCGGCCGCCAATATGTCGATTTGGTCGTGTAGCTGGGGCCGTCCTAGCGACAATTTAATGACGCTCGCCATTGGCGCCGGGAGTCGTTTAGTCAGCACTAAAGGGAGCAAAGTATGCCCGTAAACTCATTGTCTTCGCCCCGATCACAAGCTGGCTTTAGCTTAATCGAAGTGCTGATTGGGATTGTGGTGCTATCAGTCGGTTTATTGGGTTTGGCGGCGTTGCAATTGGCCACGCTCAAGCACAACCAAAGCTCGACCGAGCGCAATATGGCGGTGATTCAAACCAATTCAGTGCTCAGCGCCATGCGCGCGGATCGCGAAAACGCCATTAACGGGCAGTTTAATCTGGCGATCGATAGCGCCGTCAGCTCTGGCAGCAGCTTTGCCAGCGGGGTACTGAATCGTTGGCGCACCAGCATTAGCAATCAGTTGGGTGAAGGCGCTAGTGGTGCGGTCAACTGCAAAGCAGCACTATGTACGGTGACCATACGCTGGGATGATTCGCGCGCGGCGCAAGGCGAGCGTGAACAAACCATCGTCACCGAGGTGTTTCTATGAGCCAAGCCGCCCTACCCGCTCGAGCCGGACTTTTAACTGAGCGCGGGTTTTCGATTGTCGAATTGATGATTGCCGTCGCCATTGCCTTACTGATGATTGCCGCGGTGTCTGGAGTGGTACTGTCGAGTAAGCAAAGCTATCGCAGCTCTGAGGGCTTGTCACAAGTCAACGAAAGCGGCCGCAGTGCGCTGAGTTTTCTAGAGCGCGCCATTCGTGGCACCGGCGTGATTGCTTGCGGGAACACCCAGCAAGTAGCCAATGTGTTAAATAATCCAACGTCACAATGGTGGTCCAATTGGGCGGCAATTCGCGGGTTTTCTGGTGATGCCGCGACCAGTGCCGCCGCTTTTGGTTCGGGCGTCGGCCAGCGCATTGCTGGCACACACGCGATTCAATTACAAGGCATGAGCGATTCGGCGTATAGCATCGAAAGTCACAACGGAGGCTCGGCCAATATGAAGCTCGCTGGTAGCGGGCACGATATTGTTGCCGGCGATATTTTAATGGTGTGCGATACCGATCATGCCACCATTTTTCAAGTTTCCAATATCAATGGCACCGGCAATCTGGTGCATAACAAAGGCAGCGGTACTTCTCCGGGTAATTGCGGCAATGGCTTGGGTTTTCCGACGGATTGCAGCAGTGGCCCTGCGAGCAAATATGAATTTGCCCCGAATTCAACCGTGGCTAAATTGGCGGCTGCCACTTGGTATATTGGCAATAATGGCCGCAGCCAAGACGGTGGCCGCTCGCTCTATCGCGTTGGCATCGATGGCACACGCATCGAGATGGCCGCTGGCGTGGTTGATATGCAAATCAGCTATCGCATCCCCAGCAGCACCAGCTGGGTGGACGCCAGCAGCTTAAACAATACGCAGTGGGATCAAGTCAACGCCGTCACCTTAACGCTCAGCCTACAAAGTGCGGAAAAAAACATTGCCACCGCAGCGACCACGCCCAATGGCCGTTTAACACGCGAAATCACCCAAGTTATCTCGCTGAGGAATCGAACATTATGATGCGCGCAGCGTCTTACCGCCCTGCACAAGCGGGGATTATTTTAATCATGGCGCTGGTTTTGCTATTGATTGCGACCTTGCTCGGCGTATCGGGCATTCGCAATGTGCTATTGCAGGAAAAAATCAGCGGCAATAATTATGATCAATCCATGGCCTTACAAGCCACCGAATCGGCACTGCGCGCTGCCGAAGCCAAGATTGAAAGTAACCCCGATATCACCGCGCTTAATGGGCAAAGTTGCCTTGCGCCCACGCTATGCCCGATTTCTCCGCCCGATGATGCCCCAACTGGCTGGACCGATATCGACGCAGCCTATTTGGTCAACACCGCCTTGCTTGAAGGCAAGCCGCAGTATTTTATTCAGCTAATGTCCGAAACCAATAGCGATGATGAATCGGGGATTTCAGGCAGCGCCTTAGCCAATCAATACGGCGGTAGTGGCGGGATTGTTTCGCGCACTTACCGCATTACCGCGCGCAGCCATGCGCCCGACGCGGCCACTGGCCGTGCCGCAGTTCGCCTACAAACCACCGTCAAAGTCGATAGGTAGCACCATGTTTAAATGTCAGATCAAATCGATCACCTACTTGGTCGCGATCGCGGTTGCGACGCTAACGCCGCCCGCTTGGGCTGCGATTGAGATTGCCCCTGCTCCCTTGTATGTGGGTGGTTTTGTGCCCGGCAGCTTGGCCTTAGTGCCCTCAGTTGAGTTTCCGACCATTATTAGTCAGGCCAATGTCGGCGCTTATTCATCTGCCAACGAATACACCGGCTATTTTGACGCCAATAAATGCTACACCTACGTCAATGACCCCATAGAGGCCAATCGCCATTTCAAACCCGTCAGCAGAGCAAACGCGCGCAGTTGCTCGGGGAATTGGAGTGGTAATTTTATGAATTGGGCGGTCACACAAACCATAGATCCATTTCGCGCAGCACTAACTGGCGGCTATCGCGTTCGCGATACGGTAGGCGAGACGTGGCTAGAAAAAGCTCGCCATGATCGTGGCGGCGGTTATGGTGATCGCACCAGCAACGTCGCCGGTACTACGCCATTTAGTTGGGGCAATCTGACGATACGCGTCGCCAATTTGGGCAATAAGATGTATTTCACCGGCACTGGTAATGTCAACAACCCAGGCACAGTGCGGCCTTATCCTGATTCAATCAGCAATGCTAAAAAAGATCAGGTGTTTGAAGCCTCGGTGCGCGTGAAAGTCTGCGACTCGGCCTTCCCCGAAAAAAACTGCACGCAATATGGCAGTAATTGGAAGCCAGAGGGCTTGATTCAACAATATTCAAGTAACTTGCAATACAGTATTTTTGGCTATCTCAATGACAGTAACGCACTGCGAGATGGTGGCGTGATGCGCGCCAAAAATAAATTTGTCGGTGAATATAAACTCGACCCCAGCAGCAACCGTTTAGTCGCCAATAGTTCACGCGAATGGGACCCTAGCACAGGGATTTTATACCGCAATCCAGATTCTGCTGATGCGGCCGATACCAATGCGGGCATTCAAGATAGTGGCGTGATTAACTATCTGAATAAGTTTGGCCAAATGACCAATCGCCAACACAAAAGTTACGACCCGGTGAGCGAGCTGTATTACGCCGCGATTCGTTATTTTAAAAACTTGGGCAATGTAGCGAGTTATTCCACTTTGTCCGGCGATAGCACGCAAAAATATGAGCAAGCTGATGGCTTTCCGGTGATTACCCGCTGGGATGATCCGATTAAATACTGGTGCCAAAAAAACGTGATTTTAGGGATTGGCGACGTTAATTCGCACCGAGACAAAAACTTACCGGGCAGTACCCAAAGTCGCGGTGAGCCAAGCATGCCAAGCGAAGTGAGTGATGACAAAACCATTAATGTGGTCACCGCAACGCAAAAAATCGCGCAATTAGAAGGGATCAGCATCAACGATACGCAATTTACTGGCCGCGACAACTCAGCGTATATCGCCGGTTTAGCCTATGACGCGCACACCGTGGATCTGCGCCCCGAAGGGACTAGCAGCAGTAGCGAGCAACTCAAACGCATTAAAGGCATGCAAACCTTATCTACGTATTGGGTTGATGTCCGTGAAGGTGGTGTTTTAGCTAACCGCAGCAGCAATCAATATTGGTTAGCAGCAAAATATGGCGGTTTTAAAGTACCGAATGACTTTAAACCTTACGATAGCAAAACCATCAGCATTGCCGATGCACTGTGGCATACCTCAGGCGAAATTTTATCTCCGACCAACGACAAGCGCCCAGATAATTTCTTTGTCGCTAGTGACGCACAAAATATGGTCTCAGGCCTGACTAAAGCCTTTGCTAGTATCAGCGCCGAGAGAACCAGCTCGGCCGCGGCCCTGACTTCGTCGAGCAATAAAATTGAGCCTGGCGTCGCGGTGTTTCAAACTACGTTTTCTAGCTCTAGCTGGAGTGGTGATTTAAGCGCCTACGCCATCAATCAAACCACGCAAAAACCAGAAAGCACGCCGTTATGGAGCGCCGTTGCCGCACTACCTAAGCCGGCTGACCGTAAAATTTATTTTAATCAAACCCCACAAGCGGCCTCAGGCAAGACTGAATTTAAGCCCGGTGCCAGCGGTTTAGATCCCAATGTATTCACGACTGATATCGTTAACTACTTGCGCGGGGATCGTAGCAAAGAAGTACCGAGTGGCGCTTTTCGAGCACGTAGCAGTGCACTGGGTGACATTGTCAATTCTGCGCCAGTGTATGTCGGCAGCCCTAACCCTCGGCTGTATGCCAAAGACGCCAGCTATGTGCAATTTGCCAAAGACAAAGCCAATCGCACGCCGATGGTGTATGTCGGCGGTAACGACGGCATGTTGCATGGGTTTAATGCTAAAACCGGCGTTGAAGTGTTTGCCTTTATTCCCAATGCGGTACTCAATAAGCAGCTGGCCAACACGGCCTCACCCGACTATAGCCATCAGTACTTTGTCGATGGTGAAATCACCGTGGCCGATATTTATATTAATTCCCGCTGGAAAACGATCTTAGTCGCTAGTCTAGGCCGAGGTGGCCGTGCGACTTTTGCACTGGACGTGACCGACCCCAACAATATGTTGCCACTATGGGAAAACAACCCACAACGCGCGCCAAACATTGGCCAAGTCATTGGTAAACCGGTGATTGCACAATTAGCCAAAGGCAGTTGGAGCGCCATTATGGGCAACGGCCTTAACAGCGCTGGCGACAAAGCCCAATTGATGATGATTGATATCGACAGCGGTGATGCCACCTTTGTCGACACCGGCGTTGCGAGCAATAACGGCCTATCTGCGGCCGACGTGTGGGATACCAATGGCGATGGGATTCATGACACGGCCTACGCGGGCGATCAACGTGGCAATCTTTGGAAATTTAGTAATTTAAAAAGCAACCCCACTGCCTTCAAGCTGTTTAGCGCCACCAGCAGCTCGGGCGCTCAAGCGATTAGCGCGGCACCGATTGCTGTTGTTAACCCCAAAACCAAAGTTCGCTGGGTGTTTTTTGGCACTGGCCGTTTTTTAAATACCAATGACTTAAGCAATAAAGACGTGCAAAGCTGGTATGGGATTATCGACAGCAATCAAGCGGTGGAGCGTAGTAGCTTGATGGCGCGAAGAATCCTCAAAGACGGCTCGACCACCAATGGCTCGATTCGCGTGATGTCCACACCAAGCCCGAATGATATGCAAGGCAAATCAGGCTGGGTGATTGATTTTAAAGGCTCGGGTGTGGCCATCGAGGGCGAACGAATGCTGTTACCGAATCAAATTCGCGGCAATAGCTTAATTGGCACAACTCGGATTCCAGACGGGAGCGATCCTTGTTTACCCGAAGGTCGCGGCTACACCATGGCCATTGATCCATTTAGCGGCGCGAGTTTAGATCAGGGCTTTTTTGATCTCAATGGCGATGGCAAAGTCGATGAAAAAGATCAAATTGATGGTGCTTACGCCAGTGGTGTTGGCTTTGACAGTAGCCCGAATGCGCCGATTTTTGTTGGCGACGGCATGATTTCCAGCTTGGAAAACGCCGGTACTTCACACATTAAAACCCAAGGAAAATTAGGACGCATTGTTCGCACTTCTTGGCGTGAAATTTTAGGAGTTTAAGTTGAAAATCCAATCGCCCTACCGCGCAGCACATGGCTTTACGCTGATTGAAATGATGATTGTGGTCGCCATTATTGGTATTTTGGCCGCGATCGCCTACCCCTCTTACACCCAATACGTAGTGCGTAGCCATCGTGCGGCGGCCAAAGCGTGTCTTTCTGAGCAAGCGCAATTGATGGAGCGCTATTACACCACGCATATGAATTACACCGGCGCGTCACCAACGCTGGCTTGCCAAACGGAGAGCGGCATGGCAACGCGCTATCAATTTACAACGGATATTGCCAGCGCTCGCAGCTACACCGTCACCGCTACACCGCTTGGCACACAATTGAGCCAAGATCGGCAATGCGGCGCGCTGAGTATTGATTCACAAGGTGGTAAAACCGCCAGCGGTAGTGGCGGCGCAGCCGCTTGTTGGTAAAAAAACGGCGCTACCAAGCAGCGCCGTTTTTTTATCTTGCCTGCCCGCTCAAACTGGACACAAGGTCTGCATCTCTTCACCCCGTATCGTATGCACGGCAGTGCCAAAATGCGCTGGCTTCACATGTTGCGTCCATGGTGATTTGGCCAAAGCATGTTTCATATCGGCATAACCGGCATTGCGTCGCTCTAAAATCGATGGCCGAGAAAACTCAGCATCTGAATCGGCAATCTGCTCACCGCTAGGGTGATACACCAAGTGGACAATATCAAAATGCGCATTGCCATTATGCGCGCTCAGGTTCAAATCATCGCTCACCGCGCTAATATCGACGCTAGCACCTTGTGCAACATGATGCATCGCACGGCGATGATTATGTCGCTTGGCCAAAGAATCAATATGCTGCTGAGTACGGCTAGCGTATTGAATCTGTTTTTGTCGCCATGCCACACTGTCCATATTGCGCGGCGCAGGGCCGTGCGCATCCCATAAATCAATCATAAACACCAAGGTGTTGCCGTCGAGCTCACTGTGAAAAATCGCATCCAATGGCGTGTTAGACACACAGCCGCCATCCCAGTACAGCTCACCCTCCACCTCGGTGGCCGGAAACCCCGGAGGTAATGAACCACTGGCCAAAACATGCTCTGGACCGATGGTTTGTCGATGATTATCAAAAAAAACCAACTCACCAGTCGTGACCTTGGTGGCGCCCAACACCAATTGCGCGCCTTGGTGGTTGATCAAATCAAAATTGGCCAAACGCTGCAACGTGGCTCGCATTGGCGAGGTATCGCAAAAACTGGCAGTCTCGGGCGGCATATCATTGAGTAATAAAGGACTAGGAAACCGTGGTTGCCAAAAATTAGGCTGGCCCATGGTGACTGCTTCCATAAAACTCAATTTGTTATACATTCGCCGCCAATCGCCTTGTAGATATTCACCGCTCATATTTTTGCGCGAAATATCTAACCATAATGCATCCAGCTGGCTTAAACGATTTTCAGGGGTATTGCCCGCTAAGATGCAAGCATTAATAGCCCCAATGGATATACCCGCAAAAAAATCCGGCTCTAAGCCGGCTTCATGCAAAGCTTGATACGCACCAATATGATAAGCCCCTAAGGCGCCACCGCCTTGTAGCACCAAGGCAATGCGCGGTTTTTGAGATGCTTTTTTTTCTGCCACAGCCATCAATCGCTCCTTAATCCAATAATCAGCAAACCGGTTTTATTTTTTGCATTACGGGTCATCACGCTGTTGCAAAAAACATTGCTGCGCCGCAGCAAATAAAGCGTAGTCGATGAATGGCACGTTGGCATTATTTTTAATCATCACCATCACCCGGCGATCTTGATCAAGACTCTGAAAGGATTTTAATCATAAACTTACAATAATCTGTACAATCCACCGCACAAATTTGGCTAGCAAGCTAAACACCGATGCAAAAAACCTTTACCGGTCTTCATCCCATTTGATTCACCCTACCTAAGGCGCCAAGATGCTGCGTTTTTTCCTAATTTTATTGTTCATGACCTCGGTGCACGCCGAAACACTGAGCGGCCATATTATTGGCATTAACGATGGCGACACCGCCACGCTACTCACCACCGACAGAAAACCCGTCAAGATTCGCCTGTGGCAAATCGATGCGCCGGAACGAGACCAAGCTTTTGGCGAAAAATCCAAACAATCTTTATCTGATTTAATTTATCGAAAAGACGTCACCGTGCAGGTCGATACCCAAGACCAATATGGGCGCAGCGTCGGCAAAGTGTTTGTTGGCGGGATGGATGTCAATCTGGAACAAATCAAACGCGGCATGGCTTGGTTTTATACCCAATACGGTAGCGATGAAAAATACCGCGCCGCTGAGAAGCAAGCTAAAGCGGCAAAATATGGTTTGTGGATCGACCCTGCAGCTGAAGCGCCATGGCAATGGCGCGCCAGTGGCAAAACCAGTCGCCCAGCCGCCGTTAACCCACCGGCCGCTAACCTACCTGCGCCAAGCAAAGCCACCACCAGCAATCCGTCCGCCATCGTTAGCAATTACCGCTGTGACGGCCGACAACACTGCTCACAAATGAGCTCTTGCGCGGAGGCAACGTACTTCATCAAGCATTGCCCCAATGTCAAAATGGACGGCAATAACGACGGCATTCCGTGTGAAAAACAATGGTGTAAATAAGGCAGATTCACCTCAGCGTTAAGCAACTCAAATCCAACACAGAGGCGCAGAGACGCGGAGCAAACCAGAGCAAAAAAATCAGCAAAACACGGCTTAAATCGTGTTTGCTCAGTTCTGATTTGGCCTTTCTCCGTGCCTCTGCGTCTCTGCGTCAAAAAGGTTTTATTGCGTTTAGCAGTTTGATCTGACTTGGTTTTCTCTGCGTCAAAAAGACTTTCGTCAGTGCGGCATAACGATCGATTGATCCTCATGCCGCAACGCAATCCACTGAACAAGCTGCGTCCCTGCAATTAATTCACTTTCACCTCAAGCACTCCTGATTGAATCGACAACTGCGTGTCTTTCATAATGATCTGGCTAGGCACTTGGCCGTTTTGCAAGGGGTTGATTTTGCGGAAGGTGCATTGCAATTGCGTCGGGGTTAATTTCACCACCGCGTAGCCTTGTGCATCAGTATCGGCGTAACGGATCCATGGATTATTCACCGGTGCTGCCCCCGTTGTTGGATTGGCAAAGGGATTCAAAAATGGCGTGACTTGGCTGGCAGGAATCTGCGCCGCCGTGATGCCGCCGCCGACTTTTTGCGCGATATTTTGTGCAATAAAACCGGCGAGTGTTTGCGCGGCGATGGATTTTTTAGTCGCCGCCAAGTTGGCAATCAGCGCGGCAATGGTTTGCCCGA
This sequence comes from Deefgea piscis, assembly GCF_013284055.1. NCBI lineage: Bacteria > Pseudomonadati > Pseudomonadota > Betaproteobacteria > Neisseriales > Chitinibacteraceae > Deefgea > Deefgea piscis. The sequence goes on along the minus strand of NZ_CP054143.1, from coordinate 2,213,769 downwards.
GTTGGCCACCAAGCAAATCATTAAAAGTATTCACCTCGCTGCGGCTTAAACCTGCCGTGGCGACAAAAGCTTGCGCCGGCACAATTTTGGCCTGTATTGCTGCCGTCACCGCGGCGCTCACTTGGCTGCTATTACTTAAATCGCTGACCCCAGCTTGCTGCGCGATACCGACGCTGAGCATTTGAATCGCAATTTGCTCCGCCCCCGCCTCACTACTAAACACCAAAGCCTGCGCGCTCGCCAAAGCCGGGTCACGCACCGCACTGGCAAAATAATGGTAGAACGAATCGCTACTCATTCCCGCCGTCACCAAATCGATCAATGCTGGCGTATTGGGCGGCGTAGCGCTGTAGTCGGCGTGAGCCACACCGGCGTAAAAACTATGAATATCACCAGTAATCGCCACCACATTTTTGATTTGATTTTGGCGAATAAATTGCAGCAAATCGCTGCGCTCGGCATTAAATCCGTCCCACTGATCGGCGTTAAGGACCAAGTCTTGCTGCAAGGCGCTTGGCACGCCGGGCAAATTGCGGGCATCTAAGCGCATTTTGAGTAAAGACACTTCATTGCCCCACACCTTCCACTGCGCTTTGGAATTTTTAAGTGTACTTTTCCACCAATCACGTTGGGTTTTACCCAAAATCGACACCAGCGCCAACTCGTCGCCCTGTGCTTTACCGATGGCCATTTTTTGCGCTTCTACCGCGCTTAATTGCTGGCTAGGCACCAAATACCGACTGCCAACACTGCTGCCCACTGCCGCTTCGGGCAAGATATGGTCAGCGCGGTAAAGTCGCTCGTCGGTCATCACCAAATGCATCAGCTGGCCAAATTGAAAATCGCGATACAGTCGCACGGTATGAAAACTACTGGCCTTGGCGTCAAACACGATGTCTGCCGGCATAAATTCATACCATGCTTGATTGGCCGAACGGCGACGCGTTGTTTCGTGCTTGTTATCACCGCCGCGCTGCGGATCGTAAGTCCCATTATCGTAGGTGGTCGCATCGCCCCAGCAATCATCAGAAAACTCATGATCATCCCAGATGGCAATCATCGCAAAGCGCGCATGCACTTGCTGCAAGCGTGGGTCGCTGCGGTATTGTTTATACAGCGCGCGGTAATCGGCCAAAGTCAGCGCATAGCGCGCACCGCTATTGCCCGCTTTAAATGCACCATCAGGTAGTTTTAGCGCGCCGTGACGAGCTTCAACCTGACCGGTTTGAAAGTCTTCACCAATGGTTTCATAAATATAATCGCCAAGATGGACGATAAAATCGAGATCCTCAGTCAACAATTGGCTAAAGCCGCCCCAGTGATGAATGCTCCAATCCTGACAAGACAAAAACGCAAACTGCAATTGCGCTAAATCAGCATTGGCTGCCGCTGCGGTTTTAAAGCGCCCCACCATCGAGCGCGAACCATTCACAATAAACTGATACCCATAGTAGGTATTGCCCGCTAAGCCAGTTAATTTGTGGCGTACGCTGTGATCCCACTCAGAGAGCGCCTCGAGCGTGACATTAGCAACCACTTTACCCGTTATCACCCCTTCGCTACCGGTCAAGCCCGCTGGATCGCCCTCGGTCACCAATAACTGAATCGTGCTATTCATTGCCGCACCTTGGCTGGCAATCGGATCAACATTGCGCGGTAAAACGCGAGTCCATAAGACGATGCTATCGCTGCGTGGATCGCCAGCCGCAATGCCTTGTGGAAACTGATACTGCATAGGATTAGGACTCGAACTTGGGCTTAGACTCTCTGTTGGCCCTAAAGCCGAGTCAGTGCCACCACAAGCAGTGAGTAAAATTGGGCTAGCTGCGCTGGCAGTCATAAAGCCAGCAAGACGAATAAATTGACGGCGATCCACGGTTTTCTCCCAGAAAGAACGCCATCCTCCTCGCCTTGTATTGCAACAATATAAACGGGTGTTTTATTTTTGATTCTGTTGTAAGCGTGCCTAGCCGCGTCTGCCTAAAGAGGCAAAACTCAAGTCACCCATCGCCATTTTTAAACTGTACAGATGTCGATAAAATCCAAGCCAACAAAAAGCCCTGCAGGTATTAAGCTGCAGGGCTTTTGTGGTTGGTCTAGAGCTCAATACTTAATGCGTTGCTAGGTGAATAAAGATTTGTGCGCCAACCAGCATAAAGTCGTCATCGACAAAATACGGGTTTGCGTGCAAATAGTTATTGATGCCTTTGCTGCGATTGCCGCTGCCTAAAAAGAACATCGCACCACGTTGCTCGCGAGCGGCGTTCACCATCAGGCTAAAGTCTTCGCTGCCAGTCATGGGTTTGCAATCGGCTTGCAGCAGCTCAGCAGGAATAATGTCCTTGGCTGCTCTGACTACGCGCTGATATGCATCTGGATGATTAATCACTGCTGGGTAACCGCAGTAATCCATGCTGGTAACAAAACCGCGCAAGGTGCTTTCTTTAACAATCCCATCAAAACTATTTTTTAAGATTTGATCGGTATTGGCATCCATGGCGCGAATCGTGCCGCGCGCTTGGGCATGGTCGGCAACGGCATTGGGAATCGTGCCGCCATGAAACATACCGCAGCCAAAAACGGCGGGGCTAAATGGGCTGGTTTTTTTGGCGACGATATAGTCAAAATCCATAACGATTCTGGCGGTTTCGCGAATCGCATCCAGACCTTTTTCTGGCGTTGAGCCATGCGCCGAAATCCCTTGCACATCCAAAGTCCAAGCCGAACCATACGACGACATTACGCCAGCATTAATCAGCACCGTACCGCATTCGCGTGAGGCATCGTTATGCAGGGCATACACTTCGTCAACGCCGTCCATGCAGCCCAATTCAACCATTTTATCCGCGCCCGGCACGCGCATATCTTCTTCGGCCATTTGGAATACAAAGCGCACATTGTGCTTTAATTCTTCACGGTGCAAAGCCAGATAACGCGCGGCAGTCAGCGCAATGGTCATATGCGTATCATGACCACAATTGTGCGCGCAGCCGGCATGTGTTGAGCTATACGCATCATTGGTCAGGTCATCCATCGCCAAGGCATCCATATCGGCACGGAAAGCCACGCGGCGCGCATCAGGATTGATATCTAAATCAGCAACAAAGCCAGTAAAGCCAGCAAACGTTGTGATTTGGTAACCCACTTCACGCATCAAGTCTTGGCAGAACTGCGTGGTTTTATGCTCTTGCCCAGATAACTCTGGGATTTGATGCAAGTGACGACGCGTTTGAATACTAAAGTCGTGCAACTCACGCAATTTGGCGTTCAATTGAAAGGCATTTAACGTGCTCATTTAGATGATTCCTTTCATTTGGAAGCCAATTTGCGCCACCAAGGATGCGCCAAAGAAGCAGCTAGTCGAAACAATCAAGAAAATCACGATGACTTTCCACGACATTTTTTTCAATTCTTCCATCTGGCCACCCACTGACAAACCAGCAAAAGTCAGCAAAGGTACACAGCAAGACAGAAAAGAGACTTTACCAATCGATTCTAAAAAATAAGCACGCACCAGCGTATCGGGCAAACAAATCGCAATACCGATCAAAGTCGCGTAGGCAAAAGTCGGTAGCGACGATGGAATAAACTGTTTGGCAACCAGGGATAAAAACACCACGATCGACATCGCTAAAAAGCTATGCAGCATGTCAACAATCGGCGTTCCTGTCGTCAGTAACTGGGTAAACATGGCTAAGATAATGGCCATGAACACCAGTTTCATATCGATTAAGATGGCTTTCATTGAATTTAGCCCTCCTTTTTATTACAAAATTTATACATAAATTCAGCCAGCGGTACACCAAGGTAAGTCAAAGACAAAGCGCCTAATACCGATGACAATAAATTTGATGCGGCAGCAATACTGAGTACTTTTTGTGCCACAAGTGGATCTAGACCATGAATCAAAGCGCCTGATGCAGCACTGAGCATTGAGCCACTACCTACGCCAGCACCAGCGGCCAAGGCCAATGGATTTAAGCCAGTCAATGGGCCTAAACTGCCCAAAATACTGAACCACAAGGTACCAACCACAGAGCCACATAGATAAATCGCCAACACGCCAACGTACTCTGGGCTGCCGGTACCAAATCGACCTTGAATCACGGCAATAGATGGCTCGCGACTAATTGACGAGCAAGCGCCGATGGCTTTACGGCCAAAACCAAATTTCACCGCCAATGGAATCGCGATAAAAATTGGCAATAAATTGCCTAACTCTTGCATCACCAAAGGAATACCGGCGGTAACGATAATGTCTAGATTAGGAATAATCATGCCGGCGTATTGGGTACCGAGTACCAATAGACAAATGCCGACCATTTTGGAACAGAAGCTTTCTTCTTTTTCAGTAAAGATTTGGCCCCAAGCTTTTACTTTTTGCTTAGTCCAATTGACTGACAAACCCATCCCAATCATCACCGCAAACAACATTGGCAAGATCGGCAATTTAGCAATGCCAACATCGATTTCTTGTTTGCCAATAATAAATTGCGCAATAAAAATAACAATGGCAGCGACAATCCCACTGGTCACCGCAATTTTTATTCCGCTTCGACTAGGGCCTGACTCATCCGCTAGCGGCGTTGCGCTGGCATGATCCTGATTTGTGGACATTATTTTCCTTTGCTTAAAGCATACCCAACGGTATCGTTTCCGAATGTTAGCGATAGTAAGGCAAGCCCAAGGGCGAAAAATTGACTGACATCAATTTTTAACAGCCGAACCGTAGTGACATAATGCCAAGTAAAAGTCAGCCCAATTAGTAAGCCATTGTGTTAACTACCGCGTTTCAGACCACAAAAATAACCATAAAAAACATCACGATAAGCAGCAAACAAGTGAGAAAATAGCTTTTCATAAAATTACACTTAGCGTAAAAAACCGCCTACTTATTTGAGCTATTTACACGCTGAAGTGGCGCCAGCTTGGCGTTCAGACGGCAACGCTGGCTCGCTTGCGCTATACCAAATGATCAACTCGCCACAGGCCAAGATCATGAGTAACTACCGCATCGAAACCGATTCTTTTGGCGCCATACAAGTCGCAGATTCGGCGCTATGGGGCGCGCAAACACAGCGCTCTTTAATGCATTTTCATATTTCGACTGAGCGGATGCCGCCCGAACTGATGTTAGCTTTAGCGCGCGTGAAGCGCGCCTGCGCGGCCAGTAATCAAGCACTGGGATTAATCGACAGCAGTAAAGCCAACGCAATTATTGCCGCTGCCGATGAAGTGCTCGCTGGGCAACACGCAGCGGCGTTTCCCCTCTTGGTTTGGCAAACAGGTTCAGGCACACAAAGCAATATGAATATGAATGAAGTGCTCGCCAATCGAGCGTCTGAATTACTCGGCGGCTCGCGCGGCGCGGCGCGATTATTGCACCCCAATGACGACGTTAACCTTGGGCAATCGAGTAATGATATTTTCCCCACCGCGATGCACGTTGCTGCCGCACAAGGGATGCAAGATGAGTTATTACCCAATTTGGCCCGTCTGATTGAAAGCCTGCGCAGCAAGTCGGCCGAGTTTGCCGACATTGTCAAAATCGGTCGCACGCACTTACAAGACGCCACTCCGATCACGCTAGGGCAAGAAATATCCGGCTGGTATAGCCAGCTAGAGCACGCCGAACGCATGCTCAAACTCAGTTTACCGTCCTTATGCCAATTGGCCGTTGGTGGTACCGCCGTTGGCACTGGGCTCAATACGCATCCACAATTTGGCGCTCGCGTTGCGGCCGAATTAGCGCTGCACACGGGTTTACCCTTTGAAAGCGCCAGCAATAAGTTTGCCGCTTTAGCTGGGCACGATGCGATGGTTAGCGCGCATGGTGCGATGAAAACCTTGGCCACGGCCTTAATTAAAATCGCCAATGATATTCGCTGGCTAGCCTCTGGCCCGCGCTGTGGCTTGGGCGAATTGCAATTACCTGAAAACGAACCGGGCAGCTCAATCATGCCCGGCAAAGTCAATCCAACCCAATGCGAAGCAATGACGATGCTGTGTTGCCAAGTATTAGGCAACGATGTCGCCATCAGCATCGGCGCGGCATCGGGCAATTTTGAACTTAATGTTTTTAAGCCCTTAATTGCTTATAACTTTTTGCAAAGCTTGCGCCTTTTGCGCGATGGTATGGCGAGCCTCACAACGCATTGTATTGTCGGCATCAGCGCGCAGCGCGAGCATATTGCCGCACTGCTTGAACAATCCTTAATGCTGGTCACCGCGCTCAGCCCGCATTTGGGCTACGATCAATCGGCAGAAATCGCCAAATACGCCCTGAAACAAAACTGCACTTTAAAACAAGCCGCGCTGGATTTAGGTCTATTAACCGGCGAGCAATTTGATACCTGGGTGAATGCCAAAGCGATGACGCATTCCTAAAATCGGCTACCGTCGGCGTGACCGCTGCTGACACGGGTTTAGCGCTCAAGCAAGGTCTAAGAAGCGATGCATCGTTGGCGACATGCACTGGCTACACAGCGCAATCATCGCAAAAAGGGCCGCAACCGCGGCCCTTTTTCTTTATCCAACCCTGATGATCAGTCGAGCAATTTCAAGCGATGACTAGAGCATGACTGAAGCAATTACTGGCAGGCGCCCAAATCTTGCCACGGCATAGCGCTACCGGTATTGCGGCTTGGCCGCTCGCCTTGACTGAGCCATTTGGCTTGATATTGATGGCCTTGATCAGTGACAACACTACCCGCTGGATAACTCATCTGGCTTTGCCAAGGGCTAGCACAGCTAAGTGTTTTGCCGCTCATCGTCACGCTACGCAGCGTTTGCAATGGTTGATTGGCCGCGGCAATAGCACGAATTTCGCTAGCTGGTAAAGCGCGATTCCACACGGCAACATCGTCAAAAGCCAAGACAAATTTTTCTTTCGGATAGCGCTTATAGTAATCACCACGGGCGTCTTCATTGAGCGCCCAACGCTGATAACTGGGGATGATTTTGCCCGTCACATTGGCGTACGACAGCACACTCTCACCAATCAAACCGGCCGCATTGCTGGCATAACAGCGCATGCGTTTTTGCGCTGGCTCAAGCACAATCGCCACATACACCCAAGCGCCAGTGACCATGCCTAAATACGTATCCGCGCGATTGGTGCCATCGCCAATATTAAATTTAAAGCGACCATCGCCCGAATGGCCAATTGAAATACCGATATTTTTGCCCGATGCCCAGTCTTTATTGGCCACCACACTGCACATATTGCTGCCCATATTGCTTGGCATTTTGACCCAAAACCCGAGCGTAAAATCAGCGGCACTCGGATCAAAAGGCATAAATGCAGCACTACCCTTAGTGGCATCAAGCTGCAAGGCAGATAAATATTTGGCGCCAGCGCTATACCCTACGGCTCCAACGGGCGTTAACGCCGCATTACCGATCTCATCATTGAGGGTGTTTTCAAATTGATAATAATGACTCACTTGGCTCAGTAAGGCGGCGGTAAACGGCGCTTGCACCGGCGGAGTTGGCGTGGGTGCCGGACTTGGCGTTGGCGTTGTCACACCCGCTATCGGCAAGCGGCCCGGATACGTTTGGCTGATACCGCCTTCGATATGACCGCAGTATTCATAAATAAACCGGCCGCTACTGTCATTGGCGAGCAAAATCATCACGTCATACCAATTATTCAGCGTTGCAATCGTCCAGCTAGCGCTGGCATTCGCGCCAATCACTTGCTGGCTGCGTTGCCCAGTTAGATAGTCATCGACATACAGCGTTAACACCGCTGGGGCGCGATTTTGCACCTGCAGCGTGATAAAACCACCACTCAAATTGGGCACCATGCTGATTTGCGGATAAGCGCCATTTTGCCAAGCATTGGGCAATAAACTACCGGCAAAGCGTCGATAAAAACTATTTGGCCCATGAATTGCCAAATCAAACTGCCCAGCACTGGCGGCGGCACCCTCAATGACTTGGTTTTGTGCGCTGTTGCTCGGTACGGTGACAAAAATCGGATTAAACACCAAACTTTGATAGCCATGAATATCAAAAGCCGCCGCTTGCGCCCCGCTATTACTCATTTGCAGCGTGATTTTTTTACTCGCAACATCCACCACGGCATCGACATTGACTTGCACCGCCACTGGGCGTAATGGTCGCGAACCACCAGCCGAACTCATCGGCACGGCGGTTTCTCCATTCGGTTTCGCGGCCGGCAAACTGCTACAGGCAAAAGCGGCATCACTGGCCAAAATGGCGGTATCGGGTACGCCGGTTGGATAGGCATAAGGGCTGGCCGTAAAATCAAAGCCATCCATTAAATCAGCACAGACACTACGCCGCCACGCACTGATATTCGGTTCTTGCACGCCGGTGAATTTTTCTAAAAAGCGTATCGTCGAGGTTAAATCACACGTTTGGCTATAGACATAACCGCCAATACTCCACGGTGAAATCAGCCACGTTGGCATACGGTGGCCTAAGCCCAGCGGAAAACCGTTTTTCCACTCATTGGCTGTACCAATCGGCGCTGTGGGCGGCACAACGTGATCAAATATCCCGCCGTTTTCGTCATAGGTATAAATAAATACGGTTTTTTCCCACACTGCGGGATTGCTCGCCAGCGCATCTAAAAAAATCTTGGCGTAATTGGCGCCAGCATTTGGTGCATGGGCTGGGTGCTCAGACAATGCCGCAGGGGCAATAATCCAGCTCACCGCCGGCAACGTATTGTTGGTCACATCTTGAGCAAATGCATCGCGGCTGCGCTTAACCATTCCGTTTAAATACAAAGGTGAACTAGGCAGTGCGGTTTTAAACTTGGTAAACCACGCTAGCGCATTGTCATCATAATTATCTTGCTCTTGATACATTTTCCAGCTGACACCCGCCGCTTGCAGCCGCTCGGCATAGGAGGTCCAGGTAAATGGAATCACTTCGCTATTGTCCATGACCGCGCCTGCAGACCATAGCCCTTGGCCATTACTGCCGCTCATTAAAAATAAGCGATTGGGATTGGTACTGGTATTACTCGAACAAAAGAAATGATCGCACGTAGTAAAAACATCGGATAAAGCGTGGTGAAAAGGAATGTCTTCGCGCTGGTAATAACCCATCGCATAATTGCCTTTATTGGCAATCCATTGATTCATTTGCCCGCCATTAAATGCATTACGGCCAGAAACCCAATCATGCGTCACATCAACCATGCATTGACCATTGCTGGTTTTGCTATTGAGGCGAAACGGCCAAATGGGCTGATTATTGGCATTTTTTTGCGCAAAAACGCTACTGCCATCGGGTTGGCGTAATGGATGTGGATCATTAAAGCCACGCACGCCATTGAGCGTGCCTAAATAATGATCGAAAGAGCGGTTTTCCTGACTCAAAATCACCACATGCGCCACCGAAGACAAACTACCGCTACTAGTCCCTGCGGCTAAAGCGCGTTGCACGCTCAAAGGCAAAGCGGCTAATGCGCCGCTGGCGCTGGCATATTTTAAAAACTGACGACGATCGAACCCCATGACTTCTCCTTAGAAAAGTCAGCATCGTCGTCTAGATGTATTGAAGTTTTATCACGGCCAAATCAAATTTATATGACATACGCCAATTCGTTCCGCATCCAAGCTGCAAATAGCTCGCGCCGCCTGATGCCGTAAGCTGACGCCTCAGAATATGCAACAGCAATAAAAACAGGGCACCCGAAGGTGCCCTGTGGTTAATTTAAGACGCTGTGCTTTTGAGTTGTCGGCAACGCAATTAGCTACCCATTGAGCCAGCGTGTTTCGCCGCTTCATTGGCTTGCTCGGCGGCCGAAGGCGCGGTGTATTCTTTTTCTGCGGCGCGGACGGCACCAGCGACAAAAGTAAACACCAAGGCCAGCATTAAGAGGATTTTCATCGTCCTACTCCTTTATCGATTCATCCAGCTTTAGCTATAGCCCTCTCCAGATTGAAATCGGTCTAAATAGCGCTCAACGGCGCCATTTGGCTGGATCATCGGAGGTTTATTTGCTGCCTGAAAAACCCTAGCGCCTTGCTGTCAGTTTGAGTCTGGCTCATGCCCTTCTTGCTGCGCTCTGGCGGCTGCGGCGCGTAATTTATCTTTTTTACTCATTCGGGCGCCTTTAATCCCGCCCTCACCCGAACCAGCAACGGCTTGCTCTTGCGCGATAAAACCATCGATATGCTCGCGTACAATTCGCATTTCAAGGCGTTTTTCCAGCAGTCTAAAATGCGCTTCACTGTGCGGCGTCACCAAGCTAATCGCCACGCCACTGCCACCGGCACGGGCAGTGCGGCCAATACGGTGGGTGTAATCGGCGGGCGAGCGCGGTAAGTCAAAATTAATCACGCACGGCAAGTCGTCAATATCAATGCCGCGCCCAGCTAAATCGGTTGCCACCACCACTTGTAGATTACTGGATTTAAATTCCGCCAAGACTTGGCTACGCCGACCTTGGCTAAATTCACCATGAAACGGCGCAGCTTTAATTCCGGCACTGGCTAAATAGCGCGCTAATTGTTCCGCGATATTTTTCGATGCAACAAACACCAAAGCCCGCGCATCGCCACTATCCAAAATCAACTGCACCAATAAATCAGCGCGCTGCGCTTCATCCACCACAATCGCACGCTGCAAAATATCCGGGCGATTTTCAGCGTTGTTTTCGATAATAATTCGCGTTGGCTGCTGCAAAATGGCATCGGCCAGCGCATTAACATTGCTTGGAAAGGTTGCCGAGAATAATAAATTTTGTCTCTGGCTGGGTAGCAAGGCCAAAATGCGATTAATTTCTTCGCTAAAGCCCATATCCAGCAAGCGATCGGCTTCATCGAGCACCAACGTGGTAAAGGCTTCGGGCTTAATCGCATTTTGCCCGATCAAATCGAGCAAACGCCCCGGTGTGGCCACCAACACATCCGCGCGGCCGCGCAATTGCATCATTTGTGGATTGATCGACACCCCGCCAAACACAGCAACGACTTTAATTGGCGTCGCCAGCATTTGTACCAGCGATTTGATTTCTTGCCCCACCTGCATCGCCAACTCACGCGTTGGCACCAAAATCAACACCTTACGCCCAGCGCCTTGCACCAATTGCAATAAAGGCAAAGCAAAAGCCGCGGTTTTACCCGATCCAGTCGCCGCCTGCGCCAGCACGTCCTCACCACGTAAAATCGCCGGAATTGCCGCGGCTTGAATTGGCGTAGGCTGAAGGAATTTTTTCTTGCTGGCAGCAAGGGCTAGAGCGGGCGATAAACCCAAAGCGCTAAAGGGCATAGCAGGCCTTAATCAAAGAATATGTCGTGCATGATACCAAGTGAGGGGGCCACTGGACGAAAAACATCGCGGTTTGGCTTAGCCAACGGCAAGACAAAACCATGAATCGCCCTGTTCCCAGCCACAAAAAAGCCGCTACGCATGTTGCGCAGCGGCATTGATGGTTGATAAAAACAATGCAGCTTCAATCAAATACTGAATTTCAAAACCAGCGCCACAAGCAGTAGGTATATCTATGCAGACCTTTATTTACAAGCCAAAAGCAGCAATACCCTAGCCATCAGTATTTTTACTTATCTCGTCAATCGGCGTTACTGGTTTTTCGGTAGCGAGGATTTTATCGATGCGGCGACCATCCATATCAACCACTTCAAACTGCCAGTTTTCCCATTGCGCAATATCACCGGTTCTTGGCATTTGCCCCAACAGCAGCATCACCAAGCCACTTAAGGTATGGTAACTGCCCTTTTCTTCATCGGGCACCCTCGGTAAAGCCAAACGATCTTTGAGCTCTGGAATCGGAATCAAACCATCGAGCAACCACGAGCCATCCACCCGCTGCACCGCCCAAGCATCACTACTGTCCTCAGTGGTAAATTCGCCGGTCAATACTTCCAGCACGTCTTGCAATGTGACCAAGCCTTGCACTTCGCCGTATTCATCGATCAAAAAGACCATTTCCACGCCGGAGGTTCGCATTTGGTCAAGTAGCTCTAAACCGCTCAGCGTTTCGGGAACAAACACGCAAGGCTGTAAATTACTGGATAAATCAATCGACTCGCCTTTGAGCATTTTTTGCAAAATGTCTTTCGCGCTTAAAATGCCGAGCAAATTATCTAGCCCATCTTGGCATACTGGAAAGCGTGAATAACGCGCTTCAGACACTATCGCCATGTTTTGTGCGACCGAGTCATCTAAATCAAGCACCACCATTTCTGAGCGCGGCACCATCAAAGACGCCACTTTTCTATCGTCTAAACGCAGCACATTTTTCATCATAGTGTGCTCGTGCTCTTCGATTAAACCGGCCGCCGAGCCTTCGTGTAGCACGGCATCGATTTCATCTTGCGTCACGCTTTGTTGGGTATTTTGATCAGCCCCCAATAAGCTAAGCACACCTTTGGTTGAGCCAGTGAGTAAGTGCACAAAGGGGCGTGAGATCAAAGCTAAAAACTGAATCGGCCGAGCGATTAAGCAGGCAATTTTTTCTGGACTGATTTGCCCAAGACGTTTGGGAACCAATTCACCAAACACAATAGAAAAATACGTCACCGACATCACCACCAGCACCGTGGCAATCGTGGTACTGAGTTCAGGGCGCATGCCCGATTGGATGAGCCACAGGGCAAATGGTTCGGCCAGCACCGATTCACCAACAATACCGCTTAAAACCCCAATCGAGGTAATGCCAATTTGCACCGTAGACATGAATTTAGTTGGTTCATCGGCCAGCTTTAAAGCCGCTGCAGCGCCTTTATTTCCTGCTTCTGCCATTTTGCTAAGCCGCGCTTTGCGTGAGCTAACCAAGGCCAACTCCGACATTGCAAATAGGCCATTTAGCAAAATCAGCCCCAGCAGCATGAACACTTCCATGAATCAATCCAAATTATAAATAATGAGTTTAGATGCGGACAAAGCGAAAAAATTCAATGCAAGTGCGACCGTTTAGCGTGGTATTTTTAAATGTCACCCCATTTTCGTAGCAAATTATGGTAAATCCCGGTCATTGAAATCGCCGTTTCCGTGTCGCCCATATCTTGGCGTAACTGCCGAATATTACGATCCAAATCAAATAATAAGCCGCGTTCAGTCCCGTCTTTAATCATACTTTGCAGCCACATAAAAGACGCCACGCGATGGCCTCGGGTAATCGGCTCAACGCGGTGCAAACTACTCGATGGATACAGCACCATATCGCCGGCGGCGAGTTTGACTTCGTGTACGCCGTAAGTGTCTTCAATCACCAACTCACCGCCATCGTATTCATCGGGCTCGGAAAAAAACAAGGTCGCCGATAAATCCGAGCGCACCCATTCACCAGTGTCGGTAATACGGCGCATGGCGTTATCAACGTGCATGCCAAAGCCCATACCTTCGCCATAGCGATTAAATAACGGAGGAAAAATGCGCTTGGGTAAAGCGGCAGAAAAAAACAAATCATTTTTAGCCAGCGCCGCCAAAATCACCGCCCGCACGGCCACGGCATTGGCTTCATCGTTGGCCAATTGCTGATTGTTTTTGACTTTGGCCGACTGACTGCCAGCGGTAATTCGCCCATCCAACCAATCGGCTTGATCCAAGCGCTCGCGGCAGGCTTTAACGGTCGCCAAATCAAGTACTGCGGGGATGTGTAACAACATACAAAACTCCAAATTCAAACATAAAGCGAAGCGCAACAAAATTCGGCGAACTTTGCAATATTCATCAAAGGTATATCCAGCTAAGTCATAATAATTAATGACTTCATGGCTATACCCAAAATAAAAATATTCGAATTGAGTGTTAATGCTGTGCCACGCTCGTTGGTCTGGGCTTTAAACCCCGTCCAAGCGCACCGAGTGAGGAGAGAGACAAACCGTTTTATCGTTTGGCTCACGACAATCGAGGGCATCGGGGACCGATGCGCGCTCGGGTCGCCTTTCTTTGCTTACTTTCTTTGGCGACGCAAAGAAAGTGAGTCCCCGTCGCGGACTGCGACTGCAAACATCGGTGCCGCAGGCACACCATCAACACGTTATCCGAACAAACCAAAAGCAATAACAAAAACCAGCAACAGCAAAGCCCTGCATCCATGATTTGGACTGATGTGGACTTTGCTGCCGTGGTGTGACGACTTAATTAAACTTATAGCTGGCGCTTAAACGAGCAGAACGCTGAGTGCCCGGTAAAGTGAAGCCTTGATACAAACCTTCGTAATGGTCGGTATCAAATAAGTTGTACACATTGAGCTGCACGCTAACATCACGGTGATTCCATTCGGCCATCGCATCCCAACGCACATAGCCTGGCAGGTTCACGATATTGTCCAAATTGGTGTAGCGCTTGCCCATGGCGTTAAAGCCGCCACCGACTTTCCAATTGCCGTCGATTTGATACGTGGTCCACAAATTGGCGGTATAGCGCGGCGCATTGTCCGGCAGATTGCCTTCTTGATATTTACGTTGTGGATTAGCAATCTCGGCAACCACCGGATCCATCAACGCCACCCCAGCAAAGATTTGCCAATCGGCGCTCAACTGCCCAGCGGCTTCGAGCTCAATCCCGTCGGTATAACGGCGACCCGACAGCAAATACGGTTTCACCACACCGGGCTCAATATCGGTTTGGCGTTCATTGGTTTTCTCGGTACGGAAAATCGCCGTACGCAAGGCCAAACGACCGTCATACAAATTAAACTTGGCGCCGATTTCGTAGTTGGCGTTTTTTTCTGGATCGGTCAGCGCGCTCTTTGGATCGGTTGAATACGCTTCAGCCGATGGATTAAACGACGTACCGTACGACACATAATACGATTGCACCGCAGTCGGCTGATAAATCAAGCCAGTGCGCCAGCTCCATACATTATCAGTACGACCGGTATTGATCGCAGCAGGCAGCTTGGTGAAGGATTCATTGGTGGTTTCAGCTTTGAAATGATCATAACGTGCGCCAAGTAACACTTTCCAATGCGGGTTTAAATCAATCATGTCTTGCAAGTAAAACGCCACCGTATCGGCCGTTGAATGCGCGGCAACGGTATTAACTGGTGCGCTGCAATTGGGCGCGCCGCCTAAGTTTGGATTGCCCACGGTGGTCGACGGCATAATGCATGGTCTTAAACCAGCATCATTGGGTTTAGCCGTGCCGGTGAGATCTAACTGCATGCGGCCAGTGCTGGTGAGTTTTTCGCGCGTTAATTCCATCCCCGCCAAAATACTGTGGCGGATGGTGCCGGTTTCGACATCCCACAACACATCGGTTTGATTGGAGATAATTTCTTGATCGCGCATCCGCAATTTACGGCCACGAGTGACCTTGGTGCTGTCGCTTAAAGCGTCAGAAGGGCTGGCAAATTGCAAGCCCGGTGCGCTGGCGCGTAAATCAAGCTGATATTTACCCAAACGCGTGCCGTTTTTGAGCAATAAATTAGGGGTAATTTGATGCTGAAAATTCAAACTCAGCATATCGGCCACGGTGTCTTCCGAATCAAAGTCGCGTAAGCCATAAAATTGATCGACGTTGCCAATCGGCTGATCGGTACCATGAATCGACGCACTTTTACGGTAATACGGCACGCCATAATCGGGCACATTATTTTCTTCGTAATGCAAATACATCACGCTCAACTGAGTCGGCTCGCCAATACCAAAGGTCACCGTCGGCGCCACGCCCCAACGATTCATCTCGGCGCCATCGCGGAAACTATCGGCTTTTTGCCCCATTACATTCAAGCGAATGGCGGTGTTGTCGTTAATGGCTTTATTAAAGTCGCCTTCGGCGCGGTAATACGCATCGGTTCCCAAAGTGGTGGTCACTTGGTTTAAATCGCCTTTAAAGGCTTTTTTACTCACTTGATTCACCACGCCACCGGTTGAACCACGGCCAAACAACATCGACGCAGGGCCGCGTAATACTTCGACCGAATCAATAAAAAAGGTGTCGCGATTGTATTGCGCCGCATCGCGGAAACTATCGAGATACAAATCATTGGAAGCGCCAAAACCACGAATACGAATGCCATCGCCACTGGCGCCGCCTTCAGCAGCATTAAAAGTCACGCCAACGGCATTACGCAGCGCTTCTTTGACCGTGTTGGCGTCTTGATCGTGCATTAATTCTTGGGTAATGGTGGTCACCGATTGCGGCACATCAAGGGTATCTTGCTGCATACGGCCCACACTCACGGTTGGCGCGTTATACGTATTAGAAGTGCCATTTTGATTGGCTTCAGCACTCACTTCAACCGGCGCTAATACCGCCTCATTGGCATGAACGCCGCCGGCAACGGCGCTGAACAACGCTGCTGCTGCGGGGAATTTGGCAAAGTGCCGAATACCTGATTTATCTCGCATGAGTTTCTCTATTAATCAATTTTTGAACAAAAAAAAGGCGGGGTTAACCGCCAAAACGAGGGTAAGTTGTTGGTGTAAACGTCGATGTCAGCCCTCCCCTAAGCGCATTCAGTGCCTAGCAGGGGGTGACAACGGGCCTTTACTCAATCACTTCAGTTAACAGGACAAATCAGCCTCCTTGCCCATTGGTCATTAATCCAATTTTGTTTAAACCGGCGCGCTGCGCGGCCGCCATGGTTTGCGCGATGCGTTCGTACTGCACGGTTTTATCGGCGTATAAATGCACCTCAGTCTGCGGATCGGCTTTAAAAACGGCGGCCAATTTAGCGTCCAACTGCGCGGCATTCAGTACGGTTTGCTCATCGAGCAAACTACCGTCGGCTTTGAGCGTTAAACGCAGCGGCGTTTTGACCACCTGCTGCACACTGGCCGTCGCCTTTGGCAATTCCACTTTGACGGCATGCGTCATCACCGGTGCCGTCACAATAAACACCACCAACAGCACCAGCATCACATCCACCAGTGGCGTGGTATTGATTTCTGCCATTGGCGCGGCATCTTGCTGCCCAAAACTACCAAAACCCATTATCAAACTCCTTCATTCATTCATTGCCAGCGCTAGCCCAAGCCAGCACTTGATTTTCAACCGCAAGCCTAGCATCAGGGTGCTTCGCTTAATAATTGCGCGTGCAAATCATGGGTAAAACCATCGAGCTCTTGCCCAAAGCGGCGATTGGCACGAATAAACGCGTTGTACGCCACCACTGCCGGAATCGCGACCGCCAAACCGGCGGCTGTTGCCACCAACGCTTCACCAATGGGCCCGGCCACCGTGGCGAGTGAGGCATTGCCGCTGGCAGCAATGCCGACCAAGGCGTTATAAATCCCCCACACGGTGCCAAACAAACCAATAAAAGGCGCCACCGAACCGGTCGTTGCCAGCCAAGTTAGGCCGCGCTCCATCTTGGCGGTTTCTTGGCTTAAACCGGTACGCAATTGCCGCACTAAATAATCATCCAGCGACACCGCTTTAGCCAAACCACGGCCTTCGTGCGCACGGTAATGCTGCAAACCAGCGGCACCCGTTGTGGCTAATTTGGCGGCGGGCGATTGATTTTTTGCGGCCAAATTAAGCGCAACTTGCCAATCGCTGGCCTCCCAAAATTGACTCATAAAGCGCTGCTGATGGCGCTTCATCACCCACAGCAAACGTGAGCGCGCCACAATCACCACCCAACTGACAATCGACATCAACACCAACAAACCAAATACCGACTGCAAAATCGGATCACCCGAATGCAAAACCAAAGATAAATCCATCATCAACCTCAAGACTTTTTAATAGAAAAATGCACCGGCACAATCACCGTGCCCGCCACCGCATCTTGGCCGCGCTTGGCCGGAACAAAACGCCATTGCGTTACCGTAATCTGCGCCACCCGATCTAGGCGCGGATAACCACTGCTTTGCTGCAAACTCACCGTTTCGGCACTGCCTGCGGCGCTCACTTGTACTCGAAGCATCACCACGCCTTTTTCACCCAGAGCTAAAGACTGTGGTGGATACGGTGGTTTGGGATTGTTTAAATAATTGGCATGAAAGCTCGGCTCAGTCACGCTATCGACCACTTCCGCACTTTGCCCATGCGCCCCAGCACTCGATTGCGCAGCAGGACGACTTTGCGACACCGCGTCAGCTGTTTGGCTTTCAGTGGCGGGCGTAGTTTTCTCTGCCGCGGCTACCATCATCGTCGATGTGCGCTCCGGCGTAGGCGCAACGCGACTTGGCTTGGCTTTGGCGATGACGGGGTTTGCCGCCGTTTTCACAGGCGTCTTGGCCGCCGTAACTGGCTTGACTTTGGGCTTGGCTACGGGCGCGGCGGCTTTGCTAAGTTCTGGCGCGGGTTCGCCCTGACTGAGCGGCATCGCTTGCAGCAGCATCGGCTCGGGTAAACGGCTAGCACTTGGCGTACTCATCACCCCATGCAATAAACCGGCATGGGCCAACACCACCAAACATAAAGAGTATTTGTTATCGAGAATCATTCTCGTATGTTATCAAGAAGCATTCTCATTAGCAATATGCCATTGAATTTATCTTTCGCCGCTGAACCGTGGCGATGCAATTGACTGGTGTGGCGTGATGATTTAAAAATCAGAACTCACGCAAAGAAGGATTACGAAGGATTACGAAGGATTTTAATGAGATGGGTATAGCCCTGTACCCTTTAATAAAAATAGATTTACAGGCTATACCCTAAGACGAAGAGCAATAAGACCAGTAGCAAATTAATGCGCATCCTTAAGTGGCGCGGCACTTTGCGATTCTTTTGCCAGGTTGGATGAAAAATGAAACACCATGGCATTGGCAAACATGGCATCAAAGCCTTTGGCAATCATCGTCTGCACCAAAGTTTGTGCCTGACAACCACGCTCTAGGTTTTCAATAATCCATTGCTGCCATTCAGGGGTTAAATGGGTATAACTAGACATGCACTCTCTCCATAGGTTTTATCACGGCCAGCTCGAACGGCCAGCTCGTCACTTGATCGATACTTACAATTGAAACCAAAAACAGCGACAAACACGCCAAAATTGTAAGACAACGGTATTATTCATCTGATTAGCCAGCACTGTCACGATTCCATTTTTTGCTGTGCAAACCATCCACATAATGCGTGTTGTCACGCACACGCAAGCACTGCTGTGAGTGGATGAAGGCACTGTGTTAGAATCGGCGCTTTGATAGACCAAGACCTACGGACGGGTTGGCATTATGGAACTTTCAGCACTCACCGCACTTTCGCCACTTGATGGCCGCTACGAAAAACAATTGACCGATTTACGGGCTCATTTTAGCGAATACGCATTGATCAAAAACCGCGTAACGGTTGAAGTGGCTTGGCTTAAAGCCCTCGCCAGTGACGCTGCGCTTGAAGATATCAAGCCTTTTTCTGCTGCCACCATTGCTGAACTCGACGCAGTCGTCAGTCAATTCAATACCGAACACGCACTCGAAGTTAAAACCATCGAGCGCACCACCAACCACGACGTAAAAGCGGTTGAATACTGGTTAAAAGAGCGCCTATCGGGCAACGCCGAAGTCTCTGCAGCCAGTGAATTTATTCACTTTGCCTGCACCTCTGAAGACATCAACAATCTATCACACGCCTTGATGCTCAAAGGCGCACGTGAAAGCGTGATGTTGCCAAAACTGTCGGAAATCATCACCAAGCTTAAAGAATTAGCTCACGAGCTCGCTGATGCGCCAATGATGAGCCGCACCCACGGCCAACCGGCAACGCCGACAACCATGGGTAAAGAAATGGCCAACGTGGCATTTCGTCTAGAGCGCCAATTGTCGCGCATTAGCGAAGTTGAATTACTCGGTAAAATCAACGGCGCAGTAGGTAATTACAACGCACATTTATCGGCTTACCCTGGTTTTGATTGGGAAGGCTTTTGCCGCCGCTTTGTCGAAAGCCTAGGCATTAGTTTTAATCCCTACACCATCCAAATCGAGCCACACGATTACATGAGCGAGTTGTACGACGATTTCGCTCGTGCCAACACCATTTTGGTCGATATGAACCGCGACATCTGGGGCTATATTTCGCTGGGCTTCTTTAAGCAACGCGTTAATAAAAACGAAGTTGGCTCTTCGACCATGCCGCACAAAGTCAATCCAATCGACTTTGAAAATTCCGAAGGTAACCTCGGTATGGCCAACGCGGTATTGTTCCATTTAAGCCAAAAATTACCGGTATCACGCTGGCAGCGTGACCTGACTGATTCGACCGTATTGCGTAATATGGGCGTAGGTTTGGGTTACACTTTGCTGGGCTACGTTGCGGCATTAAAAGGCTTGAATAAATTAATGGCCAATCGCGATGCCATGGTTTTTGATTTAAACAATAATTGGGAAGTATTGGCCGAGCCAATCCAAACCGTGATGCGCCGCTATGGTGTGCCTAACCCATACGAACAACTCAAAGAGTTAACGCGTGGCAAAACCGGCATTACCAAAGAAGCACTGGCGGTGTTTATTGATGGCTTAGCGATTCCGCAAGACGCCAAAGATCGCCTCAAAGTATTAACGCCTGCCACCTACCTTGGTACGGCTGAGGAACTTGCTCGTCGTATTTAAGTCTGCAGCATAGAGCTCGGGCAGCGCTGCCCGGCTCTTTTTACCGTATTTAAGGAACTCACAGTGAAACGTAAAGTTGTTTTGGCCAGTAGCCTCACCTTCGCCGCGCTTGCCATCGCCTACGTCGGGGGCAGCTATTACGCTGGCCAAGCCGTAGAACAGACCATGCAAAAGCAACATGCTTGGCTGGCTAACTTGCCGTATTTCATTGTGAAATCGCACAGCTATCAGCGCGGTTGGTTTAGCTCAACTGAAACCACCACCTTGCAAGTGCGTCCTGAGCTGTATCGCTTTATGCTGGAAAAAGAAGGCGAACCCCTGCAAACCTTTGCAGTGACGTACACCAATCACATCAAGCATGGCCCACTGCCCTTGCTCAGCCAATTTAATTTCATGCCGTATAAGGCTGCAGTGAATACAGAATTTGTGTTTGCGCCCGATACTCAGAAATTTTTAAGCAAATTCTTTGGCGAACAACAGCCAATTAAAATCGAAAATCGCATTAGTTTTAACGACGATGGGATTGTGAATTTATCCATCCCCGCGTTTGAATACGAAGAAGCCCTGTCCGGCATTAAAGCGCACTGGGAAGGTCTCACCGCCAGCCTCGATTACGGTGGTGACTTTAACCGCGTAACGCTGATTGCCAATGCGCCGGGCCTAAAAGGCGAAGCCAAAAACAAAGGCCAATTTGCCCTCAAAGACTTTAGCTTTAACATCACGCAAGTGCGCGGCACCAGCGGCTTAATGATTGGCAGCACCACCGCCAAAATCGGCCAGCTCGACCTCAATCTCACCGAAGGCACGCCGTTTAAACTCAAGCTGGAGCAATTGGCTTACGCGGGCGACATCAAAGAAGCTGGCGAATTTATCAATGCCAGCGCCAAGATCGATCTCAATACCTTGACGCTGGATCAGCAGCCCTACGGCCCAGCGGTGTTGATTGCCGAAGCGAATCATTTGCACGGCAAAACCTTGGCTAAAATTGGTGACGAGCTCACCTTATTACAAAAACAAAACCTCGATCGTGACCAACTGACGGCCGCGCTGACTAATCTGGCCAAAACCCAAGGCCTGCCTTTATTGCAAAACAATCCGCAACTGGCGATCAAAAAATTCGAAGTCAAACTCCCCGATGGTGCGCTGCGCTTTACTGGTGAAGTGGGCTTAAATGGCTTTGTCGCAGCAGATTTAGAAAACCCAGTTGATTTAGTCAATAAAATCGACGCTAAAGCCGATTTTTCTGTACCACGAAAAGTCGTCGAAACCTTGGCGCTATGGCAAGCACGCAATGTATTTGGCGGCGCCGATAGCCAAGTGAATATGGCCGATTTGGACTTTCTAGCTGGGCAATTTGTCGAAGGACAAATCAATAAACTGGCCGAACAAAACCTAATTCGCGTTGATGGCAAACTGCTGGCAGCGACGGCCTCACTGAATAAAGGTAGTTTTATTCTGAACGGCATTAAAGTGCCGCTACCATGGGCAACACCAGCCAGCGCAGAGGCCGAATAAATTACGGCGGCAATTTAAACTCAAGGCCTATTTACGGGGCCTTTTGTTTTTTATGCTAAGCGCAGCCGACACGCTGCGCCAAGCCCCATCAATCGCAAGGAAAGCCAATGCAAACTTGGACAATTTTTTGTCGCGTGGTCGACAATTTTGGTGATATTGGCGTGTGTTGGCGTCTAGCACGGCAATTGGCCACTGAGCATCAGTTGGCCGTCACTTTATGGGTGGACGATCTAACCAGCTTTGCCCAAATTCGGCCAGAAATTCAGCCTGATTTAGCCGAGCAACAGCTCGACAGCGTCACCATCAGGCACTGGTCTAGCCAATGGACAAACACCGCCGCTAGCGATGTGGTCATCGAAGCCTTTGGTTGCGATTTACCTAGCGAGTACCTCGCGCAAATGCAGCAATGGCCAAGCAAGCCCATTTGGCTGAATTTAGAATACCTCAGCGCCGAAGATTGGGTGGCCGGTTGCCATGGCTTGCCATCGCCACAAATGGGTTTAAATAAATACTTTTTCTTTCCCGGCTTTAGCCAGCGCACCGGCGGACTCATCGCTGAGCGCAGTATGCTCAAGCGCCGAGCACACTGGCAGGCCAGTGACAGCCAGCAATTGCGCCGCCAATTGGCGCCGCAATTGCCCGCCGAAACTGCTGACACCGTGTTTATTTCTTTATTTGCCTACGAAAACCCCGCCGTGATCGACTGGCTGAGCGCACTCAAAGACAGCCCTACCCCGATTCATTTGTTTATTCCTACCGGCAAGGTATTGCCACAGATTGCACAGCTACTCAATCAGCCAGCGCTATACATCGGGCACGTGTATCAATACGGCGCGTGCCATATCGCTATATTACCGATGCTCAGCCAAGACGATTACGACCCATTATTGTGGAGCTGTGATTTAAACTTTGTTCGCGGCGAAGATAGTTTTGTTCGCGCCCAATGGGCTGGCATACCGATGGTGTGGCAAATTTACCCGCAAAGTGAAAATACCCATTTAGACAAACTCGCGGCGTTTTTGGCGCTGTATACCGCCGACTTACCAACTCAGAGTGCCGCAGCTTTAACCGCGTTTTATCAGTGCTGGAATCAAGGGGGTGAGGTTGCCGCCAGTTGGCTGGCCTATCGCCAGCAATGGGCAATCTTGCAAGAACACGCCAAAAACTGGGCTTTTCGACTAGCGGAACACGGAGATCTTGCGACTAATCTGGTCAAGTTCACCCAATCCAAGTTAAAATAGTCGATTGTGTCGAGCGTGTTTTAAAAGTACGTGGCTCGATTGATGTTTTTTGGCCGTAGCAAAGCCAAGCATCAACGGATGCTCTGGTTCACACCGACAAAATCGCCGCACTCTTAAAACCCGTTCTATTTAATCTGCTTTTAGGTATGTAAAAAATGGCAATCAAAACTGCTCAAGAAGTTCGCGCTGGTAATGTGATTTTAGTTGATGGTCAACCTTGGGTTGTGCAAAAAACTGAATACAGCAAATCAGGCCGTAACTCATCTGTTGTTAAAGTTAAAGCTAAAGGTTTGTTATCAAGCCAAGGCTCTGAAGTTGTTTACCGCGCTGATGACAAACTCGACGTGGTCACTTTAGAAAAACTTGACTGCACTTACTCTTATTTTGCTGATCCAATGTTTGTATTTATGGATGCAGAATTTAACTCGCACGACGTTGAAGCTGACAATCTTGGCGACACTCGTGGCTTGATCGTTGACGGCATGGAAGACCAATGCCAAGTGACTTTCTACGAAGGCAAAGCAATCTCTGTTGAATTGCCAACCGTGGTTGTGCGTGAAGTGGAATACACTGAGCCAGCAGTTCGTGGCGATACCTCAGGTAAAGTCATGAAGCCAGCTAAACTCAAAGGCACTGACTTTGAATTGCCAGTGGCTGCCTTTATCGAAATCGGCGACAAAATCGAGATCGACACGCGCACTAACGAATTCAAAAAACGCGCTGCTTAATTGCTCGTTTAAGCTGCCAAAAGCCACCGTTCGCGGTGGCTTTTTTATTGTCATGTCGATCCACAGCACACCTTCCCGCAAAAAGACTTTCAATTCCCCTGCCCCGTTACAGCACCAGCAAACCACAATTAATGCGCTATTCAAATTGGCAATCTAAACTATTTTGACCGTTCCCCCTCACACGAGAACATCAGACAGCTGTAGTTGCCAACGACCAGTAGGAGTTAGCTAATGAAAATTACGGTTGAAACCATCATCAATGCGCCAATTGACAAAATCTGGAGCGCCTACACCACACCCAACGACATCATGCAGTGGAATGCCGCTTCTGATGATTGGCACACCACGCAGGCAACGGTTGACTTACGTGTGGGCGGGACATTTTTATCGCGCATGCAGGCGAAAGATGCCAGCTTTGGCTTTGATTTTGCAGGGACCTATACCCAAATTGTGCCGAACGAATTGATTGCATATTCTTTTGGCGGCCGTAGCGCTGAGGTCGTATTTGAAAGCCGCGCCAACGGTGTATCTATTCGTGTCACTTTCGATGCGGAAACTGAACACACAGTGGAACAACAACGTCAGGGATGGCAAGCCATTCTAAATAATTTTGCTATGTATGTGACAACACACCCATGAATCCATGCGTATCAAAAATAAGGCGGCATAAATTGACTCAGTCCAGTAAGAAACTCACCCAGTCAGCGACTACAGTACAATCCAATGATCAAGGTGAAGCAAAATGCTGCAAAAATGTATCCCCGCGCTGATTCAAGCCAAAATACTCGACGCCTTAGCCCCAGTTGCCGATTTTTTACTGCGACTCTATCTGTGTAAAGTGTTCTTTCTTTCTGGTTTAACGAAAATTCAAGACTGGAATACCACGCTATTTTTATTTACCGATGAATATCATGTGCCACTGCTGCCCCCCGTTATTGCCGCCTTATTCGGTACCGCAGCTGAGCTAATTCTACCCATCGCTTTACTCTTTGGTTTATTCACTCGCAGCTCGGCTCTGGGTTTATTTCTAGTTAATGGCATGGCGGTGGTGGCGTATTTTCATGTGCTCAAAACGATCCCCTCAGCACTGCAAGACCATTTGGAATGGGGCCTAATGCTGCTGGTCTTAGTTGCTATTCCGACGCGGCGCTGGGGTTTAGATTGCGTGTTACTTCGCGCACAAAAATCACCGAAACTTTAAAAGTTTAAATTTTCAGCGCAAAAAAAAACGCCACAGCGATGTGGCGTTGTTTACTGCACTCTTGGCGTTACATCGCCGCGCGATAGATTTCGCAAACTTCTTCAAACGTCGGCTGTTTTGGATTGGTCAAACCACACGCGTCTTTTAATGCATTCGTTGCCAAGGTTGGAATGTCTTCGAGCTTGGCCCCCAATTGCGCGACGCCAGTTGGAATACCCACATCAACCGACAATTGACGGATCGCAGCAAGGCAAACATCGGCGGCAGCATCGTCACTTAAGCCATCCACCTTCTCGCCCATTGCCCGTGCAATATCGCCCAAACGTTTAGCACACACTTGCTTGTTATACGCTTGCACATGTGGCAACAAGATTGCATTGCAAACGCCATGCGGTAAATCGTAAAAACCACCCAATTGATGCGCCATGGCGTGCACATAACCCAGCGACGCATTATTAAATGCCATCCCAGCTAAAAATTGGGCATACGCCATTTGTTCACGCGCCGCAATATCATCACCGTGACGCACCGCTTGGCGTAATGATTGGCTAACAATCTCAACGGCTTTGAGCGCACACGCATCGGTAATCGGCGTTGCTGCGGTTGATACATACGCTTCTACCGCGTGCGTTAAGGCATCCATCCCCGTGGCGGCGGTTAAACCGGCGGGTTTAAGCAACATCAATTCAGGATCATTCACCGACAAAATCGGCGTAGTGTGCTTATCCACAATGGCCATTTTTACATGTCGCGCTTCGTCGGTGATAATGCAAAACCGCGTCATTTCACTAGCGGTACCGGCCGTGGTGTTAATCGCAATGAGAGGCAATTGTGGTTTAGCCGAGCGATCTAGCCCTTCGTAATCTTTAATATCTCCGCCATTGACCGCAACCAGAGCAATGCCTTTAGCGCAATCGTGCGGAGAGCCACCACCGACTGAAATCACGCAGTCACAGCCATTTTCTTGCAGCATGGCCAAACCTGTCGCCACATTGGCGGTGGTTGGATTAGGGTGAACACCATCAAATACCACACTGGCAACGTCTTCTTGCGCCAATAAATCAGTGACAGTTTTCACCACCCCAATTTTAACCAAGGGTAAATCAGTAACAATCAGGGCTTTTTTAAAGCCATAACTTTTAATTGTTTTTGCCGCATCGCGTAAGCAACCAGCACCCATTAAATTCACACTCGGGATAAAAAAAGCAGTCGTTGTCATGATCAATACCTCGTTTCACAGTAGTAACTACAATACGTCTAGACTACTCCGAAAACCGCTGTAATAAATTGACGTATATCAGAACCCACACCCACAAAGTACCTCATAAGCAATACCCGCAATAGGTGTAAATCATTGCGTTTATCTAACTCTAACGAGGTACTTTGCGGTGTTTTTTAAATTGAAAAACGCTCGCTGAGACTGAGCACCGCCAGCATCGATTGAACGCTTAGCACGAGCGCTTATTTTTCGCCTTTCGCATCAGCATCTGTTGGCCACAAACTAATCGCCGCCATCGACAAAGCAATGCCAATCATCGACTCGCTAAAGCGCAATATAGAATTTAAATAAGGATTGATTGAGGGATGCAAACTGGCCATGACCATCGTGATACACACGGTAATCGATGCTAAACGGGCATTGTCAGGAATATTGAGCATTTCACACAATAAAACCGTCGCAAAAATCGTCGCCCCCATGCCTAACCAACTAAAAGGGAAAAACTGAAAATACAGCGCACTCATGCTGGCCCCAATCAAAGTGCCTAAAGTGCGCATCCACGCCGATTCAATCGTGGCTTTTTGCGTCGCCTGCAACACCACAATCGATGAAATTGCCGCCCACAAACCACCAATGCCTGCCGATTCACCCTGAAAAAACTGCGTAAAATGCACCCCAAAATAAAATGACAGTACAGAAACAATCGCAACCTGTAGCGAAACATGCAAAGATCGGCGTCGAATCATTGGGCACTCCTTAACTATTTGGTCTGCTAACGCAATCACTTCAGTGCTCGTACAAATATTTTATGGCAAGGCATGAAAGCCATAGACAGAATATCGACTAGAGTAAAGCGCGACAACGATGCAAGACCACGCTGACTTAATCACTTAATCCTTGTAACTTAGCACTTCAACCGGCAAACCCAGTTGTAATGCGCCGCCTTGCACCACCCGCGCGTTTTGGCCAAACACCACTGCAGCGCCCATTTTTCTAAACTTAGCCAAACTACGTAGTGGTTCTGAATCTTTGGTGCGCTCAGCAGTATCTGGGTCGAGCGTCGTCATCAAACAACGTTCACACGCTTTGGCTAATTCAATCTCCACCTCGCCAATCCGAATCCGCTGCCAAGTATCCTCAGCAAATGGCGCGCTATTGGCAATGACCAAATTAGGCCGAAAACGCAGCATCGCCAACTCACGGCCAACGCGCGCATTAAGCGCTTGCAAAGAGCCTTCACCAATGATTAATAAGGGATAGGTGTCAACAAAGCTAATGGCCACATCTGGATGATTTTTTAAGCGCCGGTGCGGCTCTAAGCCCAGCCACATCAGATGTACGGTTTGATTTAAATACGCAGACAACCACGCATCAGCATCGAGCGCCCCGCGCCGAGCTAAAAACTCGGTTTCCCAAACATCAGCCTGATGCAGCTCATTAAACAGCGCTAGCACGACAAATAAATCGGCCATGCCCGGCGCTTTTAACCACAAACCATCGGGCGTGACCTCAGTAGCAATCAATAAAATACGTGGCTCGGTGCGCGCGGTGATTTGCACGCCAGCCGAATTGGCAATCATCCATTCTCGATCTTGTGGCAAGCCGCGCACCTCAAGCTGGCTCTGGCTCAGTGCTTGAGCACGACATGATTTAAGGGGGTAGCGGTATAAAGCAGAAAGCAGCATGGTCATGGCGAAATTCCAACAGCCGTTTTTGGATCAGAATAAGTCGCAGTGTACCAATATCGCGGCGCGATGGCGCGCTGCTCTTGTAGCTTAATCAGCTCTCCGACAGTAAATTGTAATGATCCAGACTGATCCGTTCGCAATAGCCTCGCCCCGGCTGCTGCATAGCGCTGCTGTACATCGGGATGCGGATGCCGAAATTGATTCATAAACCCCGCTGAAAATACCGCGTATTGCGGTTGCAGAGCCTGAATAAATGCATCCGATGAAGCGCTTTTACTGCCGTGATGTGGCGCAATCACAATCTCGGTGCTGGTTAAACCTGCCGCGAGCAGCTCCCCTTCTTCAAGACGGCTAATATCAGCCGGAATTAAGGCGCTATGCCAGCGATTATGAATGCGCAGCACACAACCGCGGGCATTGTCATTGTTAGCGGCATAGTTGGGGTGCAGCCATAACACCTCAAAATCAACGCCATCCCAGCGCCAACGCTGCCCAGTTTGGCAACGCTGCTTGGCCACTTTACTACTTAAAATCGGCAAATCTTCTGGCAAACTATGCAAAATCAAACCCATCGGAAAAGCCAAGCGATCGCCCTGCCCCAGCAAAATCGGCGCGCCACCAATATGATCGTTGTCATTATGCGATAGCAATAACGTATCCAGCCGAGTAATTCCTGCCTGACGCAACACCGGCAAAATCACGCGTTCGGCATTGGCCTCACGTCCGGTATCAAACAGTAAAGCGTGTTGCCGCGTTTGCACCAATACACTCAAGCCTTGATCCACGTCGAGCACCTGTAATTTAAACTGCCCATCGTCCAACTTGGGCTGCGGCATAAAAAACAAGGGCAGTAGCATCAGCCACCCTAGCCAGCGCGCCGGAATACCTCGGGGTAATAGCAGCAAAGCCACACCCAGCATCGCCACTGGCAATATACCCATTGGAGGAGAGCTGATCTCTAGCGCCGGCCACGGCCAAGTCAAGATCCATTGCAATCCGCGATCTAAGATTGCAAACAAACCCTCAGCCCAGCGCAACAGCGTTCCCGTTGGGTCGAGCAAACCCAATAAAGCCAAAGGCGTAATCAAGACACTCACCAAAGGAATCGCCAAAGCATTGGCTAGTGGCGACAGCAGCGGCACCTGCCCAAATACCAACACCAAAATCGGTAACGACGCCAATGTTGCCGCCCACTGCGTACTTAGCCATAAGCGCCACGCGGGTTTGCGCCCAATGCGATTGGCGCCCATCCATAGCAAATATGCGACCGCCAAAAACGACAGCCAAAAACCAACCGAGAGCACAGCAAAAGGATCAAACAGCACCACCACCGCCAAGGCACTAGCCCAAATGGCGCTGATTGCCATCGGCCTGGCTCGCCACAAGCAACAGGCGCTGACCAAAAGCATTAATACGGTGCGCTGCGTTGGCACACTCATCCCCGCCAACACGCTATACATCAACGCGATCAAGACTCCCGCGATTAAAGCCGCACGCTGCGCGGCCAGCCTTTGCGTTAAATACGCACTGCGCCGCCAGCCATATAGCACGAATGCCATCCCCATCGCCGCCAACATCGTAATATGTAAACCCGAAATACTGATTAAATGCGTAATGCCCGTCAGGGCAAATCGTTGCCACTGTGGCTTGGGAATCCCAGCTTGATCGCCAATGGTGAGCGCAACAATCACCCCTTGATACGGCGCATCCTGCAAAGCGTGCTCAATGCGTTGGCGTAGCGCGGCGCGAATTCGCAGCACTGCCGCTTGCGCCGAAAAGCCTGCTAAACGCTCGGCCGACTTCATGCTGGCGATCGCAGCAATATTTTGCTGTAAAAACCACGCTTCTAAATCAAATCCGGCGGCGTTCACCACACCATGAATTGGCTTGAGTTTGAGCTGCAAGCGCCACCGCTCGCCAGCGCCAAACGGCCCGCCTTTGGCGTTCACTTGAATGCGATCAACTGCCCAAGCTCGCTTGGGATCGGCATCCGGCGTAAAAATAAAGCGCGGCCCATAGCGCGATTCTTGTGGTAAATCGGCAATAAAACCCGACATCCACACAGTTTGACCGACCAAATCGACTGGAATACGCTGCGCCATCCGAATTTGCGCCCGCCATGTGGCCCAAGCAAAACCCAAACTGAACGCCAAGACCAGCAGCACCAGCCACTGCAGAGCCCGATGTTGATTAAAGCGCTTCAGACAAAACCATAGTCCCAGCGCTAAGCAAGACATCGCCAACGGCCAAGTAACCGCAGGCAAAGTCGCTTGCCATTGCAGCGTAATTACGCCAAGCACCCAAGCAAAAATAAATAATAAATAGCGACTTAACATCCATCTAGCTTAGGCAATCGAGTGCTGACTAGCCCAAGAAATCACCTTGCACGAATCATTCACAATGTTAAACTCATGCGCATGAAAAATTTCGATGCCGATATCATTATCGTGGGTGGTGGTTTAGTCGGTGCCGCATTGGCGCTGGCCCTCAAAAAAACCTCGCTCTCGGTCATCTTGCTCGAAGGCCGTGCGCCTTGCCTAGATTTTGATCTCTCCACGTGGGACCAAAGAGTCTATGCCATTAGCCGCGCTAGTCGTCAGCTCTTAACGCAGATTGGTGCTTGGCAACGCATTCGCCCAGAACGTTTATCGCCGATTTGCTCGATGAAAATCCGCGGTGACGCCGTGGATGCCCTGTTGGAATTTAACGCCCTAGAAAGCGGCGTTGACGAGCTGGCCTTTATCGTTGAAAACCGTGAATTACAGCGCGCGCTTTGGTTGGCACTGGCTGACTGCAGCCATGTTGACATCATCACTCCCGCCAGCGCGCAAGCGCTATCGGTCGATCTCGAAGCTGCTACGCTAACCTTGGCCGATCAACGCCAATTCCGCGCACGTTTAGTCGTTGGCGCCGATGGGGCGCAGTCTTGGGTTCGCGGGCAAGCAGGGATTCAAGCCAGCACCAAACCCTATGCGCAATTTGGCGTTGTTGCCAATTTTGCCATTGAAAAACCCCACTACGGCTGTGCCCAACAATGGTTTAAAACCGACGGAATTTTGGCGTGGCTGCCGCTCGCCGAGCAAAAAATGTCGATGGTATGGTCGTGCGATGCCGAGCTTAAAAATGAATTACTCAATTTAAGTCCCAGCCAACTGGCTGCCAAAGTGGCTCAAGCCGGCAATGCCTCACTGGGCGAACTCACTATAATTACCCCGCCCGCTGCGTTTGAGCTAAAACTCAATCAGATTGAGCAGTGCGTCAAACCGCGTTTAGCTTTGGTTGGCGATGCGGCACATACGGTGCACCCTTTAGCTGGACAAGGCGTTAATTTAGGTTTTGGTGACGTTGCCGAACTGGCTGACTTATTAACAAAAACGCATCCGGAACGAATCGGCGATTATTTAGTCCTAAGGCGCTATGAGCGCGCCCGCCGCGAGCCGGTACGATTAATGCAATCCGTTTGTGATGGATTGCAGCAGCTCTTTAATAATCACCATCCCGTTTTAATGCGTTTACGCAATTTTGGGCTGGGCTTTACCAATGCTTTACCATGGCTAAAACGGCAATTAATTCGCCACGCAATGGATTCATAAAACCGCTGATCGCTGCTGCTGTTGCTAGCACACTCACCAGATTGAAGGATGACTCATGAAACACCTGACCCGTACTCTCATTGCCGCCGGCATGATCGCGCTCACTGCATGCAGTGCACAAGCGGACGCGCCTCCGAAAGACTTGAAAGCTAATTTGGCTAAAAAAATTGGCCAGCCGGTTGATTCTGTACGTGAAACGCCAATCAAAGGCTTGTATGAAGTCGTTTTAAACAAGCGCCATATTGTATATTCCGATGCCAAAGGTGAATTTGTCGTCGTTGGCGATATGGTCAATGTAGCGACTAAAAAAAGCCTAACCGAAGCCCGTATGGCCGAACTCAATAAAGTGGACTTCGCCAAATTGCCACTGGCTGACGCCATCAAAGAAGTACGCGGCAACGGTAGCCGTAAATTAGTGGTGTTCTCTGATCCAGATTGCCCATTTTGCAAACGCCTTGAAACGCAAAGTTTGGCAGGCATCGAAAACATCACGATTTACACTTTCTTGATGCCACTGGCTGGTTTGCACCCAGATGCCGCGCGTAAATCTGAGCTCATCTGGTGTAGTGAAAACCCGCAAAAAGCATGGAGCGAATTCATGCACAACGGCAATTTGCCTACCGGTGGCAAAACCACCTGCGACAACCCTATCGCACGCAGCGTTAAACTCGGCGAATCGCTCGGCATCAACGGCACGCCAGCACTGATTTTTGCGGATGGCCAAATCGTTTCAGGGGCAATTCCAAAAGACGAAATCGAAAAAATCCTCGCTACACAAAAATAATCGCTAGATGCAAAAAAGCCTCGATTTCTTCACCAAGAAATCGAGGCTTTTTATTTCCTCATCATCATTCTAACCGCAACGCCCGCAATTAATTCGCGGCTAAAAAAGCCTGTTGCGCAGTTAAAAAATCCGCTCGATGCGATAAAAACGGCGCATGCGCGGCGCCTGGATGAATTTTTAACGTCACATCACTGAATTGACTGGCCAACCAATGCGCCACCGCCACTGGCGTTAAGGTATCGCGATCACCGTATTGCAGCAGCACTGGGCAATCAATTTGGCTGATTTGCGCGCGTAAATCGGTATCGCGCAAAATCGCCAAACCCTCACTCAACGCGGTTAAACTCGGCTCACCGTGCTTAAATAAATCCGCGAGTAATTCCTTGGTCACCGCGCGCGCGCTGGCATCCCCCATCGCTTGCAAACTAATAAAGCGTTTCAGTGTACCTTGCCAATCTTGCTGCAATTGCTCAGCAAATTGCGCCAATACCGTAGCTGGCATCGCGCTCGCCCAATCGGCTTGCTGCATAAAGCACGGACTAGATGCAATTAAGCTCAAGGATTTTACTTTTTGCGGCTGACTGATCGCCCAAGCAGCCGCCACCGCGCCGCCCAAAGACCAGCCGATCACTTGCACCGGCCAAGGAAACGCCGCATCCACTGCCGCCACCATCGCCGGCAAACTTAACGTCCCTTCAGCCGGCGACGCACCATGGCCGGGCAAGTCGACTAAATGCACGCAATAATCTTGCGCCAAAGCATCCGCAATCGAATTCCATACCGTGCTATTCATCGCCCAACCATGCAACAACACCACATCAGGCCCTTGGCCCCGCGTTTCAATCCACATTCATTTATTCCCAGTCAATCGATTGAGGGCGAACATACACCCATCATGCCAACTGGGTATCTGTATACAGCCCCTTAATTTCATAGGCTGCAATCATATACCCACCCAACATATCATTGATTATTTAAATATTGCGCCAGCGCTTGCTGCTGCTGCGGGTTTAAACGCTCGCCAGCTAAGCATTGCGTGTGTTGCCCTAAAACTTGATACAGCACGCGATACTGGCTGGGCAAAACCGCCAAGTGCTGGGCGACGGTAGCACTATCTCCGCGCACAATCGGCCCCGTCAATGCCGCAGCAGGCCCGATGGCGACGATATTATTTAAGGTTTGCTGCATCAAGCCCAACACCAAGCGCTGCGCCATTTCGGGCGCGATCCCCGCTTGATTGGCCGTTTGCAGCGACACCTCAGCCAAAGTCACCAGATAATTGGCGGCCATGCTGAGTGCGGCGTGATACGCCGTTTTACCGCCAGCTTGTAGTGCAAATGGCACGCCGCCCAAATCACTGACCCACGCTTGCAAGCGCGCACACGCCACAGCGTCGCCTTCAATCGCGCACAGCGTACCGGCAAAAGTCGCCACTGCTCGCGCGGGATCGGCAAAAGAAAACGCCGGATGCACACTCGCTAGCTGAGCGCCTTGCGCGCGGAGTGGCGCCAGCTGTTGCGCATCCAATGCGCCGCTGGCATGAAACACCACATCCCCTGCAGCAACTACACCTGCCTGAGCCAGCTCGCTCGCCACCGCAGCAATGGCTGAATCGGGCACGGCAAGCAACCATAAATCAGCGGCGGGCAAGGCTGACAGCGTTGTAACCGCCTGCCCTGCGCCGATAAAATCCAGCGCTTTATGCGCCGCTGGCGTTCGCGCCAATACGCCAGCAATCTGATATTGACCCGATAATTGCGCCAAGCGGGCCATAGATTGCCCCAAGCGGCCAGGGCCGATGAGATTGAGTTTGAGCATAAAAACGCCTTAATCCTTAATCTATTACGCCTGCAGCGCTTGAACCGGCCGCTGGCGTTAAATCGGCCGCAGGCAACGCCGTCAAAATCAGCAACAACTGCTCACACAATGCCGCCACTTCATCCTGCGTATGCGCAGCACTGAGCACCACTCGCAAACGCGGCGTGGCCACCGTGGGTGGGCGAATTGCCGCCACCCAAAATCCAGCGGCAAATAAAGCCGCAGAGACTTGCACGGCGATTTCGCTACTGGGCAAAATAATCGGCTGAATTGCGGTGGTGGACGGCAATAAAGTGCAAGCGCCTGCCAAGCGCTGGCGGAAATACGCAATATGCTGCTGCAAGCGCTCACGCCGCGCCACATCTTGCTCAATCAAATCCAAGCTGGCATGCATCGCCGCAGCAATCAATGGCGGCGCAGCCGTGGTGTAGATATACGGCTTAGCGGTATTGATCAGATAATCAATCACCACCTGCTCTGCAGCAATATACGCCCCGGCAACGCCCGCAGCCTTACCCAAAGTCGCCATATAAATAATCCGTGGCGACGATAAACCCAGCTCAGCCAAAGTGCCGCGGCCATTGCCTAATACGCCAAAGCCATGCGCATCATCCACATAAAGTAGCGCGTCGTATTGCTCGGCCAATTTCAGCAAATCGGCCAGCGGCGCAATATCGCCATCCATGCTAAATACCGCGTCGACCACAATCATTTTGCGTGCGGCTTTGGATGCGGCCAGTTGCCGCGCCAAGGCTTGCATATCACCATGCGCGAAACGTTTTACGTCGGCGCGCGACAACACCATCGCATCATTGAGCGAGGCGTGATTGAGCTTATCGGCAAAAATCGCATCGCCACGCGACATCAAACCAGTAATCACCGCCAAATTGGCCATATAACCAGTCGACAAGGTGATCGCCGCCGGTTTATTCGCCCACGCCGCCAAGCGCTCTTCCAGCTGCTGCTCAACGGCAAAATGCCCGGCCACCAAATGCGAAGCACCACTACCGACGCCCCAACGCACCGCGCCCGCTTGGGCTGCAGCAATCAATTGCGGGTGGTTAGCCAAGCCTAGATAATCATTACTGCAAAAATTACACAACACTCGATCTGCCACTGTGACGTGTGCGCCTTGTGGCGAAGCCAGCACCCGGCGCGATCGATAGAGATGCGCTGATTTTCGCTCGGCGAGTTCGGCAGCAAGTTGTGAAAACCAGTGCAACTGCGACATAGCAGGTCCTTTTGTCTCGAAGTGAGCATTCTAAATGATTTAGATTTGAAATTCTCTTTACATCAAGCACCCTTATTTCTGACTAAACCGGAAATAACCACGACAAATACAATTAAATCTTGCAAGAAAAAAGAGTTACACAATGATGCCTTTGGCAAAATCTTGCGTATTGTCATCATTGACACAAGCCAAAAACCCCTTTTACACGTTATCATTCGCCATTGAAAAATTTTACTCATCATTGAGCTGGCCTTAAAACCAGCTTAAGAATGGAACGATCTAATGAAGCGTGTTGATGATTTTCGTCTGAAATTTGGTAAAGAAGAGTATGTGCCGATTATGATCGGTGGCATGGGTGTAGACATTTCCACAGCCGACTTAGCACTAGAAGCTTGCCGTCTTGGCGGTATCGGGCATATCTCCGACGCGATGATTAATACGGTCACCGATCGTCGCTACAACACAAAATACGTCAAAGACAAACTCAAGCAATACAAATTTAATGTCGCCAATAGCGACAAAGCCGTGGTGCAATTCGATTTAGAACAGTTGGCCAACGCCACCCGTTTACACGTTGAAGCCACCATGGCACGTAAGCAAGGCAACGGCATGATCTTCATCAACTGTATGGAAAAGTTGACGATGAACGGCCCAAAAGAAACCTTACGCGTGCGGATGAATGCCGCGCTCGATGCCGGCATCGACGGCATCACTTTGGCCGCTGGTTTGCATTTAGGCTCTTTTGCGCTGATTGAAAATCATCCGCGCTTTCATACTGCCAAGCTCGGGATCATTGTTTCCTCAGTGCGTGCGCTGCAATTGTTTATCAAAAAATCGGCCCGTACTGGCCGCCTACCTGACTTTGTCGTCGTTGAAGGCCCGCTCGCGGGTGGTCACTTAGGCTTTGGCATGGATTGGGCTGATTTTAAGCTGGAAGACATCGTGGCCGAAGTGCTCGCTTGGGTGCAAAAAGAAGGTTACGAGAATATGCCGGTGATTCCAGCCGGTGGTATTTTCACGGGTTCCGACGCGGTGAAATTCTTAGAAATGGGCGCAGGTGGCGTACAAGTCGCAACGCGCTTTACCGTAACCAAAGAATGCGGCTTGCCAGACGATGTGAAGCAAGAATACTTTAAAGCCGATGAAGATCTGATCGAGGTGAATCAGATTTCACCCACGGGCTACCCAATGCGGATGTTGAAAAACACCCCCGCCATTGGCTCTGGTATTCGCCCCAATTGTGAAGCGTATGGGTATTTGCTTGATGCCAGCGGCAACTGCTCTTACATTCAAGCGTATAACAAAGTCATCGAAGAAAATCCAAACGCGAAAAAGATTTCTGAAATTCACGTTTACGAAAAAACTTGCTTGTGCACGCACATGCGTAATTTCGATTGCTGGACTTGCGGGCACTTTACCTACCGCCTCAAAGACACCACCAATCGCCTTGCCGATGGTCGTTATCAATTGCTTACTGCTGAGCATGTGTTTAAAGACTACCAATTTAGCACTGACAACCAAGTGGCTTTGCCCGAATTGGATGAAGCTGCAGTCTAAGTGAATCTGCAGGCTCAAAAAAAACCGCCATCATGGCGGTTTTTTTTGTATCTATCTTTACCTGTCACGAAGGATGGTGAGCGTTTAAGCCGCAGCCCATTGCAAATCAGCTGCCAATAACGGCGCCAGCGAGGCTAAATCTTCGGCGCATAACGGTAAGCGCAATACATTACTGGCAATGCGCTGCTGATAATGCATTAAAGCTTTGGTCGGAATCGGGCTTGGTGCGACAAATAAGCTCTCCGCCGTTTCGCGCAATACCGCACCAATGGCCTCACCCGCCAAGCCTTTAGCCACAATATCGGCCACTTGCTGCGGCCAAACATTACTGGCCACCGAGACTAAACCGGCCGCGCCCAATAAGGCATGCTCGGCAAACCATACATCGTCACCCGAGTACCAGGCAATTTGCGGAAACGCCGATTTAAGTTCCGCAAAGCGCAGTGGATTGCCGCCAGATTCTTTCACCGCCCAAAAATTCGGATGACCGATTAAAGCGGCAATCGCCGCTTCAGCCAAAGCCACGCCCGAGCGTGATGGAATGTTATACAACATACACGGTTTGCTCACCGCATCGAGTAAGGCTTTAAACCAGCGCTGCTGACCTTGTGCGCCGGGTTTGGCATAAATCGGCGTGACCAATAAATACGCCGACACTGGCTGCGTTTCGCAAAAGGCCAACCAATCTAATTGGCTGGCCAAGTCCAAACCGCCCACGCCCACCATGAGCGGCACATTCAGTTGCAAACGACAGGCATGCTCGATAATCGCTTGGCGCTCGGCCAAACTTAAATTCGCGCCTTCGCCGGTTGAGCCCAGCAAAGTAATACCATTGCCGGCGGCCGCTTGCTCGTGCAATAAACGCGTTAACGCCGCAAAATCCACGCAGCCATCGGCTTGCATCGGCGTAATCAGTGCGGTCCAAAGAGGGGTCTGGGTAACAGTCATGGTGATCTCCAATAAAAGACGCTTGGAGAGAGGAAAAGTGCGGCAATGATGCGCTGGCAACACGCCAGCTGACAATGAAATCATCACCAAGAGCACTCCAGTAATCGATGATTACTGACAGTTCAGAGGATTCAGCCTCTGTAACCAGCAATCGGAGATTCAAGTCCCCCATCGCTTCGGCCTTGCTCCCCCTAATACCACCGATGGTGCTGCATGGTTCAATTGGGGGAAGCCAACTGCGCCTAGCGCACACAGAGCTTGATCTCTGCGGTAGTACGACCTGGGCAAGGCGCCTCTCTTGTCGTTCAAGAACTGCTATTGCAACTGAAGCCTGTCTGATTGTCAACCACCTGACAGGGCACTCGCTCGCATTTTTAAGCTAAATCAGCAATACTCGGCGCTATGAGCTCATTTTCACCGCTACCGCATCCGATTCGTGCTGATTTATTCAGCCAATTGGCCGTGCTCGAGCGCGCTGGCTTACCGACTGATCACGCTTTAGCCAGCCTGAATCTACCGCCACGCTATCAGCCGCAATTAGCCGCGATGCGTAAAGCCTTGGCGCGCGGCAAAAGCATCGCCCAAGCGGGCGTGCAGGCGGGACTATTTAATCCACTGGACGCAGCACTCATCGCAGCATCTTGCCATGCTGGCAGCCCTGCCCTGCTGTATCACCGCCTCGCCGAGCAATCGGCGCTGATTGCCCGCTTAACGAAGCAAGTTCGCGCCAAATTAGCGATGCCCGCCCTCACCCTATTACTGGCGCTGCTGATTAATCCACTGCCCGCTTTCATCATGGGATCGCTCAGTGTATCGAGCTATGCTCTGGGAGTGATCACGCCGCTGCTATTGATTTACTTGATGTATCGGCTTGGGAGAGGCGTATTGCAATCGTTTGAGCGTAATACCTCAACAACGTTGGTAAAAGCCCTGCTGCAAACGCCGCTATTGGGCGCTTGGTATTTACGCAGCAAGCAGCATGATTTTATCGCCAGTTTGGCGCTGCTGCTGCACGCAGGCGTGTCGATATTTAGCGCCATACCCATTGCCCAATCGACACTCAACTGCGCGTATTTACAACAGCAAAGCCAGCCATTATTACGACAATTAAAGCGCGGCCAAACACTCACCGCCGCTTTCAGCGCCGTGCCATGGTTGGCCGATCCGCACTTAGTGGCGATGGTGCAAACGGGGGAAGCCAGCGGTACATTGCCCGAAATGCTGCAACGCGTTGCCAATCAACACAGTGCCGATCTAGCGCACAGCGCCACGCAAATGGCCGCCTGGTTACCGCGCCTCATTTATGTATTGATCGCCGGCTGGATGGCGTGGGGTATTTTGACCAGCGGCGCATTCATGCCGCAAGTGCCGGCAGATTTATAATTGCGTGGAGTTGGATGCTGCAGCTTTTCTATTGCTGCTGCGCGCCTCAAACTAGGGCTTAACACCATCGGCGGTAACGCTAAAGTAAGCGCAAGGCGTAATACACCGCCATCCCCAGCACAATCCCCAACATGAGTTTTTTGCTGCGCCACACGATCAAACCGGTCGCAATACATCCGCCCAATTGCGGGCTCAATGCTTGCCAATGACCTTGGGGCATAAAAATTTCTGGGGTAATAATCGCCGTTAATACCGCCACCGGTACATAGCTTGCCGCTTGGCGTAGCACTGGCGGAAAGCGCTCGCCCACGCCGGGGAGAAAAAAACACACCCGCAAACCATAAGTCACCAAGGCCATACCAAGCAGCAAGCCGATTGTAGTCAGTATATCCATCAAGCCTTTTCCTTAAATAGCATTGCTGCCCATACCCCAAGCAACACTGCCAACAATAGGCCTAATTTATACGGCAAGCCATGCGCCAATAGCGCCGTCGTCCCAGCCACCACCGCGCACAGCACTTGTGCGCGCGACACCAGCAGCGGCACCACAATGCCGGTAAAGGTCGCCACCATCGCAAATTCAAGCCCCCAGTGTTGCAACTGCGGGATATTGTTGCCCAATACAATGCCGATAGCGGTAAATACAATCCACGTGCTGAAATTGACCAACCCTGAGCCCAGCATCACCGAATCCAGTGGCAGCATTTTGCGGCTGGCGGCGCTTTGCACCACGGCAAAAGTTTCGTCGGTTAAGAAAAACGCCAGCAGCGCACGCCGCCAAAATGGCAGATGGGCAAACGGCAGCTGCAAGGTGGCGCTATACAGCGCATGGCGCAAATTAATAATCAGCGTGGTAAAAATAATCACCGGCAGCGCCGCGCCGACAGCCAGTAAGCTCAGCGCCAAAAACTGGCTAGATCCGGCATAAACTAATACCGACATCGCCATGGTTGCCCATGGCGACAAACCCGCTGGCCCCGCCAAGGTGCCAAAAATGAGCGCAAACGGAGCCACGCCCATTTGTAAAGGCAAGGTATCGAGCACGCCGACTTTGAAAGCTGGATTTAAATTTTGCATCGCAACATACTATGACAGTTCACTATTACTGACAACCGCCATCAGCCAAGCCCAAGCACTAAAACCGCCGATTACGCGCCAGCAGTGCCGCTCGCCAATCGCGTTTTAGATATAAAAACGCCCCATTAACAGCCATGGGGCGCGGGCCAAATCCAAGCAATCAGCAAACAACGCTCAGCTAAATGGTTTGGCGTTTAAACTTCGGCGCAAGCTTTTGAGTAAAGTAAAATCGGCATCGTCTTGCGTGATTTCCCAAATCATCACCCCGCCGAGTTGTTTGTCTTTAACGAATTTGACCTTCTCGGCCAATGAGGTTGGGTCGTCAAAGGTGATCAACTCTTTTTTAGCGGCATGGTAAAGATATGGCGTCTGCCCTGACTCGGCATTGCGATGCACTTGCCAGCCTTGACTTGGCAACTTCGCCGCCTGCAATTGACCCCACGTCATTACGCCGACTTCTGCCTGATCGTTCAAACCCGGGCCCGACATGCTTTGTGCCAAACCATCACCATTTGGCCCCGCAGCAACATTGCCTAAACCACGGGCATAAAACGGCACGCCGAGCACCAATTGCGCTGGCTTAGCGCCTTGCGCCAGATAATATTCAATGGCTTTACTGCTGGAGAAAACCCCACCATCTGGGTCACCCGGCACCGCATGCAAGCTCGCTTGCAAGGTGGCGGTTTTACTCCAGCCGCCTGCGCGATCATAGGCCATTAAAAACACCCAATCGAGCATCGGCAACGCCGCTTTTAAGTCATACCCTTGCATCACCCAACCGCCATTATTGCCCGGGGTGGCAACACTTAACACATAGGTTTTTTTATCTTTTTTACCGGCAGCGTCTAAGCCTTGGCGCAAATCACGAATTAAACTCACCCAGTTTTGCGCATCTGCGGGTGATGCGTCTTTGGCATAATCGCCCCCCGTCACCGGATGCTCCCAATCCAAGTCCAAACCGCTGCATTGGTAATCGCGCATAATGCCAATCGCCGATTGCACCAGTTTTTCGCGCCCCGCTTCGGTTTGCGCGGTTTTGGCGATATTGCGCGATCCAGTCCAGCCACCAATGGCCCACATACAGTTAAATTTGGGATTGATTTTTTTGGCTTTAACAAACTCAGCACGCCATAAATCAGCCCCAGCTTTGGCCGCTGGCGAAAGAAACGCTTTGCCGTCGGCGTCCACTTCGATAAATGACAAAATGCCATAATCGAGCACCGGCAGTTGCTGGCCCGCTTGGCTCACTACTTTGGCATCACGCCAAGTCGGTAAATACGACACTAATTTTTCTGCGGCAAAACTTGGCGCAGTTAAAGCCAGCGCACTCAAAAATAACACCGGTAATTTCATCATGATGCAGCTCGAAGGGGTTAAAAAGGGGCATTACGATCAGCGATACAGCAATTGATACTCAGCTCAGAGCATACGGACTTCCTTACATGGATTAAATGTCCCAATCAACCGGCGATTTGTCTCAATCACACGGCAGACGCCCTTATTCGCCCGATGTGCTTGCTCGTGAACAAATCCAGCAACGCAATGCTGGCCCGACAGGCTAACTGGGCTTTTATGGCATAATGGCTCGGTTTTGATGAACCCCTTCTGTGCCCTATGCTGCATACCGCTTTTTGGCATACGCCCTTGGCCTTGGCGCCGTGGTCGTTGCGACCTTGGTTGAGCGAACGCGGCTCATTAACCCAACGTTTAATCGCGCATTTTCCGCAATTAACCGTGCGCGTTTTACAACAAGGCTTTCGCCGCCCACACCCAGATGAAACGCAAATTTTGCAGCTGCCAAGCGCCAGCCACGTCGCAACACGCGAAGTTTTACTGTGTAGCCAAGAGCGCCCCTTGGTATTTGCCCATAGCATTACCTGTCGACAGCACTTACAAGCCGGCTTTCATTTGTTTGAACGCTCCGGCAGCCGCCCTTTAG
This sequence comes from Deefgea piscis, assembly GCF_013284055.1. Lineage (NCBI taxonomy): Bacteria > Pseudomonadati > Pseudomonadota > Betaproteobacteria > Neisseriales > Chitinibacteraceae > Deefgea > Deefgea piscis. The sequence continues at coordinate 2,171,397 of NZ_CP054143.1, read as the reverse complement.
GTGCGCTGCTGTTTGCCGATCCGTGCATTCGTCGCTCGACATTGGCCTGGTGTAAGCTCAGCCCGCGCCATCCTTTATGGCAAAAAGCCCAAGCCGCCGTCGGCGGGCAAGCCGCGACTTTATGGGCGCGGCGTTCAGTGTTTTATTCTGGCGCGGCGCAGCTGTTGGTCACCGAAGTTTTTTTAAGTGATTTTCTTTTGCCTTCACCTTGCGAACCCATTTAATGCCAACGCCCTATTTCAAACCGCAGCGCTGGTCGGCGTATATTCCGGCGTATATTCGTTTAGCCCGTATGGACAAACCCATCGGCACTTTATTACTGCTCTGGCCCACGCTCTGGGGCTTATGGATTGCCGCGCAAGGTCGGCCGGATTGGTCTTTGTTATTGATTTTTTGCCTTGGCACTTGGCTGATGCGCTCCAGTGGCTGCGTGATGAATGATTGGGCCGATCGTGATTTTGATGGCCATGTTGAGCGCACCCAAAATCGGCCTTTAGCCACTGGCGAGATTAAGCCCAAAGCCGCGCTGTATTTTGCCGCAGCCTTGGCGTTGCTGGCTTTATTGGTGGCGTTGCCGCTGAACCATTTGGCTTTATTACTCACCATTCCTGCGGTATTTTTGGCGGGATCTTACCCTTTTACCAAGCGCTTTTTAGCCATCCCACAAGCGTATTTAGGCATTGCGTTTAGTTTTGGCATTCCAATGGCGTTTGCCGCCCAAACGGGCAGCGTGCCCTTGATTGCTTGGGCACTGGTCGCAGCCAATCTACTCTGGACCGTGGCTTACGATACCGAATACGCCATGGTCGATAAGCCCGACGATCTAAAAATCGGCATCAAAACCTCAGCCATTACCTTTGGCCGCTTTGACGTGGCAGCGGTGATGCTGTGCTTTGGCGCATTTGTGCTGTGCATGCTGGGCATTGGTTATGCCACTGGCCGTGGGCTGATTTACTTTGCCGGTTTGGCCTTGGTGATGCTGGCCGTGATTGATCAGTATCGGCGGATTCGTGGCCGGCAGCGCGATGCCTGCTTTGCGGCTTTTTTGGCCAATAATCGCATCGGTGCGCTGATTTTTGCCGCCTTAGTACTCGATTACGCTTGGCCGATTGCACTATGAACACCGCGCTGACAGCAGCAGAGCAAGGCGGCTTAATGCGGCGGATTTCAGATTTAGAATCGGGTTCGGCGCGGCAATGGTATTGGCTAGAAATCGCGCAAAATTACCCGCACGGTACGGCAAGTAAAAAAGAAAAAATCCTTGGTATTGCCCTGCAGATATTTGGTATTAATGCCTGCCAAGCGATACTGCAAAGATTAGGTCTAACCGGCTTGGCGCTCTATCAAACCGCTAGCGATACTTTTTGGCGCTTGGTACAACACAAAACCAATGACGCCATCTTGATCATCGGCGGGGTATTGGCGCTGCTCATCGGCTTTAATCGCCTGCCTGCCAGCCAGCAATTGGCCGCATGGTGTTTGGCCATCGGCGGCGCATTTTGGCAAATTGCGCGCATTATTCGCACCCCGGCACCTGCGCCAAGCAGCGAAGCTGTCGGTGCGGAGGATAGCCTAGGGTTACAAGGCCTACTGATCACTGCGGGCGTTTCACCGGCGGTGTCGACAGCCTTGATCAAAGGGCTGATTCAAGCGCCACAACAATTTTTAGCGCCGTTACTGGTCAACCTACCCGAACTCGCTCCCGCGAGCCAACCCAGCCGCGCGCAGCAATACTATTGCAGTGCGCTACCGTGGTTGCTCATTGGCACCACCAGTAGCGCCATCATCGGCGCATTGCCGCCGATTTGGGGCGGCATCACCGTGTTAGTGCTGCTACTACTGTTGGCCTACGGCATTCACCGCAGCGCCAAACCATTGGCGTTGTTGGCAATCAGTTGGCTCACTTGTGGGCTATTAGCGCAACTTACGCACTGGATTTAAGCATGTCGCACACCCCGATTTTGTATTCATTTCGCCGCTGCCCCTACGCGATGCGCGCCCGTTGGGCGATTTGGCATACGCAACTTCGCGTTGAAATCCGTGAAGTGGTGTTACGCGATAAACCGACTGAACTATGGGCGGTGTCGCCCAAAGGCACGGTGCCGGTGTTATGTCTACCGGATGGCCAAGTGATCACGGAGAGCTTAGAGATTATGCTGTGGGCGCTGAGCCAAGATGCTTGGCACCCCAGTCACTTGGCTGCGCAGCAAATGGCGTTGATTTTGCAGCACGACACCGAATTTAAGCCCTTGCTCGACGCCTACAAATACCCCGAGCGACATCTGGCACTCAGCCCGCAGCAGCATCAAGACAATGCCATGTATTGGCTTGAAGCTAATATCTGCAATCGGCTAGCAGCACATACCTATTTGATCGACGCCGAGTTTCGCCTTAGCGATGCCGCCATTGCGCCGTTTATTCGGCAATTTGCAGCAGTTGCGCCAGATTGGTTTTTACAGCATGCCAATCCACTGCTACAGCAATGGCTCACGCGTGTCTTGCAAGACGATTTTTTTGCCGCCGGCATGCAAAAATACCCCCGCTGGCAAGCGGGTGATGCCCCACGCTATTTTCCCGCTAAGGGGTAAGCGCGCCATTAGACTAAGCGCTGCGCTTATTTCGGCCATGCCAAGTATTGATTTTTATGGATTTCCGGTTTGGCAATATACGCCGTTGGATCGGCAATCGCAGTCCCCCCCATACCGAGCGCGGCACCCGACGCCAATGGGCGATTGAGCGCAAGCAATGGCTTACACGAATTGGGGTTGCTGCGCCGATATAAAGCCGCCGCCAGCATGCCTTCGTTGATATCGCCTAAAGGCCGGCTAAAATCATCATTGGCGATGCATTGCGGCGCAAAACCATCGCTAAAATCACCAAAACCTTTGGCATTACTGCCAATGAATTCAATCGGAAAATAAGAAATCCCACAATTGGATTGCCCGATAAAACCATACGGCTTGCCACAGGTAGTTTTACCAATGATTTGCACATCAACATCAATCCCACGCAAACCATTAATAATCGCTTCACTGGCTGAACAAGTGTTTTCTGTGGCTAAAATAAACACCTGCTTTAAATTCAAATTGGGCAATAATTGTCCCGCCATGCCCGATTGCGTGGATTGCGCCGTGGCATAAAATGGAATGACATTTAACGCCGTTTGCGCTGGCCGCTGGTCACTAAATTGCAAACGATCAAATACCCGATTTTGAATTTGATTCGGCCCCGCAATCATATATGCCAATTCACTGGCAATATATAAATAACCGCCACTGTTATAACGTAAATCTAAAATCAAAGATTGAACATTATTGTTTTTAAATAAGCGAATTGCATCAATCAGTGGTTTTTCAGCACTGCTGATATGCGAATTAAACACCAAATAACCCACAGGCCCATTGGCGGTATTAATAATTTGTGCCGGCAATACTGGCATGGTTTTGGTACTATCGGCCAAAACATTAAAACTCACTACATTCGCGCCGCGCTGAAACACCATCGCGTGTGAGCTCGCCGCTTTGGGATACAGCGCAGCATTCACCGCCGCTTGATTACTGGCCGTACCGTCGGCCGGCAGGCCATCGATAGTGATTAATTGATCTCCCCGCAACACCCCCACGAGTGCCGCTTGTGAGCCGGGTGACACATACGCCACCGTCATTTGCCACGGCGCGCTGCTGCGACTGTAATGCCATTCAATACCGTAATTTAATACGGCGGCACTTTCTAAAAAACCCTGCCAATCGCGCGTTAAAGCCGTGAAACTAAATTGATCTTTTTTTGCTCCCGACGCGGTTAAATAGGGTGATTTCAGCGCCTCAAAATAATTATCCAGCGATGCATAAGGATTGGCTTCTTGGCTAAATTGCGCCAAAGCAGGATTGACATTGGGTATTTCGGCATACCATAAGTATTTTTCCTGCATATTGGCTTTTAGCCATACCTTTTCATCGTTTAAAGTGCCGGTGGTACTAAAAGCGGTATCGTCAAACCGATAGGGATTATTGGGGGAGCATTTTTGCGCAATCGCCGTACCCGGACTTGGCGTTGGGCTCGGTGTTGCCGATGTTGAACCGCCACCACCGCCACCGCAAGCGGCAAGTAAAAGAAGCAGAGCGCCAGCCGAAAACACATTCTTAAATTTCATTTAGCTTTCACCGATGGAAATACATATTCCATGCTAGTGGGCAAGCGACAAAACACAAGCGGCGTCAGCGCTTAAATCTCGGCAAATGCATCGCAAAGCCAGCATAAAAAAACGCCAAGACCTCACAGTCTTGGCGTTCTCTCGTTGTCGCTGGTTTGCTTAACGAACAGTCCAATATTTATTGTTTTGCATTTCAGGCTTGATCACCAAGCCTTGCGCAGCGCCTTGCCCAAATCGGGCGGTACCTGAATAAGCCATGGCTGCGGCAGGTTTACATGAGTTCGGATTGGCTTGACGATAAATCGCAGCAGCAAGTAGACCTTCGCTGCTATCACCTAACGGTTTAGTAAAATCATCATTGGCGCTACATTGAGGCGCAAAACCATCGGCAAAGTCACCCACGCCTTTGTCATTCACCCCTTTAAATTCCATCGGGAAATAAGAAATACCGCAATTGGATTTACCCATAAAGCCATAAGGTTTACCACACGTGGTATTGCCAATAATTTGTACATCAATATCAATACCGCGCAAGCTATTAATAATTGATTCACTAGCCGAGCAAGTATTACCGGATGCCAAAATATAAACCCGTTTTAGGTTTAAAGTTGGTAGGAATTGGCTTTTCTCGGTGGAATTATAAAACGGCATCACGCCATTGGCGGTGTCGACTGGGCGTTTATCATTGTATTGCAAACGCTCAAACACTTTATTTCTCGTTGCCGTTTCCCCTGCAATCATATAGGCCAATTCACTGGCAATATATAAATAACCACCGCCGTTATAGCGTAAATCCAAAATTAATTCGCTGACATTATTATCTTTAAATCCTTGCACCGCATTAATTAGAGGCTGCTCAGCGGTTGAGATATGCGAATTAAATAATAAATACCCAGTTTTTTTACCGGCCACATCGATGACTTTATTCATCGGCACCGGAGAAATGGTGATGTCGGCGGCTGCCATGCTCACGGGTTGTACATTGCCAGCCCGATCAAAAACAAATTGATGCGTCGCACTATTACGTGGATAAAGTAAGGCCGATAAACCGGTCACAGTACCGTCACCCGCTATACCATCTACCGACTTCAATACATCACCGCGCAAAATACCAGCCAGTGCTGCTGGTGAATTCGGTTCAACATAAGCCACCCGTATTGCCAGCGGCGGCGCGTCGCCGGTGTAGTGCCACTGAATACCGTAGTCCAGTACCTTGCCAGACTCGAATAAACCATTCCATTCGCGGGTGATTTGCATAAAGCTAAATTTATCGGTTTTAGCACCCGTGGCGGTCAGCGTCGGCGTTTTTAGTGCCTCAAAATACGCCGACAAAGAACCATACACTTGGGATTCATTACTAAAGGCCGGTGTCGCTGCATTCACCGTTGGCATATCTTTATACCAAAGGTAATTTTTATTCATATTGTCTTTAAGCCACGCTTTTTCATCATTCAACGTGCCGCTGGTACTCAATGGCGTATCGTCATAGCGATATGGGTTATTCACTGAACATTTTTGCGCCACGACCGCCGTGCTGGGTGCAGGTGTGACAACTGGCTTATTCCCAAAATCGGGTTGTGGGCCATCAAAAATCCCCGGGCCATCACCGCCACCACCGCAAGCACTCAATAACGCAGTCAAACCCATTGCCGAACAACGCAATGCCCATTTTTGCCCCTGATTAACTCGCATCATATTCGCTTTTAAATGTAATTTTGGAAGATGCTAGACAGATAATTACAAAACATCAAGCTGACAAACATTGAAACAAATAAATCATAAAACGCTGATATGTAAATAAAAACCCTAGTGCGTTAATTCCAAGGCAAATACGCACTTTCAGCGACGAAATGCCGACAACGGCTGACAATATCCAATGCAGCATCACCGCGCTCAGCGTCGCATAAAGACGACAATGCCACTTCATTCAAGACAATACCGCGTCATAAACTCTGCGCCCAATCAAATGGCGAGCAATGACTGTCTGCGGATATTTTTTGCCATCGACGACCGTGCTAGAATATCGTCCTATCGACTCAATGAAAAATACAGGTGCAGCATGGCAGGTCATAGCAAGTGGGCAAATATTCAACACCGCAAGGGCCGTCAAGACGCCAAGCGCGGCCAAGTTTTCACCAAATTGATCAAAGAAATCACCGTTGCCGCCAAAATGGGCGGCGGCGATGTACTGATGAATCCACGTTTGCGTTTGGCCATTGATAAAGCCAAAGCGCAATCGATGCCAAAAGACAATATCGAAAACGCGGTTAAACGCGGCTCAGGCGCACTCGATGGTGTGGACTACCTCGAAACACGCTACGAAGGTTACGGTCTCAACGGCGCAGCGGTGATGGTCGATTGTCTGACTGACAATAAAGTGCGCACCGTCGCCGACGTTCGCCACGCTTTTGCCAAATACGGCGGCAATATGGGTTCGGACGGCTGCGTGTCGTTCCAATTTAAGCATTGCGGCTATTTGATTTTTGCGCCGGGCACGGATGAAGATGCGTTAATGGAAGCCGCGCTCGAAGCCGGTGCTGATGATGTAACAACCAATGACGACGGCTCAATCGAAGTGATCACCCCACCTTACGATTTTGTCACCATCAAAGAAACGCTCGAAGCGGCCGGTTTTAAAGCCGAAATGGGCGAATCAACGATGAAACCACAAACCGAGACGGAGCTTGAAGGCGATGATGCGATCAAAATGCAAAAATTGATCGACGCGCTCGAAAGCCTAGACGATGTGCAAGAGGTGTATACCACGGCGGTATTTGACGAAGAATAATTCCAGTTCTGAATTCAAACCTGACTTTGTCGGCAGCACCTTGCCGTGCTACAGCACTATCTACGGCTCACCTTCGTGTCAGCTTTGATTCATAACTGGACATAGGCGGCGTTAAAGCGTCGTGAAATTGCAGCATATAAAAAACCACCAAATATTTGGTGGTTTTTTTGTATCGCGCGAAACCGTAGGATGGGTGGAGCGAAACAATACCCATCCATTTTCTGCGAGGTTTAATCAATACCAGATACGGATGTAATTCTGTTGCTCATTTGGGTAAACCACAAATTCCTGAATCAACATACGAGTACCAGCAGTATCAGTCAGCGAATAAAACATGAAGCTGCGTTTGCCGATACCATCAGCCGTTAAGACATGGCCACCATTTGCCAGCAATTGCATTTGGCTAGCGCTCATCGCTTCTGGCAAGCTGCCACTTTGAGTGGTATTCAAAGTCACATTGCCCGAGGCATCAAATTGCATAACACTCAATGCTGCTGAACACTGACTTGCAGTAAAATTCTTAGCTTGCAAAGTTTGGTTTTTAAACTGGGCCAAGCTGTCTGCAAACACCCTTCGTGCATCCGCATTCAGCAGAAAATATCGCTTACCCGGCGTGCATAGCGCAATAAAATCGCGAACCGCCGTCGCCTGATTGGCCAAGCCGCCACCGATCAAACTGAGCGATTTCTCGTCTGGATATTCCACCGTGAATAATTTTTTACCATTGATTTCCTGCATCGCACGCGAGATTCTATTCGCGTCTTCCTGCCATGGTTGTCCTGCACTAAAAGCCAATTGACCCTCTGGCATAGCTGCGGCTTGGAAATATCGTCGAGTGCCATCTAGGTCAATAGCACCATCGGCACTCGCAACAAATAATGCGGTCGTGCGAAGGCCGGTTTCGGGCTGAGTAAGCACAAATTGACTTGGTCCAGTCCAAGCTTTTAACGGTGGCACGGGTGTTGGCGTAGGATTAATCACCAAGTCGAGCCCTCCACCGCCGCCACAAGCAGACAGTAGCGCGACTAAGACCACACTTGCAGTGACACCTGGCCACTTAAAACGAGATATGTTTTTCATCAGTTTTAGCTTTATATTTAAAAATAAGTGATATGACTTACTGGAGTTCCAGCCAAATATGGGCCGTTAAAACACCAATAAGGCGTATAAAGCAGCCAAAACCGCCCTGAAAAACCAATCTTTTCTAAGGGGATACGGGCCTTAAAAGCCGCGCTAGCTGCCAATTAAACTCAACATCAAAGGCTAAATATGCCAATCAATGAGCCGAATTCTATCAAATGTGTACTTTTACACTTTCACACTTTTCACCAAATTTAACGCAACTATTTACTTTTATTTGTCATAAATCGCCACTCACAAGCGCAAACATTTGGTGGAACTCTAAGCATCGATTGATTTTGCCGATGTGTAAGCGACAGTCAACTCTGCGGTTTAACAAAAAAATATGCTGAATTTGAAGCATAAAAAAAGCCACCCAATTTTGGTGGCTTTTTCATATCCAGCGAAAATCTAAAGTGGGCGCAGCGAAGCGAAGGCCATCAATTTTCAGCTCGGGATATCAGCAAACACGTAGTTCAAGCTATTTATGGATTTACTGTGACGACGTGATTGATTCAGCATTAAAGCTCGCCAAATACGCCGCAAAGTCCGGTCCCATCCAAAACTGTGGATTCGAATGCTCAAAGCCTCGGCCTTGCTCTCTGTCTTTCACATTTTTAACGGTATCTTGAAAAATCGAATACCAATCCACTGGAGCAGCAAAATTGCGATCATTGAGTAACTCATTGCCAAAATAGGTATATTTCTGACCAAAATTACAGCCAAATGAAGGGTGCGTGGCATCTGCCGCTGTCATCACCATCGATTTGCTGGTTTTTAAGGTGTCCATAAATACACCTGAATAACAGGCCGAGATAAAAACCGCTTTCCACGGTGTCGGCGCTTCAAGTAAGGCCAGTTGCATCTGATAAGGAGAAAGCAAAACCAATGGAACGCCACTCTGCTTTAAGGCCACGCCATCTTTACTACCATGCGAAACGATGTAGACCACCAACAAATCTTCCTCACCATTCATTTTTTGTGAGAACTTATCAATCGCCTTCTGTAATCGAAATGGTGTTACTTGCGACATTAACTCGGCGTCTTGTGTCGAATTACTCAGCAGCAAAGTCCGCGATTGCGCATTAAAAACCTTGCCCAACTGCTTAGCCGCCAATTTCATTTCATTGCTAAACACGGCAGGCTGATCAAATCCAGCGATCACCAATAAAAAGGCTTCTTTCTTACCTTCAACACCCGCTGGAATTTGCGTCAATTGCTGCTCAATCATGGCCTCCATTTGCAGATTCGTTTGCGGCGGCACCGTGGTGCAAGCTGTAGCCAGAAGTAGCGCGAAAAGGATCAGAAGTGATTTCAAGATGACAACTCAATAAATAAAAATGCCATTATTTATTAAGTCGTAAATATATAGCAAGAAAAATGACATATAAGTTTACTTGTATTGCTGTTTATACAAGCTAGTTTACAAAAACTCTAATTAAAATTACATTTTTTACAATACAAAGCATTACACAGCACAGATAAGAAACTGCGAAAAAATACAACACGTCACTCGCATTCGGGGGTCAATGCTTATAACGAATTGCACTGCAACTCAAAGTGGCAATGCGCGTAGCTTTTGACACCCCACAACAGCATCCCGATCAGCGGAACAAGAAATAATAAATCACATAAAACCAGCTCAAAAAGCCGTGAATAATCGCCCATAAAATGGAGTGATTGGCGCTCCATGACAGCGCGACGGCGATGAGCGTGCCAAGACTAAATCCACCGATAACGTTTTTCATTGTTGCTATCTCCATGTATTGATCGTAAGTCATGATAGCTGAATCCAGTTGGCTGTCATACCGCGCCAAAATGCCCGCGATGCGTCTGCGCCAAGGCAACGCGCTGCGGTATACTGGCGCGCAATTTAATCCGTCTTTAGGAAATCCCATGCGCCCTTCACAACGCCAACCGAACGAGCTTCGTACTGTCACTTTAACCCGCAATTACACCTGCCATGCCGAAGGCAGTGTGTTGATTGAGTTTGGCGCGACCAAAGTACTGTGTACCGCTAGCGTTGAAGAAAAAGTACCGCCGTTTTTAAAAGGCAAAGGCGAAGGCTGGGTAACGGCCGAATACGGTATGTTGCCGCGCTCCACCGGTAGTCGGATGCGCCGTGAAGCCGCAAGTGGCAAACAAAGCGGTCGCACCCAAGAAATCCAACGCTTAATCGGCCGTTCATTGCGCGCGGTGGTGGATTTAAAAGCGTTGGGTGAGCGCCAAATTACGATTGATTGCGATGTGATTCAAGCCGATGGCGGCACACGCACGGCCAGTATTACCGGTGCATTTGTTGCATTGACTGATGCGATCAATGGCTTAATTGCCGAAGGTAAATTAGCTGCAAGCCCGATTCGTGAATCGGTAGCGGCCATTTCAGTGGGTATTGTTGGTAGCACGCCAGTGCTTGATTTGGATTACATCGAAGATTCGGGCTGTGAAACCGATATGAATGTGGTGATGACGGCCGCTGGTCAATTTATTGAAATCCAAGGCACTGCCGAAGGTGAGGCGTTTAGTCGTGCAGAAATGAATGCATTACTGGATTTGGCTGAACTGGGCATCCAGCAATTGATCGAAAAACAAAACGCAGCGCTCGCCGCTTAAGTTATTGCGCCAGCCTGTTGCTAGGACTGCAACCGGCTGGTTTCGCATAAAATCACAACGTTGAAAATTGCGGTATTGTGGGTGATGTTTCCACCGACAAATCGTCTTGGAAATTGAGTGCAATCTCGCTGAACTCGTGGCTTAATTCAACTAAAGCCGCCACGCAATCGGCATCGAGTTGCCCCACTTGCACCATCCGATTTAATTCATCACACGCCTTTTCCATTGTCCATGCTGTTTTATAGGGACGCGGACTAATTAAGGCATCAAAAATATCCGCCACCGTGACAATGCGCGCTTCAATTGGAATATCAATCGCAGTTAATTGCTGGGGATAACCACTGCCGTCTAAATATTCATGATGGCATTGCACAATGTTTAATAAAATTTGTGAATCAGATAATTTCTGCAAGCCAAAATCACCGATAATTTTTTGCACCACGGCAACGCCTTTTTGTACATGACTTTGCATAATGTATTTTTCATCACTAGTCAGTTTCCCAGGCTTGAGTAACACATGGTCAGGAATGCCAATTTTGCCAATATCATGCAGCGGTGCAAATAAAAAAATATGCTCAATCGTTTCATCGCTTAAGTGATGTTTTTCGGCAATTTTTTTGGCAATCATTCGCGAGAAACGCGCCATTCTTTCCAAATGCGCTCCGGTTTCAAAATCACGTAAATTGGCAAAATCGCGCGCCATATGCGCTGATGCCAGCGTAATACGCACAATAGCCAGCTCATTTGAAATCAACATATTGATCAAATTACAGTACAAGATTAAATCGCGCTGTACTGCGGTCGTAAATGCCGATGGTTGTAATGAATCAAAAAAAATAAATCCTAAAAACACCCCTTCGTCATACATTGGTACGGTAAATGATGAACGGTACCCCTGCTTTAATAGCCAATCGGAATGCGCTGTACCGATGCCAATCGTTTGGGATATTTCACTTAATACTCGATACTCTGAATTTTTAGCCAACAAGTTTAATTCATGGCTGGTCGATAATTTACATTGATAATTATTAATGGCTTCCCCATTACGAGTGCTATTGATAAATGTTTTTAGTAAGTCTTCTTTTTCTTCATAAATTGCACAGGCAATGCGATCAATATTGGGAATGCGCACTAAAATTTGATCATGCAGCTGCACTAATTTTTGGTTGAGCTTATCGCTATGCTCAAACACTGGGTTATTAAAATGATGATTGACTTGAGGCATGATGGCGATGTGCTCCCAATGCTTAAGTTACAAAACCAACAAAACCTTCCAAAAATCTGACTTCAATCGTTAAATATAACTTTAGTCGAAAAAAAATCCTTTACCAATCAACAAGCAATATTGCACTGCGCAATGGCGATTGACGGCTATTTGATGCTCGGCTCATTTCGTGCAATTGGTAACTTAAGCCCTCAACCTGAACCCGCATGACGACAGTATAATCAGCAAAACCACAGCCATTATGCGCTGGATGGTCATACCCTTATAAAGCCACCATGAACAGCCAAGACCAACAAATTAAAATACCGCAAGAAGACGGCCGAGTTTTTGTCGATATGCCCGATGACAATACCCATGTTTGCGCCAGCTGTGGTGCGTGTTGCAATCATTTTCGAGTTTCGTTTTACGCCGGAGAAGTTGCCGGAAGTTTTACTGACAGTGCGTTTGCCGTTCCTAGCGATAAAATCATTATGATCTCGCCGGTGTACGCCGCGATGAAAGGCACCAATCAGCAACAAGTGACGTGCATCAGTTTTAAAGGTGAAGTTGGCAAAAGCAGCTATTGCAGTATTTACCGCCAGCGCTCTAGCACTTGCCGTGAATTTTATGTGTATGACGAAGCCGGTCAACCGAACCCAGCCTGCCAAACCGCCAGAGCCGCGCATCAATTAAAGCCATTGATGCCATTACCCACTTTGCAAACAGCACAAAAACAAACTGCCGAGGCTTAGCTCGGCAGTTTTTTAGGCGATTATGGATCGCTGTTTATTTCAGCAATTTACTTTGTAGCGCACTAATTTCACTTGGCAATTGAATCGCCTCGCCTGCAGAAGGAAGGTTTTTCAATTGACCATTCACAATTTGCCCTGCGGCTAGCTTGCGATTGGCGGTGTCAATCAGCAACCAAGTGGCTTGATCTGGCTGATCACTGAGTAAATACAATACCTTGTCTTGCTTGAGCACGGCACCGGCTAACGCGGCTTTAATCGCTGTCGCTTGCTCACCGAGCAAGGTATTTAACTGGCCATCAATCGGACTTACGGCGGTGAATAAGCCGATTTCATTGGGCGTTTTACCGGCTAATGAATTTAAACCGGTCCAATTCACATTCGATGGCATGGCTTGGCTAATTAAACTACTGGTTTTATCTTTAATCGCGCCACTTACTTGACTGGCATTGATACCAAACGGCGCCAATGCTTCACTGGCTTCACCCACGGTTTGGTCAATCACCGCATTGGCTTGATTTTTAATTTCTTGACCAACGATAGCGCCTACGGATGAAGCGGCTTGCTGCGCCAATTGCGCGCCTTGATCACAAGCACCTAAACCTAAAACCAAGGCGACGGGAAGAACAAATTTGAACATAGCAACTCCAATGATTTCAAATGTCGACACGTCGCCGACACGGATTATTTAATTTCTAAAACTTCTACTTCAAAAATCAAGGTGGCATTAGCTGGAATCACGCCGGCAATACCACGGCTACCGTAGGCCAATTGTGGCGGGCAAACTAATTTAGCTTTACCACCCACTTTGATTTTTTGTACACCTTCAGTCCAACACGGAACGACACCACTCAAAGGAAACGTTGCTGGTTTGCCGCGTTTATATGAGCTATCAAATTCAGTGCCGTTTTCTAAAGTGCCTCGATAATGCACGCTCACAGTATCGCTGGCTTTAGGTGCCGGCCCAGTACCCGCTTTTAAAGTGGTAATTTGAATCCCGCTCGGGGTGGTTTCAACGCTGGCTGGCGCAGTTGCAGCGTTTGCAGTCAAGGCACTGCCAAGTAAGACCATCGCAGTGAGTAAATGTTTCATACTAAATCCTTTTTAATTTAAATTGAGCGTATCAAGCAATGCTCGATGGCGCATCATAGCAGTTGGTATTTATGTCTTGGCGACGTTGTTTGATTATTTAATGGCGCACTCAACACTTTGAGCACTTCGTAACAAGCCCCCATCGTGTGGTAATCCGTTTTACCTGCTGGAGATTTGCAATGGTCTAGTTTCTGATTATTTGGGCTCAGTACGCGGTACCACGCACCATATTCATGATCAACAAAATATTGCCAGCTATACGCCCAGATTTGTTCATACCACTGCCAGTAGCGCGCCTCGCCAGTGCGATCTGCTAATAATGCAGCGGCAGCGAATGATTCGGCTTGCACCCAAAAATATTTGTCTTCATCGTAAGCGCGCCCGTCTAAGTCGTAGCCATACATTAAGCCACCATGAATCTGATCCCAGCCCGATGCCATTGCGGCATCAAATAAGGCGCGAGCGCGTGCCAAATGCCAAGCTTGTGGATCATGCCGATCTAAAATCAGCAATAATTTTGCCCATTCTGTTTGATGCCCAGTTTGAAAGCCCCAAGGTCGAAAAATATTACTTTTATCGCCTTTGTTATAAAGCAAATCCGGCGTCCAGTCGGGGTGAAAATGCTCCCACACTTGGCCATTGGTGAGTGCGGCTTGGCGCAAAGTAAAACGCTCAGCCAGTAATTTAGCTCTTTGCAAATAACGCTCTTCGCCGCTGGCTTCAAACGCGGCCAACATGGCCTCGCAGGCATGCATATTATCGTTTTGCCCGCGATATGCCGTTAACTGCCAATCCGCGTTGGCCTCACTGGCGTAAGCACCATAATCAATCAACCAAAAATGCTGCTCCATTAAGTCAAAGATTTCAGCGAGCCATTGCCGTGCTTCGTCGATGCCGCAACGCAGCGCGCAGGCATAAGCCAACATCACAAACGCTAAGCCATAACAATGATTGGTGGTATCGCTCACCTGCCCATCGACGAGTTCCCATGCATAGCCGCCGGTCTGCGGATTACGGTGAACCTGCCGAATAAAATCAATGCCGTGCTGCACGCGTTCCCGGTATTGCGCTTCGCCAAACTGCAGATACGCCATCGCATTATTAAAAACAAAGCGCGTTGACGAGACTAAATGCCGAGTGTGCGAGTCATACACCGTGCCATCATCGAGATAAAAATGAAAAAAACCTCCCGATGCATCCACCGATCTAGGATCGTAAAAGGCCATCGTGTGACGAATATGCTTGAGTAAAAATTCAGAACTGCGAAAGTCGGCCATACCAGAGTCCCTGATGAGCACAAACTGCTGCGCGATTAATCTAATGTCAATCTAATGTCGATGCGCTAGTAATCGAGCGCAATCAATGCCCTGCTAAGGTGCTATTTACCTCAGCCAATTGTGGTGCATACGCGCCCGGATATTGACACACGGTCGCTGCAGTAGCGGCAGCAAATTGGGCATGCTCTTGCGGGCTACGCGCCGGAAATGCCAATAAACTGGAGAGCCAACCGCCCATACTGGCGTCACCCGCCCCAACGGTATCGACCACGGTCACTGGTAATGCGGCAATGAAATCGACCTGACCATTGTGATATAAACGCAGACCCTGCGCGCCTTGGGTATACAAAATTTGCGCGTCGCCAGCCCATGCAATCACTTGTTCAAGCGCTAAATCTAAAGGTAACTCGGGCAATAAATGGGCGAGGTCTTCGTCAGAAATCTTAATCCAATCGGCAATGCTTAAGAAAGTTTCAAACCGTTGCCGATAATCTGGCCCCATTACATTGCGCCAATTGGGGTCATAGCTAATTTGAACGCCTGCTTGCTTTAACTCCATCGCCAAAGCGAGCAACTGACTGGCTAATGGCTCTCGAACCAAACCAAGTGAGCCAAAATGCGCAACATGCAATGATTCACGCCAATGGGGAGGCAGCAGCTCAATCTGAAAGGCAAGATCCGCCGTATCATTGCCCAAAAAGTAATACGCCGGCGGTTGAGTTTGATGCACAACGGCCATGAAGGGATTTTTGTCACTGCGCTGCAAAAAGCGCAGATCCAGCCCGGCGGCAGCCGACTGCTGAGCGATTTCTTCACCAAAACATTCATTGGAAATGCTGCCGGCAAACCCCGTCGCAATCCCAAGGCGGGCCGCAACTCGGGCCACATTCCAACAAGAACCGCCTGCGCGTGTTAGCCAATGCGAATCATCAAGCCGAATCATGTCAGTCAGCGCTTCACCAAACACCAATAAACGGGGATTTTGCATATTACTTTCACCATGTTGTTGTCTGGGTAAGAGTACCGTGCTTGGCGCAGCAATAACAAGTCGCAAAGCACCTTAGTCTGCCGTGATACACGCGGCTGATCCTGACGATCTAACCCTATCTATTTGGCGACGCAAAGCGGTACTGAGATAAAAATATCGTACTTAAATGCGCAATTAACTATTTTTTCTTTCGTGCATCTTGCTGCTCTTGCCGCAATTGATTGAGCCTTGCCTCAATCCCAGAGAGCAGGTAAAAATCATTTCCAGGCTGTTTCAGCGCCAATTCAAACTGTTCAAATGCAGCGGTATATTCTTGTAGCCTAACGTAGTATTCGCCTTGAGACTGATACTGCCGCATTAAATCACCTTGCTTGGCATACATCTTCGCCTGCCTTTGGTACAACCAAGCATCCGAAGGATAAAACTCCAAAGCATCATTCAAACTCGATTTAGCTTCAGCAAATTGACCACTGGCAATATAAGCATCAATCAAACCATAAAGTAATGCGCGATTGGCCGGAAAAGCCTGCACCGCATCACTCATGATTTGCACGGCTTCAGCGTTTTTGCCTTGCCCCAATTTAATATTGCCAGCCAAAAATGCCAACATTGGATGATTTTTAGCTTTAGATAAACTGGCTTTGGCCGTTTGCAGAGACTGCCACGCCAAATCATATTGCTGTAATAAATAATACGAATACGCCAAACCATAGTGCTGCGCAGTTTCATTGGCGTAGCGTTTTTCTTGAATGATGCCTTGATAATAAGGCACCCCATCACGCCCACCCATTTGCATCGCCCGCGACTTTTCTCGAATTAATAAAAATTCAAGGCTATCGGGAACCGCCTTAAATTTAATTTCACCCAAGCGCGCTTGGGCATCAGAAATACGCTTGAATGTAACGGGGTGAGTACGTAAAAAATCCGGGGCATTGTTTTCATACAATCGATTATGTTTTTGCAAGCGCTCAAAAAACACCACCATCGCACTGGGATCGTAGCCGGATTTTTTTAAGGTTTGCATGCCGATGCGATCGGCTTCTTGTTCAAACGAGTAGGTAAAATCAAGCTGTCTTTGCACCGCAACGCCCGTTCCCGCAGCAATGGCTGCAACTGCAGCGTCACCTCGACCGGCTTGCGACGCCAATAAAGCCACCGCAATCGATGCCAATGAAATCCACGGGCTGGATTTTGTACCATCAATTAAACGGGCAATATGTCGCTGACTGACGTGGGCGATTTCATGCGCCAACACGCTGGCGACTTCAGACTCATGCTGTGCTTGCACCAATAAACCGGTATGCACGCCGACAAAGCCACCCGGCATCGCAAAGGCGTTGACGCTGGCATCGAGTAAGGGGAAAAAAGTAAATTGAGGCTGGCTAATTTCAGCGGCGTCAGTCAGGCGATAGCCGACTTGATTCAGATAGGCAACGATTTCAGGGTCTTCGATCATTGCACCGCTACGGCGAATTTGCCGCATCGCATTTTCACCGATTTCACGCTCTTGTTGCGTACTCAAACCTTGCTGCGAAATATCGCCAAAATCTGGCATCTCGCCAGCTTGAAGTGGTGTTATGCCGCAAGCGGCGATCAACAAAGCAATTAATTTTTGTTTCACTACGCCCTACTTCTTAATGACACCCAGAATCAACGATTTAAACTGAAAACCACTGCAGCATCAATGCATAAATGACCAAATAGCGCAGCACTTTACCCAAAATCAGGTAAAGCATCACTGGGCGCCAAGGCCAACGCAGCCAACCGGCAACACCACACAACACATCGCCCATCAAGGGCACCCAAGACAATAATAAACTGACGGGTCCTAAACGCTGTAAGCGCGGCAACCACTTTGCTTCGGGCGCCTTAGGCAAACGGCGCCCTAAATACACCGTCAGCAAGCCACCAAGCACATTCCCCAAAGAGGCAACAGCAACCGCCAACCAACCTAAGTCGGGTTTAAAATGCAAAGCGGCCACTAATGCAGCCTCAGAATTACCCGGTAATATTGTTGCCGATAAAAAAGCCGTGGCAAATAAACCCGCTAACCATAAAGACAACTCAATCAAAAATGAAATGCCTCACCCGCATGCGCACTAATTGCAGCAGCAACATCACTGAATAATTCACCTTCGCCACGCGTATTGCGCCATTGCCCATCGACTAAGCGATAGTGATAGCCACCAGAACGCGCTGCCAGCCAGATTTCTTGATTGGCCGCATGGCGATTCACAATCACTTTGCTCGCGTCTTCAAATTCAATTTCTAATACATTGCCAGTGCATAGCGTGTCGACATCAAAATCAACCTCATCTAAAGCGACTTCAATTTGACGAAAAATTGCATCACTCACCGTTAAAAACTCTGATTCTGTCATTGCATATTCCTTGCATCATTCGCACGACGAACAGTCCTTCATCAAGGACTAGCATGCTAAAATAACCATTCTACCACCGACAGCCAAGCGACTATGCGCTCCCTATTTGCCTTTTTACTGACTGCTTTATTCCTCACCGCCTGTGGCTTTAAAGGTCCGCTGTATTTACCTACCGCAACGAGTGCGACGTCAACCAACACCAGCAATGACAATATGACGCGAGCCAGCAGCCCGTCAGCGTCGGCAGCAAGCGCCGTGAGTTTACAAAAATAAAACATCACGCTTGCAAGCCCAATTGAATCTTTTTCAGGCATAAAAAAAAGCGATCAGAAGATCGCCTTTTTTATGCCTAAATATGGTGTTAAAAACGCTCAGGCAGCTTTTGAATAATAATGATTTTTTTGTTTTCTAAGCGAATATAACCGCCAAAAACCAATTCTTTTAAAATCCGTGCAATCATTTCACGCGATGAGCCAACACGATCAGCAATCGCTTGCTGTGTTAATGGCTGAGAAATCATTTCCTGCCCATCAACGGTTTCTAGCATGGATTCAAATAAGGCCCGCACTCGGCCGTATACATCGAGCAATGCTAAATTTTTCATCGTGGTCGATAAAATCCGCACCATACGCGCCAAATTAAGAATGACAACATCCTTAACTTGCGGCTCACGATTGAGTGCCTCGCGAAACTCTTGCTTAGAAAACATTAAAAAGGTGCAGTTTTCTTCACACTGTACCGACCAGCCGCGTGGCTCGTCATCAAGTAAAGAAATTTCACCCATCGCATCACCCGGCTCAGCAATCAAAAAGACAAATTCCTTGCCTTGATTATCGCTACTAAAATAGCGAGTCTGGCCTTCAAGTAACACATACATGCCTTCTGCAGGATCACCTTCGCGGAAAACAAAAGCCCCTTTGGGCATGCTACGTTTCACGCCAACTTGAACCATATATTCAAGTTGTTCCTCAGAAAAACCTTGTAACAACGGTACATTTTGTAAAATAGATAGCATAAAAGCCTTGTAAATGACGCGTATCGCGCCTTATCAAATCAGCATCAGTGTAAAAGAATTTCAGCCAGTTACTTTTTTTACTCAATGGCAAAAAATAATACAGTTAAAACGGGTTAAATCTGTTTAGCTACAAATACTTCAATTTTTATAAATTAAAATTGCTCTGGTAATTTTTTCAAAATCACCAATCGCTTACGTCCGGTCTCTACGTAGCCGCCCGCTACCAGTTCTCGCATAATTTTAGCAATCATTTCACGCGAAGCGCCAACACGATCAGCGATATCTTGTTGACTCATTTGCTCGTCAATCAACAAACCTTCTGCTGTAGGTTGGGCTAAACGCTCGAACAAAACTCGAATTCGTCCATAAACATCTTTGAGTGCAAAATCTCTGACCATATTTGTCAAAGAAAAAATAATCTTCATTGCACTATTGAGCATTTGGTCTTTCAATTCTGGCGTAGTGAGTAATAAACTCATAAAGTCCGCTTTATGAATACTCATCACCACGCAATCGGTTTCGGCTTCAGCACAAATTGAACGACGCTCATCGCAAAACAAAGCCAACTCACCAAAAGAAATACCGGGCTCAGCAACGTGATAAACAAACTCTCGCCCACTGTCATTACTGGAGTAAAGCTTTAAACGCCCTTCCAATAACACATACATGCATTCGACCACGTCGTTTTCATAAAATAAAATTGTGCCTTTTGCAATATTACGCAAAATACCTAAGGATTCAACCTGTGCGAGTTCTGCATCAGTTAAAGAACAAAATAATTGTGTTTGTGCCAATATTGAACGCATTCATCATCCATTAATGTTTTGCAGCTTTTTCAGTTGCTGATGCTTCTGCGGCTTGTGAGGCCGGCATTGACGAATCAAGGTCGGCAATTGGCGACAATGAGCCAGTTTTTACATCCGGAGGTGGTGCGACCTCATTAATTTTTTTCGACTGCATATATTCATTCATTTCTTTCCAGCCAGCAAAAATATCAGCTTTGGCCACTTTGCCATTGCGCCGAAAACAGTCCTCTAAAGAACGGCCACTATGCCGACATGATGCGCCAATCGCTTTACCATTGGCTTTTTGTTTATTCAACATTTCTAGCATCTGATCACAGCCACTGAGCATCATCATCAATGGCAAAACCAGCGCTAGGGTTTTTACTGACTTCATAAGCAAGGGCCCGTAATTTTCAGTCAAGCCAAATTGTATGTGAAAAAGCCCATCACGTCGCAAAGACATAACGGGCTGACCTACTTAATTGCGCATTTTACGATAAATTGGGAGCTTACGCCTGCTGAATTCCAGCCAACATCCACCGTGGATCACCATCAATCGGGCGAACAAAGTGCCAGATTTCACGGAATGCCACAGGTGCTGCATGCAAACTTTCACTCACCGTACCAGAGAACTCAACGCTGGCGATCATACGACCCCCTTCATTGACCGCTTCAAGTACTTGCAGATTCAACACAGGGAACTCTGCGACATCTGTATTGCTGCCAATCTCATCTTTCAAGTCAGCAAACAACTCAGGCGTCATATAGCGGCGCATTTCTTCAGCTTGCGACGGCGAATTCAGCGACTGCATGTGCATAAAGCTTGCACGCGCTTGGCGTAAAAAGGCCGCAACTTCAGTGCCATCTGGCAAACGAGTGATTGGTGCTGCACTTAATGGTGCTGCCCCACCCCATGCTGCCGTTGGTGCTGCAGCGCCTTCACCAATTCGAAACACACGATCTTGCTCAACAGGTGCCGTTGATGCCGCTGGCATTGGTGACATACCGGCATAATTCATTGCATTAGGGCGTACGGCTTGCGCTTGAGCCTGTTGACGACGACGCATCCACATCACACCACCCGCAGTTAAAGCGCCGAGTAATAGCAAAGTACCCCATGGAATACCGCCATCACCTTGAGCAGAACCCGATGCATTGCCGCTATTGCCAAACATATAACCCAATAATGAGCCCGCAGCCAATCCACCCAATACACCGCCCATCATGCCCATGCCGCCTGATTTTTGCTGCACAGGTGCGGGTTGCTGTTTTGGTGCTTGTTGTTGCTGCATATTATTGCGCTGTGGCGCTGGCGCGGCTTGACGCTGCATTCCACCTGAGCGGCCACCGCCAACCCGTTTTGCTTCTGCCATATTGGCAGTAAACAAAGCAGTACTCATCATGACGACCATTAAAGTGTTCGCAAAACGCGCCATTTTAAAATCCTTGGTTAATTAGTAACTTTGTTTAGTTAGTTGGGTCAAAGAGTAATAAGTTCAATCCATTTAAAAATATTTACTAAAAAAACAAAGTCTATTGCCATAAAATCAAAGTGTTATCTTCAACACCAGTTACTTTAAACTACCCACTTAAGCACGCTGTCCACGCTCAATCGTAACCCCAACGCGAGCAACTTCTTGCAAAATACCCAATTTAGTGACCGAAACTTTAATCCAAGGGGCACCAAAATCATTCAGCACAATATTGGCAATATGCTCAGCCAAAGCTTCGAGTAGAAGAAAATGCTTGGCGGTTAAATCTTGCCGAATCTGCGTGACCACTTTGTCATAATCAATCGTGTCGTTTAAATGATCAGAAACACAGGCGCGCGCCGAAGGCAGGCCGATTTCTAAATCCAATTCGACGACTTGTGACTGTGTGCGTTCCCAGTCGTACCAACCCAATACCGTGCTGGCACGCACTTGCTGCAAATAAATAATATCCATGTAATCTGTTTACCGTCGGTGTACGTAACCGGTTTGAGGATGAAGCCGGTTTAGCTTAGAATCAAAACCCCCCAATTGTAGTGGAAATTTAGATGTCGCTGCCAATGTCATTGCTGATTATCGCCGCCTATTTACTCGGATCGCTGTCTTTTGCCGTGATTGTCTCGAAAACGATGGGCTTAGCTGATCCACGCACCTATGGCTCAAACAATCCAGGCGCTACCAATGTTTTACGCTCAGGCAATAAAAAAGCGGCTGCACTCACCTTACTTGGTGATGCATTAAAAGGCTGGATCGCCGTCTTTGCCGCCCAATGGATTGCCCCCCTGATCGGGCTTGGAGAAGCCGGCTCACCCAGCTACACCCTCGCCATTGCCGCCGTCATGATTGCCGTGACCATTGGTCATATGTGGCCGATTTTCTTTAAATTCAAAGGGGGTAAAGGTGTTGCCACTGCGGCAGGGATTTTATTGGCGCTCAATCTATGGCTTGGCTTAGCCACACTCGCAATTTGGATCTTTGTGGCCAAAGTCCTCAAGATCTCATCGCTATCGGCATTAATCGCAGCCGCAGCAACGCCGTTGCTGACCGCTTTATTATTGCCAAATCAAACCGTTTATCTTGGTGCGGTCACGGTGATTGCAGTGTTACTGATTCAACGGCACAAACAAAACATCATCGGTCTAATGAAGGGTAAAGAAAGCAAAATCGGTGATAACAGCAAGTCTTAAGTTTTCAGTCAACAGAAACCAAAAAGCCGAATAATAAATTCGGCTTTTTTATCGCTAAAAATTCAATCAACCTTGTTTGGTCGCATCCCGAACGATTCTGGCTTTTTCACGCACCCATTCACGATCTTTTTCTGTTTGGCGTTTATCATGTTGTTTTTTACCTTTTGCCAGACCAATCTCAACTTTGATAAAACCATTTTTCAGATGCATATTGACCGGCACCACGGTATAACCCGCGCGATCCACTTTCATCGCCAACTTATCGATTTCGCGTTGTTTGAGCAATAATTTGCGCGTACGGACCACATCGGGAACGACATGCGATGATGCATTAAGCAGCGGTGAAATATGGCAACCAAATAAATAAAAGTCACCATTTTTATGGATCACATAAGCTTCTTTGATTTGCACGCGGCCAGCTCGGATGGACTTAACTTCCCACCCTTCGAGCATAATGCCCGCTTCTAGCTTTTCTTCAATAAAGAAGTCGTGAAACGCTTTACGATTATCGACGATAACCATGATGCGTCTCCTGTACGGAAAAAAGAAAGGATTCTAGCATGCCAGCGCAGTACAAAGCACCTCAACGCATTCTTTGCCTCTATACCGGCGGTACCATAGGCTGCGCGCCAAGCCCTTTAGGTTTAGCGCCTAAAGCAGGGATTTTAAGTCCAGTAATTACCGACTTACTCGCACAACAGCATAACCTCGGCATTTCACTCACTTTACGCGAGTACCCTGAGGCACTCGACTCATCAAGTATGCAACCCTTAGATTGGCTAAGAATCGCCCAAGATATTGACGCTGCCTATCATCAATTTGATGGATTCATTATATTGCACGGCACCGACACCTTAGCTTGGACCGCTGCCGCACTCCACTGGCAACTGAGTCAAATCGATAAACCCGTCGTCATCACCGGTTCTCAGCGCCCGTGGCTGGAGTTGGGTAGCGATGCGCCGGCGAATTTTCAACTGGCACTTGAGGGCGTGCAAAGTCAACGCCGCGCGGTGATGGTGGCATTTAGTGGTTTGTTACTACCTGGGCATGCCGTAAAAAAACTCGACGCTGACGCCGATGCCGCATTTGCAGCGCCAAACTGGCAAGGGGAATGGCCAACTATTCAGGCTGGCAACTACCAGTTTTACCCGCTCAATCCAAGCCTAAACATTCTCAGTGTTAAACTTTACCCAGGCTGTGAGACTTGGTTAGCATCGAGTATAAATTCGCAGGTATTTGCTGGTATTGCCATAGAAACCTATGGTAGTGGCAACATACCCGACCATTTTTTATTAAAAAGTGCATTAAAAAATGCAGTTCAAGCAGGAAGCCTAATTATAAATTGTAGTCAGTGCATTCGAGGTCAAGTGCGCCAAGGGCATTACGCAGCAGGTAGTTTTTTACAAGAAATCAATGCATTAGCTGCCGATCGCTTAAGCGTAGAAGCGGCAACCACATGGCTCTACACGGCACTAGCCCAAAAAACTGACCATGATTCATTACGTAAGGCATGGCAAACTGCAACACATATGGTATAGTTGCGCCCTATCGTTATTTTGCATGCCAAAATACTCGACGGCGGGCCTCCCCGCATAGCTAGAAGGTGAACTTGGTCAGGTCCGGAAGGAAGCAGCCACAGCTTTTGATGCTAGTGCCGGGGGTCGGGCTCGCCACCTCACCCATACGCTATTGCCAAATTAACAATCAAAGTCCGCCAGACTTTGATCGACATCAACGCACGTCTTCACGAAAAAAAACATAATGGGTTTCGCAAGCTGATGCTTCGTGTATCTCCAGTGGTATTTTAGCGCCATTCACCAAAAACGGTTGAATGGCGTTTTTTTCACCTTGAATCCCTGCCCACTCCCCTGCATAATCGCGCAAATCCATTTTGGGCGCACAGCATGAAATTTCTTTTTGATCTATTTCCTATCCTGTTGTTTTTCGGCGCTTATAGCTATACCAACGATATTTTTCTAGCCACGGGCGTCACCATTGCAGCCACTTTTGCACAAGTGGTCTACAGCTGGATTCGCCATCGACATGTCGACAAAATGCTGTGGATTAGTCTGGTATTGATTACCATCATGGGCGGACTCACCATTGTCTTTCACAACAAACAATTTATTATGTGGAAGCCAACTGTTTTATATTGGCTATTTACCTTGGTACTCGTTGGCGCTTGGCATCTGAAGCAAAATAATTTAATTGAAAAACTCATGGGCGCACAAATGAATTTACCGCGCTCGATTTGGACTCGATTAATGTACGCTTGGGCCTTGTTTTTTCTCGCGATGGGCGCACTTAATATCTTCATATTTCATAGCTTTGACGAAGCCATTTGGGTCAAATTTAAAGTGTTTGGCACCTTAGTACTCACGCTCGTTTTTGTCGTGGCACAAAGTGTTTATTTATCCAAACATATTCAGCCCGAAGAAAAAGATTAATTAAACCATCGCAAGGATTGTTTAAATGCCTTTATACGCCATCATCGGTACCGATAAAGCAGATTCACTCGCCGATCGACTTGCTGTTCGACCAGCACATTTAGCGCGCATGGAACTACTTAAAGCGGAAGGACGTTTAGTCCTGGCCGGTCCATTCCCCGCCATTGACAGTGTGGACCCAGGTCCCGCTGGTTTTAGTGGTAGCTTGATTGTTGCTGAATTTGAGTCCCTGACAGACGCTAAAACATGGGCGTCAGCGGATCCTTATGTAACAAGTGGAATTTTTACCGATGTGTCAGTCAAGCCCTTCCGACATGTACTACCCTAAGAGTCTGGTATGATAAGCATTACCGAAGAAATCCGCCTGCGTTTAGCTGTGCTAGAGCCCGAAAACATTGATATTTTCGACGATAGTTCGGCGCATGCAGGACATGCCGGAGCCGCCAATGGCGGCGGTCATTTTGAAGTGACCATCGTTTCACCTGTATTTGCGGGTAAGAAATCGCTACAGAGACACCGTATGGTGTACCAGTATTTAGCTGACTTAATTCCAACACAAATACATGCACTCAGTATTCGAGCGTTAACGCCGGATGAATTTTAAAATAGAATTAGCCGATTCATAGAGGAAACACTGCACATGTTTAAAGCAAACCGTTTGGTTTTGGCAATTGCCGCAGCCACTCTAACCACAAGCGTTTTCGCCGCACCTGCCGGCACTTTAGCCACAGTGAATGGCGTTGCCATTCCAAGTAGCAAAGCGGAACTATTCATCAAAGAATTAACCGCGCGCGGCCAAAAAGATACGCCTGAATTGCGTGCTCAAGTGAAAGATGAACTCATTAAAAATGAAGTAATCTATCAAAATGCATTGAAAAAAGATCTGGCTAAAAACCCAGAAGTTCAAATGCAAATGGATATGATGAAACAACGGATTTTGATCGGCGCTGATATCAACGCATTTGTAAAAGCCAATCCAATTACCGACTCTGAATTACGCAAAGAATACGACAAAATCAAAGTCAACTTTGCTAGCAAAGAATTCAAAGCACGCCACATCTTGGTTCCAACTGAAGCTGAAGCCAACGCCATCATTGTTGACCTGAAAAAAGGCAAAAAATTCGATGAATTGGCTAAAGCCAAATCAATGGATAAAGGCAGCGCAACCAATGGCGGCGATTTAGGCTGGGCAAACCCAAATAACTTCGTGAAAGAATTTGGCTCTGCTTTAGCTGCTTTGCCAAAAGGCAAAATGACGGATAAACCAGTTAAAACTCAATTTGGTTTCCACATCATCAAGCTTGACGATGTACGTGAAGCCAAAGGCCCAAGCTTTGAAGAAGCCAAAGGCGAATTAATGCAGCAAATGCAAGCGCAAGAAGTGCAAAACTATGTGAACGAATTGGTTAAAAAAGCCAAAATCGACTAAGCATTGAAAGGCCATAAAAAAACCGGATCAATGATCCGGTTTTTTTATTCACTGCGAATATTATTTTTTAACTGGTGCACTGGCTTTCATTGGCATACTGGCTTTCATGGATTTATCCATTTTAGCAGGTGCCGCAGGCGCAGCCATTTTACCGCCAACTGAAATCTCACCTTTGATTTTAGTGTAAGTACCTTCTTTAATACCCGGCACTTTCATGATGTCTTCCGTCGTTTTGAAAGGACCATTTTTAGTACGGAAATCAATAATGTCTTTGGCTTTACTCGGACCAATCCCCGACAATGCCTCCAATTGCGCTTGGTTTGCCGTATTTAAGTCAACCGCCGCAAAAGCCATACTCATCAAGGCAAAACTGGCAAATACCGCAAGAAAAAGTTTTTTCAGCATAATCTAATCCCAATCAAGTTTGAAAAATAGCATCATTGCGTATCATTGGATACGTGTGGCAACTATAGCAGGCCATCTCAATAATTCCATATTTTGTCAGCCAGCAACAAGGAAACCGTATGAAGGGCATCACATCGCAGCACACTGTTGAGCATTATGAGAATTTCCCTGTGGGTTCTTTTTTGCTGCCAAAACAATACCGCCCTGCGGTTGCGGTGGTTTATCACGTTGCTCGATATGCTGATGATCTCGCCGATGAAGGCCATGCCAGTGCCAGCGAGCGCCTTGCAGCGCTTGATGAATGCAGCGCAGAACTGCAACGAATTGAACGTGGCGAGATGGCGCTCACTGCGCGATTTCAAGCGCTCGCTCCAGTCGTGCAACGCTACCAAATTCCATTACAACTGTTTGAAGACTTGTTTTCAGCCTTTCGCCAAGATGTGGTTAAAAATCGATACCAAAACTTTGGTGAAGTCATTGATTACTGCCGCCGCTCCGCCAATCCTGTTGGGCGCATTTTGCTACATATATTTGATCAAACTGATGCACGCCAATTGGCGTTGTCAGATGGCATTTGTTCGGCACTGCAACTGGTCAATTTTTGGCAAGATGTGGCGATTGATTGGCAAAAAGATCGCGTTTATTTACCGCAAGATGACTTACTTCGCTTTGCCGTGACTGAGCAAGATCTAGCCAATGGCATTGCAACTCCGGCCTTCAAACAATTGATGCACTTTCAATGTGATCGAACTCGACGCATGCTGCGCGCCGGATCGCCGCTGGGCGTACAATTGCCAGGTCGAGTCGGCTTAGAAATTCGCACCATCGTTCTCGCCGCAGATCGGGTCTTAAGTAAAATACAAACGGCACAATACGATGTGTTTAATGCCAGGCCGACCTTAAGCCGAGGCGATTGGCCCGCCATTTTATGGCAAGCACTGAAAACAGGAATCACGAAAAAAACCGCCAAATGAAACAAAAAAATCAACGTGCCTTAATCAATTTATTGACTGCTCGCTCATGGCCCGCACGCATTTCAGCCATTGTCATTCTGAGCATTGCCGCTGTCACATGGTGGAATGAAAGCACGGTTTCGCCTGGTCAGCTCGCCAAAGGCAGCAGTATCGAAGGCCAAGTGGTTGCCGTTGCCGATGGCGATACCATCACGCTACTGGATGCCAATAAGCAGCAATACAAACTGCGCTTGGCCTATATTGATGCGCCCGAAAAGGCAATGCCTTTTGGCCAAGCCGCCAAAATCCACTTGTCTGATCTGGTATTCAAACAAAATGTCAGCGCACAAATTGATGATGTTGATCGCTATGGACGTGGCGTCGCCAGAATTAGTAAAAATCAACAAGATATTAATTTGGCACAAGTGAATGCAGGTTTTGCTTGGCACTACACGACCTACGCCAAAAAAGCGCAACCAACAGCCGACTTTGCTGACTACGCCAATGCGCAACACGCAGCAAAATCGGCACGACTCGGTTTATGGCAAGACCCTCAAGCCATGCCGCCATGGGATTGGCGTAAAGCCAAGCGCAGTGAATGAGGTATTGCCACCTAGCTCATATTGCATATGACGCTTAGAGCAATACCCTTAAAGAATAACTTACAACCGTAATGAGGCAATACCCATAATACAAAACATGATGATGACAATCACCCAATAAATCGCAACATCAGTACCTTGCTGCATCACCGATGAGGTACTTCGCTCAACAAGCTACAGTTCGCAGCTTGAAAACGTCGACACACAATGACAATGACCGCTCAAATTTCGCAGCATTGTGAAATAACACCTGTAACGTCGTTACAGCTCAGTTCATCAAGGCCAAATCACTAAATATTTGGTAGAATTGCGCCAATTTATCGCAGTTCCTCACCGCATGGAATCAAAATGTCTGTAGCTCGTATTACTTTCGCCGCTGTTTTTTCTGTTATGACCTGCATGGCCTATGCCGGTGAAGCAGAAGATCTGCAGCAACTCTTACGTGCACGACAATTTGGGCAAGCGGTAGAGCGTGCGGATAAGTTTCTCGCCAAAACCCCGAAAGATGCGCAAGTTCGATTTTTACGCGCCATTGCGTTAACCGAAATGGGGCGCAATGAAGAAGCGATTAAGGCGTTTAATAAACTGTCTGAAGACTATCCGCACCTGCCTGAGCCCTACAATAATCTTGCTGTGCTGTACGCCAATACCAAGCAATTTGACAAAGCCCGTACCGCATTGCAAATGGCGATTCAAACCAATCCAAGCTATGCCATCGCCCATGAAAACATGGGTGATTTATATGCACGCCTTGCCTCGCAAGCGTATGACAAGGCATTGCAAATTGAAAACAGCAATCCGCAGCTACAAACCAAACTCAAATTAGTTGGCACCCTATTCAATCCAAATCAAGCCCCGGCAACGCGAATCGCTGCGGCGCAACCAACAACCATACCATTAGCCGCCAAAGTACTACCTGCGGCCAACAAACCCCAAGTGAGCGCTGCGGCCAATATTGGCATTATTACGCCACAGCCAACGTTACCGGCCATTGCCCCAAGTAAAACCGCTGCGCCCAAAGCAACAGCACTGGCCAGCATCAGCCCGAGCCTAACACCAAAGAGCACGCCAACGACGACGCCAAAGGCGACAAGTACGCCTAACGCTGATAAAGACAAAGATCAACGTCAGCAACAGCAAGTCATTGCCAGCGTTGAAGATTGGGCCAATGCGTGGAGCAAGCAAAATGTCGGCGCTTACGTCAACAGCTATGCCAAAGCATTCAAAGCCCCTGGCGGACGTGCCGCGTGGGAGAAAGATCGTCAAAGCAAAATTGCCGGACCTAAATCGATTGACGTCAAACTCAGCAAATTTAAAGTCAGCATGATTGACGAAAACAACGCCAAAGTCACACTGCGTCAATCGTATAAATCTGATCGCTTATCCAGCAACACCACCAAAACACTGATCATGCAAAAAAGTGGCAATCGCTGGTTGATTCTTGAAGAACGGATCGGCGGCTAAAAATCAGTATGCTACGTTTATCCCCTTGGACCAAGCGTCTACTTTGCTTGGCTGCGCTGCTTTGCTTGGCACCCGCCGCTACCCCACGTTTTTTTGAATTTAGTGATGCTTCGTTTGAGCTGAGCAGCGAAGCGAAAGGCGTGGCGCATACCGGCAGTCATGAAGAGCGAATCATCGCCGCATTGGATGCGATTCGCAGTGGCAATATGGCCGACGCTCGCGCCACCGTCGACGCGCTGATTGCCGAGCAACCCAACTATCGTCTCGCCCAATTATTACGTGCCGACCTCTACGCCATGCGCGTGATGCCGCTATCGACCATCGGCGGCGGCGTCGCCAGCGCACCGAGCAATGTGCTCGATGATTTACGCAAAGAAGCCTTAGTGCGAATCGCGCACCGCAACGATAAGATTTATGCTGATCGTTTACCGGCCAATATTGTGGCTTTTGCGCCGCAGCAAAAATTCGCCATCTTAATCGATGCCGCCACCTCTCGACTGTATGTGTTTGCCAATGACAATGGACAACCCAAACGAGTCAGAGATCATTACGTTACCGTCGGTTTATTGGGTGTTGATAAAAAAATAGAAGGTGACCAACGCTCACCACTGGGCGTTTACTTTGTTACCAGCCACCTACCTCGCGAGCAACTCGATAAAACCTATGGTTCACTGGCGGATCTATATGGTGTTGGGGCTTGGCCGATTTCTTATCCGAATGAACTCGATCGCAGTCAAAGCCGCACCGGACACGGCATCTGGCTACATGGCAGCCCAGCGGCCACGTATGCCCGAGCACCACAAGCCTCCAATGGCTGCGTCGTACTCACTAATGAAGAAATGCTCGATGTCGCCCAATATTTGCAACCGGGCAATACGCCAGTCATTTCGGTACCCGCTATCAAATGGGTTAATGCCGAGCAATGGCAACAACAACACAATGCCGGACTGGCCCTGCTGGAGCAATGGAAAAGCAGCTGGGAAACGCTCAATACCCAGCAATATTTGAATTTTTATTCGCCCGATTTTCGCAGCGGCGAAGGACAAGACATCAGCACTTGGCGTGAGCAAAAAGCGGCCGTCAACGCTGGAAAAACTTGGAGTAAAGTTCAGTTAAATGATGTATCCATTTTTGCTGCGGGCCCTCAAGCCAGCCAAATGGTAGCCACCTTTAATCAAAATTACCGCAGTAACAATTTGAATAATCAAATGAAAAAACGCTTGTATTGGCAACAAGATGCCGCAGGCTGGAAAATCGTTTGGGAAGGTAATGCGCTCAATTAATTAGGCGATCAGGGGTATTTACTTCAATCTCAAACCAGCAATCGCTTGCAAACATATACCCAATAAAAAACCCGCAATTAATCGCGGGTTTTTTATTGGCAAACATGTGTATTTACAAGGTCAGGCCACCGGTAACTTCAATCACCGCGCCATTGATATAGCTGGCTTCATCCGATGCTAAAAATGCGTAAACGTTCGCAATTTCAGCGGGCTGTGCCAAACGGCGCATTGGGACTTTTTCTTCCATCGCTTGAATGACTTTTTCTGGCATATCATTCAAAATTGGCGTTGCTACAAATCCAGGACAAATGGCATTGGCACGAATGCCTTTTTTACCGAGTTCTTTCGCCCATGTTTTTACAAAGCCAATCACGCCAAACTTGGATGCGGCATAATTGGTTTGGCCAAAATTGCCGTAAATACCCACCACTGAGGATGCGTTTAGAATCACACCAGATTTTTGCTCAATCATAGTATCCACAACCGCTTTAGTGCAGTTGTAAACACCTTTTAAATTAATATCAATCACGCGATCAAACTGATCTTCAGTCATTTTAAATAACTGCGCATCCATAACGATGCCCGCATTATTTACCAAGACGTCAATTCGCTGATATTTATCCTTCACCGCGGCCACCATCGCAGCAATGGTATCAGTCTTCGTGACATCAACCACATAACCCACTGCATCAGCGCCACCGGCAGTTAATGCCGCCACCACAGCAGCTACGCCAGCTGGATTAACGTCACACACCACGACTTTTGCACCTTCGGCGGCGAATTTAATCGCCGTGGCTTCGCCGATACCGCTCGCAGAGCCCGTAATGATCGCTACTTTATCTTTCAATCTCATAACATACCCCTACACGCTGTCAGATACCCATACGGGTTACTTATGCAGCATAGAACAAATGCTGCATCGCAACAACAGGATTTACGTCAATTGATTGTAAATCAGTGCCGATCGCACGACTTGGCGTTAGAGATCACTCTCTTGGATCAGGGAACGACAATCGACCACTCGCAAATCATTGTCGCGGGCGAAAGTCATAATAAATTCAAACACGCGTGGATCGATTTTTTCTAATTGCTTGTCAACCGCCACACAGCGCACATTGTTATGCACCATAGGCCGAACAAACGGGGCGTAAGACAGCTTTTGATCGACACCAAAAGTAGAGAGGATACCTGAGAGGCGCTCAGCCCAATCACTAGGGCGAAATTCGCGCCCGTTACTGGTAATGCCTTGAATAATGATTTCGTAGGGATTGCAGATCATGTGGGCGAATGCTTTATTTAATTCGAGAACTGTTATCAGTATAACACTCCACCTAGACTCCAGCGCATGAAAATGTAGCACCATGCTGAATAAGTACACAGCCAACAGATCCAGCAAATGACTTGCCTTTATAGGGAAAAACATTGAATAATGTTCGTTTTTTCAGCCATTTGGTCACATGCTAAGTGCTAATCGACCAGGACAAAATCTGATGCGCCACTACCTCAAGTTCAGCGATTTTACTCTAGAAGAATATCAATACCTCTTTGAACGCACGGCAAAATTAAAAGCTCGCCTCAAATCAGGTGCGCTTTATCAGCCACTACCTGGCAAAGTCTTGGGAATGATTTTTGAAAAATCATCAACTCGAACCCGCGTTTCATTTGAAGCAGGCATGTATCAACTAGGCGGCCATGCGATGTTCTTGCAATCTAAGGACACGCAACTCGGGCGCGGCGAACCGATCGAAGACGTCGCTAAAGTCATGAGCCGAATGGTGGACATCGTCATGGTGAGAACTTTCGAGCAAAGCATTATTGATCGCTTTGCCGAAAACTCATTAGTTCCCGTCATCAATGGTTTAACCAATGAATACCATCCTTGCCAAATCATGGCGGATATCTTCACTTATATCGAACACCATGGCTCGATTGAAGGGAAAACCGTTTGCTGGATTGGTGACAGTAATAATATCAGCCGCACTTGGCTACAAGCGGCAAAAATCTTCAACTTCAAACTCAATTTAGCCTGTCCACGCGGCTATGAAATGACAGTGCTTGATGGTGAAAGCTACAGCACCGACAACTTCGAAACCTTTAACGACCCTTACTTAGCCGCCATTGGTGCTGATATTGTCACCACCGACGTGTGTACGTCGATGGGCTATGAACGCGAAACCCTGCAGCGTAAAAAAGATTTTATTAACTACAAAGTTTCTGAAAGCTTAATGCAGCAAGCTAAGCCTAATGCGCTATTTATGCATTGCTTACCAGCGCATCGCGGCGAAGAAGTCGACCCTGAAGTCATTGATGGCCCGCAATCGGTAGTATGGCAAGAAGCAGAAAATCGCATGCACACCCAAAAAGCCGTGATTGAATTCTTACTACTTGGCCGTGTGAACGACTAAATGTTAGGCATCACCGATCTTTGGGCGTATGTATTGGGAACGGTACTGATTATTTTAGTACCGGGCCCTAATTCCTTATTTGCGCTCACCATGGCCAGTACTCGTGGTCGCAAAGCGGGCTTTGCGGCGGCAGCCGGCATTGTGGTTGGCGATTTAATTTTAATGCTGGCGGCCAGTTTAGGGGTTGCCTCTTTAATGAAGGCCAATCCGATTGCCTTTGATATTGTGCGTTATTTAGGCGCTGCTTATCTGACGTATATCGGTATACGCGCTTTATTTGCTAAATCGCAGAAAGATACCCCAGAGGCCACTCGCCCTCAGCATTCAGCAAAAAAAGCCTTTCGCTCTGCACTCGGCATTTCACTAGTCAATGTAAAAGCCATTTTATTTTTTATGGCGTTTTTCCCGCAGTTTGTGAACCCGAGTTACCCACATGTTTGGCATACTTTTGCCGCACTCGGGCTCATCGTGCAATTGGTCAGCATCAGCTATTTGACCACTTTAATCTTGGTCGGTAGCAGCCTAGCACGCCGACTTTCAGCTAAAATCTGGCTGAAAACATTGTTAAATAAATTAGTAGGCACTTTGTTTGTCAGCTTTGGCTTGCGCCTCGCACTGAACTGATTGAGCAATTATCTTTCTTGAACTAAAGACTAAGGCAATATGTATGTCCGATATTAATAAAGTAGTTCTCGCTTATTCCGGCGGCCTTGATACTTCTGTGATTTTGAAATGGCTGCAAGACACTTATCAATGTGAAGTTGTCACCTTTACTGCCGATCTCGGCCAAGGTGAAGAGCTAGAACCTGCCCGCCAAAAAGCGCTGCAATTTGGAATTAAGCCAGAAAATATTTTTATCGATGACTTACGCGAAGAATTTGTTCGTGACTTTGTTTTCCCAATGTTTCGTGCCAACACCGTGTACGAAGGCGAATACCTACTTGGCACTTCAATTGCCCGTCCATTGATTGCCAAACGTCAAATTGAAATCGCTAATCTAACCAATGCCGATGCGGTATCACATGGCGCAACAGGCAAAGGCAACGATCAAGTTCGTTTCGAATTGGGTTATTACGGCCTGAAACCCGACGTTAAAGTGATTGCACCTTGGCGTGAATGGGATTTGTTGTCGCGCGAAAAACTGCTGGCTTACGCAGAAAAAAACAATATCCCAGTGGATATGAAACACAAAAACGGCGGCGCACCGTACTCAATGGACGCCAACTTGCTGCACATCAGCTTTGAAGGCCGTCACCTCGAAAATCCATCGGCTGAAGCCGAAGAAACGATGTGGCGCTGGAGTGTTAGCCCAGAAGCTGCGCCAGATGCGGCTGAATACCTTGATATTGAATTTGAAAAAGGCGATATCGTGGCACTCAATGGCGTGCGTATGTCGCCAGCGACGGTGTTAACCAAACTGAATGAACTCGGCGGCAAGCATGGCATTGGTCGCTTGGACTTGGTAGAAAACCGCTACGTCGGCATGAAATCACGTGGTTGCTACGAAACACCTGGCGGCACCATCATTCTGAAAGCGCATCGCGCGATTGAATCAATCACGCTCGACCGCGAAGTGGCCCATTTGAAAGACGACCTCATGCCACGTTACGCCAGCATGATTTACAACGGTTTCTGGTGGGCTCCTGAGCGCAAAGTCTTGCAAACATTGATCGATGCCACGCAAGAAACCGTCAATGGCTGGGTGCGCGTGAAATTGTATAAAGGCAATGTGATTGTGGTGAGTCGCGACTCAAAAACCAATTCGCTATTTGATATGAATATCGCTACTTTTGATGATGACGGCGGCGCTTACAATCAAGTGGATGCCGGTGGCTTTATTAAATTGAATGCCCTGCGGATGCGAATTGCCGGCCGTTTAAATCAAAAATAATGCTCGTTTACTACGCCGATCTTGCTTAAAACCCAGTACGGCGTAGATGCAATAAGTAGTACAACAGCGCAACACAATTACTTATCGACTGAACGGCTCGGAAAATTCTGAGCCGTTTGCATTCCCTGAATCGAGATTACACATGCTAGACGCCTTATTAGCAATGGATGAAGAGCAATTCACCACTTTATCGGTGACCATTTTATGCAGTGCTTTGATCATCTATATGGGCTTTATCATTTACAATCTGGCCAAAGAATCCAAAGCAGGTAAATACGGCACCATTGTGCTGTTTTTTGTGCTTGGTTTTGGCATGCTCGGTTTTATTGCCAAAGAAATCCTATCTAAAGTATTACTCAAATAAACCGCTTACCAAGGAAGTTACTATGAGCCAATTTGATCAAGTTTCTGTATTAAAGCAAGGCAATGTCTATTTTGATGGCAAATGCGTGAGCCATACTGTTTTGTTTGCCGATGGCAGCAAAAAAACCATCGGTGTCATTCAGCCATCAGCACTTACTTTCAATACCGGCGCAGCTGAAATCATGGAAATTATTGCTGGGGTATGTTCAGTTAAACTAGCCAATGAAAGCACTGCAACTACATACTCTGCTGGGCAATCATTTAGCGTTCCAGCTAACTCAAGCTTTGATATTGAAACCATCGAAACATTGCATTACGTTTGTCATTTCGCCTAATTAATTGCAAGCTTCAAGTGAATCCACACTTGATTCACTTGAACTTCAAACCTATTTTATTTATTCATCATACTGCGAGCCTCATTATGCCTTCTTTCGACATTACCTCTGCCACCGATATGGTCGCGCTAAAAAATGCGATTGACGTGGCGGCAAAAACCATTATTAATCGTTACGACTTTAAAGGCACCAGCGCCAAAGTTGAACTGAACGAGAAAGATAAACTCATCACACTACACGGTGATTCAGATTTCCAACTCGATCAAATTAAAGATATTGTTTTCCCAGCCCTAGAGAAAAAAGAAGCCGATAGCAGCAAACGCCTAGAACAAGGCGATGTGCAAAAAGTATCGGGTAATAAAGTCAAACAAACACTCACCATCAAAGATGGCATTGACCAAGAATTAGCCAAGAAAATTATTCGCATCATTAAGGATTCAAAACTGAAAGTGCAAGCGGCGATTCAAGGCGACGAAGTCCGTATTACCGGCAAAGATCGCGATGCGCTACAAGGTGTTATTGCTTTAATGCGCCAATCGATCAGCGACTTTCCTTTGCAATACCAAAATTTCCGTGACTAATTTGCCAAGTAAGTTGTGGTAAAAACGGTGGCTTGTCGAGAAAACCCAATCAAAACAAGCCACATTTGACCTTTATCAACATCAATGACAAGGCAATAAGATTAGATAGTGTTCATCACTAGGAGAACACTATGGAAAATACCCCGCTTGCCAATATCCTAACCTCAACTATTGGTATATTGAGCCTGTTTACCATCGGCTTTATCATTGCCATGGCGATTTACCTCTATATTTATGTGCAACGCCATATCAATGCTGAAATTGCCGAACAAAATTCCAAACAAGATCAAGTCTAAATGACTCGATTTTTGTCACACAAATAAATAATGCCGAGCTCTATGAGAACTCGGCATTATTTATTTCAGAAAAAAACCATAAAAAGTCAGCGTGCGTAGAGCGAAAAAATTTCGCGATGCTCACCCAAACGATGCCCCGTCCAAACCAAATCTTTAACATTCTGTTTGGCGTCATTTTGCTGCAAAGTAAATGAACAAAGATTACCTGCTCTCGCATCAAACTGAAGATCAGTAAAATAGACCATCGCTGCAATCGGATCTTTTGATAGCTGAGAAACATCAATACAAGCCTGTGGATAAGGCTTCATGGCTTTAACTAGACTTTCAGCCACCGGACGATAGGATTTGCCCGCATCGATCCAAGTCTGAAATAAGCCAACCATCAAACCAATTACCAGCGTTAAACCACAAGTCCAATTGACTAAGGCACGACGGCCAATTGGCCGTTTGCGAAACAGCATACGCCCCCAAAGCAGAGTGACGACAATCGCAAATACTAAACCCAAGCCCAATGCAGGCATTGGCGCCGAGCTGTATTTTTGCAAATAGTCACCCAAGCCCACTGGAAATCCAGTCGCCAAAGCCAGCCAAGCCATCCACACAATGAGTGCCGCGAGCCCCAATGTGAGCAAGCTAAACCAATTTAATGCTGCAGCAGCACCTCGCCTTAGTTCATCAACACCAGCACTTGCAATCAAGGCTAAGGTAACCAAGAGCGGCAAGATCAATGGTTCACTGGTCTTACCCGATAAAACAATAAATGCCAGCTGGGCAATCAACATGGTTAATAATAATTGCCAGCGCGGCTGCAGCATTTCATGTCGAAATAAATAAATCGACCATGCCGCTAGTGGCAATGCAGGCCAAGCAAACCACACCAACACTGCCGGCAAAAAGCCAAACTCATGCCCAATTGCAAATGAGCGAGCGCCACCAAAGACACCCCATGCATAATAACGCCACCACGTTTGAAATAATTCGCCAGAGACATTTTGCAGCGAATACCCCCACAACGCAGCAAAAGGCAGCGCAATAATCAGCGCGGTAATCAGCGTTACCAGATAACTCATTTTTCGCCACTGCGAAAACAGCAATAAAAGAGATGAGATACAAACTGCCAATAATGCATCGGCCCAACTAGCACCCGTCAACAAAACTAAAAACACCAACGCCAAGATCACGCCCGCTCGCAATGGACGCTTCATCGCCAAGGTTAAGGCATAGGCCAGCCATGCAAATGCAGCCAATACCACGACCGCAGGTGACACATGATGCCCCCACAAAGGTAAGCCCAAGCAACCCAATAAAATAATAACGGCCATACGGCCAAAACGTCGACCAAACAAGTCACGAGCAGCTAAGCCCGTTCCCCACATGCCAAGTCCCATCCATAAGCCAGTACTCAATCGAGCCGCATCGTGGGCTGCAATACCAAACCAGGACAAAGCATTGGCCAATAGTGTGGCCACCCAATAATAAAGTGGTGCTTGGCTAAATTGCGGAATCTCAGCAATCGACGCAATGGTCCAATTTGAATGGCGCATAAAATAGGCCACAATGGCCATGCTGGTATTTTCATCCGGCTTCCAAGGGTCGTGCCCAACGAGTCCGGGGATAAGCCAGAACAAACAAAGTAACAGCAAAAGCCAAGGTTTATCTTGAGTTTGTCCTGCTTGGGGTGCCGATTTTAGATTCGCTTGATAGGTCAGCATGTCATATTCAATCAATTTATTCGAAATAATTTTGGCATAAACCAATAAAAAAAGGCAGCTGAAAAGCTGCCTTTTTTTATTTCTAAATCTAAATTAGCGCGTAAAACGAGCAAATTTAGAATTGAATTTCTCAATACGGCCTGCCGTATCAACGATTTTTTGCTTGCCAGTGTAGAATGGATGGCATTCAGCACAAACCTCAACGTGCAAGTCTTTGCATAAAGTAGACTCAGTTTTAAATGCATTGCCGCAAGAGCAAGTCACGTTGATTTCTTCGTAATTAGGGTGGATACCAGCTTTCATAATTTTTTTCCTTAGGTTATCGGGCGCCGGGGTTTTGCCGACGCTGCAAAGCATGGGATTATCGCAAAACAATCCCCAATCTGCAAGAATTAACGACGCATCGAGTCAAAAAAATCTAAATTCGTTTTTGTTGACTTGAGTTTATCCATCAAAAACTCCATCGCTTCCAAATCATCCATAGGATAAAGTAATTTACGTAACACCCAAATACGCTGCAACTGCTCAGGCTTAATCAGCAGTTCTTCACGACGCGTACTCGATTTATTGATATTAATCGAAGGGAAAATTCGCTTTTCTGCCATTCGGCGATCAAGTTGAATCTCGTTATTACCCGTACCTTTAAACTCTTCGTAGATCACATCGTCCATACGACTACCGGTATCAACCAAAGCCGTCGCGATAATGGTCAAACTACCACCTTCTTCAATATTTCGAGCCGCACCAAAGAATCGCTTTGGTCGCTGTAAAGCATTGGCATCGACACCACCGGTTAATACCTTGCCTGATGACGGAACGACCGTATTATAAGCACGCGCTAACCGGGTAATCGAATCGAGCAAAATCACAACGTCTTTTTTGTGCTCTACCAAACGTTTCGCTTTTTCAATCACCATCTCAGCAACTTGCACGTGGCGTGTCGCTGGCTCATCAAACGTAGATGAAACCACTTCGCCTTTCACTGAGCGCAACATCTCTGTCACTTCTTCAGGACGCTCGTCAATCAGCAATACAATCATCACCACTTCAGGGTGATTTGCGGTAATTGCATGTGCAATATGCTGCAGCATAACCGTTTTACCGGTTTTAGGCGGCGCCACCAATAAGGCACGCTGCCCTTTACCAATCGGGGCCATCAAGTCGATAACACGACCAGTGATATTCTCTTCCGCTTTAATATCGCGTTCTAACTTCAAACGTTCAGTCGGAAATAAAGGGGTCAGATTTTCAAACAGAATTTTATGCTTAGAGGCTTCTGGTGCATCGCTATTGACGCGATCAACCTTAACCAAAGCAAAGTAACGTTCGCCGTCTTTAGGAATTCGAATTTCGCCTTCAATCGAATCGCCCGTATGCAAGTTAAAGCGACGAATTTGACTCGGGCTGACATAAATATCATCAGGCCCTGCCAAATAAGATGTATCTGGACTGCGCAAGAAGCCAAAACCATCTGGCAACACTTCGAGCGTACCTTCACCGAAGATACTCTCCCCTTTTTTTGCACGATTTTTAAGTAAAGCAAAAATCAAATCTTGCTTACGCATGCGGTTGGCACCGTCAATTTCAAAACTAATCGCCATTTCGACTAATTCAGTGACGTGCAGATGTTTTAGGTCAGACAAATGCATAAATAATTACGCTTAAAATAATATAAAAGGGGAGGTATTACGGAAGTTCTAGAAGGGGTAAACAGTGATGTGATCAGATTTAACACATCACTGCTACTTTTTTGAAGCGTATATGTATTTAACTGCAGTGTCAAATATTACTATCAATAAATGCAGTCAACTGCGATTTAGACAACGCGCCAACCTTAGTTGACTTCACTTCCCCGCCGACAAAAAGCATCAACGTTGGAATACCGCGAATACCAAACTTAGGTGGTGTTGCTTGATTTTCATCGATATTTAATTTGGCCACTTTCAACTTCCCAGCATACTCAAGCGCGATGTCATCCAAAATCGGCGCAATCATTTTGCAAGGGCCAC
Organism: Deefgea piscis; assembly: GCF_013284055.1. Lineage (NCBI taxonomy): Bacteria > Pseudomonadati > Pseudomonadota > Betaproteobacteria > Neisseriales > Chitinibacteraceae > Deefgea > Deefgea piscis. The sequence continues at coordinate 2,130,385 of NZ_CP054143.1, read as the reverse complement.
ACCATTCTGCCCAGTAATCAACCAACACTGGTTCTTGAGCTTGCAGCACTTCAACATCAAAACTTGCATCAGTAACGTGTAAGATATTTTCACTCATTAGGATTCTCCAATTTCATAAAAGCATTTAAGCTAAGTAAAATAGTAACAAATAACAGCAATCGATTCTTTAGTTAATGTGGTCGAAAGTCATTATTTCAAGCATTTTTATCAGAAAGCAGCAGCAACTGCCTCATCCAAACGCTCAACAGAAATCACAGTCATACCGTCGATGGGCTGCCGAGGTCGATTGGCTTTCGGCACAATCGCATGGGTAAACCCCAATTTAGCGGCCTCTTTAAGGCGCTCCTGACCGCGCTGCACGGGACGCACCTCACCTGCCAAGCCAACTTCTCCAAAAACAACCATCTTTGCAGGCAAGGGTTTATTTTTTAACGACGAGACAATCGCGAGCAACATTGCTAAATCGGCAGCAGGCTCTGAAATCCGTACCCCACCAACGGCATTAATAAACACATCTTGATCAAAGGCGACAATACCAGCGTGGCGATGCAATACAGCCAGCAATAAAGCCAATCGATTTTGCTCTACGCCAACAGCCAAACGCTTTACCTGCGGTGAATGCGCATCATCCACCAAAGCCTGCACCTCCACCAGCATCGGCCGAGTTCCTTCTTGTGTCACCATGACACAAGATCCAGCGACAGGTTCAGCGTGTTGACTTAAAAACATCGCCGATGGATTAGAGACTTCGCGCAAACCTTTATCGGTCATCGCAAAAACACCCAATTCATTGACTGCGCCAAATCGGTTTTTAATGGCTCGAATCAAACGAAAACTAGAATGGGTATCACCCTCAAAATACAGCACTGCATCGACAATATGCTCAAGCACGCGTGGGCCAGCAATGGCACCATCTTTGGTTACATGACCAACCAAGAGCACTGACGTCCCATGCCGCTTGGCAAAACGAGTCAACTGCGATGAACATTCTCTGACTTGCGCCACACTACCTGGCGCACTCGTCAATGCTTCAGTGAACATGGTTTGAATCGAATCAATCACCACAACTTTAGGGATTTCGGCAGTCAGGGCTAATAATATTTTTTCCAAACTGATCTCAGGATAAAGCCGTACCTTTGCCGTTGGCACTCCTAATCGACGCGCCCTTAAAGCAATTTGCTGTGCTGATTCCTCACCGCTGACATACAAAACGGCCTGAGTTTCCGAGAGCTTGGCTAAAGCTTGCAATAACAGAGTTGACTTACCAATACCCGGATCGCCGCCAATCAATACCACACCACCGGGCACCAAGCCGCCGCCCAACACACGATCGAGCTCTTCCATTTGTGTTGGAATGCGCGGCACCTCTTCGGCATTCACTTCCGAAAGATTTTTAATTGCGCCATCGGCAGCCAATGATTGAAAACGCCCTGTGGCGGCTTTATTTTCAACCACACTTTCTTCTAGCGTATTCCAATCGCCACATTGCGGGCATTGCCCCTGCCATTTGGGAGATGTACCGCCACACACTCGGCAAACAAAAGTCGTTTTTACTTTACTCATACAATCCAAATCAAAACGGCTCGCAATGCGAGCCGTTTAAAAACTCACTCAAGAATTACTAAATATATTTAAACAAACTCAAGTCTTGCACCTGAGCAAAACTTTTACGGGTGGCATCAAGCACCATTTGATTTTCGGCAAAATCACTAATGGCCGCAGCATAATCAAGCCCCTCGAGCGCCGTACGTGTCTTAGTGTATTGCAATTTCATATCTTCAGTAGTGTCTTTTACTGAATCGGTTTCATTCATCCGAGCACCAAGATAGGCCTGACTCGTCACCACACTACCCAGAGAATTCGATAAATTAGATAAGGCGGTGTTTAGTTGATTTTGAAATGCCGCCTGCCCTGTTGGACCTGATTGATAGGTATTTAAAGCACTTGATAAAGCGCCCAACGTAGCAAATAAACCAACATCACTACTGGTTTTAACGCTAAAGCTATCGTTCGTGGTGGCCGTCGCGGCTGGTACACCTTTCACATTAGTCTTAATGCCATAATCCCATGCTACTACAGGAGGCACAGCAACCGGATCAGTGGCTAATTGTTTAAACTCAATATCCCCACCTTCAGCATAAGTTCGCGGGAAAGCCGTACCCGCAGCACGTGGCATAGCCGCACCATCAATCAAAGACACGCCGGTGGTGTTATTGACCAAATCATACGTGGTTATATTTTTAGAGGTATTGGCTGGGTCAGGTAAAACTTGAAACCGAATACTAAAATCACGCGGCGCAGGAGCCAAAGCCCATTTATTAGGATCCGTCACTTCACCAGGGCCTACAATACCAGATCCGGTATTACTCGCGTTATACGCTGTTACAAACGTCCCATTCCCATTTTTAATTTTTTGAAAAATATCGCTACCAGCTTCAGAGATTGGCAGTTGTCGGCCATCCGAAATTTGCACCAAGCGTTTTCCATCATCACCTTGGTAAGTAACTTGGCCAAAAGATGTTTCTGTAAATGGTTTAATATCCCCCTTAAAGCCAGAAAAAAGATAATTTCCCTGCCCATCCGTGGTATTGGCCAAACCCAATAACTCTTGATAACGACCTTGCAACTCGGCATCCAGTGTTTTCTTTTCACTGGCCGTTAAGGCTGGATTACCGGCCCGCACTGCAAGCTCTTGAACGTTTTGAATCGTTGAGGTCACTTGCTGCAAAGTCGACTCACTCAAACGCATAAATGAATCCGCGGTCGCACTATTGGTTGCATACTGGCCATTAATTGACTGCGCTTGCGCCAAATCCAAAATACGCGCTGACGCAATTGGATCATCTGCTGGGGTTAAGACCCGCCGATTGGCTGACAGCTGCGCCTGTAATTTAGCCTGATCACTTTGATGCATTTGCAATGCATTACTGCCAAGGCTAAATATGGTCGTGGTTGCGATGCGCATAGTGTGAGTTCCTCTTAAGCGATCTTATCGGCCTAAATTAACGATTTCATCAAAGGCTTTTTGAGCTATTTGAATGACTTTACTTGAGGCTTGATAAGCCTGTTGATAGCGCAATAAATTAGCCGCTTCTTCATCTAAATTGACCGCAGAAACTGAATTGCGATTATTTTCAGCAGTAATTAACAACTTACCTTGTGCCTTTCCCATAATGGTTGCCTCACTGGTTTGCGTCCCTACCGTGGACACCATCCGGCCATAAGACTCTTGATAAGTCGCTGTATTGCCATCCAATACACGGGTAGTTTGTAATTTCCCCAGCGCCAAAGCATTCCGGTTATCAGAACTAGCGGTCACCGCATTTTTTTGCACAGTAACACTATCACCACTCGCGGGCTTACCATCAAGCTTCATCGTCCAGCCGTTATAGCTAATCTCTGCGCCCGCTTGATACGGAAGATTGCCCGTTACAGCAGGCACCGCGCCTGTCACTGAATATGCCATCCCCGATGGCACCACCGACGGATCAGATACAAATGTCAACGTCACAGGGGTAAATAAATTTGGATCTATCGAGGTATCGGTCGTCACGGCAGTCTGTGGTTTCACTTCAGGCTGATACACCTTTAAAGTCCCTGTATTGACTGCAGCAGGCGCTTTAGGCTCAACGGCAGCAACTGGACCGGCGGCGGCAATTTCACGTGGATCACTGACATTAACCTTCGCCTGATCAATCAAGCCTTTTAAAGGCATGATGGTAAAGCGATCCCCCGCGGCAGGCGTTGCGCTCAGCGACAAAGACAAACCGGTTGAGCTAGTAAATCCCGCTGGTGTGGTTAACGCAGTCGCCTCGGCAGCCGTCAAAGTGTATTTCGTACCATCACTTAAATTACCTAAGGCGTAATTCGTGCCGTCAAAACTAAGCTCATAATTGCTGGTCGTTAGCTTCGAGATATCTTGAATATACCCCGTTAATGCTGCTGTCGCAGGTACGCTATTATTGGTATTGGGTCGAATCAAGCCGATGTTCGGGGCATCAATGCCGGGGCCTAAATTGGTTGTTGGATAAGACCAAAATGCTTTACCCATATTGCCGTTTAAATCTTGCCCAGCCTGATGCTGCTGATTAAACGTACTTAACAAACCCAATGCAGTGCGCTCTAGGCTATTTTGTGCCAAATCAAGCGATTGATTGCGATAATCCAACAAAGCGCCCAACTGCCCACCAGTCACTAAATTATCGGGCAGTAAAATTGACTTGCCATTTTGCTCATAACTAATTGAGAGACTTTCTGTATTACCAGGATTGGGGACTGCACCTAAAGTATAGGTTTGTGAACCAACCACCAAGCCTTGGCCATTACCCACAAATAAATTAATCGACCCATCGCTTAACGGCAACGACGTAGTTTTAATCATTTTATTTAAATCTTTCACCAGCAAATCACGCTGATCCAGCAAATCATTGGGCGGCTGACCACTACTTTGCGCGACGACAATTTTTCCGTTCAAATCAGCCACTTGCGCCGCATAGGCATTAATCGTTCCCACGGTATTGGAGATCTCGCCATTGAGCGAAGCACGCTGCTCATTTAAGCGCTGAGAAAAAACCTGAAAGCGATTCAGTAAAGTTTGTGCGCTTGACAACATCGATTGGCGCGACGGTGGATTGCTTGGATTGGTCGCCACATTTTGTACCGAAGCAAAAAATTCTTGCAGCGCCGGAGACACCCCTGCGGTTGGATCAGCCACAATATTATTCACTTCGGCCAAATGCGCCAAACGAGTTTGCTGGTAACTCGACTGGGTTTGCGCAATATCGACAGCACGCGTCAAAAACTGATCATAAACCCGTTTAATCGAATCGACCTGCACGCCCAAACCATTAAAACCATTGCCAGTTAGCAAAGGATAAGGCGCGCTTTGCTTAATCGTTTGCCGAGAATAGCCATCGGTATTGACGTTGGCAATATTATGCCCTGTGGTCGTTAAACCTAAATTAGCGGCATTTAAGCCCGAGACGCCAATACCAAATACCGATGAGGCCATGATGAAACTCCTATACTTATTCTATCGGCGTTAAGCGCCCAATCTTGAATTTTGAGCACTTAAGCGCGCCACCACGCTGTCAGCAACACGCGCGAATTTTTGTGCATATTGTGGATCAGTGGCATAACCCTCTTTGGCCAAAGCTTTACCAAAGCCAAGCGCATCGCTACCTTGCTCCAAAGCATCGCCAAAGCGCCGCTTCATTACACTGGCATAGTCAGCAAATGCATCTTGATATGAATCGTAAGCCCGAAACTTTTCAACCCTCTTTTGTGCCGTGCCATCGACAAACTCAGTCGTCAATACATCAACCGTTTTTCCCTTCCAGCTACTTCCCGCCTTAATGCCAAATAAATTAAATGAATCATTACCGGCAGCGTCGTTCAGCGTTTTTTTACCCCAACCCGTTTCTAGCGCGGCATGCGCTAGCAATAAATGTGGCGCCACGCCCAAGGCACTGGCAGTACTTTGCGCCGCGGCGCTGATTTTATGGATAAAGTCAGCAGCACTAGACCTTGCGCCATCGGCAAGATCAGTCGGTATAGCGGCAGTTTTTGCCGCGACCGCTGCATTCGGAACCGTTTTCACATTACGATAATCCAAACCCTGATCAATCAATGGATTGACGCCATGGCGCAAGGGTTGTTGTAATAAAGCAGGATTTTGCTGCACTTGAATCTGACGCATAATCACATCGGCCAAACCCAAGCCGCCCTGATTAGCCCACATTTGCGTGAGCTGCTGATCGTGCATGCCACGAAACATCTCAACGCTGCTGCTGTCATTCATGCTATCGGTGGGTGCCGCAGTACGCATCGATGACAACATTTGCTGCATCAACAGCGCCTCAAATTGCTGGGCAATCGCTTTGGCCCCCGCCGCCGTGTCGGCGCGATTGGTCACCCGCAATTGATTCATGGCTTTAGGATCAATCGCGAGGGTGTTTTGAATGGCATTACTGGCTGAATTCACAGTCGGCTCCGAACACATCAATAGCTTAGTTGTTAATCCATAAGCAAAGAGTATGCCGAGAGGTATTGGGGACTGATTTTGCGAGGAAAAAATGCTAAGTAATCAAGCAATAGTGGTCTTGCACTGTTAGGTTAGCTTGGCATACTCAATTGGCTGCAACGCTTTACCAGCAAACTGCTGCACGAGCAGTGAGTGCATCGATAGCAACAAAATCGTCTTGCTTTCATGTTTCGTATTTTTTTTTGGGGGGGGGATTTTTATCGCGAGAAAGGTCATTTTGATACAAACACTTAAAACCACATGGGTATATACATGCAAGCTTTATACAAAAAGATTGAACAGCATATACCCAGACATACATTGTAAATTTATGAAGCAACAAATTAAATCACTTCAATGGTCGCCTTTAATGCGCCCGCCGCTTTCATTGCTTGCAAAATAGCCAACAAATCTTGTGGCGTTGCCCCAACGGCATTCAGTGCCCTAACCACTTGATTGAGCGAAGTCGACTTTGGCACTCGCACCATCGGGCCTTTACCGGTTTCAATTTGAATCTCGGCATTTTCAACCCGTTTGGCCGCCCCACCGGCGAGCGCATTGGGTTGCACCACGGCATTTTCTGCCAAAATCGTCACCGTTAAATTGCCATGCGCAATGGCACAGGCATCCACGGTAACCGCTTGATTCATCACAATCGAGCCGGTTCGAGCATTAATAATCACTTTGGGATTGCTTGGCGCTGGCGTGACATCGAGCGTTTCTAGCCTCGCCAAAAAAGCCACGCGCTGATTTGGATCTTGCGGTGCGCGCACCTGAATGACTCGCCCATCCAGCGCAGTGGCCACCGCGCCAATTTGGCCATTAATGGCATTCACTACTCGGCTTGCCGTTGAAAAGTCCGTTTGCAATAACTCTAGCTGGACAAACTCGCCATTCCCCAAAGAAGTTGGAACGGCACGCTCCACCGTTGCCCCTGCCGGCACCAAACCTGTTGCGAGTTGATTCACTTGCACGCTGGTCCCGGCCGCTGCAGCACCAGCGCCTGCGACAATCAAATTGCCTTGTGCCATGGCATAAATTTGCCCGTCAGCACCTTTCAGCGGCGCCATTAATAAAGTACCACCTCGCAAACTTTTGGCATTACCAATCGAAGAAACCACCACATCCAAAGGCTGGCCCGGGCGCGCAAAGGGTGGCAATGTCGCCGTAACCATCACCGTAGCCACGTTTTTAAGCTGTAAATTACCCCCCGTAGGCACTTGCACGCCAAGATTGGTCAGCATGTTTAAGATCGATTGCACTGTAAACGGCGTTTGGGTGGTTTGATCCCCGGTACCGTCCAAGCCAACCACAAGGCCATACCCCACCAATTGATTATTTCGTACGCCGGCAAAGCTGGCGAGCTGTTTTAAAGGCTCAGCCATACTCAACATCGACGTACAACACAGTAAAACCAACAATAAGTGGCGCATTACTTTCCTTTAAACCTACTTAAAATGGCCAAATCGACATAAAAGCACGCTGCATCCAACCCATGGTGTTGGCATCAGCAATCGCACCCTGCCCAACTTGCTCAATACGCGCATCAGCGACCCGAGTCGATGAAATCGTATTGCCTGCCTTTATATCGTTTGGATTAACCACACCTGAAAAACGAATCAAGCTGGTTTGGCCATTCACGGCAATCTGCTTTTCACCGCCTAAGACTAAATTACCATTGGCCAATACATCAACCACGGTGACTGCGATTGTGCCTTTAAATGTATTACTGCTATTGGTTTGACCTTTGCCAGCAAAGGTGTTTTCAGAGGTGATATCTGCGCTACCCGACAATAGCTTTTCTATCGCCCCGGGCATATACGGCAAACTCGTTGAACCACCCAATGACAGAGTACCTGAGCGATTCGCGCCACTATTGGCTGAGTTAACTGCAGATAAATTTTCTTCGATGGTAATAATCAAAATATCGCCAATGCGGCGCGCAACTGGCTCTTCAAACAGCAATTTAGCCGTTCCCACTTGAAAAATTGCGCCATTATTGCTTTGTGTGAGTACATTTTGCTGCGGACGCGCGCTAATCGGTTGCGTCACAATCGATTGCGGCGCCACGCAAGCCGCTAAATTCAACAACAGCAATCCAGCTAAAATGCTGCGAAGCGGAATCAATTTAAACAATGTTGCCACGTTATAAAGTACCTAGTTTTTGCAGCATTTCGTCCGACGTTCGCACTGAGCGAGAATTCATTTCATACGCCCGCTGGGCTTGAATCATATTAATTAATTCTTCGGTCACATTCACATTCGACGCTTCAACATAACCTTGATTCAAGGCACCAAGACTATTTGTACCGGGCGTACCCACTGTTGGCGCACCACTGGCCGCCGTTTCCAGATACAAATTACCGCCAACTGCCTGTAAGCCCGGCGGATTAATAAAAGTAGCCAGCTGAATATTGCCCAATTGGGTCGGCGCGGCAGAATCATTATTAATGATTGCCGTCACTGTACCATCTTTGGCAATCGTCACCTTGGTTGTCCCCAAGGGAACTTGAAGCGCGGGCTCTAATGGATAACCATTCGAGGTCACTACCGTACCTTGGTTATCGACTTGAAAGCTACCATCTCGGGTATACGCCGTTTTACCATCTGGCATTGCAATTTGAAAAAAACCGGCGCCATTAATCGCCATATCCAACGGACCATCAGTCAGCTGCATATTACCCTGCATAAAAATACGCGCAGTAGCGACAGGGCTCACCCCTGTTCCCACATCCAAGCCCGTTGGCAATTGAGTTGATTGGCTAGTGGCCGAGCCGGGTTGACGCAAGTTTTGATACAGCAAATCTTGAAAAACGGGACGCTCTCGCTTAAAGCCCGTGGTACTCACATTGGCTAAGTTATTCGAGATCACATCCACATTAAACTGCATGGCATCCATGCCAGTTTTTGCGGTCAATAATGAGCGAAACATTCGGCTTTATTCCTTATCGAAGACTTAACCGTTCAACGATAAAATCGAAGCGGCAGAACGTGAGTTCTGCTCGGCGGTTTGTAATAATTTAATTTGCATATCGTAATGACGCTGAGTGGCAATCATGGTCACCAACTGATCCACCGCATTGACATTGCTCCCCTCGATCCCGCCTACGGACAAGCGCACATTTGGATCGGGCTGCCCGGCTTCACCATTACGGCGGCGAAATAAACCATCCAGGCCTTTTTCCATTTCTGCCGCAGCGGGATTCACCAACTTCAAACGCCCAACTTCCACCGCTTGCGCAGGATTGGCCAAGTCAATGGCCGACACCGTACCATCTGCAGCAATCGATGCTTGCGTGTTTTCTGGAATCGTCAGCGGGCCACTATCACCTTCAACAATCAAACCGGTGTAGGTTTTTAGCATCCCGCTGGCATCAACCACAAAGTTACCATTGCGGGTATACGCCTCACCCGAGGCACTCTGCACTGCAAACCAACCGTCACCACTAATGGCCGCATCCAGTTCACGACCGGTTTGCTGAAAAGACCCCTGACTTAAATCAGAGCCTGCACCTTGCTCAACCGCAAAGGCACGCGTGGCCAAACCGGGGCCACCAAGCACCGGAACCGCACGAAATGCCGCCAAATCCGCACGAAAACCAGTGGTATTGGCATTGGCCAAATTATTCGCAACGGTCGATTGGCGATATTCAGTCTGCTTAGCGCCCGTCATTGCCACGTAAATTAAACGATCCATATCTCTCTATTAACGCAAGTTAACGATGGTTTGCAAAATGGTATCTTGCGCTTTAATCGTTTGTGAGTTGGCCTGATAATTGCGCTGCGCAGTAATTAAATTAACCAATTCACTGGTTAAATCCACATTCGAATCCTCAACGGATGCAGACTGCAGCAATCCAGTACTGCCTGAGCCTGGCGCATTGGTGAGCGGCTGACCTGACGCCGACGACTCTGCCCAGCGATTATCCCCCAAGGGCTGCATCCCTTGCACATTGGTAAACGAAGACAACACAATCTGCGCCACATTCCGCGTTTGGCCATTGGAATAACGACCTTGCACCATCCCGTCTTTATTCACTGAAATACCAGTCAAAATCCCATCGGTATAACCGTCTTGCGTCAGCGTACTCACCGAATACGGGCTACCAAACTGCGTTGATTTATCAAAATACATTTGAAAATTCAAACCGTTTGATCCGTTATTGAGCCCCGCAGCGGTCACATTAAAATTCGTACCACCAACCGGCATACCCACAGGGCGGCCATTGGCATCAAAGGTAATTGAACTTGATGAATACAGCGCAGAATTCGCAGCTTGTGCCGCAGCTAAGACCGAAGCGGGCGTTGCCCCTGCCGCAGCTGCTGCCGTTGCAGCGGCGGTCGCCACGGCGGTCGCACCGGCGGTATTGTCAGTCGCCACAGCCGCTTGAATGGCAGCATTCACCGACGCAGCCGTGGCTGGTGGTACAGTCACCGCAGCCGCCGTAGTGCCAGCTTTCATTGTTGCTGCCGCTTGCGCACCTAAAGTACCATCCACATTGACGTCTTTCCCATCTAATGCGTAATGCACTTGCCAAGTGCTCGTTGGTGGCGTAGTCGGCGTAGCTGGCGGTACATTTTTACGGAAGTAAAACGTTTGCGTATGGGTGCCGCCTAAAGAATCGTACACCGTGGCTGACGTTGAGTAATTGTAGGTAGTGGGATCAGTCGATGAAAAAGCGGTGGTTGCGGGTATCACTTTATCGTTGGCGTTCAGGTTTAAACCCAAGTTCAAGCCGGCACCGGTCACACCAGAGCCGCCGGTTTGGCGCGCACCGATATTAGAAAACTGCAACTGAATTGGTCGAGGGGTTGAGCCTGCCAAAACTTGACCCGTTCCGCCATCCACCGGCCAACCGGTTAATAACTGCGCGTTATTGACGATAAAGCCATTTTTATCCAACTGGAACTGGCCATTGCGTGCATAGCTAATCGTGCCAGTTGGATCTTGCATCCGGAAAAAACCATTACCCGTAATGGCAATATCCAGAGGGTTATTGGTCGAGGTGGTATTGCCTTGGCCAAATTGCTGTGCAATGGTCTGATTCTTAGCACCGATACCGGCAATATTGGACGAAGAGCCAAAGGTACTGGCATAAATATCGGAAAACTCAGCGCGTGCACCTTTAAAACCAACGGTATTGGCATTGGCCACGTTATTGCCGATCACATCCAAGCTTTTTGCCGATGCGCCCAAACCACTTAAACCTTGTTGAAAACCCATGATATTCCCCTACTTTTATGCGTTAGTGCTGCTGCCAGCGGCGCGAATTTGAATCACATCACCAAAACCCGTTTTATTGCCGTTGGCCAAATACACGCCAACGCCAGCACTACCGAATTCAACTGATTTAGCGACTTGCCAAGTTACCGTGTCTAAAGCAATTTCCTTGCCATCTCTTTGCCCTTTGGCGGCAACGGTATATTCACCTGCTGGCAATAGCGTACCATCGGCTTTTTTGCCATCCCACTCCACCTTCGCCAAGCCTGGCGTGGTAGTGCTGGAAGGAATCTTGGCGACCTCAACCCCATCTTTATTAAATACACTGAGCACAGCGCCCGTGGTGCCTTCTGGAATATTCATTCGCAAATCGGCCTTGTTGGTACCGTCAAAATGGAAGCCTTTGCCGGGGCTAAGGACTTCTTTGCCGATTAAATTTGCCGCTTGCATCACTTGCGTTCCGGCATACAGCGATTGCATCTGCATCATTGTTTCATTGAGCTTGCCAATCCCAGTCACCGTATTAATCTGCGCCATTTGACTGGTGGTTTGCGCGTTATCCATTGGATTCATCGGGTCTTGCGTTTGCAGCTGCTTGACCAGCAACTTCATAAAACTGTCTTGCTGCTGTTCCGCCGCGGTTTTGACTTTATTGTTTTTGGTATTTAAAGATGTGTAATCAAAATTATTATTTACGGGTGCCGTAGCCATCATGATTCTCCTTAAGCTTGACCGATCGACAAGGTGCGCATCAGCAAGGTTTTTGCCGTATTCATTACATCGACATTGGTTTGATACGAGCGTGACGCTGAAATCATATTGGTCATTTCTTCGATCACACTGACATTAGGCATCGCGATATAACCGTTGGCATCGGCAAAAGGGCTCTTTGGATCGTAAACCAAACGCGGCGGTGATTGGTCTTCGATCACCCCAGCAACCTTCACCCCTACCGAAGCAGCATTATGGGTATTGCCCTGTACAGCTTGAAATACAACCTGTTTAGCTCGATACGGCTGCCCATCAGAGCTCGTCGCAGAATTCACATTGGCTAAATTACTCGCCACCACATTCAAGCGCGCCGACTGCGCATTCATTGCCGATGAAGCAACATCAAAAACACGAAACAGAGACATTTATGTATTCCTTATTGGCCACCAGTTAACGCGGTTTTCATCGACTCAATCCGGCGCGTCAGAAACGTCACCGCTGCCTGATAGCGAATCGCGTTATCGGTAAATTCTTTCATTTCGGTATTCATATCAACGGTATTGCCATCAATCGACGGCTGCTGCTCATTGCGATACAGCCGCTCTGGGGCAAATAAATCGACTGTTTTGCTCGGTTGCAAATGACGACTATCGCTGGTTTTCAAGGGCGCAGTATTCGTATTTGACGAGGTTCGAGCCGCCTCAAAAGCCGCTTTAAAGTTAATATCCCGCGCTTTGTAATTGGGCGTATCGGCATTGGCGATATTTGAACCCAAAATTTCTTGGCGGTAACTGCGTAATTTCAGTGCGGCTTCTTGATTGCGAAAATAATCGTCGAGACGGCCTAGCATATTCAAACTCCATGAAGATGGAATAAGCACAAGCAGGAAGCGTGCCAATAAAAAAAGCCAAGCAAAAGCTTGGCTTAATTAAAAATAGGCTGCGGATTGAATTAAAAATCACCCTCATCCGCGATAATGCTCGCCGAGCGCCCAAACATAGGCAATGTATCAATGGGCACGGCAAAAAATGTAAGCGGCATCGGCAAGTGTTGCCGAAGGCAAATTAATGAAACTGAGATTGAATTTGCTGACGTGCAACCGCTGCGGCACCTTGTAAAACAGAATGCACGGTAGCACGTTGTGCTAACGGCGCAGGCTGCCAATCGGTAACGGGTTTACGCGCATTGCCATGGCAAATTACAATTTGAAACCAACCTTCCATCTCGGCAGAACGAGTGGACGGACGAGCTTCTACATCAAAATCAAACATACGATTAGTCATTTATGGAATCCAAACTATGGGGCTCGGCTAACCTTGTTGACGGTTGCTAAGCCAATTTCCGCCCAAAAGCCGGACGGTAAAGCACCAATAGAAGAGCACCACGTTTCGAGGAAACTTTGCAGATAAGCTGAGGAGGCTTGCTGGGGAGGAACTACTAAACACTTGGCGATCATCACGTCGAGGTGAAGTCGCATTCAATGTGCTCAATCAAATTAGTGCCGCAAATATACGGCACCTAAAATCAAAAGTCAAAGCAAATGTCAAGAAAATGACTAAAAAAAGCAACAAGCTTTTGAATTTGCAAGTTTTTTCAGCCAAAAATCCCGCCCAAAGGCACTTAAATTGGGTCTTGTAAGCGCTTCACCACCCACTTCAAGCTATCATCCTCAGCATGGCGCGTAATACTAAAACCCATGTGTTTCATAAAGGTGAGCATCGTTTTATTACTACTTAACACCTCCCCTTCAATCACCGACAAGCCCATATCACGCGCAGCGATAAACAAGGCATTCATCAAGCGCCCACCCAAGCCCATCCCTTGCCACTGATCACTAATCACCACCGCAAACTCGCAACTATCTCGATCAGGATTGGCATTAAAACGAGCGACGCCAATGATCTCAGTGCCGATCGCGGTTTCAACCGTCGCCACAATCGCCATTTCTCGGGTGTAATCGAGCTGAGTAAAACGCGCGAGCATCGCTTGAGGTAATGATTTTAAAGTGCTCATAAAGCGGTTGTAGCGACTTTCATCCGACAACTTACTCACAAACAACGCAATCAAATCGGCATCTTCAGGACGAATCGGGCGCAATACTAGCGGCAGGCCATTTTTCAATTGGGTCACTTGCGCTAAATGCGCCGGATAAGGGTGAATCGCCATATGGCTATAGCGACGCGCATGCTCGGCCAATGGCGCCAAAACAATCCGCGCATCCACGGCAATGACACCATTTTCATCGGCAATCAGCGGATTAATGTCCAACTGCTGAATTTGTGGAAACTCACACACCATCTCAGAAACCCGCATCAACACAGCCTTAACCGCCGCCATATCCACGCCGGGTAAATTGCGAAATGGTGCGAGCATTTTTTTGACTCGCGTGCGACTAATTAGATTTTCAGCGAGGTATTCATTGAGCGGCGGCAAAGACACTGCGATGTCATTAAATACCTCAACAGTAACCCCACCATAACCAAAGGTAATCACCGGGCCAAACGCACGATCACGTCCAACGCCAACCATTAACTCGCGACCGGATTTTTTGCCATGCATCGGTTGAATCACCAAGCCACGCACATTCTCGGCACCGAGTCGTTCATGCGCGCGCGACAGCATTTTACTGGCCTCAGTGGCCACCTGAACCAAGCTATTGAGGTTAAGCACAACGCCATCAATATCGGTTTTATGCAATATGCCTTTGGCGTCGATTTTCATCGCCACGGGCAACCCCAAACCCATTGCCGCCGAGACAGCTTCGTCAACCGATTGCGCCCGAATGGTCAGCGTAACGGGGATATGAAACGCGCGTAAAATCGCTTTTGATTCCACTTCATCGAGCACTTCACGGCCACTGGCCAATACCGTGCTAATAATCATTTGCGCAGTTTCTAGATCTGGCGCCTCCATTTCGCCCAATGGACTTGGCGTTTGTAGCAACAATTGCTGATTGTATTGCCATGCAGCTAGCGAATAAAACACTTCAACCGCGCTTTCTGGCGCATTAAAAAACGCCATTTGCGATTTGCCGAGTAGTTTTCGGCTAGCATCGATTTTCTTGCCGCCCACCCACGCCAATAGCAAAGGCTTATCGGTGGTCTTTTTCAGCGCAATCATCGCCTCGGCCGTCGCCATATCGTCAGTGCCAACTTGCGGGGTAAACACCACCAACACGCCATCGACATTTGGATCTTTAATCACCAACTCAGTAGCAAGTTTAAAGCGTTCGGCATTGGCGTCACCCAACACATCCACCGGATTGTGAACGCTGCTTTGTAGCGGCAATAACCCGCGCAACTGGGCAATAGTGGCGTCGGCCAATTGTGGCAATTCAATATGTAAATCGTTGGCGCGATCGACCGCCATCAACCCTGCACCAATACCGTTGGTAATAATCGCCAGACGGCGACCTTTGGTACGGTAAGAACCGTCCATCACTCGAATTGCGGTGAACAATTGATTGATCGAGCGTAAACGCAATACCCCAGCTCGTTTCAGCGCCACATCAAACACATCATTGTGATTAATTAAGCGTTCGGAATGTGTGCGTCCAACTTTAATTTCTTGCTCATAACGCCCGACTTTTAACGCCAAAACCGCTTTAGAGCGTGACGCAGCGCGTAGCGCCGACATAAATAAGCGTGCGTCTTTTAATTCTTCGATATACAGCAAAATAGATTTGGTTTTTGGGTCAGCAACCAAATAGTCGAGCACATCGCCCACGTCGATATCGGATGCGGTACCTAAAGAAACCACCGAGGAAAAGCCAACGTCGTGTAACTCTGCCCAGTCTAAAATCGCCGTAGTGACTGAAGACGATTGCGAGACCACCGCCAAGCTGCCACTTTTAATTTTGCCGCTAAAATTGGCCGCCAATAATTTACTCGAGACGCGGCAATAACCAAATACCGAAGGCCCTAAAATACGAATATTGAGCGACTTGGCCAGCTGTAAAATTTTATTCAGCAGTTTTTGGCTGGCTTTATCTTGGCCAACAAAATCGCACGACATAATCATGACGTGGCGAATATTTTGTTGAGCACAGGCTTCGATTAACTTCAGTAGTGTACGACTGGGCGTCGTGAGAATGGCTAAATCGACCGGATTGGTGATCTTACTGAGCGTCTTCACCGCTGGTAAACCCTGCACCGTTTTATGCTTTAGATTCACCGCATACAGCGCACCAGCATAACCACCATCCAGAATGTTTTTCGTCACCGAATACCCAACTGAGCCAACCGTATCCGATGCGCCCACCACCGCAATTGAGCTGGGATCAAACAAAGGGGCAAGATAGTGGGGTTTCATCGCGAGCAACCTCAAAGAGTAATGATTAATTGTATACTGTGCAGCAGTATGCCATGCCCTTATTGCAGTGCAATATTTGTACTTTCCCTACATTTTCCGTTCAGCAAACTATCAAGAGCCACAAGGGATAGATATAATCGGGGGGTTTATATTCAATGCAACCTTGAAAACCCACCGTCAACGCCGGTTATGCTAGCGTAATATTGACGACTGATTTAGGGTTTTCTTTCGCTTTATCTACTCAGGACAATCCACCATGGACATCAGCAAGATCCCAGCCGGCAAAAACCTGCCAGAAGACTTTAACGTTATCATCGAAATCCCAGCCAATGCACCACCCGTTAAATACGAATTTGACAAAGAATCTGGCGCGATCATCGTTGACCGTTTCGTTGGCACTTCAATGTCGTACCCAATGAACTACGGCTTTGTGCCGCACACTTTATCGCTCGATGGCGATCCTGTTGATGTTTTGGTGCACACACCATTCCCACTCGCCCCAGGCATGGTCATCAAATGCCGTGCAATCGGTGTTTTGGGCATGGAAGATGAATCTGGCTTTGATGCGAAAATCATTGCTTTGCCAGTTGAAAAAGTTTGCGCAATGTATGCACACATCCAGACTTTAGCTGACTTGCCAGAATTGCTCTTGGCACAAGTAAAACACTATTTCGAGCACTATAAAGATCTCGAAAAAGGCAAATGGGTTAAAGTACAAGACTGGGGCGATAAAGCCGCAGCTGAAGCTGAGATCATGACTAGCTTTGAACGCGCGCAACAAAAATAAGCACGCCCTAATACAGCAAAAAGCCGATCATTGATCGGCTTTTTTTGTAGCAACAACGAGCATTGTTTGGCTTCAGTTGAAATATCATCTCAGGCTGACACTAGGGGTATATAGATTCAAGCATTACAAATAAATCCCCAGAAGCACATACCCATGTCAGATAGCCTGAGTTATTTTACTTTTTTATAACACACAAAAGCATATTCAATCCCGTTGCTCGACACCCCCGGTTCGCGACTTTGTTCTTGCCACTCTTGCAAAGAAAACTCAGGAAAGAATGCGTCTCCTGCGGGGCTTAATGCCACTTCGGTCAAATACAGCGTATCGGCCAGCGCCAAGCTTTGTTGATAAATTTCTCCGCCACCAATCACAAACACTCGCTCATGCCCGGCCGCTTTGGCCGCATCAATGGCCTCATTCAGCCCAGCAAATACCGTTGCGCCCTCGGCAGACCATTGCGGGTTACGGCTAATCACCCAATGCGCTCGGCCGGGCAATAAGCCGGGTAAAGATTCAAATGTTTTACGCCCCATGAGCATCACGCTCCCCATGGTCAGCGCTTTAAAATGCTTTAAATCTTCTGGCAAGCGCCAAGGCAATTGATTATTAATGCCAATCACTCGGTTTAGGCCAACCGCCGAAATCACTGCTACTTGCATTTCCTACCTCAATGTACACAGAAACACGCTGCCTTAAATTGACGAGCGATCTTTAATCTAAATGAAATTCTATCGTTTTATGCGCCCCCAAAACCGGGCATTAACGACTCGGCAGCGCACTCAGCGGATTAATTGTTTTGCCTTTATAGCGCACTTCAAAATGCAACTTCACACTATCTGTTCCAGTTTTGCCCATCGCCGCAATGGCTTGCCCCTGCTTCACTTGCGCGCCCTCTTTCACCAGCAGTTTTTGATTATGTGCGTAAGCAGTTAAATACCCTTGCGCATGCTGAATAATCAGCAACAAACCATAACCACGAATCCCATCGCCGGAATACAGCACTTTACCATCGGCAACCGCAACAATCGGCGCAGCTAAATTGCCACCAATGCCAATGCCTTTAACGCGTGGCGGCGCATAGCTATACAGTAATGGCCCCTGAGCCGGCCAAACCATCTCAATACCCACACTGCTTGGCGGATTAACCACCGGCAAACTCGGTCGAGCTGACTGCGTCGGGCTTGGCTTAGCCGTTGCCGTACTCCCCGCTGGCGGCGTCAATCGCAATAGCTGACCAACCTGAATATCATCGCTTTTGGATAAGCGATTCCAGCGCTGCAACTCGGCAACGCTTTGATCATTATTTTTGGCAATTCGATACAAGGTATCGCCCGATTTAACGCGATAAAAGCCAGCGGGTGTCGGCCCCGAAACCGAAGCTGGATTACTGCCGCAGGCGGCCAAGCAAAGACTAAAAATAACAATCCAAATCCGCATTATTGACCGCTGGCTTTTAAGCCCAAGGTCAACCAGCCGGCCAGACCGATTTTTTCCAAGGTGGCGATATTACGTTCAAAAATCACATCCGGATTTGGAAACGCAGCCACTGCTTTCGCAATACTATCTTCCCGAATCAAATGCAAAATCGGATACGGTGCACGGTTGGTGTAGTTACTGATGTCGCTAGGCTCGGTATCGGCAAACTGGAAATCGGGGTGAAAACTCGCCACCTGTAAGATCCCATCCAGTTCGTGCTCAACAACGATATCTTCGGCCAGTGCTTGTACATCATTAAAAATCGCAAAATCCGGAAATAAACTCGGATGAATCAATAACGTGGTATCTACTTCATCGGCCGGGGTTTGTTGCAAAAAATCCAGCTCACGATCCAAATCATCCAAAAAACCATCTAAATGCTTCGCATCACTCACCACATAGCGAATTTGATTTTTGACATAGACGGATTTAGCAAAGGGGCACAAATTCAAGCCAATCACCGCTTGCTCGAGCCAATGCTGTGTTGTTTGAATGATTTCGGCGTGGGACATGATGTTTCCTCAAATGAAGCGGCAATTTTACCTGTCTACGCTCATTTTGGCTCGTTACAAACACCATTGATGATTTAAGCCATTAAAAAGGGCCGATTCAGATCGGCCCTTTCTGTAGTAAGTTACGGCGAGCTTGTTATTGATGAGTATCATCACTATCGCCTGAATCACGACTCGACACGTCAACTTCAACACCAAAAACAATGAGGTATAGCCCCAAATCAATTTAAACACATAAGCCAGAGATCAATACCCCTAGCGCAATAAACTCAAGACTTGCCCAGCATTCGCCCTCGCCTGAACTTGCATCGCCAAATTAGCGTTATTTCGCACCTTATCCCGCGTCCATTGCGCCGTTGTTGCTGCGTAATCGGTATCGGCAACCCGACTCTTGGCGGCAGATAAATTTAAAGCACTGGTTTGTAAATTTTGAATGCCGCTATCAATTCGATTTTGAAAAGCGCCCAATTGCGCTCGCTGCCCAGAAATCAGCTCAATATCACGATCGAGCAAAGAGAGACTGCTATTGGCCGCACTGGCGCTTGATAAATCGAGCGATCCGGCGGCACTTGCCAATCCATTCGCACCATTTAAGGTTGGATTATTCAAACTGAGTAAATCATTGGCATTGGGCCCGGCTTGAAAATTAAATGAGCCCCCTTGCAACAGCGCCTGACCATTAAATTGCGCATTTTTAACCATATCCGCATTGCTTTGTGACAACGCATCGGCCTCAGCCTGCATCGCCTGTCGATCACTCGCCGACAAAGTGCCGTTACCCGCTGCCACCGTTAATTCACGCAATCGATCTGTATTATCCGAAATCGAACTCAAAGCCCCTTCGGCGGTTTGCGCCAAAGAAATACCATCATTCAGATTTCTCACCGCTTGATTGCTACCGGCAATTTGGGCGGCAAATTGCTCAATTAAAGCACTACCGGCCGCATCATCTTTAGCGCTATTGATTCGCGAGCCACTCGACAAACTTTGCATGGCCTTGGACGATGCCGATTGAGAGACCGCATCTCGACTTTGCATCCCTAAAGCCATTACATTCGAATTGATCATCATGATCATCTCCCGCCATTCAAGCTGAATACTTTAAGACTATGCTCATTATCAATATAGGCAAACTCTAATATGACTGGCGGCATGCCAACAACATAAATCGTCATTCAAAGACTATTCATGCGCCTTGCTATAGCGCTCTCCTTGAATGCCGCAGCATACTTCGCATCAATAATGCCATTTTGAATGCCTGTGGAAGAAAGCTGGAGCTGAACCACGGGAGAATAATGTAGTTTTTATCGACTTTATCGGTACTAGCCATAACAGGAACAAACAAAGAAAGTTGTAAAGCCATAATCGAAATACCTTGAGCGATTTCCATAAAATCAGCATTCCATATTTCAATAATAAATAATTTTTCATTTTGAAAACGCAAAAACCGCATACTTTCAGCTCACCACCCTAGTTCACACCTATTTGTAATTCAATTGCCTAAAATGAAATGCTGAAAGTAATTTCATTACAGCCAATCACAAAAAAAGCCGCTATGCTGCAAGCCACCATTATTTCTTGACTTGCTATGCCACAAAAACACCTATCACACACCTTAATTGATGACTTACAAGGCATGCTCACCGGCGTTGTCTTTGTCGCACTCGCCATCCAGCTTTTTAAGCATGCCGGACTGATTACAGGGGGTACTACTGGGCTTACCTTTATTTTATTTTATTTGAGCGATATACCCTATGGCCTCATCTTATTTATACTGAATGTACCGTTTTATATTTTTGCTTACAAAGTATTCGGCAAAGAATTCACCCTCAAGACTTTTGCTTGTGTAGCGAGCTTAGCCCTAATCACAGAATGGATGCCGCACTGGGTTAGTTTTGGCAATCTGAATCCTATTTTTGCCGGCTTAATGGGCGGCCTCATGGCAGGCGTAGGCATATTAATGTTGATTCGGCATAAAGCCAGCTTAGCTGGGGTCACGGTATTGGCGCTCTATTTACAAAAAACCAAAGGCTGGCGTGCTGGGAATATTCAATTAATTATTGATTTAGCCATTTTAGCCGTGGGTGCTGCCATTGTAAGTTGGCAGCAACTAATTATTTCAATCATTGGCGCTTTTGCACTTAATTTAGTCATTACCAGCAATCATAAAACCGGACGCTATATGGGCATGTAAGCCATTGAGTCGGCCGTTAAATATGGCTTAATCCGCATGAGTCGAATGCAATCAGGTATTCGAATCATGCGCCCTCAGCCACCAGCCACCAGCCACCAGCCACCAGCCACCAGCCTGCACATAAAGCCAACAAAAACTTACAAAAATCAATCAAACATTGATAGAAAAAAACACATGCAGTAATATACCCAAAACCAACGATTCCCATTCGCTATGTCAACACTGAACGCTTTCTTTCGTCAGTTAATCCAAATTCGATATACTGCAATATTCTTTATATTCATACCTACGATATTTATCGTCGGCTATGTTTTTATTCGCTTATTTCTAGAAGATGCATTTTATTTTAAAATTCTATTGCCACAACTTCATTTGGCTATCTTTCTTATTGTCAGCTTATGTTACTTCTCAATAATTTTATTTATTTTTATCAATAAAGAAAATAAACCCAATCCATCATCTCGGCATCGCACTCAAATCAAAGAAAGCACCACGCAGTTTAAAAAAATAACCCTCTCCGCAATCAGTCAATACCTTGAACGACCGACCTGGCAAATTGATTTAATTAACAATTTAAACGAACAGCAATTCAAGCAGCTGTGCATTGCCTACTATCAAGTTAAAGGTATCAAATATTCATTATTTACCATGGGGGTTAATAATAGTCTTGATATTTTAATTTGGAAAAATGAAGTCATTAGCAAAGTGATTCATTGCAGCACACTCGCAATTATTGATCTCGTCGAAATCCGGCATTTTCTTGGTGTGATGGTGCATGAGAGAGCAACAGAAGGTTTGATCTTGCACCGCGGTCATGTCAGTGAAGCGGCGCATTTATTTGCCAATAGCCATCAAATTCAATTACGCAGCGAATATGACTTATTAGCACAAATAGAATTATTGACCGAGAAAAAGCAGCGCCGATTATGGGCTTTATTGCGAAGAATCAAAGGCGCTGAACTAGATGAAGAAAGCCTAAAAAATTGAACTTAGCCGATATTATTTATATTTAATCGCCAGCTTCATTGTGCATAAAAAAATCATCGCCGTGATCGTGACGATGATTTTTTAATTTTCGTGATTCACGATTTAGTCGAGATTAACTTCAATGTTATCGATAAGTCGAGTACTGCCGATCCGAGCGGCAATTAATATCACTAACTTGTGATCAGTATTTGAGGCGGCTTTTAAGGTTTCAGCATTTCGTGTATCGACATAATCAATATCATGCCAACCGCGCACGCGCAAATCAGTGACAGCCTGCACCGCGAGTTTAGAATAATCCCGATCCCCCGCTTCAATTGCCGCTTTCATCCGCGATAAATGATGATATAAACGCGGCGCCTCATTACGCTGATCTGCGGTTAAAAACGCATTGCGTGAGGACAAAGCCAAACCATCTTCTGCACGGCCGGTATCAACCGGCAAGATTTGAATATTCATATTCAGATCTTTCACCATGCTCTGAATGACAAATAATTGCTGGAAATCTTTTTTACCAAAACACGCAATATCGGCTTCAACAATATTGAATAATTTAGTCACCACCGTCGCGACGCCACGGAAATGCCCCGGACGGAACGCACCGCAGAGTTCTTCAGCAATTGCTGGTGGTGTGACTTGATATTGCTGAATCACATTCGGATACAGTTCTTTCTCGTCCGGCGCAAAAATCACATCCACGCCACCTTGCTCGGCGATCAGTGCCGCGTCGTTTTCTAGCGTGCGCGGATAGCGATCAAAGTCCTCGCCTTGACCAAACTGCAAGCGATTCACAAAAATACTCACGACGGTATGTTCCGCTGCGGCTTTTGCCGCATGGATGAGCGACATATGCCCCGCATGCAAACTGCCCATTGTCGGCACAAAAGCCACTGTGCCCACGGTTTTGCGCCAAGCGCGAAGTTCTGCAATCGTATGGATAATTTTCATGGTGTGTGATGACTGAAATGTGAAGGTAGATAACAACAACTAAAATACGAAAGCAACGAAACCCCGAGCGCGACAGTAAAAACAGCAGAGAAACACCGCAATTGGCCGATTAAAACCATAACTTAAGCTTTAATTCGGCCTTTTTCGTCCTATTCGTAATCCAGTTTTCAATTAAAACGAATGCTCCTCGGCTGGGAAAGTTAAACCCTTCACCGCTTTCACATACGCCTCAACCGCGCCTTGAATACTATGGCTGCCACTCATAAAGTTTTTCACGAAACGCGCTTTCTTGCCGGGATAAACGCCGAGCATGTCATACAGCACCAGCACTTGGCCGTCGACATCAACACCCGCACCAATACCAATCGTAGGGACAGACAGCGATTCGGTAATGGTTTTGGCAACTGACGCTGGCACCATTTCCATCAACACCATACTGGCGCCAGCGGCTTGTAATGCCAATGCATCGCGGACCAGAACTTCAGCTTCTAATTCCGTTTTGCCTTGTACTTTATATCCGCCATACACATGCACCGATTGCGGCTGTAAGCCGATGTGTGCGCAGACTGGAATACCGCGTTGCACCAAAAATTGAACGGTATCGACCATGACTGCACCGCCTTCAATTTTGACCATTTCAGCACCAGCAGCCATCAACCGTGCGGCGTTTTCATAGGCTTGGGCGTGTGAAATTTGATAACTACCAAAGGGGAGATCAGCCAAAACTAGACCCGATTGCGTGCCACGCGCCACTGCCTGTGTGTGGTAATGCATATCATCCATTGTCACCGGCAAGGTTGAGCGGTGCCCTTGGATCACATTGCCAAGCGAATCACCAACCAAAAAAATATCCACGCCTGCGGCATCCAATAGCGTCGCAAAGCTAGCGTCATAGCAAGTCAACATGGCTATTTTTTGGCCATCTTGTTTCATTTTTTGTAATGTAGTCAGAGTCGTCTTCATGGTTCGATATCCATGCAGTTTAAAAGATCAGCACTTTTGGTGCTGCTGTTGGCGCTGCGATGACGGCAAATTGGGCCGTCCCCGCAAAGTGCACCAATCCTAATGGAGATAGATCAGAAAATCGATACATTTAAGCCGCAAGCGTGGCTTTCTGAGGAATGCGCGTCAACACTTGCTCGGCCACGCCAGCAAGAAAGTGCTTCGCTGGACCGAGTTGTGGAATTTCAATTTCAGGCGCAATTTCCAGCAAGGGCTGCAAAACAAAAGCCCGCTGGTGCATCCGTGGATGAGGAACTTGCAAGTCTGCCAAGTCATATTGCGCTTGACCATACAAAATCAAATCCAAATCCAAGGTGCGGGGTGAGTTTTTAAATTCACGAGCACGACCATTTTGGGTCTCAATCGAGAGTAACGCCGCCAAAACTTCGAGGGCCGTCAACTCGGTGTTGATTTCGCAGACCGCATTCACAAAATCCGGTTGTTGGGTATAACCCACTGCAGCGCTACGATAAAAAGAAGAGCTGCGCACCAGCGTCATTTTTGGCCAAGCAGCTAAGCTGGCCAATGCTGTATTGAGTTGGGCGATTGGATCACCCAAATTGGCGCCTAAAGCGACAAAAATTTTCATCGCTTTAGTTTCCAGACTGCTTTAGAGCCGCAGGTTTACGCTGACGACTACGTTTACGACGTTTGGCGGGAGCATCACCCGATTGGCCATTTTTGGCCGCCAAGTCAATCATCGCCGTTCGTTCGGTTTCGTCACTCACTTGAAATTGCGTCCACCAATCGGCCAATGATTTTTCCACTAAACCGCAATCGGCACGCAATAACAAGAAATCATACGCCGCCCGAAATCGCGCTTGCTCTAAAAGTCGGAACGGACGCAGACCAACACGTTGCTCAAATCGCGGCTGCAATAACCAAATTTCTTTCATTGCGGCACTGTAGCGATTGGGCACTGCCAAACGTTTGCTGACTTTACTTTCAACATCATTCATCGCGTCGATCAAGGCGCTGATTTTGCTTTCACCGGCAGCAAGACGCTTTTGCCACAGCGCTTCGACTTCGTGCCAAAGTAAAGCGGCAAACAAAAATCCAGCCGAAACCGGCTTATCATCAGCTAAGCGCTGATCGGTGTTTTCAAGTGCTTTTTGTAAAAACTTGGCGGTTTCTGGCTGAGAAAGCAGCTTATCCAATAATGGAAACAAAGGCTGATGTAAACCATGCGCCCGCAACGCTTGCATACAATCCCACGCCTTGCCCGACAGTAATAACTTCATCATTTCATCGAACAATCGCGCTGACGGGATATTTTCCAGTAAAGCGGCATGATCACGAATTGGCTTGCGAGTATCTGGCGCAATCGCCAAACCTAATTTGGCCGATAACCGCGCGGCACGCAGCATCCGGACTGGATCTTCGTGGTAGCGTTTAACCGGATCACCAATCATCACCAACTGCTGCTTTTCTAAATCTTCGATACCGTGGTGAAAATCGATAATTTCTTCGGTATTTGGATCGTAATACAAGGCATTAACCGTAAAGTCACGACGATCAGCATCTTCAGCAATCGTGCCATAGACATTGTCACGAATAATTCGTCCACTGGCATCGGTGGGGGACTCTGCGCTACCACGGAAGGTGGTCACTTCAATAATCTCTTCACCGCCGCGATCATAAAATGGCACATGCACAATTCGGAAACGGCGGCCAATAATGCGCGAACGATTAAAGATATGCCGCACCTGCTCCGGCGTAGCGCTAGTCGCAACGTCAAAATCTTTGGGTGACTTACCAAGCAATAAATCACGCACTGCTCCGCCCACGATATACGCCTCGTAACCCGCCGCTTGCAGACGATCACAGACTTTCAACGCACCAGAGTGCAGTTGATCACGGCGAATACCATAATGCTTGGCGTGCACTACACGCCGTCCTGGGCGCCGTAGCACCTTGCCGATAAATTTACGAATCATGGAGTAATTTTGAAACTGCAAAGAGGCGAAACCCAATATTATACAAGCGGAGTGCTGCATTCAGTGGATGATTTATGCGCTGCGTGAAGATTCCAGAACAAAAGTGGACTAATCACACTTATTGATCAATCTTAAATAATCTGAAATTTGATAGGTATAACCATATAAGCCATTCATTTAATAACCTATATGCATATACCTAAGAGACAATAATGAGAAAAATACAATATCAGCTCGTCAATGTTTTTACGACCGAACACTTGTTTTCCGGCAACCCGCTCGCGGTTTTTCCCGATGCTAGCGCGATAACAGCCACAGAAATGGCCGCGCTAGGCCAGCAGATGAATCTTTCTGAAATCACTTTTGTCACGCCGAGTGATCAAGCAGATGCGGCCGTACGTATTTTCACCCCCAGCTATGAAATGCCATTTGCAGGCCACCCAACGCTTGGCACCGCCTTTGTGATTGCTCAAGGCCGTTCACAACTCACACTGCAAATGAAAGCTGGATTAATCCCTGTGCAAGTCGATGGTCATCAAGTCACACTCACCGCCAATTCACCCAGCTATCGCGATGGCCCCGAATTCACTGCACTCGCGAGCGCCCTTGGTATCTGCAGCAGTCATATTGTGGAACAACCACTATTTGTTAATTGCGGCACAGAGCAGTTAATTATTCAATTAGATAGTGCTGACAGCGTCGCCGCTTGCCAGCCTATTTCGGAGCAGTTCATGCAAGTGGCCATCAATTTAGAAGGGCGTGCGGGTGCATTGGTCTGGGCTTACGCAGGGGAAACAGTCATCGCGCGTTATTTTTGGAATCAAAATGGCGTATCTGCTGAAGATTTTGGCACCGGCTCAGCCTGCGCCAACTTAGGTGGCTATCTCATCGCAAAACATAAACCAACCCCATTTAGTCTTATCATGGAACAAGGCCACGGTATCAAGCGTATTGCGCGCTTGCGACTCGATGTAGAGACCTCAATTAAAGTCAGCGGCAAAGTGAGCCCGATCGGCCAAGGTGAGTTTTGGATTTAACTCCCCCTTAGCCCACCGCCCATTGCGCTCAGACGACCTTCGCTGAGCGCTAATTGGCACGATGAACTCGCTGCATCAGCGCCCCTTTTCCTCCACGCTGACACAAAAAATCAAAAGCTTACAAATTACAATCAAAAAAATACTTAGATTGTAAAAAATACCAATTCCTACGCCCTCACTACATAAAAAACCAAAAATCATAAAACAAGCTATTGTTTTTAAATAAAAATAAACACTTCAAACTCAAAATCTGCTGTCACCTCAATTACAGTACTTCTTACTAAATTCGAATTATTTTCTAAAAAAATACCACGTATCTGGCTCACCTATCAACGGGGTATCGCCACTCAATCCATTTAAACAAAGACATTCAGAGACATACCTACCGAAAAAGTATTTACATCCACTGACTAAGTGATAAATAAATAACTAATATCACTTACATATCAAAACAACTAATTTATGTAACATGAAAGCATTAAAAATAACCAAGTAAGTATTTGATTTCAACTTCACAGAATTGAATGCGGACTTGAATTTCTGATCTATAAATAAGCGCTAAATCCATTTTTAACTGGCGGTTATCTAGCCATAAGCTATGAATCATCACCTAGAGGATTAAAAATGCTACACGAGAAAAATTCAGTACGAAGCGATTTATTGGATGAAGTTTTTGCTTCAAATGATCTATCAGTCGCTTTGCCAAAATACAAAATGCCTGCACAAGAGCACGAAGCTCGCCATGTACTGCAAGTAGTTACCGATGAGCTCATGCTTGATGGTAATTCACGACAAAATTTAGCCACATTCTGCCAAACATGGGCAGAGCCTGAAGTGCATCAAATCATGGATATGACGATCGATAAGAATATGATCGATAAAGATGAATATCCACAAACAGCAGAAATAGAAGCTCGCTGTGTTCATATGATCGCGGATTTATGGAACTCACCTGATGCCAGCAATACTCTCGGCACTTCAACAACTGGCTCTAGCGAAGCGGCGATGCTGGGCGGACTGGCATTGTTATGGCAATGGCGTGCCAGACAAAAAGCGGCCGGCAAACCGTATGACAAACCAAATTTAATCACTGGACCAGTACAAATTTGTTGGCATAAGTTTGTTCGCTACTGGGATATTGAAATTCGTGAAATCCCCATGGATAACGGCCGTATTGTGATGAATGCGGCAGAAGTGCTTAAGCGTTGTGATGAAAATACCATCGGTGTGGTTCCCACACTGGGTATTACCTTTACCGGCCAATATGAGCCAGTAAAAGAAATCAGCGATGCTTTAGATCAATTGCAAAAAGACACGGGGCTGAATATCTCCATGCACATTGACGGTGCTAGTGGTGGTTTCCTTGCTCCATTTACTTATCCAGAGCTCGTTTGGGATTTCCGTTTGCCACGCGTGAAATCAATTAATGCTTCCGGCCATAAATTTGGTTTAGCGCCACTCGGTGTAGGTTGGGTTATTTGGCGTGACAAAACAGATTTACCTCAAGATTTGATTTTCAATGTGAATTATCTTGGCGGCCAAATGCCAACATTTGCCTTGAATTTCTCTCGTCCAGGCGGACAAATTGTTGCGCAATACTATACGTTATTGCGTCTTGGCAAAGAAGGTTACCGCAAGATTCACCAAGCCTGCTATGACACGGCGATGTTCTTGTCCGATGAAATTAGCAAAATGGGGCCATTTGAAATCATTTATAACGGCGACCCAAAACAAGGTATTCCAGCGCTGACTTGGAAACTTAAAGATGGTGTTGATCATGGCTTTAGTTTATTTGATCTTGCCGATCGCCTGCGCATGCGCGGCTGGTTAGTACCGGCCTATACCTTACCGCCTCATTTAGAAAACATTCCAGTACAACGCATTTTAGTTCGCCATGGTTTTAGCCGTGACCTCGCTAGCTTATTGCTGAAAGACTATAAAGAAGCCGTAGCGCATCTCAGCAAACATCCTGTTAGCGTACCGCTATCAGAGCAAGAAGCGAGTGGTTTTAAACATTAAATGAAAATTATGATTTAAAGAACCATCAGCAGTCGTTCTGTATGAATTTATTCATCTTGGCGCTGCTGATGAATTACTTTGAAATCTAACTGATTGATTTTGTAGCATCTTAATCAATTAGGGGAAGATTATGCGAACACGTCGTAGTCAGTACGTATTTAAAATTGCGAGTGGAATTGCTTTAATAAGTGCGGCTCAAATTGCATCGGCTCAAAGCGATGCGTCAACTAACGAATCTTCAGATGTCGAAGACGTTCATAAAATTAGCCGTATCCAAGACAATATTGATCGCGCAACAGCTAGGCATTCTTTATATCAGGATGCAAGTGATCTCTATGGCGAATATTCAGCATTTAAAACTAAAACAGCCAAAGAAGACGGTATCTCATGGTCAATGGATCTGAGTTACTTACAACAATGGGGTCGACCAAACGGCGGTAGCCCAGCTGGACAATGGCTAGCGACACCATCATTAGATTGGACGCTATTTCAAAATAATACTATTGGTACTGGCTCATTGCAGTTTGCCTACACTTGGGTTCGATACAGCACCAATCAAAATGGTGCAGATCTCCAAAACAATTTAGGATTAGTGACCCCCAATAACGATTTTGGCACACGGCAAAATACATTTGCCCAATTGACTTACACTCAAGCATTACCAGGCAATAAAGTCTTGATTTCTATAGGACAATATCCTTTTT
Source organism: Deefgea piscis (assembly GCF_013284055.1). NCBI lineage: Bacteria > Pseudomonadati > Pseudomonadota > Betaproteobacteria > Neisseriales > Chitinibacteraceae > Deefgea > Deefgea piscis. The sequence goes on along the minus strand of NZ_CP054143.1, from coordinate 2,100,520 downwards.
ATAATTTTGATGGCAATCAGTATTTAAGTAGTCAACAACAAAATTTTAATAATGATATTTTAAGTCAAAATGGTACATCCACATATGCCATTGCTGGTTTAGGCTCCTATATACAAATTAATCCAAGTAGCACACTGCAGTTTGCAACTGGTTTTCAAAGCGCGGACAACATCAGCGGGGCAACACTATCAACTAAGCACTTTGCTGATGGTGGCTATTCATGGTTTGCCTATGCTCAATGGACCCCGAAATTTGAAGGACTTGGGTCAGCTCAATATTCAATGACTTATTACCAAGTACCTAGTGTTCAATTGCAATCACCCAAGAGCCATGGATGGTCATTTAATGCGGTTCAAAATTTAAATGACTCATGGGCGATATTTGGCAGGGCGAATCGGGCTTCTGGGTATACCACGGCGATCAAAAGCTCTTATGCATTAGGTACAGCACTCAACAATCCACTTCAACGCAGTCCTACTGATCAAATAGGTTTAGCGTTTGGCTATAGCGATCCAGCAAAAAATACATCAAACCAAAACCAATTACGTAATGAAAAATTAATTGAATTGTATTGGAATTGGACTGTAGCAAAGGGTTTGCTCATTACTCCCGATGTGCAATATGTTCATAACCCTGGCGCGGATCCAACTAGAAATAATGCTTGGACACTTTCATTACGTTCAACACTGATGTTTTAAATTTTCAAATGTAATTCAAAAAATTTTTTGCTTTCTAAATTCAAATAGAAACAATAATTGGAGAAACCTATGACTACCGCAGCCCCTGCTAAGAGTGGCACTTTACGCAAAGCCACACTTGGTGTAATGACATTAGCAATTATGAACATAACTGCAGTGGTAAGCCTTCGCGGACTACCTGCAGAAGCTGAATATGGCTTAACTTCGATTTTTTATTACATCTTTGCTGCCGTTTTCTTTTTAATTCCTGTTTCAATCGTTGCTGCAGAGCTAGCAACAGCTTGGCCACAAAAAGGCGGTGTTTTTCGCTGGGTAGGCGAAGCATTTGGTCCTCGCTGGGGGTTTGTTGCTATCTTTTTATTATGGGTTGAATCAACGATTTGGTTCCCCACCGTACTGACCTTTGCTTGGGTTTCACTCGCTTTTGTCGGACCAAATCAAAAGTGGGATGTGGCGCTTTCAGCAAACACGGTTTACACCATCATTGCCGTTCTTGTTGTTTATTGGGGCGCAACATTAGTCACATTACGTGGCGTTAAATCGTCATCAGCAATTAGTAAATGGGGCGGCCTTATTGGTACGATCATTCCTGCGGCAATTCTGATTTTATTGGGTGCCATTTATTTAATTGAAGGCCGTCCAATTCATATTGAATTAGGTTGGGACAAGCTGATTCCTGATTTTTCTAAATTTGATAATTTGGTTTTAGCTGCTGGTATTTTTCTTTTTTACGCTGGTATGGAAATGAATGCTATCCACGTTAAAGAAATTGATAACCCAAGTCGAAACTATCCATTAGCAATTTTAATTTCATCTCTAGCGACTGTAGCTATTTTTGTGCTCGGAACACTAGCCATTGGCCTCGTCGTACCACAAAGTGAGATTAATTTAACGCAAAGTCTGCTAGTCGCTTACAACGATTTTTTCCACTTTTATGGCATTCCATGGGCGGGTTCTATTGTTGCATTGGCACTATTTGCTGGTGTAATCGGTGGTGTCACTGTTTGGGTTTCAGGCCCATCAGCTGCCATTGCTGTTGTTGGCCGAGCTGGTTATTTACCTCCGTTTTTCCAAAAGCTGAATAAAAATGGCGTGGCATCAAATCTTTTGATTTGCCAAGGCTTAGTCGTTACTTTCTTAGCCGTTATGTTTGTCATTTTGCCATCGGTACAAGCTGCATATCAAATCTTAAGCCAATTAACTGTAACGCTTTACTTGATTATGTATTTCTTAATGTTTGCTGCCGCAATCCATCTACGCCACACCGAGCCAGTCACCAAACGTCCATATGTTGTGCCATTTGGCAGTGCAGGGATGTGGATTTTTGCCGGCGCAGGTTTAGTTGGCGCAATGGTCGCATTTATTTTGTCATTCGTACCACCATCACAAATTTCAGTGGGTAGCCCAAGTACCTACATCGGTATTCTTATCGCTGGCAATGTCATTTTTGTCGCAATACCACTATTAATTTATGCCAACCGTAAACCACATTGGAAAACAACAGAAGGTGCGAGTGACTTTGAAGCATTTGGTTGGGAATTAGAAGGCCGTAATCCAAGTGAAGTTCAAACCAAAGTTGTTGTCTTAGACGAAAATAAAGGGGTGGCACAATGAGCTTGGATCACGCAAAAATAGCCGCAGTAGTTAAAGAGGCATACGATAAATTTTCACAAGCTGCGGGCGGCGAAAATGCGAGCTACATTCCTTATCTCGCATCAGTACCTTCTTCGCTAGCGGGTGTGACGGTTGTTACCAAAGATGGCACAGTTTTTGAATGCGGTGATTCAAATTATGAATTTGCTTTAGAGTCGATCTCCAAAGTATTTTCATTGGCACTCGCTCTTGAAGACGTTGGAGCTGAGGAAGTACATAACAAAATTGGCGCAGACCCAACAGGCCTACCTTTCAACTCTGTAATGGCACTTGAGTTACATGGTGGAAAACCACTGTCACCACTCGTGAATGCTGGTGCGATGGCAACAGTGAGTTTGATCAAAGCAAGTAGCCCTGAAGAGCGTTGGTCACGTATTTTAGGCATGCAAAGCCAACTTGCAGGACGGCAGATTGCACTTAGCGAAGAAATTAATCGTTCAGAGCAAACGACTAACTTCCATAATCGCGCGATTGCTTGGCTGCTTTATTCTGCCGGGGCGATGTATTCAGACCCAATGGAAGCTTGCGATGTCTACACCCGACAATGCTCGACTTTAATCTCAACGAAAGATTTGGCCGTAATGGGCGCAACATTAGCGGCAGGCGGTATCAACCCTTTAAATAAACAAAGGGTATTGAAAGCTGAAAATGTTCCCCGTATTTTAGCCGAAATGACAATGGAAGGCCTCTATGATAGTTCTGGAGATTGGGCCTATACCGTTGGATTGCCCGGAAAAAGTGGCGTCGGTGGCGGTATTTTAGCCGTTGCTCCCGGGCAATTAGCCATTGCCGGCTTCTCCCCTCCCCTTGATCCAATTGGCAATAGTGTTCGTGGTCAGTTAATGGTTGCTTACATTGCAAAAGAATTGGGCTTAAATTTGTACGCCGTAAATTAAATTTAAATAATAAAAAGGGCATGGCCTCTTTTAAAAATAGGCCATGCCCAATAATTGCTAATGCTGAATTAATTAAAATTTTTGAAATGAGTGCAATAAACAGTCTAACTAAAATTAAAGCTGCTTCACTCAATATATATCGGAGAGAAATATGAACTGCATGACTCAGCGCAACACTCATGCAAGATGGTATAGCAGCTTTTTTATTGCAACCCTCATTACTTTAACTGGCTGTGACAAAAAATCTGAAAAACCGAATATCCCTGTAACTGCAGTAACTGCAATCACGATTACGCCTCAAAATATACCCGTTGATTTTCCTTTTGTGGCACGCGTTGAAAGCTCGCAAAATGTCGACATTCACGCTCGAGTCTCTGGTTACCTTGATAGTAAAAATTATACCGAAGGTGGCAAAGTCACTAAAAATCAAGTTTTATTTAAACTTGATCAACGACCATTTCAGGCTGCATTAGATGCCGCTCGCGCTCAGCTGGCCAATAATCAAGCCGCTCTAAATACCGCGCAACTGACTTTAAACCGATATAACGAATTAACACCACGCGGCGCAGCTTCCCAGGCTGACCTTGATAATGCCATAGGCACTTTTCAGCAAGCAAAAGCAAGTGTAAGCCAAGCAAAAGCCAATGTAACGCAAGCCGAATTAAATTTAAGCTATACCGTGATTACTTCGCCAGTTGATGGCATCAGCGGCATGGCAATTCCTTCTGTTGGCACTTATATCGATGCTAGTAATAGCAAAATGACCACCGTCGCAACGCTATCACCAATGTGGATTAATTTTAGCGTTTCCGAGAATCAACGCCAAAGCCAAACAGAAGCAATAAAAAAAGGTTTGCTACGTGCACCTACAAACGGAATATATGAAGCAGAAATTTTACTTGGAAACAATCAAGTTTATGCTCAAAGAGGCAAACTCACTTTTGCATCGCCTTTTTATAATAGTAATACTGGTACTTTCATGGTCAGAGCCTCAGTAGACAACCCCAATGGCGCCTTATTACCCAATCAATATGTCAATGTAGTCTTAAAAGGTGCTGTTCGTCCAAACGCCATTTTGTTACCGCAACGAGCAGTCCAGCAAGGTGCTGGAACCAATTATGTTTGGGTTGTCGGTAAAAATTCACAAGCAGAATATCGCCCAGTTACAACCGGACAATGGCGAGGATTAGGCTGGTTTGTCAACAGTGGTTTAAATGCTGGTGAACAAGTCGTCGTCGATGGCGTAACCACCTTGCGCCCAGAAGCACCACTCAAAGTGACTCCGTTAAGTGCTGCAGAAATGAATAAATCCCTTGGTCTAACTCAGACTATTGACGCCCCTTCTGCGGCAAAAAAATAAACGAGGCCTACTATGTTTTCTCGATTTTTTATTGAACGGCCAATTTTTGCCGCAGTAATTTCCATTGTCATTTCAATTGTGGGTGCGTTGGCGCTATATAGCCTGCCCGTCGAGCAATACCCGGTGATTGCACCAGTGCAAATACAAATCACCGCCAATTATCCTGGCGCTGATGCACAAACTGTCGCACAAACTGTCGCCGCCCCTATCGAACAACAAATTATTGGGGTTGATAATTTACTTTATATGAAGTCAAGCAGCTCATCGAGCGGCACCATTACCATTACGGCTTACTTCAATCTAGAAACAGATCCTGATATTGCTCAAGTTCAAGTACAAAATCGAGTAGATCGCGCATTACCGCAATTACCAGCAATTGTTTCTCAAAATGGTGTTTCTGTAGAAAAACAATCATCGAGTATTTTAATGGTGATTGCTGTTTATGATAAATCGGGGAAAATGTCTTCAGCCCAGCTCGATAATTATACCAATATTAATATTATGGATGCGATTAAACGCGTTCCTGGCGCTGGGCAAGCAACTTTATTTGGCTCGCCAGATCAAGCAATACGCATTTGGTTAAACCCTCGAAATATGGCCTCTTTAGGCGTTACAACGAGTGATATTAAATCAGCAATTGCCAGTCAAAATGCGCTGGTTGGTGCTGGGCAAATCGGGCAAGCCCCCAATGAAGGGCAAGTTGAAATGACCTTCCCGGTCGTGACCGATGGTGCTTTTTCCGACCCAAGCATTTACGAAAATATGATCATTAAAGCGTCCCAAAATGGCAATGCGATTGTTCATTTAAAAGACGTAGCAAAAGTCGAATTTGGTCGACAATATTATTCAGGTGAGAATGTATTTAACAATCGTCCCACCTCTGCGATTGGTGTTTATCTGCAAGCAGGAGCAAATAGCATTGATGTTTCTAACGCAATTCGGAAGACACTCAGTACCGCCAAAGCTGATTTTCCAAGTGGTTTAGATTACACCATTGCATTAGATACAACTGATTTTGTACGTGACTCAATTAAAGAAGTTGTTATTACATTATTAGAAGCACTAGTGCTCGTTATTTTTGTGATGTACTTATTCTTGCAAAACCTTCGAGCCACTGTCATTGCTACGATTGCAATTATTGTTTCCCTACTCGGTGCATTTATTGGCTTAGCGGCAATGGGTTTTTCAGTTAATTTATTAACATTGTTTGGTTTGGTACTCGCAATTGGGTTAGTGGTCGATGATGCGATCGTCGTCATTGAGCACGTAGAACATACCATGCATGAACACCCAGAAATGTCGGTAAAAGACGCCGCAATACTTTCAATGGACGAGGTCTCTGGGGCGGTTTTAAGTATGACGCTCGTTCTTTCTGCCGTTTTCATCCCAGCACTGTTTGTATCAGGTACCACAGGTCAACTCTACAAACAATTTGCCACGACCATTGCAAGTGGCGTATTGATATCGGGTGTCACCGCACTCACTCTGACACCCACTCTTTGTGCCATCTTACTCAAACGCACCTCTCCACCAACCAAAGGTTTTTTTGCTTGGTTTAATAATTGGTTTGCTCGACTTACAAAATCATATGGTGTTATTTCGCATACGATCATTCGTCGCTCGGCGCTTTCCGTTTTACTTTTGGCCATTATGGTGCTCGGCTTGTGGCAGTTATTCAGAATTGTACCAACCAGCTTTGTACCACAAGAAGATCAAGGCTATATGCTTGCGGCTTTAATGATGCCCGAGGCAGCCAGTTTACAAAGGACTATTAGCGCTGGCGAACAACTGAATAAAGTCATTCGTGACAATCCTGCTGTCAGTTACAACACCATGATTAATGGTTTTAGTATGCTCGATGGGCAAGTTAAAACCAATGCAGCAACTGCATTTATTGGTTTAAAACCATTTGATGAACGAAAGTCTGCATCAGAATCCGTTTTTGGCGTTACACAACAAATCGCCAAAGATACGAGGAGTATGACCGGCGGAGCAGTTATTCCATTAATCCCTCCTCCTATACCTGGTATCGGTACTTCAGGCGGTTTTGAAATTTGGTTGCAAAATAAAGGCACGGATACACCAGAACAAATGCAACAGGTATTACAAAAATTTGTTGCGGCTGCCAGTAAACGACCGGAATTAGGTGGGCTTACCAGTACCTTTAATGCCAATAGTCAACAATTGAAAGTAACGATAAACCGCGAGCAAAGTAATCTCATTGGCGTCCCTATTTCTGATGTTTTATCGGCCCTACAAGCCCAATTTGGCTCTTTAAGGGTGAGCCAATTTAATCAGTACAGCCGCGTTTGGGATGTCACCATGCAGGCTGAAGCACGCTACCGGCAAAAACCAGAAGACATTGACCAAATTTATACCCGTTCACAGAATGGCGACATGGTGCCTTTATCTGCTGTTGTGAATATGAGCTTCGTTAATGGCCCAACGATTATGTCGCACTTTAACGGGTTCCCAGCGGTCAACATTATTGGCTCGCCTAACCCAGGCTACAGCTCAGGCCAAGCAATCTCAGCCCTAGAAGAAGTGGCAGCGGCAACCTTGCCAAGTAGCTACAGTTACGCATGGGCAGGATTATCTTATTCAGAAACGACTTCGGGCAACGACTCGATTTATATTTTCTTGCTTGGCATTTTAATGGTCTTTCTGATCTTAGCGGCGCTATTTGAATCATGGTCGCTGCCTGCCGCCGTTATCTGTGCCGTGCCCTTTGGTTTGCTGGGCGCTTTGAGTTTTACTTGGTTACGTGGGCTAGACAATGATGTTTATATGCAAATTGGTTTATTGGTTTTAGTTGGTTTGGCCGCTAAAAATGCCATTTTGATCGTAGAATTTGCAATCAAGCAGCATCAAGCCGGTCATAGTTTGCTCGAGTCAGCAGTTGAAGCCGGTGAATTACGTTTACGCGCTATTATCATGACTTCACTTGCATTTATGCTAGGCACATTACCTTTGGCGCTCGCATCTGGGAGCGGCGCCAATGCTCGCCACTCGATTGGCACTGGCATTATCGGTGGGATGGTTTTACTTTCCTCACTCGCTTTAATTTATGTACCTTTGTTTTATTATCACTTTGAAAGTTGGCGAGAAAAAAGCAAAAGCAAATCAGCTCAAGCAACAACAGAGCCAAAGCCTGATGCAAGTCCTACAGAGGAGCAGCCACAATGAAATATTTAACTCCTTTATTGGGCATCACTTTACTTTCTGCCTGTGCTGTTGGCCCAGATTATCAACGGCCTGCTGTAGACATTCCCAGCAGCTTTCAATATGCACCAAGTAAAGCACAACCAGATGCACTAGATACTGAATGGTGGCGACAATTTAATGACCCCATCCTTGACCAATATGTGCAAGAAGCTGTGCAACACAACCGAAATCTGGCCATTGCGCTCGCCAATATTAACGCCGCAGCAGGGCAACTCACCGTTGCTCGCTCGGCACTTTACCCATCTATTGGCTATCAAGCTGGTGCCACGCGTGGATTATCTAGCGGCGAGCGACGAGCAGGTAGCCAGCGTGTTAGCAATAGCTATCAAGTGGCAGCGAATGTTAACTGGGAAATCGACCTATGGGGTGGATTGCGCCGGCAAAGTGAATCAGCTAACGCGCAATTGGAGGCGAGTAAACAAGCGCGTCGTGGTGTATTACTGAGTGTGGCCGGAGCGACCGTGCAAACGTATTTACAATTACGCGGCCTAGACCAACAACTCAATATCGCCAAAGATACGGTCAATAGCTATCAACGCACGGTTGAATTATTCGAACTGCAATTCAAATACGGCGTGATTGCTCGAATAACGCTTGAGCAAGTCAAAAGCCAATATCAAGAAGCACAATCCAATATTCCACCGATAGAAAAAGCCATTGTCAGTACCGAAAATGCGCTATCCATTTTAATGGGACGTAATCCAGGGCCGATCACCCGAGGTAAAGCACTAGATGCCTTAACCGCACCGGTGATTCCTAGTGCCTTACCTTCTAGCTTATTAAGTAATCGCCCTGACATCTTAGAAGCAGAAAGACAGCTTGAAGCTGCCAATGCTCAAATAGGCGTTGCCCGTGCACAGTACTTCCCGCAAATATCGCTAACCAGTTTAGCTGGCGGTGTTAGCGAGCAATTGAATAATTTACTTAAAGCCGGTAGCTCGATTTGGAGTTTAGCCGCACAAGCCAGTGGCAGCGTATTTTCTGGCGGCTCAACGCAAGGGCAAGTCAAAAGCGCCGAAGCACAAACTCAAGCGGCAGAGCAGCGCTATCTACAAACGATACAACAGTCTTTTGCTGATGTAGAGAATGCTTTATCGAGCTACCAAGCCGATGGAAAAACCCTAAAATCACTGACCCAGCTGGTCAATACCAATCTGGAATATTCAACGCTGGCATCACTGCAATACAACGGCGGTTTGGCGCCTTATTTAACCGTTCTCGATGCACAGCGCCAAGCTTATTCAGCTCAGCAATCGGCAACCTCTGCACGAGTCGCGTATCTGAGTAGTGCGGCGAATTTATATCTCAGTCTAGGTGGCGATTGGATTAATCAACTCGATCAGCAATCAAGCAATAAACCCTCTCTGCATTAAAAAACCAGCGGCTGTGTTGCTTTGCATAAAGCAACACAGCCGCTTAGTTACACCTTAAACTGCCCCACTACCCGATTCAGTTGAATTGCCACTTGCTCCACTTGGCTTGCATTTTGCGCCGTTTGCGCAATCGCGCTACTGGTTTTCTCCACCATTTGCGAAATATCTTCTACGCGCATCGCAATACTATTGCTGGCCAAACTTTGCTCGCGCGTTGCTGATGCAACCTCATGCAAATGCGTGAGCGTCGCTTCTGCGCCCTCTTGAATTTGGCTCAGTGATTGCTTAACTTGTTGCGCCAGCGCCACCCCACGAACAACCTGTGGAATCGCTTCATCCATCACCGCCACCACATTTACAGTTTCACCTTGAATCGCATTGAGCATGGTTTCAATATGCACTGTGGCGCTAGCGGTTCGTTCTGCTAATTTTCGAACTTCATCGGCCACCACCGCAAAACCACGCCCTTGCTCACCTGCGCGTGCGGCCTCAATCGCAGCATTTAAAGCTAATAAATTCGTTTGTCCTGCAATATCTTTAATGACCGCGGCAATACCCGAAATCTCTCTCGCCTGAGTGTCTAACGCCCGAATTTGGCCGCTTGCTTGTGTCACACTCGCAGCAATATGCTCCATCGTCGTTGTTGCCATTGCCACTTGCTCAACACCATCACGTGACAAAGCTGTCGCTTGCCGCGATGCCTGCTCTGTCAGACTCGAGCTATCCGAAATATGACTAATACTGACGGTCAACTCTTCCATCGCGGCAGCCATTGCACTGGTTGCATCAGTTTGCTGATTGGCCGCCAAGGCAATGGATTGACTCGATTGTGCAATTTGCGTGGCTTGTTGATTCAAAACATCCGCATCATTTTTTACATCCAGCATGACTTTGCGCAAACTGGCCGCCATTTCTGCCAAAGAAGCAAACATACTCCCCGCTGGTGCCTGCTGCATTTTCAACTGCAAATCACCTTGCGCCAGCTGCTGCATCAATTTGATCCCCTCGCTTGGCTCGCCCCCTAATTGGCGCAAAATACTTGCTGTAATTAGCCACGCGAGCAAACTCACCAAAATCGCCAAAATCGCTAATTCAATCAATCCCCAAATCAATATCTTTTTCATTTCGGCGTCAATATCATCAATATAAACGCCAGTACCAATGACCCAATTCCACTCAGGAATTAATGCCGCATATGAAATTTTGAGTAACGCTTCAGTACTACCGAGTTTGCTAAAATAATAGTCAACATAACCGCCACCTTGTTGCGCAGCGCGGGTTAAATCCTGCAATAAGAATTTACCTTTTTTGTCCTGCAATGTACTTTTATTTTGCCCTTCAAACTCAGGTTTATTCGGCGATAATTTATATACCTGCTGCGTATCAGTAATAAAAAAAGATTCCCCATTACCGTAGCGTACATGGCGCATTGCAGCAATTGCCGATTTTTGCGCTTCCTCGACGCTCATAACCCCACTGCGGTTCAAGTCCTGATAATGCTTAATAATAGAAACCGCCGTTTCAACTTGGCTTTTAATGGCAAACTTTCGCTCGTCCAATGTGACTTGCTTTTGATTATAAAGGCCAATCGCCATAATAATGGCCATACCAGACAAAGCCAAAATACTCAATAACAACAATCGAGTACGAATTTTCAAAGACATTAACATGATTATTTCCATTTAATTATTATATTCAGAAACCCCTCCCGCTAGAATACTCAATTTAAAATGACATGGGTATAGCAAATTCGATATAGATTTAGTACATTTCGGCAATGTCTTAAAATAAACATGCCACATCCGCTTTATCTCAAGCGACTGCAAGCAAAACTCAAGACATCTAGCAAACCACTCTCAATCATCGATAGCGATTAAAACAAGTCAACATCAATACGAATAATTATCAATAAATTAAATCAGCGTGAATGATTCAAGATCGCATAAATGGGCGAAATAAGGACTTTCAAGCCGATGATTAATCTGCTTTAAAAGTAAATCCCACTGCGAATAAACTTGATTTTGTTGCCCAAACTCAACGCGCCAACAACCATAAGCTAGAGATTGTTGATCTAATCGCGCGGACAAATAATCTAAGGCGTGTTCTAAATAATCAGAAACAAGCGTTGCATTGTTTGACCAGCGCAATAAATACGACAGTACATCAGGGTTCACTCCCCACAAAATCAGCAATAAGGCACTACGGCGACAATGCTCAGCGAACGGTAAATCTTCAAGCGGTGTTGCTAGTCGATGAAAATAAGCCGCCCAAACCATAAGCCCATGCTCAGCATCCAAGGTGGCAAATGCGCAATCTTCAAGCACCGCCCGTGAAAAATTAGCCACCAGCAATGCTCGCTGATACTGCTCTTGCTCTAAAGATTGCGGGATGCCTCGCGAAGAACACAAGAGATTTCGATAGGTATAGGCCTCCAAGCTATATTCAAACTTAGCAAACTCATGCATACCCTTATTAAAATCAATTTCTAACAGATTTAACTCAACCAATAATAAAGCGGTATGTTTTGGATTATCTAGCCAATATGGCGCCAACTTCGACAACACAACCAGCTCTTGATCCAAAGCCTCATCCAATCGCTTAGAGTGGCATTCAGCAAAAGACCAAGCCTCTGCAACATGCCACTTTGCACGGTGTCGATGCGGAAATGATCGATTCAACTCGCGACGAAATTGACTTGGCGACCAAGTAAACCACAGCCCAAATGCACGCTCAAAAGTACTTCTTTCGGCAAAACCCAAAGAATGGGCAAGGTCTTCAAGACGAATCTTAGAATCCAACAACGCATGAATCGCTCGATTACGCTTCATTTGCACACTAATTTGGCGAAAGCTCGTCCCCTCTAAACTCAGTTGGCGACGAAATGAAGCGCTACTTAAACCTAAGGCATGCGCAGTATTGGCTAAATCAGCCCAAGCCAACTGCTGCCCTCGAGATAAATGCTGCCAAGTGCGCCACAGCAAAGTATGTTGCGCCTGAAAATGCTGGAATCGTTGATTGAACATGGCTTGCAAAGTGGAATGCAAGCTCGCACTAAAACCAGGCAGTTTGCTCTGCAAATATGACGTAGGCCATGCCACGCTAAAACATTCAGCCTGATAAACAATTGGCGTCGCGCAAATCGTCTCTAGCTCAGTAGACCCCATCTTGGCCGTCATGACTTGCATCGACAGAGGGCGGATATCAGCGCCCAAAATACAACTCACCGCTCGGATTAGCCACACGACAATCGCCTCATAGCGCAGCAAGCCGCCCAAACGATCAGACTGCGGCAACGGTGAAAATTGAATTTGCCATTGCTCTGCCTCAGTCACAACACGCATATCACCATCGGGAAACAACATCGGTGCAAAACGCAACAACTCGGCAATCGCCGTCTCTAACACATTCGCGCTGCGTAAGTAATAGATAAAACCATCGCCGGCGGCCAAATCAATCTGACTTGCCACCCAACTCATGGCATGAGGATCACCCAAGGCGTGTAAGTATTCATTCAATTGCAAAGCCGATTCGGCAGCGATTTCTGACAAATTATCGGATGCCACTTGGCGCAAACCAAACAAATACTCGAGTTCACTTAATAAAGCAGGACGATCACGATAGCGTACATATAAGCCCTGCAAATGGCGTAGTTGCACCGTTTGATGTTGCCGTGCTGACAAACTTCCCCCAAGACAATGAACATAAATGTCATAAAAATAGTACGAAACAGCATATCAGAATATTCTTACATTCAATATGATGAAAGAAAAACACTGACAAATGCCCAACAGCAGCGGCATTGCTGTTATTTATTTCAATACCCAGAGCGAAATTATGAATCCCAAATACTTCGGCAGCGCCATACTCTTACTGATATTAACAGCATGCGGTGGCGGTGGCGGTACTGATGGCAGCCCACCTTTAACTGGTGGAGGCAGCACTGACGGTGGCAATATAGGAATCGGACCAAGCGCAGCCCCCGGTGTCAGTCCAAGCTCAGAACCCACAGCCCAACCCACACCTGCACCAACCATAGAGCCGATCCCCGACCCAATCGAAGTCGCGCTAAAAACCGGTAGCGTCCAAGGCCTCAAAAGCAGCGATATGCCAACCTTACTGCGTTTATCACAACAAACTGCAGGCCAGTACCAACAGCAACAAACCGCCGCGATGGCTGATATTTATGGTGATCGCACATTAAATCTAGCGCTCAACCACACAACCAATAGCATCGAAATTAACCGCTCCATTTCCACCATGGCGACTCCGCTGATTGTTGCTGACGACGGCAGTGGCATGGCCGCCATCTCGCAATATGGCAAAGGACGTGGCCTAGCTTATGGCGTGAATATGCTGCAATGGATGGCTGATAAATCTCGAGAAACTCAGCACTTGCCACTGTTTACCCGCGCATTCAATTGGGTTGTGACCGGCAAAGCAACGGGTCCACTGCCTGAAACGCTTAAATTTGCCACCGCTGGCTATGACGCAGCAACAGTAAGCAAATTCATCACTTTATTGGGTAAAAAGCCCGAAACCATTAGCTGTGATTTAACGCTCAGCGGCAATACCTGCTGGCAAAATGCCGATGTACTGGTGTTTGGTGCTGGTGTTAGAGATGATGCCAATTTAAATAATTTGGTACGTCAATACCAAGCCAGCGGCAAAGCCATTATTTATATGCACCCCAATTGGATTGACTCTGGCGGTGGCCGCAAAGTAGCCAAAGCGATGGGGATGGACCTCGGTGGCTACCCTGGCAATTACTATGCCGGTGCAGCCGGCGTATCGGTGAACGGCAACCGCACCATCGCCGACACACTACAACGCAACGACCAGATGGGAGGACTCAATAAAGCGCTAGAACAAATGAGCACAGACAATCTCAGCGTCGACTTAGCGACAGATACTCGCGCCACCTCAGCCATCAGCCAAATTCATAACGAAATAGCCACACTACAAAGTGGCGGTATCGATTTTTTTGCTGAGCCCGCAACTGATTTACATCGCTTACTCATTCTCTGGGCCGACCTTTATCGTCCAACTATTCAATACGGAAAAATCAATCGCACCAGCAATCCCGACGAATTTTTACGCACCTACGCTTCAGACTCTTGGCTCGCTTATAACCGCAGCTACACCACTTTTGCCGCAGCTGGCCAAGGTGACTTTATGCCGGTTGCCGCACAAAGCATCCCCGTCAGCCAAAGCGATGAAATCATCGACGTTACCATTGCCCAAACTGGTGGCACCACTGCCATTGGCCGTGCCGCAATACCCGGCAAACCGGTTTACATCGAAGTGCTAGAAAAAGGCGGCGCGAATCTAAGCATGCAAACCAACCATGTGCGCGCCTTTGGCAATCCACTCACCGACAATGTGGCCGAAGGTTATAAACGCCCACGCCGTCCACAGTCATTTGCGATTCCACTGAATACGACGAAAGCCACCGTCTTTGTGTCACCATTTGGTGGTCCGCTCTACCTCAACTACGGCGGCGCAGCGGCAGGGCAAACCGTCACGCTAAAAATTCGTGGCGCAGCCAAATATGCGCACTTTGACTTTACCAAGCCGCAAAGCGACGCTGAAATTAATGAGGCCGTTGCCGCACTCAAACGCAAAGACTTTGGCTGGCAAACGGCGAAATTTGTCGGGGGAGAAATCCAACAAACGATCAATTACGCCAATCAAGCGATGGGCAATATCGACCCGAAGGTGTATATCCTTGATCAAGTCAAAGGTAGTTTGTTTGATAGCAATCACATCGCCAATGGCTATAGCAATATGCCGATGTCGGCCAATGTATCGCAGCTATGTACTCAGTTTGGTTGGCAGTGTGATGGGCCAATTCATCGCGCACCGAGCGTGCAGCACTTTGTTGGTTGGATCGCTCAATGTGGATTTCTTTGCTCGGGCAATCCATCCGATGGCTTTGCGGGTATCAGTGGCACCGGCTGGGGACACGCGCACGAGCTCGGTCACAACACGGTGCAACGCGTGATGAGTATTGATTTTAATGGCCAAGGTTGTGTCGTTGAATGCAATAACAACATCCTCGCCAGCGCACAAATGATGCGACAATTTAAAACGCTCGGCGTAGATACAGGGCATACCACCAACCACCCATTACTGTATCAATACATTATTGCCAATCGAGCAACTGGATTAAGTGGCGACGCCAAAATCCTCGATATGCAAAAACGACTTTGGACCATGGCAGCCCAAGATCCAATGCGCGCCGTGCACTTTCAATTGGCGTTTTTGTTTAGTAAATATCGCATCGGTGAAGCCACGCCGAGTATGGAAGCGAGTCTGGATTATTTCACGCTACTGACCAAGGGCGATCGCTTGGTGAGCCGCGCATGGGATGCCAATAATAAAGGCAAATATGCGATGGGCAGCTATGCCGATAATAAGATTAACAACCCAGATTTGCTCTATGTTTTAAGCTCAAAAATCATCGGCAAAGACTTAAAAAACATCTTTGCCATGTATGGCATCACACTCACCCCCACCGCAATCAGCTCCGTCGCGGCCTTGGGACTTGAAGTTTTACCGGAAACTTTTTACGCACTCGCAACCAGCAAGTACAACCAAGTCAGTACCGGTGTTTGGCTCAACCTCGCTGGTCAAACTCCGAACTATCCGTTTTAAACTTGAATCACAGCGCCCGACGACCTTAATCAAAGGTTGTCGGCGCTGTTTTTTTATTCTGATCTGAAATTAACTCGCAGCACCAGGTCCACTCACCCATTTGGGGCAAGACTCCACTTCACCTTGGCGATTCACAATCACCGTGCTCGGGCCAATCTTGCACCAACGAAAGCTGCCAAAATCAAAAACATGATCAATATCTGATTGCTTGCCACTAAAAGTGCCGGCCGCTAGCGTATAGATACCATGCTCACCATCCCAAACGGCAACGGGCAAAATACTATAATTAATCACTTTGCCATTCATCGGCCAAGGCCAAATCATCGCCATCGCCGGCTGCAACACAAAAAAAGACAACATAAACAAATATCGCATCAGCAACTCCTTGGTTAGGAGCCGCATTTTCGCAAAGCTCGGCCCAATCCCCCGTGACCAATTGCCAAAAAAATGAGGTATTTTGTCGCAATGCATTCAAGCTTATTGTGAATGTAAATTTTCAACGCAGCAAAAGGCATTCAATCACAGTTTTCGCGGCACTAAACGCCGTATAATCTGTCCTTTGTGCTCCGACTCACTTTTAAATAGCCATGAATTCGATGAAAACCAGCCTGATTGCCGCCCTAATCGCTCTACCTAGCCTTGCCCACGCTTTTGTGCCGCCGGTTCCCGAAATTGCGGCCAAGTCGTATTACCTCTACGACAAGCAAAGCGGCCAAGTACTGGCTGCGCGTGATCCGGACATGAAAATCGAGCCGGCATCGCTCACTAAAATGATGACCGCCTATATCACCTTTAAAATGGTGAAAGAAGGCAAACTCAAACTCGACCAAACGCTCTTGGTGTCTGATAAAGGCTGGCGCACTGAAGGCTCGCGCATGTATTTGGACCCTAAAGTCCCTGCCACCGTGGATGACCTGATCAAAGGCATGATCGTGCAAAGTGGTAACGACGCTTGTGTGACTTTGGCCGAAGCCATTGCCGGCAGCGAAGAAGTGTTTGCACAATTAATGAATAAAGAAGCCAAGCGCCTTGGTCTACACAACTCATTCTTTACCAATAGCACCGGTTTACCCGACCCCGCTTTATTGGTCACCACCAGTGATTTAGGCCGTTTAGCCACAGCAATAATCAATGATTTCCCAGAGTACTATCCGATTTACGGCATTAAAGAATTCAAGTACAACAACATCAGCCAGCCTAATCGCAATTTATTGCTCTACCGCGACCCTTTTGTTGACGGCATGAAAACCGGCCACACCAACGCAGCAGGCTACAATCTGGTGGCCTCAAGTAAACGCGATGGCCGCCGCTTGATTTCAGTCGTTGTCGGCACCACCAGCCCTGAAGTTCGCGCCACCGAGTCGTCAAAACTGCTTAACTGGGGTGCACAATTTTTTGAAACGCCACGCCTTTACGCCGCCAAACAAGCCGTACAGCAAGTACCGGTATGGAAAGGTAAAGCCGACACCGTTGGCGTTGGCTTTATGCAAGACCAATACATCACCGTACCCAAAGGCGATGCAGCAAAACTTAAAATTGATTTAGTGAGCCAACAGCCTTTAATGGCACCGATCAAAGAAGGCCAAGTGGTCGGCACGATGAAAATCAGCTTAGACGGCAAGGTCCTCTCTGAACGCAAAGTGGTAGCGATTGCTTCAGTTGAAGAAGCCAATATTTTTGGCCGTGCATGGGATACGATTCGTTTGTGGTGGAAAGGTTTATTTAACTAATTAAACCACCCGCCCTAGCGACCATGAGCCCAACGCGCAGTTGGGCTTTTTTATTAATTCAATATTAACAATGGGTATATGCCGCTAGCGCTCATACCATAAGTCATAGTGAAAGATACCTATTAATTACGAGTGAAGCTCAGATTATGTGTTAATGGTTTTAAGTGCCTGCGGCACGGCTGTTTACAGTCGCAGTCCGCGACGGGGACCCTCTTTCTTTGATTCGCCAAAGAAAGAGGGGGAAAGAAAGGCGACCCGAGCGCGCATCGGTCCCCGATGCCCTCGATCGATCGTGAGCCAAACGGTAAAGCTGTTTGTCTCACTCCTCACTCGGTGCGCTTGAACGGGTGATTAAGCCCCAGAACGACGAGCGCGGCACAGCATCAACCCCCAATCTGAACCACGCTCAATAATGAACTAAATGGGTTAAAAATAATCCCAATCAAGGACCGCAGTATGTACAACCAAGACCCGCAGCATGGCATTACACTAGAAAAAATGCTCACCGACTTAGTCGATCATTTTGGCTGGGAAGAACTCGCTCGCCGTATTCCGATCAAGTGTTTTTCTAATGACCCATCGATCAAATCCAGCCTAACTTTTTTGCGCCGTACGCCATGGGCGCGCGCACAAGTTGAGCAACTCGATGCACGCATGCGGCGCTAAGCGCAGCGGCCAATCAGCCCTATTTTTGCCATTTAATTTGATAAGCCAAGCCAACGATGAACGACTCAAGCAGCAATCCCGAAATCCATACTTTCACCGCGTCCAGCGCGCTAGTGGCGCTTGCCCAGCAGCATTTAAGCGATGTACTGCGCATTGCCTTTGAACACAGCGCGGCAGAAAAAGCGGTGGTGGTATTTGATACTCGCAGCGAATTGGCCGTCACCCTCACCGCAGCCTACCGCCATTGCCTACCGCATGCTCATTTTATTGATTTTGACCACAGCACACCCGAGCAAGTGCTGGCCGAATTTGCCGATCTCGCCGCCAAAGACTTAGTCGTATTGGTGCAATCGACGCACTTTCGCCTGGAAGCATTTCGGATTCGCGTTGAGCTCTTTAAACGCAGCCTCAAAGTCATTGAGCATCCCCACTTGGGTCGAATGCCCGGCGCAGAAGTCGCCTACTACATCGACTCATTAGCGTACGATCCTGGCTATTACCGCGATGTTGGCCATGCGCTCAAAGCCAAAATCGATGCCGCACCACACGGTATGATCGACAGCGGTGCAGGCAATCAACTGATTTTTGCAACACCATTTGAATCGGCCAAACTCAATATTGGCGACTACCGCCAGATGAATAACACCGGTGGGCAATTTCCATTGGGTGAAGTGTTTACCGAAGCGGCGGATTTAGATTTAGTGCATGGTCGGGTGCGGATTTTTATTTTTGGCGACACCCGCTTTCGCGTTAACCGCCCCGCTACGCCCATCACCTTGGTGATTGAAAAAAGCCAAGTCATTGACGTCATCGACTCCACCCCTGAATTTGACGCCATGCTGGCGATGATTCGCGCCGATGAAGGCGGCGTGGTTTGGGTAAGAGAGCTTGGCCTCGGCATGAACCGCGCCTTTAGTTTTGCGCGCACCGTCAGCGATATTGGCACCTATGAGCGAATGTGCGGCATTCATTTATCACTGGGCATGAAGCACGGTATTTACGCCAAGCCGCATATCAAACGCGGCGAAGGCAAATATCATATCGACGTATTTGCCATTACCGACTCCGTCCAATTTGGCGATGACGTCGTCTACCGTGATGGTCAGTGGGTGGTATAAGCGCCCAAAACAAAACGCCCGACTTGATTCGGGCGTTGTTTTCTTTCGGCGCAATCGCTGCGCCAGCATCAAACTTATAAAGCCCGTGGGTCAGGATAAATCACCGGCGCCATTTGGCTGGCTTTTTTCAGTGACGGCGGTGGTGTAATCCCCATCGACACATAAATACTGGTCAGTTTATCCACGCCAATATTCGCTGGCCGTATCCATTCCTTGGGGATATACAGCAAGCCCCCCCCAATCGGTACTGGCGCGGTAGGCACTAAAATCGCCTGATACTCGCGGCCATCAATCTCAATCGGCACGGGATTGGGCATCAAAGCCAAGACCGCCACCCCATCCCCACCAAACAAGCACCACACTGGGCTCATGGCGCCAATATCGGCATCTTGCTTTTGATCGAGCAAACCAACAAAGCGATCGGCCATATTATAAAAACTACCAATCACCGGAATGCGCCGCACCGTACTATCAACCAGTGCCGCCAATGGTTTTTTCAGTCGTGAGCGCACCAAAATACCCAAGGGATAAATCGCCCCCAGCAGCATCACCCAACCAATTAAATAACCAAATACCGGATGATCCACCACCGGCTGGCCAATAATCGAAAACAACTGCCCAACCAGACTTTTTGGCCCTAAATAATCATTGAGTAAATTCACCACCCACGCCAACAGCGAAATAGTGAGTAAAAAAGGCAGCAAAGCCAATAGCCCCGACAACCAAGTGGTCAACACACTTTTTAAACCACGCTGTAACAGCATCACAACTCCATTGATGACGACGACAATCTGAACTGCAGACCTGCATTCTACAGTGGCAAAGCACTTGCGCGTCATCGCGCAATTAAAATTAAATCTAACAAATGTGTTTTTTATCAATCCATTCTACGCATCCGCAATAATTAAATGGCATATTTAATTATTTCAAAGCGATTACATTATTAATGTCAGTCATGGCAATACAATTTAAATTAATGAATCAATTTTGCAACAATCGTTTTTATATGTGTAATTCAAACAAACTATTTTATTACCTCAAATTATCTTTTTATTTCCAATTTCTGACAAGCAACGAAACATTAAACAAATTCGCAAAACACCTACAAAATTGTAATAAATACCATTTACCCGCCAAATATAAGCGAATTATGATCGAACTAATGGCACTGCCATTTCACTTTCTACTTTATTCGAGAATTTAAACCATGAAGATTAAATACCTTGTCGCTCTAGCTTGCAGCGCAATTGCCATTCAAGCACATGCAACTAGCATCGACTTCCGTGGCGGCTACAAAACGGGTAGCGAAAAATACGAATCACGCTTCTTATTGAGCCACGAAATGGCCAATGGTTTTGGTGGTGGTGTTGAGTACACTATGAGCAATACCAGCCTGCCAGGTGAAGGTATTGATCAAATGAACTGGACCGACACTGAGTTTGAAGTGTATTACAAACACAAACTCAATGCTGCTGTGACTTTGCAGCCAGGTTTCTTGGTACAAACCGTTAAAAACAAAGGCGAAGCTTACAAAGCCTACGTACGTGCCAACTGGGAATTTGCCCCAACTTGGCGCTTTGACAGCCGTTTGCGTTACGACTTTAAAGGCTGGTCAGAAAAAGACTTAAACGGCAAGTTTGAACACGACGAAGTGATTCGTGCTGACTTCTGGTTACACAAAACATTGAACGAAAAAACCAGCGGTTACTACAACTTCCGTATGGATCACAAACTCAATGACTTTGAATACGTGAACAACAGCAGCAACTACTACGAACACAACATTGGTTTGGGTTACAAACTAACGCCTTCAGTTCGCGTTTACACCGAAGTCGGTTACTTGGGCGAAACCGCGAACAAACAGCAAGATGCTGAATGGCGCGTTCGTTTTGGTAGCACTTACAGCTTCTAATCGATTTTCCTGTTGATCAGATTTGAAGTAAACCCAGCCTCGGCTGGGTTTTTTTATTGGCAGCTTTATAAATTCTTGAGTAATAACACGCTAATCAACAACGGCGCGAGCACGCGGCAACTCCACTTTAAACCCCATAATGCTCCGCCCGCTAAACCACAATGCTGCGCCACATGCGGCCAAACTCGCCAGCCAGCAAACAGCGCCACGGCAATCCCACCAATAGGCATCATGACATTTGACACGCTGTAATCCATCAGCTCAAAAATGTTTTTCCCCCACCCAGTCACATCAGCCCAGGGGCCAAACGACAAAGAGGCTGGAATACCACACAAAAACACCACCAGCGACAACACGACAATCACCGGGCGACGCGGTAATTTAAATTCATCCAAAAATAGCGTCGCGATCAATTCAAGCATCGACACCGATGAGGTCAGCGCCGCCAGCGTCAATAAAGCAAAAAAAGCCATCGCCCACAACTGCCCCAATGGCAAGCTAGCAAACACCACCGGCATAGTCATAAAGGTTAAACCCGGCCCCGCCGCCGGATCGAGACCAAATACATGTAGCGCCGGGAAAATCATCAAACCGGCCAAAATCGCCACCGCGCACGATAAACCCACCACCCACGCCGCCGAATGCAACACCGGCGTTTGCTGCTTAAGGTAAGAGCCATACGCAATCATGCCGCCCGTACCCAAGGACAAAGAGAAAAACGCCAAACCCAAAGCATCCATCGCCATCGTCGGCGTGAGCTTAGAAAAATCCGGCGTAAAAAATAGCTTCACCCCATCCCACGCCCCGGG
The DNA here is from genome assembly GCF_013284055.1 of Deefgea piscis. NCBI lineage: Bacteria > Pseudomonadati > Pseudomonadota > Betaproteobacteria > Neisseriales > Chitinibacteraceae > Deefgea > Deefgea piscis. The sequence goes on along the minus strand of NZ_CP054143.1, from coordinate 2,078,426 downwards.
CAGGGTTAACACCCGAGCAATTAAGATCAACATCAGCACCAACAGCGCCGGCATCAACAACTTACTGGCGCGCTCAATGCCTTTTTCTACCCCGCCAATCACAATACCCAGCGTGGCTAAAACAAAAGCGGCGTGCGCCAAAATTGGCCAATAGCTGTGCGATACAAAGCCAGTAAAAATAGACTTTAATATTTGGGTATTGCTAGTAACGACACTGCCATCAATAGCTAGCGCCAAATACCCAATAGTCCAGCCACCAATCACACTGTAAAAACTATATAAAACAAAGCCGGCAAAAACCCCCATCAAGCCAATCAGCGGCCAAGCCTTACCCGCTAATTGGCCAAACATGCCCACCGGCCCGGTTTGCGCGCTGCGGCCCAGTGTTAATTCGATCATCATCTGCGCCAAGCCGAGGGTAAAACTAAACAACAGGAATAATAAAATAAACACGCCACCGCCATTCATCGCGGTGACATAGGGGAATTTCCAAATCGCGCCCAAACCAATGGCCGAGCCAGCGGCCGCCAAAATAAAACCCAGCTTAGAGCCCCAAGTCGAACGAGTTGTCATCATGATCCTTTGTCGTAAACCAACAATGCAGATCCAGACAGACGTTTTTGGGCGGCGCAAATGCAACAAGGCCGCCCATTACGGCGGCCTTGGATCATTCATTTGGTGTAATTTAAATGAACGCGACCCATCGGGCTGCCGGTTGGCGAGCCAGATAATAATAAGAAAAATACGCAGGGGTCGAATTCAGTAACATGACGCTATGTTCAAGCGTATCCCCATCAGGTGTCAAGCCAGCTCTAGCGCCAAAATGGGCATTACCCAAACCGGCCAACTCAATATCAATTCAAATTAAATCCAATCTAAAACCAATAAAACAGCCAACTGCAAGCACTTCAGCAGCAAATTGAGGCAAAAAAACCACAACTGCAATTTCACCTTCAAGCCGTATCAATGGGTAATATCACCCAAAAAAAGCGCCCTTTTCGCCGCTAAAAAGCCCGCCAATCGCTCAACACCCACTCAATATCCCGTCAATTTCAGCACGACAACACGCCCAAAGCACGCCGTGTGCGCCCAATATCGGCGCAATTTTCTATTTTGTGTCAGCAAGTCTTACAGCAATGAAATCGAATTATTGCCTGACCTTAGCCACGCAAAGCGCTCTAATTTCACTCAGGCTACCCGTTTGGCTCGCAGCGCATTGCCGATAGCGATCGGCATAATGCTGAAAGCTCGCTTGCGCGGCAGCTGGATCAAGCGCGATTAACTGCTCAATGAACGCTCGGCTCCCAATCTCAAAATGCTGATAATCAATCGGCGAATCCCAATCACCACCCCAAGTCATAAACCCATGTTGCGCAAATAAATGCACCACCGCCTCATTCACCATCCCGCTACGGCGCGGTTTATCGGCGCGCAACTCAGCGCGATTTAAAAAGGCCTTGGCACTGGCTGCTGGCAAAATCTGCGCCGTACCATCATCAGCGAAACTCACATACGGATTTTGCACAGGGTTCACATCAATCGCCACGCCATATGCATGTTTGGACCATTTTTGGCCTGCGGTCACCGCGCGACCATTGAACGCACTGCTGTTATTGGCATTCATCGATAACACATCATTGCCCTTAAATTGCGTCAATGGCTGCGCCGATTGCAGCGGAAACTTTGCCGCGCGCAATGCCAGCATTAAGGACTCCACTTGTGGCGCCACCGCATCGAGCACGATCAACTGCCCCGTGCTTTGCTGCCCTTGCCAATCAAGGTGCGAAAAACTCACCCGCTGCAATCGCTCGCACGGCACTGGATTGGCAGCACTCAGCACGCCATTGGCGAGTAAATCAGCACAATCGGCCGCCGTTAAAGGCTGTATCGCCGCCCATGTCGTGGCAGACAATAGCCCGCAAACCAGTCCAGCACTTAATCGCGGCATTGCAAACCCCTTCAATTCATTTATTTTGCAGCATAAAAAAACCTCGCCATCGCGAGGTTTTTATTCAAATAAGAAGAGCGCTTATTTTGCCGCAGCGACCACCATCGCCAAAGCTTGCGTGTAAGTGCCTTTGATTTGATCGCCTTTTTTGATCATTTTCAATTGCGCTGGATCACGCACTTTTAATGTCACGGTGCGATTCACGCCTTGCACGCGAATCGTATGTTTTTTGGCATCCACACCAATCACATTGCCCACCACGGTCAACTGCTCGCCAACAAAACCACCGGCCTTAGCCGCAGGCGCTGAAGCGCTGCTGGTTTCAACAATCCGCTCACGCACGTTTGAGCCAGAACCGAGCAATTCCAAAGTCAGCACTTGCATGTATTCGGCTTTCACTTTGTCGCCCACTTTGAGCTTATCAAAGTTTTTAACCCCTTCACCGGCCATCACACTCATCGTTTGACCGGCTTCATTTTTTAACGTCACTTTACGCGTTGCCGCATCAATCGCAGCAATCGTGCCATTGGCCTTAACTGCCTCAAGCAAAGTCACCGCGCCCGGCGCAGACGCTGCCACCAACTCTTCAGCGCTCGACGCTAAAACCGGTAAAGACAACGCAAGCAACAAAGCACCCGTGCAAATTAAACCTTTTTTCATTCGTCTTACTCCAAAAAGTGAACAATCAAATCTAACCGCACCATCATAGGCCAGTCACGCCACAAAGCCAACACCACAAGTAAGATCAAAGTCAAATAAGTGTGGGGTTAGGGATTGGGGATTGGGGATTGGCAATAGCATAGCGCTCAATAACAGATGTCACCACGATTCATGCAACAAAGGGCGCAGTTAACCGACGGCCTTAGCCGCCAACCCGTTGCCGACATCACTGAATGCACACAGAGGTATTGCCATAAAGACATTACAAATAAATGGCCACAGGCTAATACTATCGTAGGGGGTGAAAATCCCGCAGGGATTTGCCCAGCCAGAGCGCGATTCAAACCAGCCACAGTTTGAATCCGCGCATCAGCCGCGTGCGTAAATAAAATCTGGCGCTCCCTTAGGGTCTGTTGACGTTTGGTTTTCCGCCGCTGCTTACGTGCTTTTCACGACGAATCAAGGCGTAGTAAGCGATGGATAGTCATGCTATGTGAGCTTGCTACCCGCAGCAAAAATAAAACCCGCGCAATAAAAAAGCCACGCAATTCGTGGCTTTCGCAATATATTACAAGCCGCAGCGATTAACGTTGCCGGCGGCGCGCGGCAAACAAAGCAAGCAGTCCCATACCCATCAAAGCATACGTTTCTGGCTCAGGCACCGGCGCTAAAACTAAATTATCAACACTCATATGGCTGCTGGTATTCAGTAAATTCAGTCGCGAAATATTATTCCAGCCATTAAAACTCAACGTGCCAACGTTGGGCCCAATCACGCTAGAAAACAATACTTCATTCGATCGACCATACGCAGTTAAAGTACTCGCCGCGTCAAGCGCCGCAAAGCTCACATCAATGCTTTTTAGGCTGAACAAGCCTGGGGTAAAAGTGAAGTCAACAGAATTACCCGCATACCCCACCGCATCTAAATGCAACTGCCCAGCAACTGGCCAGCCCCATATTTTTCCTGCCAGCGGTGTGGTGACAATACCGTCTTCAACATACGTCGCTTGATCAACAATCATGCTCGTTACGCCACTAAATGTGCTGATATTGGCCTGTGCGGCAGTCGCCGAAAAAAGCATGGCAGCACACCAGCTCGATAATTGAAGAAGCTTCATTGGACGGTTCCTAGTTGGTTTACGTACAAATATTACACTCAATGTAATCTAGTTTCCGTTGCCAACACATGCAAACAGCGATCACTTATATGCTAGTGAAACAGTCAAACAAAACAGATAAGCCAATGATTTAAAACAACAAAATAAAACGCCAGGCGCTTTTCAGCAAAAAATTAGCTCGCTAAGCACCCGCTGCGCAAGCAATCTCGCACAAATCAATGCCGATTCCTTTAGCACACGGCATCGGTGTCATTTGAATGCAGCAACACAACAAATTAAATCTTACTGGCGTTTTACGGATAAAATAAACCACCTGTATTTTTTAGTCCCCCGTATGACTGCAAAGACTTTCTTTTTTTCGCTCATCGCCTTGAGCCTCATCGGTGTGGCAATGGCTTTTTTTATCCTCAAAGAAAAAGAGCATGATGGTCATTGGCCGTGGCCGCTCAATGGTCGAGTGATCAATCACAGCCCAAAACCAGTCAAAGTATGGGATGACAATAGCCAATTTTACTTTGTCGCCGCCGGACAAAACAGCAGCAACAGCCTAGACATCGACCACGTACAAGAGCCCAGCAGCCAACGCTGGTGCAAAATCGACGCCCATCGTTTAGTCGTCAATTCCAACGGCACATTCGACAACTGCCCCTGCTACGCCCTCGCCGCCGGCCGCCCGTGCATTAAGTTTTAAACCCACAACGCAGCACATAAAAAAAAACCGCCAGAATGATCTGGCGGTTTTAAATTTCACCGCAAATTGCGCCGTATGCGCTGCAAATAACCATTGCAACGGTGCGTTCGCGTCGCTTTCAGCACCCTATGCTATTGCGCCGTTCGCGGTACAAGACCGTGTTCTTTCGCAGGAAGTCGCGCTCATGCCGCGCGGCACCTACCTTTCTTTGCTTCGCCAAAGCAAGGTAGGCGAAAGAAAGGCAACCCGAGCGCGCATCGGTCCCCGATGACCTCGATTGTCGCAAGCCAAACGATAAAACTGTTCGTCTCGCTTCGCACTCGGTGCGCTTAGACGGGATCTCAAGCCCCAGACCCACGATCAAGATCATATTTAGACGTATTGGCAGCAACGCATTGTAATTCAAGGGCTATAAGCAAATACATCCGTAGGGTGTATTCGACGCGAAGCGGCAATACACCAAGCAATATTCATGCGGCGTAATGCCTTCGGCGATTACACCCTACTCGCGGCACCAGCACCAGCACGACACCAAGCACGCCCATGGTGGATTCATGGTTTTTTATCCCCTGTATCCAGCCGAGTGAGGAACAAGCGGGGCGGGGTTTTTGCGCTCATTGTTTGAGGCCGCAGGCCGAGTTTTGAGCGCAACCGCCTCGATTGTCCGCAGCGAGGGCACCGACGAAGTCGGCGCAGATACCGGGGGCTGCTTTGGGTTGTTAGGGGGTTTGCAGATGACGGGGCCCCCGCAAAGTTGCAAACTTTGTGGGGTGTGAGGCAAATCCCCTAACCTGCCAGCGCGGCGGAACGCGCACCAAAAACCACGCGGCGCAGCCGCATAAAAAATAGCCATACGCAGTGATATTATTTCCAGTTTCGCTTTGGCAGCGTTAAAACTTCTTTAGCTAAATCTTCAACAGTCATTTCTTGCTTCAAAATAGCATTCAAAACTTCAACTCTTCTACTATCAAAAATATGATTATTTATTGGTGAGTCATTTGGCGCAATAATAAAATTATATGGAGTTAAAAACTTCTCAATTAATTTTGCCTCTCCATTCAAATTAACTACTTTCCCGTCAATCACCGCAGCACCATCGTCATATTCCTCCCTTCTGATTAGAACACCATTAAAGTCGGCATATTCCTCATATGCATAACCCCAATTTTCAATCTGTGCATCAATCCTTGATATATCAAAAAAACATGAAGGCACTGACGGACTTGTTTTTACATATAAAAATTGTTGCCAGTAAGCACCAATATTTACAGCAACTACTTCATCAATAATTAATTCTTGACGACCAAGCTGCACAGTATTAGAAGATAAAACAGTCAACTCGTCAATATGAAGATCTCCATCTCTCCACCACCAAATTGGTGAATAACCGGCAAATTTGATCGGATACTTCAATAATAAACGTAGTCTTTCAACAGCCACACTGGGTTCAGTAAACCATTCAATTCCACGAACACCAGGAAATGCAGCAGCAAAACGTTCGCTAAAAAAAGTAGAGCTATTTTCACCAGCCGGAAATTCAACATCGCAAACTGTTGATTTCTCTTCATCAATCAATAAAAATGGGTTATCACCTAATTTAGGTTTCTTCTTTAATGGGACATCATGCAATTCATGCAACAAAAATTTATAATTATCCTCAAAATCAATATCATTTGAAAATTCAATATACGTGCGTGAAGCTAAACAAATAGGTGTTTTCACAGACCCTGAAACGCCTCGAATACAAGGAATAAATTTCTTTGAATCTTGGCTAACCATCAGTTCTGATGTGAGAATATTTTTCTCATAACCTACACCACCGGTTCCAATATTAGCTTTAGCATTATAATTATCGGTGCAAATCACTAGTACACGTTCTGAGTTAGTCAGCCCTTGCTCCATAAATTTTGTTAAGTTTGACCCTAGCGGCAAATCCCATTGATCTAACAATACGTCAACACCATCACAAACCAATTTAGTTGCAAGCGTTAATACCCATTCCTTATGCTCTTCACTATCATGAGAATAAGAAATAAATATTTTTGGTGGTTTCTTCATCATTACTTAATTCAACCTTATTTATATTATTTATAACGTACTACATAAATTAATTTATTACCCCACATACTTCCCCATCAACCTTACATAATGCGCTGCCGAATAAGCAAAATGCTTAATTTCATCGGCAGTTAATTCCCGCACTTCTTTCACCGGTCGGCCCATATACAGATAACCCGAGCGTAATACTTTATTTGGTGGCACTAAGGATCCGGCGCCGATCATCACGTGGTCTTCGATGATGGCGCGATCGAGCACGATGGTGCCCATGCCGATCAGGCATTCATTGCCGATGGTGCAGCCGTGCAGCATCACGCCGTGGCCGATGGTGACGCGCTCGCCGATCACTAGTGGTGCGCCAAGTGGATCATCAGGGCGTTTGTGGGTGGTGTGTAGCACGCTGTTGTCTTGCACATTGCTGTCTTTGCCAACGTGGATATGGTTCACATCGCCGCGCAGCACCGCGCCCGGCCAAATTGAGACATTGTCACCGAGTTTGACTTCACCAATCACACTCGCTTGCGCGTGTACCCAAGCTCCGGCGCCGATTTCTGGGTGGATACCGTCAAATTGTTCAATAGACATTGTTGCTCCTTGAATTAAGGCGACTCACGCCCATTTAATAATGATCAAAACTTGCGATCTGCAAGCACATTTAAAACCCACCACCGAGGCACCAAGACACAGAGGAAAAACGTAAGCTGCAGGTTCAGGTGTCTGGGGAATGATTTTTAACCAAACGCCTCACCCTTAAATTGGTTTTCTCTGTGCCTCTGTGCCTCGGTGGTAAAAAGCTTTTTACAAACTTTCAATTAAAGCCATTCTACCCGAGACCGACCATGACCCAAGCCAATCCCCTACTCGATTTTGCCGATTTACCGCGCTACAGCGAAGTTAAACCTGAACACGTGAATCCGGCGCTAGATATTTTGCTCGCAACGGCGGCGGCGGCGATTGCCCAAGCGGAGCAAATTAGCGATGCCAGTTGGGATAGTTTGAGTGTTTTAGAGGCGCCGCTCGAAAACCTCGGCCGCGCTTGGGGGGTGGTGGCGCATTTGGAATCGGTGGTCAATTCACCCGAATTGCGCGAAGTGTATAACGCCAATATTCCACGGATTTCCAACTTTTTTACTGAAATCGGCCAAAACGAAAAGCTATTCGCACTCTACAAAGCGGTGAAAGAGCGCGAATACGCCAGCTTAAACCCAACCCGCAAAACGGTGATTGATGATGCGATTCGCGGCTTTGTATTGTCGGGCGCGGAATTACCAACTGAGCAAAAAGATCGCTTTAAAGATATCGAAGAAAAACTCTCTGAGCTCACGACTAAATTCTCGCAAAACGTACTCGATGCCACTGATGATTTTGCGCTGTATGTCACTGCGGCAGAATTGACTGGCTTGCCAGCCGATAACCTTTCGGCGGCGGCAGCGGCGGCAAAAGCCGACGAAAAAGACGGCTACAAAATCACGCTGAAAATGCCGTCGTATATGCCGGTGATGCAATACGTGCAAAATCGCGAATTACGTGAGCAACTGTATAAAGCGTATTCCACCCGCGCTTCTGAATTTGGCAAGGCTGAATGGGATAACGGTAAATTGATTCCAGAAATCTTGGCGCTACGCCAAGAAGCGGCGACAATATTGGGCTTTAAGAATTTTGGCGAAGAATCACTGGTCACCAAAATGGCCGATAGCCCACAGCAAGTCATCGACTTTTTAAGCGATTTGGCGCAACGCGCCAAGCCCTTTATGCTGGCCGATCGCGCCGAGCTTGAAAGCTTTGCTAAGGCTGAATTTGGCATTGAACAATTACAAGCTTGGGATGTGGCCTTGGTGTCTGAGCGCCTGCGCGAGCAAAAATACTCGTTTAGCGAACAAGAAGTAAAACAATACTTCACCGAACCAACGGTACTGACTGGCTTATTTAAATTGATTTCCGAGCTGTATGGCCTGCAGTTCGTGGCGAGCCAAGCCCCTGTGTGGCATACCGATGTACGCTACTTTGATCTCAAAAACAACGACGGCAGTTTGGTCGGTGGCCTGTATATGGATTTGCATGCCCGCGAAGGCAAGCAAGGCGGCGCGTGGATGAATGATGTGCGCGGCCGTAAATTGCAGGCAGATGGCACCGTGCAAACGCCCGTGGCGCTGATTGTGTGTAACTTCGCCAGCGGCGTGGATGGCAAAGATGCGATGTTACCGCACGATGATGTAATTACCTTGTTCCACGAAATGGGCCATGCCCTGCATCATTTGCTAACTGAAGTGGATGAACTCGAAGTCTCTGGTATCAGCGGCGTGGAGTGGGATGCGGTGGAATTACCAAGCCAGTTTATGGAGAACTTCTGCTGGGAATGGCAGGTATTGCCAGCACTGACGCATCACACCGATACCGGCGAAGCGATACCTCGCCCATTGTTCGATAAAATGTTGGCGGCGAAAAACTTCCATAGCGGCTCAGGTTTACAACGCCAATTGTATTTCTCGATTTTTGATATGGCTTTGCACCAAAAATCCGAAGCCGTTTCTGCCGGTGATTTAAGCGCCTTTGCGCAAGCGGTGCAGCAAGAATTGGCGCTGCCATTGCCACCAGAATACAACCGCTTCCCGCAATCGTTTAGCCATATTTTTGCTGGCGGTTATGCCGCAGGGTATTACAGCTATAAATGGGCCGAAGTGTTAAGCGCCGATGCCTACGCCGCATTTGAAGAAGCCGCAGCGCAAACCGGTGCCAGCGTGGTCAACGCTGACGTTGGTGCACGTTTCCGTAAAGAAATTTTAGCCGTCGGTGGCTCGCGCCCTGCTGCCGAGTCGTTCGCCGCCTTCCGTGGCCGCGCACCAGCGATTGATGCGCTGCTACGCCACAATGGTTTAAGCGAATAAATCGATCACGCTGCCTCGCGTTGCTTGCTGCAAAGCGCGCGAAGATCAATGTGAAACGGCAATTAAAAAAGCGAAACTTCGGTTTCGCTTTTTTAGTGGGTATTTCACTATAAGCTTTATTATAAAAGCACTACAGCGTAATACCCAGTACTTAAGGCTTTGTTTAGATTTGGTGTTGATATTTTAATTGCAAACATTTGAGCACATCGACTGTAGCCCCTTCCCCCTCGATGGGGGAAGGTTGGGATGGGGGTGTTGAGGCGTGCAATGAATTTGATGCGCATCATAAAACCAGCACTTACTCAAATGGCATACGCATGACTCACATATACTGCCGATTATGCGTGGCATTCTCTATCTCCTTTTCTTTATCTCCATTGCGTTTCAAGGCTGGGCCAATGCTCGCCCGCAAGAATCGCACTGCATGATGAAAACGATGAGTTCACCCGTTCAAGCGCATTCAACGCACCAAGCCCAGCACATCCAGCAAACGCAAGATTGCGATCAAGCAATGCCAGCATGTTGCGATGCGCAGCACACGGCGCAAACCTCCCCATCAAGCTGTCAACACAATGTCGACTGCCAATCCAGCCAATTGGGTGTGTTAGATCTGGCGTTTGCCAAACCGCAGCTATTTTTTACTGCGATCTACACCCCAACGCTACATGCCGTTCCGGCGTCTTTTGATCCATCCAACGTTTGGCGTCCGCCACAGCACAGCTAATTCCAAGCAATAAGCCCCTCTGACTCGGTACTGTTGCAGTCCGGCATGAGGCTTTGTGCTCGCTGCTTGATTGCAGCCAGCAAATTGATTTGGAGTTAGACCATGAGACATTTCTCGTGCCCACGCCTTGCCAGCCATCTGTGCTTAGCAGGTCTGATCAGCTGCATCCCTGTTAGCGCTATTGCCGTAACCTTTGAATCGGCCCAACAACTGGCTCTGACCAATGCGCCGCAACTGCGCGCCAGCCATGCGCAAATCACTGCGGCGCAACAATTGGCCATTCCCGCCGGTGAATTACCCGATCCAAAAATCAAATTGGCGGTTGATAATCTACCCGTCTCGGGCCCCGATCGGTTTAACCCCAGCTTTAATGGCATGGCGATGCAAACTGTCGCGCTGATGCAGGAGTTTCCCAATCGCGATAAACGCAATGCGCGTATTCAAGCCGCTAATGCGCGCATCGCCATCAGCGAAATGGACAATAAAATCACCCAGCAAAATGTGGCGCGAGACACCGCCCAAGCTTGGATTACGCAATACAGCGTTGAGCAACAACTGCGCCTAATTGATGCTCTCGAAGCCGAAAATCAACTCTTTAGCCAAGTAATTCAGGCGCAATTGGCCTCAGGCAAAGGCAGCATCAGCGATACGATTTTGCCCAAACAAGAGCGTGCCCGACTCGGTGAAATGCGCGATGAACTCAGCGCACGCCGCGCACAAGCAATGGCGCAACTCAAGCGCTGGGTGGGCATCGCCGCCAATGAAGGCGTCACTGGGCAGCTACCAACGTTTCAGATTGATGCACACACTTTGCAAAACCACCTCGCCAATCGGCCAGAGCTGGCTACGTTTGACCCCAAAGGCAATGTACTCAATGCCGAAATTGCCGAAGCGCGCGCCGGTAAAACCCCTGATTGGGGCGTTGAGCTGAAATATCAGCGCAATCCGCATGATGACGATTCGATCATGCTGGAATTCTCCTTTGATTTGCCGATTTTTTCGGGCCAACGCCAAGACCCAATGATTGCCGCCAAAGTGGCAGAAAAAACCGCACTCGACGCCGAGCGCGAAGCATCTTTGCGCGAGCGCAGTGCTGAATTAGCCAACGACATCGCCGATTTACAGCGTTTGCAACAAGCCAATCAACGCTATCAAACCACGCTCATTCCCTTGGCAGCAGAAAAAATCAGCCTGACTTTAAGCGCGTGGAAAAGTGGCAAAGCACCGCTGAGCGAAGTGATTGCGGCACGGCGTGATCGGCTTGATACCCAGCTCAAAGCCATTGCAGTAACGGGTGAGCTGCATCAGCTGCAAGCGCGTCTGCACTTCACCTACCACAACGCCATCACCAATATCGCCGCCAACACCGCAGGAGCCGCACAATGAATACCCAAAAAACCCTCATCGCCCTCGCTATCGGCGCGGCCTTGCTCGGCCTTGGTGTGCTTGGCGGCAGAATGAGCGCCTCGCCCCATCCAATGGCGGCCGTGCCTGCCCAGCCAGAAAAAACAGTGCTGTATTGGTACGACCCAATGAAGCCCGATATGCACTTTGATAAACCGGGTAAATCGCCGTTTATGGATATGGATTTGGTGCCGAAATACGCTGGCGACAGTAGCGATACTGCTGGCGTCAAAATCAACGCGCAAACGCTACAAAATACCGGCATGCGCGCCGCCGTGGTGGAGCGCGTACCCGTTGCTCAGCACATCGATACCAGCGGAATACTGGCGTTTAATGAGCGCAACATCTCGATTGAACAAGCGCGCAGCGCGGGTTTTGTTGAGCGTGTTTGGCCTTTAGCACCCGGCGACATTATTGCCATTGGCCAGCCGCTGGCTGAAGTTCTGATGCCAGAATGGACGGCCGCGCAGCATGAGTTTCTGGCCATTCGTAACAGCAATGACGCCAGCTTAATCAGCGCCGCGCGCGAGCGTTTGCGCCTAACTGGCATGCCAGCGAGTTTGATTGCTGATGTTGAAAAAACCGGCAAAATCAGCGCCCGCCAAACGTTACGCAGCAGCCAAGCGGGCGTAATTCAAGAGCTCGCTGTGCGTAGCGGCATGACGCTGGCAGCAGGACAAACGCTAGCCACAATCAACGGCATTAGCTCGGTGTGGCTCGATGTGGCCGTTCCCGAAGCGCAAGCGGCGTGGATTCAAGTCGGCGGCCAAGCCGACATTGCCTTAGCCGCTTTCCCCGGGGTACCGCTCACCGGCAAAATCACCGCGATTTTGCCTAGCCTGAATGAGACCAGCCGCAGCATCAAAGTGCGCGTTGAGCTGCCTAATCGCGATGCTCGTTTACGCCCCGGCATGTCGGCGCAAGTCAAACTTGCTGGGCATGCAACCGACTCCGCGCTAGTCATCCCGACAGAAGCCGTGATTCGCACCGGCAAACGCGCGCTGGTGATGCGGCTCAATGCGGACAATCACTTTGAGCCAGTTGAAGTCATCCTCGGCGCCGAAGTCGGTGACAAAACCATCATCGCCAGTGGCTTAACTGAAGGGCAAAAAATCGTTGCCAGCGGGCAATTCTTGATTGAATCCGAAGCCAATTTAGCCGGCATTAAAACCAAGCTAAGCAGTGAGCCAGCCGCCATCAGCACGCCTGCCGTCGTCATCGATGAAGCCAACGCCAGCATTAAAGCCATTGACGACACCCAAGTCACGCTGGCGCATGAGGCGTTCAAAATCATCGGTATGTCGGCCATGACCATGCCGTATACGGTGAGCAATCCTGAAGTAATCAAAGGCTTTAAAGTCGGCGACAAAGTGCGCGCCACCGTGCAGCAAACCGATGATGGCTTGCTGCTTAAACGTCTACAGCGGGTAGCAAAATCAGGAGACCATTCATGATTGCTCATCTTATTCGTTGGTCGGTGGCCAACCGATTTTTAGTGCTGCTGGCGATGGCTTTTCTAACCGCTTGGGGCGTTTGGGCGGTGAAAACTACGCCAATTGATGCCCTGCCCGATTTATCTGATGTGCAGGTCATTATCCGCACCAGCTATCCGGGGCAAGCGCCGCAAATTGTCGAAAACCAAGTTACCTATCCGCTAACCACCACCATGCTATCGGTGCCCGGCGCCAAAACCGTGCGGGGGTTTTCTTTCTTTGGCGATAGTTTTGTCTATGTGCTGTTTGATGACAGCACCGATTTGTACTGGGCGCGCTCGCGGGTTTTGGAATATCTCAATCAAATCCAAAGCCGCTTACCCGCCTCAGCCAAATCGTCACTCGGCCCCGATGCCACCGGTGTCGGCTGGATTTATCAATATTCATTGGTGGATAAAACCGGTAAACATGATCTGGCCCAACTGCGGGCTTTGCAAGATTGGTATCTAAAATTTGAGCTTAAAACGCTGCCCAACGTCGCTGAAGTGGCCACGGTCGGTGGCATGGTCAAGCAATATCAGATCGTTCTGGATCCGGTGAAGCTAATCAACTTCGGTATCAGCCAAAGCGAAGTGCGTGAAGCGGTGGAAAAAGCCAATCAAGAAACCGGCGGCGGGGTTTTAGAAGCCGGTGAAACCGAGCTAATGGTACGTACCGACGGCTACCTCAAGTCAATTAACGACTTCAAGGCTATACCCATCAAACTGGCGAATAATGTGCCGGTTTTACTCGGCGACGTGGCCCATATTCAGCTTGGCCCTGAGATGCGCCGCGGGATTAGCGAGCTCGATGGCGAAGGTGAAGTGGTTGGCGGCGTGGTGATTTTGCGCTCAGGTAAAAATGCGCGCGACACCCTGACTGCGGTGCATCACAAGCTAGAGCAACTTAAACCCAGCCTGCCCGCTGGCGTTGAAATCGTCACGACTTATGATCGCAGTCATTTAATTGATCGCGCCATTGAAAACCTCAGTTTTAAATTACTTGAGGAATTTTTGGTGGTGGCGCTGGTTTGCGTGATTTTTCTCGGGCATTTTCGCTCTAGCATGGTGGCGATTGTCTCCTTGCCGCTCGGCGTGCTGATGGCGTTTTTGGTGATGCGCTATCAAGGGGTGAACGCCAATATCATGTCGCTCGGGGGGATCGCGATTGCCGTTGGCGCAATGGTCGATGCCGCGGTAGTGATGATTGAAAACGCGCATAAAAAAGTTGAAGCTTGGCAACACGCCCACCCCAATGAGGAGCTCAAAGGCGATGCGCATTGGCAAGTAATGACCGATGCCGCGGTTGAAGTTGGCCCTGCGCTGTTTTTCTCGTTGCTGATTATCACGCTGTCGTTTATTCCGGTATTTACGCTCGAAGCGCAAGAAGGCCGTTTATTCTCGCCGCTGGCCTTTACCAAAACCTATGCCATGGCCGCCGCTGCCGCGCTATCGGTCACGCTGATTCCGATTTTGATGGGCTATTGGATCCGCGGCAAACTGCCAGAAGAGAATAAAAATCCGCTCAATCGCTGGTTAATTCGGATTTATCGCCCACTGCTGGATGCGGTTTTGGCCAAACCCAAAACCACGCTGGTGGTGTCGGTGCTGGTCTTTTTGACTGCGCTGTGGCCAATTCGCCATTTGGGTGGTGAGTTTTTACCGCCGCTTGATGAAGGTGATCTGCTGTATATGCCATCGGCCTTGCCGGGCTTATCGGCGCAAAAAGCCAGCGAGTTGCTGCAGCAAAGCAATCGGATGATTAAAACCGTGCCCGAGGTAGCGCATGTTTCGGGCAAAGCCGGTCGTGCGGAAACGGCCACCGATCCAGCGCCGCTAGAAATGTTTGAAACCACGATTCAATTTAAGCCGCGCGATCAATGGCGACCCGGTATGACGCCGCAAAAACTAATCGACGAATTAGATAATGCCGTCAAAATCCCCGGCATGGCCAATATCTGGGTGCCACCGATTCGTAACCGCATCGATATGTTGGCCACTGGGATTAAAAGCCCGATTGGCGTCAAAATTGCCGGCAGCAATCTGGATGATTTAGACCAAATTGCACTCCAAGTTGAAGCCATCGCCAAAACCGTACCGGGCGTGAGCTCGGCGCTGGCCGAGCGGCTCACGGGTGGACGCTATGTGGATGTCAAAATTGATCGCGCGGCGGCAGCGCGCTATGGGCTCAATATCAGCGATGTGCAGGCGGTAGTTGCCAGCGCCATTGGTGGCGACAATATCGGGGAAACCGTTGAAGGTTTGGCGCGCTTTCCGATCAATATGCGCTACCCGCGTGAATGGCGCGATACCGTCGACAAGGTGGCGAGCTTGCCGCTATTAACCCCACAAGGCGCGCAAATTACGCTGGGCATGGTGGCAAAAGTGTTGGTTACCGACGGCCCGCCGATGCTAAAAAGCGAAAACGCCCGCCCTACCGGCTGGGTATATGTTGATGTGCGGGATCGTGATTTGGCCTCTGTGGCACAAGATTTACGCCGCGCCGTGAGTGAGCAAGTCAAACTTGAGCCCGGGATTAGCATTAGTTATTCAGGGCAATTTGAGTTTTTGGAACGCGCCAATGAACGCCTCAAACTGGTTGTTCCAGCGACTTTGCTCATCATTTTTGTGCTGCTTTACCTGACGTTCAAGCGCTTTGATGAAGCCTTGCTGATTATGGCAACGCTGCCGTTGGCGCTCACCGGCGGCGTGTGGTTTTTGTATTTAATGGGTTACAACCTATCGATTGCCACAGGGGTGGGGTTTATTGCTTTGGCGGGGGTTTCGGCTGAATTTGGCGTGATTATGCTGCTGTACCTAAAAAATGCGCTGCAAGAACGACTCGACAAAGGCGATCACAGCGATGCGGGCTTACTCGATGCGATTACTGAAGGCGCGGTATTGCGCGTTCGCCCCAAAGCCATGACTGTTGCTGTGATTATCGCCGGTTTACTGCCGATTTTATTTGGCAGTGGCTCAGGCAGCGAAATCATGAGTCGGATTGCGGCACCGATGGTCGGCGGCATGATTACAGCGCCTTTATTGTCGCTATTTATTATTCCCGCCGCTTACCAATTAATGCGCCGAAAAAAACCGGCAACCCGCGATAAATACGCGGCTGACCGCGTCGTTTAACACCGTACTCGACGGCAAGGCGCTGGATCAAATATAAAAAAAGCGAAACCTCGGTTTCGCTTTTTTATTGGGTATAGCTATAGAGATCTTATCTAAAAAGCGCCACCAATAGATACCCTATCATTTAAGGCAATATTCAGATTATGTGTTGATGGTGATGAAAGTTTCGCGGCATTCCCTCGATGGGTGAGGGTTAGGGTGATACTCCGGAGTATATTTTAAGCTCAACACACCAGCACCAAATCTTAAAAAATGCTTATTTAGCTGGGCGGCCAGTTTTGATTTTTTCTAGCTGCTGCAGCATTTTATGCAGCTCTTCATCGGCCAAGGCGCTTAAGGCATTTAAGCCTGCACGAATCAATTCGCTTTTTTTCACTTCAAGACCGGCACTGATCACCCGCTGCTTTAATGCCGCAATCAAGGCGTAGTCGGATTCGGGGAAGGTAAAACTATCGCGAATCAATTTGGCTTTTTTTGCTGATTTTTTAGCTGGCAACTGGCTGGCTTTATCCAGTTTTTTACCCATTTTGGCCTGTGGTGCGGCGCTCGATTGCTCGCTGAGTAAATGCGTAGCCAAGGTTTCTAGATCATCGACAGAGGCCGCCGCTTTGCGTTTGCTGCTGACTTTGGCCATGGGCACGTCGGCGACCGAGCTGGCTTTTACTGCATCGGCTTTGGCGCTATCAAATTTGGCTGCGGTAGGCTTGGCTGCGGCGGTTTTACTTGCGGCAGTTTTAGTGACAGCAGGCTTGCGCGCAACTGTTTTAGTCGCCGCCGCGGGGCTGGCTTTGGCCACACTTGGCGCTGGCGATGCAATCGTGCTCGCTTGCGCTGCGACGGTTGTCTCCGTTGTTGTTTTTGCTGGCGCAGTTCGTGCGCGGCGCGTGGTCGGTTTACGCGCAGTGCTGGTGTTGGTTTTTGGCGCGGTCGTTGGCGCTGCGGCAGGCGCTGGTGTTGCTAGGTTTTCTACGGCATTTTTTGGCTCTTTCTCGCTCGCTGGCACTGGATTTGCGGGTTTAGTCATCAAAATCTCCATTAATAAAAAGATATAAACCGTATAAACACTTTACCTTGCTATTTTGCATGGTTTTAGCTGAAACATACATGTCTATTTAATGACTAAAGCTTAAATACAAACTAACGATGTCTGAAAAATCCAAAAATCAACCCGTTGCTGCGCGGCAAGCTCATGGCTTGGCTGCTTGCGCCCCCCTGCCCTAGCGATTCACTGCAAGCCGGTTTTTAGTATTAAACCCAACACCGCACTGGCGGCAATCACGTGAATCACATTGCTTTTGTATTTAAATAAAGCAATGGCCGCGGCGATGGAGATCAATACCGCAATCCAATCGACTGAGCTGACAATGCCGCCAGCAAAGCCGCTTGGCCACCACACGTGGTAGCCAAAAAACAGCGCCAAATTCACGATCACCCCCACCACCGCGGCGGTAATCGCCGTTAAGGGCGCGGTAAAGTTCAAATCATTGTGGGTGGTTTCAATCAACGGGCCGCCAGCAAAAATAAACAAAAATGACGGTAAAAAAGTAAACCATGTCACCAAACAAGCGGCGAGCGCACCGGCTAAAAATACCGATTCGGGACCAAACAGCGCTTGGGTATAGCCACCGATAAAAGCAACAAACGCCACCACCATAATCAACGGCCCGGGTGTGGTTTCGCCCAGCGCCAAGCCATCAATCATTTGCGTTGGCGTTAGCCATTGGTAATCCATCACCGCGCCTTGATACACATACGGCAGCACCGCATACGCGCCGCCAAACGTCAGTAGCGCGGCTTTGGTAAAGAACCACGCCATTTGCGTGAAGGTGTGTTGCCAGCCGAAATACGCCATCAATAAGCCCATCGGCACCAGCCACAGCAGCGCACCGATAACGATAATTTTAAGCAGTCGGGCCCAGCTAAACATCGCGTGCGCTGGCGTGGGCGTATCGTCGTCAATCAATGCCGCGCCGTAAGATGCCCCCGTTTTACCATGCCCACCGCCGGTTTTAAATTTATCGGGGGCAAATTTGCCGCCCCAATAACCCAGCACCGCAGCGGCGGCGACAATCAATGGAAACGGCACATTCAAAGCAAAAATCGCCACAAACGACGCGCCGGCAATACCCCACAACAGATTATTTTTAAGCGCGCGCGAGCCAATGCGGTGCGCCGCTTGCAGCACAATCGCCGTTACCGCCGGCTTAATCCCGTAGAACAAGCCCGCCACCAGCGGCACATCACCAAAAGCAATATACAGCCACGATAAAACAATCAGTATCACCAGCGAAGGCAATACAAATAACACCCCAGCGGCAATACCCCCACGGGTTGTATGCAGCAACCAGCCGATATACGTCGCCAATTGTTGCGCCTCGGGGCCGGGCAACACCATGCAATAGTTCAGCGCATGCAAAAAACGCCGCTCTGAAATCCAGCGCCGCCGCTCAACCAGCTCTTGATGCATGATGGCAATTTGCCCAGCAGGCCCGCCAAAACTAATCAAGCCGAGTTTTAACCAAAACCAAAACGCCTGCCAAAAACTCACCGGCGGGGGTGGCAGCTCAGTCGATACGGCGGTGGGGGGGTTATTTGGATTCATTTAAGTTCCGAGCATCAAGCGCAGCAAAATCAATCAACAGGTAAAGCGCATTTACCGCGCTGCCAAGCATTGGCAGACATAGGCGCGGATCAATGCGCTAACAGCAAAAATCCCCCTATCTGCACCAGCCATCCCTAGTTAAACATCCCACGGCGGATCATTCGGGTCTGAACTGGCGGGCAATAAGGGGCGCAAGGCTGGTAGGGGCGTCGTCAGTACGGCGGGCGATTTGGCGATTGGGGATTTGGCAACGGAGGGCTTGGCTTTTTTGGCTGGCGCCGCGCTCAATTCGGGCGCAGCAAACTGCGCGAGCGACTCGGGCAACCAGCGCACAAAACGGCCCACATCCACGCCATGCGGCACGTACCACGCCTTGGCATCGGGATCAAACCTTGCCCCTAAAGCCTTGGCTTGGTCTTTTTCTTTAAAAGGGACTTTGAGATAAACCTGCGCCTTACTATGACCCGCTACCATCGCCAAAACCCCTTAATTGTCAAAACCACGCCATGATAAAGGCGCTTGGCAAGCAAAGGCAGCTTTTTTTAAACGCCGTAGCATAGTCAAACTCATCAGCGCGCTTGAAGCTATGGCCCTATTTGATGCTCAACGACATTCAAAATCAGCCCCACTACAGCAATACCTGCAAGCTGTCGCTAGATAGTCCAAACACCGCCCAGCCAAACTAATCAAGTAATTGGGTGGTATATCGCTGCTGGTATTTTTGAATCGAGCCTATACGCATATACCAACGATATTTAGATCAGACGAATAGCGCCCGTAAAACAAACATCACCAAACGCGTTAAACATAGTGATGAAAAAACAAATCTAACCATTCAATGTTTTTCGAGCGCAAACGAAAAAGGGTTCCAGCTAAAAAGCTGGAACCCTGTGTTCTTTGGTGCCGACGGCAGGAATCGAACTCGCGACCCCCTGATTACAAGTCAGGTGCTCTACCAACTGAGCTACATCGGCAACAGGACTGCATCATATAGAACGACTTGTTTCAAGGCAAGCACTTCTTACAAAAGAATCGATAAACGTCTGGTTTTACAACGTTTTTATTTTAAATCCTTGCTGGTAAAAAAGGCGTCGGAGAAAAACGCATCGCTCGGTAGTTGGTGCGAAAGGCAGCCGGTATAGGCCGCTTCGACCATCATGGGTGATCCGCAGGCGTAAACTTGGTAGTGAGCAAGGCTGGCAAAGTCGGCCAAAACCACTTCGTGCAAGAATCCCGTGCGCCCTTGCCATTGATCTTCGGGCTTGGGGTCGGACAATACTGGGATAAAAGTAAAGTTCGGATAGAGCTGCTGCCACTGCGATGGCAGTTCAGGCATATAAAGATCGGCCAGCGTGCGGCAGCCCCAATAGAGCACCATTTCGCGTTGGGTATGATTGGCCAGCGCATGCTCGATCATGCCTTTGATGGGGGCAAAACCGGTGCCGGTGGCCAGGAACAAGATCGGTTTATCGCTGTCTTCACGCAAAAAGAAGCTACCGAGCGGGCCGGTAAAGCGGAAAATCTCGCGCTCTTTCATCGTGTTCCATACGTAATCAGAAAACTCGCCGCCGTCGATATGGCGAATATGCAGTTGCAAAAAGCCCTCGTGATGCGGTGGATTGGCAATGGAGAAGCTGCGCTTTTTGCCGGTTTTGGTATGGATATCAATATACTGCCCAGCCAGATAGGTCAGTTTTTCGGTTGATGGCAGTTTTAACGTCAAAATAGCGACGTCAGGCGATACTTTTTCGATGCGCTCGATGCGCGTTGGCAAGGTTTTAATTTGGATGTCTTTAGTGGCACTGACTTCGCGGCATTCGATGCTCACTTGCTCACTCACCGGTGTGGCGCAACAAAATAGCGCATAACCTTGTTCTTGCTCGGCAAGGCTGAGTGCGGTTTCAGAATGATCGCCATGAACGACTTCGCCGCTGAGCACCTTGCCTTTGCAGGCGCCGCACGATCCGTTTTTACAACCATACGGCATATTAAAACCTTCTCGCATGGCGGCGTCGAGCAAGGTCTCTCCTTCAAAGACTGAGAGTTGCTGGCCCGAAGGTTCGATGGTAAGTTGTTGACTCATATTCATTCCATACTTTGTTAATGCGTGTCGAGCATTGACTAATGCCTGCCCTTAACTGCGCCACGCTGTGAGCTACTAATCTATGAAAAAACCACGCTTACTCATTATTGGTTGTGGCGATGTTGTTCGCCGCGCCCTGCCTTGGCTGATGCAGCACTTTACGGTGTATGCAACTGCACGCTCGAAAGAATCTGCACTGCAGATCAATACCCTTGGCGTTCGCCCTATTCTTGCCGATTTAGATCGGCCGCAATCTTTAGCGCGCCTAAGTGGCACTGCCGAGTATTTGATTCACAGCGCCCCACCCGGTGACGGCGCGGGCGATCAACGCACGCGGGCTTTAATTGCCGCTTTAAGCCACGCCAATATCAAGCAAAATAAAATTTTACCACAGCGCTTACGCCGAGCTGTTTACATCAGCACCAGCGGCGTTTATGGCGACTATGCTGGGCAATGGATTGATGAAAGCAGTCCGCTTAAAACGCAATCGCTGCGTGCATTGCGTCGAGTCGACGCCGAAAAACAATTGCGTGATTGGGCCGGACGGCACGGAGTTCGGTTGAGCATTTTACGCTCGCCCGGTATTTATGCGGCCAATCGTTTACCGCTTGAGCGCATTACCCGCGGTGAACCAGTGCTACACCGCGAAGAAGACAGCTATAGCAATCATATTCATGCCGATGATTTAGCGCATGCGCTGTGTTTGGCGCTGTTTCGTGGCTTGCCACTACGCACTTACAATATCGTGGATGATGAGCCGCATAAAATGGGCGATTATTTTGATCAAGTCGCCGATGCCATGCAGCTACCTCGCCCGCCACGCATTAGCCGCGTTGAAGCACAAACGCGGCTGTCGCCCGCCCTATTGTCTTATTTGAATGAATCGCGGCAAATTGGCAATGCTCGCGCCAAAAATGAGCTCAAGCTGCAATTGCGCTACCCCAATACCGCTGCCGGTTTAGCGAGCGGCCTTTAATACTGGCGCCAGTATCGATGATGATTCCATCGCAACCTAGTTCGTTTCAGTCGCAATAGAAAGAACGGTAAGCAAACTACTTGCTTTCGACATATCTTTTACTAAGCTGACTGATTATTGACTGCGGAGCATGGATCATGATCGGTATCTGGATCACTTGGGCTTTAATCTTGGCTGGCGCAGTATATTTAATCTATTGCTGGTGGACTTTTCATCATAGCGCCGATGCGCCGCGTGTTGATTACCGCGATGATCAGGCGCATTTTAATTTACAGCTGTATACCCATGCTGAGTATTTCTCGCCAGCCAAACCCGCCAAAAAGATCGTGAATAACAATAACGATCAATCCGCGTGATGCGGTAAAGGCCGCCTACAGGTCGCAATAAAAAACGCACAGCCCGCTGTGCGTTTTTTTTTTCGGCATCACCACCGGTATACGATTGGCGATCAAGACCAAAAACGTTCTAACCAGCCTTTCTTTTGCCAGGTTTTTTGCACGCCGCGCGATAAGAAATGCTCAACATAGCGTTGGTCGGCCTCCATAATATGCCGCGTTAACCAATTGCGTAAAAAGTGCAGCAGCTCAAAAGATACCGCTTCACCTTGATTGAGTCTGGATTGCAAATCTACCATTTGCCCAATCAATTCTTCATGGTGCTGCTTATGCGTTTCATAATCGGGATAGCCCAAAATCCGCATCAAGCTTTCTTCTACCGTGAAGTGGATACGGGTGTAATCGGCCAAACGCTGCAAAATCTCCACCGAGGCCTCACGACCATGATGCTGGCGAATGGCATCGTGTAATTCATTTAATAAATTCACCAGCACTTTATGCTGCTCATCAATCTCTTGAATCCCGACCGATAACGTATCATTCCATTCAATCAATAAACTCATCGCTGACTCCCTCAGAAGCCGCCATACTGCCCAGCGCCGCACTGCCACTCTTTGATCCACATCAAAAAGCAGCACAAGCTCAATCTAGCTTCCCCTATCTACAACACTTAGCGCAGGGTTTAAATTCATTCACGGCAAACGGCTACAGGCAAACCCTTAGGGCTTATTAATGGTGAAGTTTTTGCTGCTTACGCGATTTTGGGCTGGCGTCACCGCCAGCAATGACCATTAAAGCACCGCAAGTGGC
This sequence comes from Deefgea piscis, assembly GCF_013284055.1. Classification (NCBI taxonomy): domain Bacteria; kingdom Pseudomonadati; phylum Pseudomonadota; class Betaproteobacteria; order Neisseriales; family Chitinibacteraceae; genus Deefgea; species Deefgea piscis. The sequence goes on along the minus strand of NZ_CP054143.1, from coordinate 2,055,523 downwards.
GCTCGCTCTCGAATCAATACATTTTGCAATGCGGCAAAACATTCAGCATCAATGGCTGATCCCACCATGCCGCGCATAATCTCAATGGTTTTTTCTGGCGAATTGGCGGCGTGATACGGGCGCTCGGCACTGATGGCGTCAAAAATATCGGCCACGGTGATAATGCGCGTTTCCATACCAATCGCTGCGCCACTGATTTTTTTAGGGTAGCCATGACCATCTAATCACTCGTGATGGGCGCCGGCGACAACGGCCAATTCAGCAAACTGCGCAATTTTTCCCAAAATAGTCTCAGTTAAACTGGCGTGCTGTTGTACCGCACGAAACTCTTCCTCGGTTAATCGGCCCGGTTTCTCCAAAATACGGCTACTCACCCCGAGTTTGCCGACGTCGTGCAATAACGCGGCGCGGGTAATCCACTGGCAACGCTCGGCAGAAAAACCCATTTCTTGGGCGATTAAATTGGCATAAAAGCCCACCCGTTCGCTATGCCCAGCGGTAAACGGGCTTTTGGCATCCACCACTTGACCAAATGCCGAGGCAATATCATCCATATAGGCTTCATCTACGGGCCGCGTCCATTGCGCCGGTTCCAGTGCCTGCACGATTTGATCAATATTGGGGTCGTTTAACACCTGCCAAAATGCCGCGTCTTGGCCGACCACATTAAACGCCGCCACCAATTCAGGGTCAAACCACACGCCAGCACGCTGCTGAATTTCTAAACGGGCGGCATCCGCGCCGTGCGAGAAATGAAATACATCAATCACTTGGGATAATAAGGCGATTCGCGCGTGGATTGGAATCGCATTACCACGCAAACCTTCTGGTCGGCCGCTACCATCCCAATGCTCATCTAAAGAATGTATCCCTTGGGCTACGGATTCAGGAAAACGCAGCTGCCGGGCAATGCGCGCGCCACGATCACAGCGCGTTTGAATGAGTTCTTGGGCTATTTGTTCGCCATTACGCAAAATATTTAAAATCGCAGTTAAGCGCTGGGTCCAGTTTTCATTTTTGCCGGTATGCTCAAACACAAAGCCTAAAACTTGCGATAAATTATTGCCGACCAATTTGAAATCATGCTTAAAGTGCTGATCATCGACCAAATACAGCTCGCAAATGCGCGCCGCATTGCTACTGCAACCCAAGTCTTTTAATAGCAAGGTGTAATACAAAGCCCAAATCTCGTCCTCTGCCATGCCAATTTGCCGGCCAATATGCACGCCAATCCAGCAACAACGCACACAATGCCCTTCAGGCTGTCCTTCAGTCAGATCCAAGGCGTAGCTGAGTGAACCCAATAACTCCGCTAGTTTTAAAGTTGCAGCCATTTTTCGTCTCACTCAGCGAAACAATAAAGGTCTTTACACCTGATTTAAGTGCTGGCGCTGGCGTACCAGCAAAACTCAATGCAGTACGCCATCGATCCACATGGGTTAGCGCGACATCAAACCCAGCATAGCTTAATTTAGACTGACTTAATCCATACGCAAAAAAGCCACCTTGCGGTGGCTTTAGCAATGCTGCAGCAATAAATGGCTTAATCTACGCCGCGAGCTCGCTCGGCATTAAATTTGGCAACAAATTGCGGGAATTGGTCGACTTCAATTGCGGCGCGCATTTCCGCCATCAGCACTTGGTAGTAGTGCAAATTGTGGATGGTATTCAGTTGCGAGCTCAAAATTTCTTGGCAGCGGAATAAATGATGCAAGTAGGCGCGGCTAAAATTGCGGCAGGTGTAGCAATCACAACTTTCATCGAGCGGGCGCATATCTTTTTTGTAATGGGCGTTTTTGATTTTAACGTTGCCATAACGGGTAAACATCATGCCATTGCGCGCATTGCGCGTTGGCATCACGCAGTCAAACATATCAATACCTTGCGATACGCCATACACCAAATCTTCTGGCGTACCCACACCCATTAGGTAACGTGGCTTATTCACTGGCAATTGCGGCGCAGTGTGCGCCAAGATGCGCTCCATCTCTTCTTTGGGCTCACCCACCGACAAGCCACCAATGGCCATGCCGTGGAAATCCAACTCATCCAGACCGGCGAGTGATTCATTACGTAGATCTTCATGCATACCGCCTTGCACAATACCGAACAGCGCATTGGGGTTTTCTTGGCGGTTAAATTCATCTTTCGAGCGCTTAGCCCAACGCAGCGACATCCGCATTGAATCGGCGGCAGTTTTATGGTCGGCTGGATACGGCGTGCATTCGTCAAAAATCATCACCACATCTGAATTGAGTACTTTTTGAATGCGCATTGATTCTTCTGGCGTCAGGAATAATTTGTCGCCATTGATTGGGTTTTGGAACTTCACCCCTTCTTCGGTGATTTTGCGCATCGCGCCCAAGCTAAACACTTGGAATCCACCCGAATCGGTCAACATCGGCTTATCCCAGCCCATAAATTGATGCAAACCGCCAAATTCTTTAATCACTTCCAAACCTGGGCGCAGCCACAAATGGAAGGTGTTGCCGAGAATGATTTGTGCTTTGATGTCATTCAAATCGCGCGGCGTCATCGCCTTCACGGTGCCGTAAGTGCCAACAGGCATAAAGACCGGCGTCTCAACCACGCCGTGATTCAAAGTCAAAGTACCGCGACGGGCCCCTGATGAGGTGGTTTTTAATTCAAATTTCATGTGTTTCCTCGCAAGCCGGAAAACAGTCCGGCGCTCATTAAAAACATTGACCACAGCGGCGCAAAGTCACAAAGAACCCCCCTGCGGATTCGGTTTTCCTCTGCGTCTTTGTGCCTCTGTGGTTCAAATTTTTTTACTTTCGTTCTAACAACATCGCATCGCCATAACTAAAGAAGCGATATTCATTGCTCACTGCATGTTCATACGCTGCGCGCATGGTATCAAATCCAATAAAGGCTGCCACAAGCATTAATAACGTTGATTTGGGTAAATGAAAGTTAGTAATCAAGCGATCAACCACTTTAAATTCAAAACCTGGCGTAATAAAAATATCGGTATCGCCCACCGGCTCAGCCAACAAGCCTTGCTGTGACGAGGCTTCTAGCGCGCGCAAACTGGTTGTTCCCACAGCAATCACCCGGCCACCGCGTGCCTTGGTCGCCAAAATCAGCTCAATCGTCGCTGGCGGAATAAAGTACCGTTCATGATGCATGGTGTGTTCACTAATATCATCAACGCGCACCGGCATAAACGTGCCAGCACCAACATGCAAAGTCAAAAACGCCGTATCCACGCCCATGGCACGAATTTGCGCTAATAAATCATCGGTAAAGTGTAAGCCCGCCGTTGGCGCCGCCACTGCACCGGGGTCACGTGCGTAAACGGTTTGATAACGCTTAGCATCTTCATCGTCGGGCACATGGGTAATATAGGGTGGCAATGGCAATAAGCCCGATTGCTCCAAAATTTCAAACACGCTCAAGTCGCCTTCAAAGCGCAATTTAAATAAATCGCCTTGGCGCTCGACCATTTCGGCGGTGAAGCCGCCTTGAAAATGCAAAATCGTTCCGGCCTTGGGCGCTTTAGATGCTTTAACGTGCGCCAAAGCCGTATGTTGGTCTAAAACCCGTTCAACCAGCGCTTCAATTTTACCGCCACTGGCTTTTTCACCAAATAAACGCGCTTTAATCACCTTGGTGTCGTTAAACACCAAAAGATCGCCAGCACGCAAAAAATTCGGCAAAGCGCCAAATAGCGTATCTTGTCGCGTTTGACCGTCAATATGTAGCAAACGACTCGCGCCACGCACCTCAGGAGGGAACTGCGCGATCAATTGATCGGGCAAATGGTAATCAAAATCGGCAATCTGCATTAAAAAAACGCCTTCGTCGCATATGTAGCAAAACTACAAGATTGTATCAGCAAACATCGATATAAGCCGCGCCAACATTGACGTAGGCACGATTTAAAACAATCGTTTACACCCTCAGTAAAAAAGAAAAAGCACGCTTTTTCTGGACAAGTTCGCAGAACTTGCGGCAAACTCCGTCGATTACATTGTGTTACAAGGAGTTCGCGAATGGCCGATATCGGTAAAATTCTGGTTTTGCATGGCCCCAACCTTAATTTACTCGGACTACGTGAACCCCAACATTACGGTAGCAGTACATTGGCCAGCATCAATCAACAGTTGATTGACTTGGGTGCTAGCCAAAAAGTTTCAGTCGAGACTTTTCAGTCCAATCGCGAATACGAAATCATCGAACGCATCCATGCCACTTTACAAGACGGCACAGATTATATCGTGATCAACCCTGCTGCGTTCACGCATACCAGTGTGGCGATTCGTGATGCTTTGGCTGGTGTCAAAGTGCCTTTTGTCGAAGTACATCTGTCGAATGTACATGCACGGGAAACCTTCCGTCATCACTCCTATTTTTCTGATCTCGCCATTGGCGTGATCTGCGGCCTCGGGGCTAAAGGCTATGCCTATGCACTCGAGTTTGTCATCGACCGCTTAAAATCGGCCAAATAAAAGGCTAAACAGCCGTTTTCTGACCAACAACCAAGCACAGTACGGCAAAACAAGACCGACTTTTACTGACACACATTTGTTTAAACCATAAGGTGGCCTGCACGACAGGACACCCATTTGACCTTTCAGAGGGGATTGCAACATGGATCTACGTAAACTTAAAAAACTCATCGACTTAGTTGAAGAATCAGGCATTGCCGAATTAGAAGTTACTGAAGGCGAAGAAAAAGTACGCATCACCCGCACCGTTGCCAACGCACAATATATGCAACCGATGCAATATCATGTTCCAGCCCAGCAACAAGCTGCCGCTCCTGCTCCAGCACCTGCTGTGACGGTTGAAGCCAGCGAAGCTGCGGCACCGGTGGTTTCAGGCAACACTCAAAAATCACCAATGGTTGGCTCTTTCTATCGCTCATCGAGCCCAGATGCCAAACCATTTGTAGAAGTTGGCCAAAGCGTGACTGCGGGTCAAACGATTTGTATTATCGAAGCAATGAAATTATTGAATGAAATCGAAGCTGAACACAGCGGCGTGATTAAAGCCATCTTGGTAGAAAACGGTCAGCCCGTTGAATATGGCGAACCAATGTTTATTATTGGCTAATTCTGTGAGATGCAAGGGCTAAGGAATGGGGTATATCAGCCCCACCTCAGCCCTCACTCACTGATCACGGAGTACCTATGTTTAAAAAAATCCTCATTGCCAATCGCGGCGAGATTGCACTACGTATCTTGCGTGCCTGCCGTGAAATGGGCATCAAAACCGTTGTGGTTCACTCAGAAATCGACCGCGAAGCCAAATACGTCAAGCTGGCGGATGAGTCAGTTTGTATCGGTCCTAATCCTTCTGCGCAAAGCTACCTGAATATGGCGGCGTTAATTTCTGCGGCCGAAGTGACTGAAGCCGAAGCAATTCACCCGGGCTACGGTTTTCTTTCTGAAAACGCTGATTTTGCACAAAGAGTCGAAGAATCGGGCTTTGTATTTATCGGCCCACGCCCAGAAACCATTCGTTTAATGGGCGACAAAGTGTCGGCTAAAGACGCAATGAAAGAAGCTGGCGTACCTTGCGTTCCGGGTTCTGACGGCGCTTTGCCTGATGATGGCGATGAAATGATTAAGATTGGCCGCAAAGTGGGCTATCCGGTCATCATCAAAGCCGCTGGTGGTGGTGGTGGTCGCGGTATGCGCGTGGTTGAGCGCGAAGAAGACTTGCTGGCCGCAGTAGCAATGACGCAAGCCGAAGCTGGCGCAGCATTTGGCAATCCAGTGGTATATATGGAACGCTATTTGCAAAACCCACGCCATATCGAAATCCAAATTTTGGCCGACCAGCACGGCAATGCGATTTATTTGGGCGAGCGCGATTGCTCTATGCAACGTCGCCACCAAAAAGTACTCGAAGAAGCGCCAGCACCAGGCATTACCCAAGAGCAGCGCGAGCGCATCGGTGAATCTTGCGCCGAAGCTTGCCGCCGTATGGGCTATCGCGGTGCAGGTACATTTGAATTCTTGTATGAAAACGGCGAGTTCTTCTTTATTGAGATGAATACGCGCGTACAAGTTGAGCATCCAGTGACTGAGCTCATTACCGGCATCGATATTGTGCAAGAGCAAATTCGTGTCGCTGCCAACTTACCACTGAGCTACACCCAAGCGGACGTTAAAATCCACGGTCATGCCATTGAATGCCGGATCAATGCCGAAGATCCGCTGAACTTCTTCCCAAGTCCAGGCCGGATTACCACGTATCACACGCCGGGTGGCCCAGGCGTTCGGGTTGATTCGCACGTGTATCAAGGCTATTTTGTGCCGCCAAACTATGACAGTATGATTGGCAAAATCATTACTTACGGTGACACCCGTGAGCAAGCGATTGCGAAAATGCGCATCGCTTTGTCCGAAATGGTAGTGCAAGGGATTTCAACCAATATCCCATTGCATCAACAGCTCTTGGTGGATGCTGAATTTATCAAAGGTGAAACCAGCATTCATTACCTTGAGCATCAAATGCCGGAAATTCGCAAATTGATCGCGGAAAAAACAGCCGCATCGCAGTAAACCTCGCTGTAACCCTAGAAAACGGAGCCCAAGGGCTCCGTTTTTTATTTTGCCCTTGGCAAACCAACGGTGCTGTTCAGATTACGTGTTGCTGGTTTTAAGTGCCTGCGGCACATTGTTTTACAGTCGCAGTCCGCGACGGGGACCCCATTTTCTTTGATTCGCCAAAGAAAATGGGGGAAAAGAAAGGCGACCCGAGCGCGCCCAGCTCCGCTGTGCCCTCGATTGTCGTGAGCCAAACGATAAACCCGTTTGTCTCTCTCCTCACTCGGTGCGCTTAGACGGGATTTTAAGCCCCAGCTCGACGAGCGCGGCACAGCATCAACACCAAATCTGAACACCGTATTGGGCCCTAGCCCGCCATCGATATCGGCTGCGGATGAATACCTCATCAAAAACGCGGACATTCAAATTGAGCATCGCGGCTATCCCACCCTCATCGACTTGGGACTGAAAAACCAGTCCAGTACATCTGCACCTCACGATCAATCAAACTGTAACCCTCAATTTACCGCGGCAATGCCTCTGTCATGCCACTGTAATTCCCCCTACTATTTCAGCTCATTATCTTGCCGAGGTGCTTGTGCTAAACATTGCATTACTAACTTATGTCGCCATCATGTCGGTCACGCCGGGACCGAATAATTTAATGCTCGCCGCTTCGGGTGGCAATTTTGGTTTTCGCCGCACCCTACCGCATATGCTGGGAATTAGTATTGGCCATGCGGTGCAGGTGTTTTTAGTCGGGATGTTTTTGGCATGGGTGATGGCTGTGCTCAGTAGCGTTCGGCCGATTTTGGGCGTCATCGGTTGCGCTTATTTACTGTGGTTGTCATGGCAGATTTGGCGCTCGGCCTCACCCGAAGGCAAACAAGTCGCGCGGCCGATGTCGTTTTGGGCCGCAGCGGCGTTTCAATGGATTAACCCCAAAGCATGGGTGATGGTCATCAATACGGTGATTTTATTTTTGCCACACGGGCCAGCCAATCTGGGCGCAGTGCTGAGTTTGGCGCTGATTTGCGCTTTGATCAATTTACCCTGTATTGCCATATGGGCTTGGCTGGGCGACGCATTACGCCACCATTTGCTGGTGCCAAAAAACCTCAAATTGTTTAACGGCACTATGGCTTCATTGATGGCGCTCACGGCATTTTATTTGCTGTATGGCGAACTCATCGTACTGGTTTAATCATGCCCTTAGTTCCTGAAACTAAACATTTTTGCGACGCAAAGTAAACAAGCACAAAAAGCTTTTTCGTCGATAGGGTGCGGTTCGTGGCAAAATACGTCCCTACAGAACTTAGGAACAGCATCATGGCATGGCAAGAACTCCGCCTAACAACCGATTCTGCACAAGCAGAAGGCTATTCGGACACCTTATTTGATTTGGGCGCGCTTTCCGTGTCGATTGAAGACGCAGCTGCAGGCACCGATGCTGAAAAGCCTATTTTTGGCGAACCGGGCGAGCCGGTCGATCAATTGTGGGAAACCAGCATTGTGGTGGCGCTGTTTGATGTTGAGATGGATGTCGCCACCATTGTTGAGCACGCAGCGCAAATCCTGCAACTGCCAGCGCCAAGTTTCGAGATCATCAACGTAGCCGATCAAGACTGGGTGCGCTTAACCCAATCGCAATTTGATCCAATCCCAATCTCTCCGCGCCTATGGATTACCCCAACATGGCACGAATGCCCCGATCCTGCGGCAGTAAGCATCCAGCTGGACCCCGGTTTAGCCTTTGGTACCGGTAGCCACCCAACAACTCGCCTGTGTTTGCAATGGCTAGATTCCAACCTTGCTGGCGGTGAAAACGTCCTCGATTACGGTTGCGGCAGTGGGATTTTGGCGATTTCAGCGCTCAAACTCGGCGCAGGCGAAACCGACGGCGTGGATATCGACGCCCAAGCGATGATTGCCAGCCGCCAAAATGCCGAGCAAAACAACGTTGTCGCCCAATTTTATTTGCCTGATGCTGCGCCGAGCAAAAGCTACGACGTGGTCGTTGCCAATATCCTGACCAATCCACTCAAAGCATTAGCACCATTACTGGCCAGCCGTTGCCGTATCGGTGGCAAGATTGTGCTATCGGGTATTTTGGCCGAACAAGCGCATGAAATTATCGCCATTTACAGCCAATGGTTTGATTTTTCGCCAGCCGCCGAGCACGAAGGTTGGGTTTGCCTCTCCGGTATCCGCAAATCCGCTTAATGAGTGAAGTCAGCGCATGAACCAAATTACCTGCTGCCCCAATTGCAGCACCGCCTTTCGGGTGACCGATCAGCAGCTCAGCGCACATCAAGGCAAAGTGCGCTGTGGTCGCTGTGCATTTGTGTTTCATGCGCCTGATTTTATGCAAGCGCCCATTGCCAGCAATGGGCCAAGCCAGTCCGACGATGCCGAAATCAGCAGTATCCCTGCCCAAGCGCCCCCAGTGGAACCTGAGCAGCAACTCAATCAAACAGAGACCATCGCAACCGTCTTTGAACCGCTGGACACGCAAGCTGATCAACAAGGTATAGACGCAGAGCCTTTAATCAATAAAGGTGACAGCAATATACCCGATGATATTGCTCAAGAAATCGATTTACTCCAATTTGAAGTCCTCGCCCGCAACAACAGCAGCAATGTTGAGCCGGCATTGGAGACTGAAAGCGAACCTCAAAGCCAAGTTGAAACGGCCGCTTCACCAAGCGCAGCACAAGACCCGACACTGGCAATGGAAATTGAACTGGCTTTGGCCGCTGCTGCAGCGACTGAAGACACCAGCCAGCCGGTGATGAGCGCGCCAAACCAAAACCACGTTGAAATTGATAGCAATGCTGAATATCAGCCGATTCTCAGCGATGACGATTTATTTGTACCACACAAAAAAACCGCGCAACACACCGGTTGGTGGGCGCTAGCCAGTCTATTGGCAGTGATGATCTTGGTACTGCAATTGTTGTATCAATTCCGGCTTGAGCTCAGCCAAGACTTTCCTGCTTTACGCCCCAAATACCTAGCACTGTGCGCCAAACTCGATTGCGCCATGCCGCTGCCACAAAAATCACCATTGCTGCGCTCGGAATATTCAGAACTCAGTTTTATTCCCAATAATCCGCAGTTAATTCAACTGAATGCCACCTTGCGTAATCTAGCGCCCTTTGCCCAAGCACTGCCCAAGCTAGAGCTCACGCTGACTGATGACAATGAACGCGTCATCGTTCGCAAAGTATTCACCGCCAAACAATATTTGCTGCAAAACGAGCGCCAACAAGATCGCATCGAAGCCAACGAAGAAATTCCTGCATTCTTACAATTAGACTTGGGCGATTTACATTCAACTGGTTATTCCCTGCTCTGGTTCTACTAAGAAATCTTGTTTTTCTGACAATTGAAGTCATACTGACAAGATAAACTCAGGAGATCATCAATGTCGACCGTTATGCTCAATAGCACCCCTGTCAGTATTGGTGGCCGTTTTCCTCGTGCAGGTGAAACGGCACATAGCTTTATGCTGGTCGACATTCAATTACAAGATGTGCCGCTGTCCAAATTTTGGGGACAAAGAAAACTCATTGCCGTAGTGCCTAGCTTAGATGCGGCGATTGGTTTAACCATTGCCAGAAAACTCGAAACCATAGGGTATGAACTCAAAAACGCCGTGATTATGACGGTTTCGGTCGATACCCCCTATGCACTATCACGGATTGTTGATTCTGAAGGTTTTCGCAAAATCCAATTAATGTCGACCTTGCGTGGGCGTGACTTTCATAAAGACTACGGCGTGATGATTACCGATGTTCCGCTGTCTGGCCTGATGACCACCGCCTTATTTGCGCTCGATGTTGACGATACCATTTTGTATTCCGAGCTGGTGAGTGATCTCAATGCCGAGCCCAACTATACATCGGCGCTAGATTTACTCGACCCGCCTGCCGCTACTGCCGCCGTAACGGAAGTCGAAGTACTCAGTATCGAATAACACCCAAAGCTAAACGCCAAGATTGGAGCAACGATCCATCTTGGCGTTTTTGCGTCTGCAACACCCATCTTTTGCAAACACGCCAGCGATGGAATAAAAATTACGGCACTTAAGCAAATAATCACTTTTGATTTACTAAAACAACCCCACTTACTTTCATGCAGCATTCAATATAAAAACTAAGGAGCATTACATGGCATCAGTTACTCTTGGCGGCAATCCAGTCACCCTCAATGGCACGTTCCCAGCAGTGGGCAGCACCGCCCCAGCATTTAGTTTGGTGGCGAAAGATCTTTCAGACGTGAGTTTGGCTAGCTTTGCTGGTAAACGTAAAGTTTTGAATATTTTCCCTAGCGTTGACACGCCAACTTGCGCGATGTCAGTGCGTCATTTCAACGAGTCAGCCGCCAAACTCGAAAACACCGTGGTATTGTGCATTTCTGCTGATTTGCCATTCGCACAAAGCCGCTTTTGCGGTGCCGAAGGCATTGAAAACGTGGTGAATTTATCGACCATGCGCGGCCGTGAATTTTTGGCCAATTATGGTGTTGAAATCACCAGCGCGCCACTGGCTGGCGTCGCTGCGCGTGCAGTGCTAGTTTTGGATGAGAATGATCAAATCATCCATGCTGAACTCGTTGCCGATATTAAAGACGAGCCTAACTATGAAGCGGCATTGAAAGTTTTAGCTTAAGCGCCAGATCAGGGTTAAACTTCGCACTGTTTAACCCTGTTTAATTTTTGAATTTTATGACCTCATGGCCCCTTGATTTTTTCTCGAGCACCCCTGCCTTTGCACCGGTTTTACCCTATCTAAAGCGCTTTTCCCAAGCCCCATTGCACGCCGATTGGTTAACGGTGAGTGAGCGTATCCAAACCCAAGGCGGCGCAAACATTCAGTTTGTCGATCCCGATAGCATCACTGAATATTACGAACTTGAAATCTACCAAAAAGGCCGTGTCGCTACCCGCTTAAACTGGCATGACACGTTTAACGCCACCATTTGGCAAGCCTACCCCAAAAGCAAAGTGGCACTTAATGCGCTGCACTTTAAAGCGATGCAAGCCGATCCCGACAGCAAAATCCGTGGGCCAGTGCGTGATGCGGCCACCTTGTTTGATGAATGCGGCTTAATTTTGCCGTATAGCCGCCCGGCGCTACTTGAGCTGATGGTCGCGCATCAATGGCAAGCCTTATTTGTTGACGAGGCCAAAGCATGGGGCCAAGAAATCAGCGCCTTTGTTTTTGGCCACGCCACGCTGGAAAACCTATTACAACCTTTTATTGGCCTAACCGGTAAATGCTGGCCGATTCAAGTAGATACGGATTTTTTTGCGCTTGATTTAATCCTGCAACGCCAAGAACTTGATCGCCGAATTGCCGAACAAATCGAGCAACACGCATTACAAACCCCACGCCAACTGCCGCCACTGCCGTATTTGGGCATTCCACAATGGTGGCCCGAGCAAGACGCCGACTTTTATGCCAATACCCGCTATTTTCGCCATGCACGGCAAAAAAGCGCACCAAAATAAATCCGTACGCACCATTGCGGCACGCTGATTGCCCCTGCAGTGCCCGCAATCGAGCACCATTCTGCTGCGCCTAGCGCCATAAGCCCATCAAATCAATCACTTAATGGCAATGGCATAATGCTTGCTTTTAGTGCCGATCCGTTTTCAAGCTGATCACTAAGGGAGCAAGCAATGAGTGCGAGTAGTGTCGACGTTTTATTTATTTTATTAGGCGCCATTATGATTTTGGCGATGCATGCCGGCTTTGCTTTTTTAGAATTAGGCACGGTACGCAAAAAAAATCAGGTCAATGCCTTAGTTAAAATTTTGACCGACTTTGCCGTATCCGCCATCGCTTATTTTTTTATTGGCTACGGTATCGCCTACGGCGTGCATTTTTTTGGCCCCGCCAGCGATATGCTACAAAACCATGGTTTTGAGCTGGTTAAGTTTTTCTTTTTACTCACTTTTGCTGCCGCCATTCCAGCCATTGTTTCTGGCGGTATTGCTGAGCGCGCCAAGTTTCATCCACAATCGGCGGCGACTTTTTTACTGGTCGGCTTTATCTATCCCTTTTTTGAAGGCATGGTGTGGAATAATAATTTCGGCATGCAAGATCTATTTAAAGCTTGGTTTGGCGCGCCCTTTCATGACTTTGCCGGCTCAGTGGTGGTGCATGCGGTCGGCGGTTGGATTGGCCTAGCTGCGGTACTGCATCTGGGCGCGCGCCGTGGGCGCTACAGTAAAGAAGGTCGTATCGCCGCGCATCCACCATCTAGCATCCCATTTTTAGCCTTAGGCGCCTGGATTTTGATCGTCGGCTGGTTTGGCTTTAACGTGATGAGCGCGCAAAAAATCGCAGGTATTTCCGGCCTAGTGGCCATGAATTCACTCATGGCGATGGTGGGCGGTACATTAGTTGCCACCGTCGTCGGCAAAAACGACCCCGGCTTTATTCATAACGGCCCACTCGCTGGCTTAGTCGCAGTGTGTGCTGGCTCCGACATCATGCATCCCTTGGGCGCGCTGGTTGTTGGCGGCATTGCTGGTGGGCTGTTTGTATGGCTATTTACCCTGACGCAAAACCGCTGGAAAATCGACGACGTACTTGGCGTCTGGCCACTGCATGGTATTTGCGGTGCATGGGGGGGTATTGCTGCAGGAATTTTTGGCAGCACCTACTTGGGCGGTATAGGTGGGGTGAGTATCCTAGCGCAAGTGGTCGGCACCCTACTCGGCGTGGTGATTGCTTTTGCTGGTGGCTATCTGGTGTATGGCGTATTGAAAAAAACCGTCGGCATTCGTCTGACTGACGAAGAAGAATTTAACGGCGCCGACTTAAGCATCCACCAAACCTCAGCCAGCCCCGAACGCGAGACCAATTGGTAAGCTTTGACTCAGTAAAAAACCAGATCCGGCCTCTTTCATGCAGAAAACGAGTTGTTTGCTTGGGCATGAAATCGGCACGGGGCGAATGCTGCACCGCCAAAGTCACCGCTTAAATGGTTTGGTGGGTGGCAGATGTCCGCCGAGTTAAAGCTGCCGTAGGGCGACAATGAGCGCAGCGAATTGCGCCGCATTAGCCGTAAATAAACATCGCAACGGCGCGATTTGCGTAGCTTTCAGCACCCTACAGTATTGCGCCGTACGTGGTGAGCTTGCGAAGCCCAACAATCGCGGTAAACGTTGGGCTGCATTTCATTTAGCCCAACGCACTGCGGATGTCCGCCGAGTTAAATCTGCCGTAGGGCGACAATGAGCGCAGCGAATTGCGCCGCATTAGCCGTAAATAAACATCGCAACGGCGCGATTCGCTACGCTCATCAGCACCCTACAGTATTGTGCCGTACGTGGTAAATGAAGCTGCCATTTCGCATGTCATAAATGAGCTTCAGTAGTTTCGGACAAATCCTCAAACCGTATATCCACTAACCTATGCGTTGTATCCAACCGTAGGGTTGCTCATACTTCTCAGGTGGCCTCAAGTCGCAAAGGTATATTTTTGCGAACTAAAAGATATATCTTGGCGGATTTTGTGTCGCTACTGGCTTATGTATGATTTGCCATCCAAATTGCTTTTTTCTGCAATTTAAAATTCAAATGCCACTCTATTGATAAAGAGAGATTGGCATTTATTTATGCAAATCATTCTCTGGGCTCATCAATGCCAAAAATAAATTCAAGTCAATTCATATTCCTTGGAGTCACTTTTCTTATGGGGATTTGTTCATCAATTTTTGGGCCATTGCAAAGCTATTTTTTTGTGAATGAGCTGGGCGCTACGCCATCTCTCGTTGGCACTTATCTTGCTATATCTAGTTTTGCTACGATTTTGGTATCACAGCTAGTTGCCATGTATTCAGACCGTGGTATCGCTCGGCATAAATTAATTATATTTTCAGCTGCATGTGGCATATTGGCCTTCATCGGTTTTATCTTTATCAAGAATATCTACGCGCTCGCATTTATTGGCCTGACTTTACTGGCCTGCGTGTCAATTGGCGCTCCGCAGCTTTTTGCTCTTGCCGCTGAAGTGTTCGGTGATGAAAATGAGTCTTTAATGGGAACAATGCGTGCAGTAGTATCTATGGCATGGGTAATTGGCCCACCAATGGCCTTTAGCCTAGTTAGTTTATTCAGTTTTAATATTACGTTCGCAATTCTGATTGTTTCATATGCTTGCATTGCCTTTGCCGCGTTAAAGCTGCATATGCCGCTCGCGGTAAAGCCTGAGCAGCAAAAATTAGAAACCGGTTCTGAAAATACAAAATTAAATCTCAAACTATTATTCGCGATAGCGGGGATGGTGTTTTTATTTGCAGCGGGAACCAATTATACGATGGCCATGCCTTTGTATATTATGAAAATGGCAAAACATCCCGAGTGGCTGCCCGGTGTTTTTTTTGGATTGACTGCAGCATTTGAAATTCCTTTAATGTTGCTATCAGGAAGAATCAGCAAAAGAATTAGTCATCAAAAACAATTACTTCTTGCTGCAGCCTTAGGCTCAATTTATTACCTATTGTTTGTAACTGCAGCATCCATGGTATTTTTACTGGCAATACAAATGATAGGTGCGGCAAGTATCGCCCTGAGTGCAACAGCAGGCTTACAATTTTTTCAACATCAAGCCAAAAATCGATTGGGTTATGCATCGACCTTATATGCAAATTCAATCGTAGGTGGCATGGCGCTGGGGGCTTTTGTTGGCGGCTTATTGGCAAGTAGCTGGGGTTATCACCTTGCTTTGGCGAGCAATGTCATTATGTGCATTCTTTCCTTGATTTGCTTTCATCTTGCGCGGCAAGCCGATACTAATTGCATTGCCATTACAGCGCCTACATGTGCGTAATTGCATAGCTGCAATGACTAAATTTAATCCCAGTACAGTTGCCTTAATTGTTAATTAATGCGCTCGGGCACATTACTCAGAGCGCCTTGCAATTGTTGGATACGCGCATGCTGCTCACCAAATAGACTTAACATAGACTGGAAATTATCGGCATTTCTCTTGTTAAGATTTTGCAAAAGCCCTTCAATAACAGAGGTTCGGTCTTTTCGTCTTTTATTAATCAGGGAATAAAACGTACTTCCTGTTTCAGCCCAATTTGTATCAATGCTGAGTGCGACATGAGCTCGCGCATATAAGAGCAGTGAGATACTGATTTTTTCTGCTTGGCTGGCATATTTAGCGTAGGTAGCCGCAGATACGCCCAACAAATGCGCCATTTCACCGCGAGATAAATTGTGAAAGTGACGCATTGCCTCAAAGTTTTTCATAACTCTGAAATAGTAATTGGTCAGTACATCATCAAGAGCCTGTTGAAAATTTAGTGCCTCATCATCTGCAGCAACACAATTACTCCACTCAGGCTTGCCGGACAGCAAACTGAGTAGCGAATAAAAATTCTTATCATTCGATTTGGCAATTAAATTGAAATAGGAGCGACATATCAATTCTTCCGGCGGGAAAAATTTAGCGTATTCGGTATATTTGAACAACAGCGGTAATGGTGCCCCTGTTGTCGCAGACCATCTAGCCGCTGAATGCATTTTAGGCACATCAATTCCAGCTTCATATTTACGATATTGCCCAATAGAAACGCCAAAGCAATTGGCCATTTCTTGCTGCCCGTTTTTTACACATTTGCGGTAATCCGCAAGACTGTGCCCAATTGCATAAGCAATATTGTTCTCGTATTTTTCAAAATCTACGGAAATTGGTTTGCCTATACATTCAACTGATTCAAAACAAAAATAATCCAAGTGAAGCTCTTTTAAATGCAAATAAAATGGCCAGTGTATAGGTTGGGCTAAATGAAATGCAGCCCAACGTTTACCGCGATTGTTGGGCTTCGCAAGCTCAGCACCAAGCTACAAACACCTTCCTTTCTGGGCCGACAACGGCCACTGATAGCCAGTTTAACTTGCCTACGAAAATCACACGACTTAGCTGTATGTATCGTTGCATTAACCGTAATGAGCAGCCCAAAAATAGAAGTCATTGCCTAATGACAATGACTTCGTTAATGGCAAGGGTGTAGGTTCATCGCTCACCCAATATCCACCTTGATATTGGGCTGAGCTAAACGCATTAGGCTGCGGTGCTAATTTTGATTTCGCGTGGCACGAGGTAAACGGTTTCGGCGACTTGCCATGCGCCTTCGAGCTGTCGCTCGCGGGTGAGTTCGACTTCAACGACTTCATGATCTGCCACTTCCACTTCAAGCCTCACCGTCGCGCCCAATAAACGAATATGGGTGATGGTGCCTTCAATCGCATGCAAGCTGGCAATACGGCTCAAATCAATTTCATGCGGGCGCACATACACGGTGGCGTGCTCGCCTGGCTCGGCGGCAAATTGACCGCTGCCCACCTTGGCCCAGCCTTCGTGTACCCGAGAGTGAAATAAATTCACATCACCCAAAAACTGGTACACAAACGGGCTGGCTGGCGTGTCGTAAACTTCGCTTGGCGTACCAATTTGCTCAATTTGGCCTTGATTCATCACCACTACGCGATCTGCTACTTCTAGCGCTTCTTCTTGATCGTGGGTCACAAACACTGAAGTAACGTTGATTTCATCGTGTAGGCGGCGCAACCAACGGCGTAACTCTTTACGCACCTTGGTGTCGAGCGCACCAAATGGCTCATCGAGCAGCAAGACTTTCGGTTCAACCGCCAAAGCCCGCGCTAATGCAATGCGCTGTCTTTGCCCGCCAGACAGTTGCGCAGGATAGCGATCGGCCAACCAATCGAGTTGCACCAGATTGAGTAATTCATGCACTTTACGTTTAATTTCCGCGTCGCTCGGTCGGGTGGATTTCGGGCGCACGCGTAAGCCAAACGCCACGTTTTCAAATACCGTCATATGGCGAAACAGGGCATAGTGCTGAAAGACAAAACCCACTTGGCGTTCACGCACATGCGTATCGGTGGTATCTTCGCCGTGAAATAAAATTTGCCCAGAGTCTGGCGTTTCTAGCCCGGCAATCACCCGCAGCAAAGACGTTTTGCCGCAGCCTGACGGCCCAAGCAGCGCAATTAATTCTCCAGATTCAACATTCAAGCTCAAGTCATTAAGCGCTTTAAAGTCGCCAAATGTTTTAACGATATTGCGAATTTCGATGCTCATGGTTTATTCCTCGTGCCACCGTATCAGGGTGATATGCTAAGACCACCAATACGGTGACTGATCTATTCGGTTTTTGATCGATTGCTGCGTCGCCGTGCCGCGACTTTCAATTGGGTTCAATTGGGCGACACGGTGCTGCATTTAGGCTTGCATTGCCGAACGACGATCGGCGATTTCTTGCTGCTCGGTACGCCACTCGATATAGCTTTTGATTGCCAGAGTCAGTAACGCCAATAAAGCCAGAATCGACGCGCAAGCAAAAGCACCGACAAAATTGTATTCGTTGTACAAAATCTCAACGTGCAAGGGAATCGTATTGGTCATGCCGCGAATATGCCCCGACACCACCGATACCGCGCCAAACTCCCCCATCGCCCGGGCATTGGCCAAAATCACGCCGTACAGCAAGCCCCATTTAATATTGGGTAAGGTGACATACCAAAACGTTTGCCAACCGCTTGCGCCAAGCACCAACGCCGCTTGCTCTTCATCTGTGCCTTGCGCTTGCATCAGTGGAATCAACTCTCGCGCCACAAACGGAAACGTCACAAACACCGTTGCCAAGACAATGCCGGGAACGGCAAAAATAACCTTAATATTGTGTTCCGCCAGCCACTCGCCCCACCAGCCATGTGCGCCAAACAGCAGCACATAAATCAAGCCAGCCACCACCGGCGACACGGCAAACGGCAAGTCAATTAAGGTAATCAACAGGCTTTTACCTTTAAATTCAAACTTCGCTATCGCCCAAGCGGCAGCCACACCAAAGGTTAAATTTAACGGCAGCGCAATCGCCGCCACAATCAACGTCAGTTTTATCGCCGCCAGCGCATCGCTTTCAACCAAGGATGCTTGATACAAGCCCCAGCCTTGATGCAAAGCTTCAAAAAACACTGAAAACAACGGGATAATCAGCATAACGCCGATCAATACCAAGGCCAAACCGGTCAGCGTATAGCGCACCCAAGGCGCTTCAGTGGTGACTACTCTTTTTGCAATCTGTGTTGCCATTTTATTCTCCTAGAACTAGCGACGATGCCGTGTCACCCACCACTGCAAACCATTAATCAGTAGTAATAATGCAAATGAAACCACCAGCATCACCACCGCAATCGCTGTCGCGCCCAAATAATCGTATTGCTCCAATTTGGAGATAATCATCAAAGGGGTGATTTCGGATTTAAACGGCATATTGCCCGCAATAAAAATCACCGAACCAAACTCACCAATCGCGCGAGCAAAGGCCAGCGTAAAACCAGTCAGCAGCGCCGGAAAAATCGTCGGTAAAATCACTTTGCAAAAAATCTGCCAGCGAGTGGCCCCCAAGCTAGATGCCGCCTCTTCCAGCTCTTTTTCCATGTCCTCGAGCACTGGCTGCACCGTGCGCACCACAAACGGTAAGGTAATAAAGGTCAGCGCCAACACAATGCCGGCGGGAGTAAACGCAATCTTGATGCCGAGCTGATCTAAAGGCGCCCCCAACAAACCATTGGGCGCATACAGCGTGGCTAAAGCAATCCCCGCCACCGCCGTTGGCAACGCAAAAGGCAAATCCACCAAGGCGTCGATAAAGCGTTTGCCGGGAAAGGAATATCGCACCAACACCCAAGCAATCAGCAAGCCGACAAATAGATTAATCAGCGCCGCGATCAATGAAGCGCCAAAAGTGACTTTATAACTGGCCACCACTCGCGGCTCGGTGACAATGGCCCAAAACGACGCCCAATCCAAACCCATCGATTTACTAATCAAAGCGGCCAATGGCAGCAATACAATCAACGATAAATACAGCACGCTATAGCCGAGCGCTAAATTAAACCCGGGTAAAACGCTACTTTGTTTCCATTTCATAGTGATTCCTTATGGGAATGTGCAGATTAGGTGCTGATGGTTAGCGTCGCGGCATTCCCTCTCCCTTGATGGGAGAGGGCGTAGGGTGAGGGTGATCCGCCGGCGTGTTTTGTAAGCTCAACACCCCCATCCCAACCTTCCCCCATCGAGGGGGAAGGGGCTGCAGTCGATCCGCTCAAGCGCTGGTGATTTAAGCAATCAACACCAAATCTGAACATTGCCACCTTATTAGGGTATATCTATCTAATCAATGACTAGCAAAGGCTAGACGGATATACCCAAGTTTTCCATCAAACTGCATTAACGTTTTTTGGCGATTTCCGCTGAGATTTGGTCGTAAATTGCGCCGTCGTCAAAGAATTTTTTCTGCGCAGCTTTCATGCCACCAAATTCAGCCACCCCAAATAATTTAATCGCTGGAAACTGCTTGGCATATTTAGCTGCCACAGCCGCATTACGTGGACGTAGATAATTTTGCGCTGCGACTTCTTGCCCTTCTGGGCTCCACAGATAGCGCAAATATTCATCCGCCACTTTGCGCGTGCCGCGTTTATCAACCACTTTATCCACCAAAGCCACCGGCAAATCAGCATCAATCGACACCGATGGATAAATCACTTCAAAATTACCCCGGCCAAACTCACGCGCAATCATTTCGGCTTCGTTTTCAAACGTCACCAATACATCGCCCATTTGGCGCTGCATAAATGTCGTCGTTGCTGCGCGACCACCGGCATCAAGCAACGGCACATTGGCAAATACCGCGCGGGTAAAATCACGCGCCTTGGCTTCATTGCCGCCATTTTGCTTGAGGGCTGCGCCCCATGCGGCTAAGAAGGTATAGCGACCATTGCCACTGGTTTTCGGATTTGGCACCACCACTTGCACATTCGGTTTAATCAAGTCTGCCCAATCTTTAATGCCCTTGGGATTACCTTTACGCACGATTAAAACTTGCATACTCGAAAAAGGTGCCGCTTCATCAGCGTATTTCTTTTCCCAGCCCGGATTAATTTGTCGGCCTTTTTCCACAATGGCATCAATATCGGTGCTTTGATTCATCGTCACCACATCCGCTTCTAGCCCATCAATGACCGAGCGCGCTTGTTTACTTGAACCACCGTGCGATTGTTGAATGGTTAATTTATCTTTGTATTTCGCTTCGTAATATTTTTGGAAAACCGGGTTATAGTCTTTATAAAAATCACGCATTACGTCATAAGAAACATTCAATAAAGTGGTATCGGCCCAGCTCAAAGCGCTGAAACCACTGAGCGAAATCGCCAGCACTATTTTTTTAAATTTAGACATGATGCGCTTCCTTAATTTGAATACTGGCGACTGTAACAACTCGGCAATAGCGCGACAAAGAATATAAATCTATTTCTATATTCCATTTAATAAAATTAAATTTTTATTTAAATAAAAACAACGACTTACTCAATATCACCACCAGCAATCCGCCACAGTAGCTTGGCAACATTGCATCGCCAAAGCACTGCGGCTCAAATACCAATTGGTTTATTTATTGGCATTGATCATTTGATCAAAGATGCCGCCATCGGCAAAATGCAGCTTTTGCGCTTTGTGCCAACCGCCAAAAACATCATCAATATCAAAGCGTTGAATCACCGGAAATTGCTTGGCATATTTTGCCGCAACCTCTTTATCAATCGGTCGATAATAATTTTGCGCGGCGATTTCTTGGCCCTCTTTGGAATACAAATAATTGAGGTATTCAGTCGCGACTTTACGACTGCCTTTTCGATCCACATTTTTATCGACAATCGCTACCGGCGGCTCCGCTTTAATCGACAATGACGGCGCAATAATTTCAAATTTATCTCGACCTAATTCACGAAATACCAATTCAGCCTCGTTTTCCCACGTCACCAAAACATCGCCAATTCCACGCTGTGTAAAGGTCACGGTTGAGCCCCGTGCGCCAGTATCTAAAACCGGTACGTTTTTAAATAGTTTTTGCACAAATTCGCGCGCTTTTTCATCCGAGCCATAATTCTTTTTCGCCCAGCCCCACGCTGCCAAATAATTCCAGCGTGCCCCGCCCGAAGTTTTTGGATTTGGGGTAATCACTTTCACATCGGCCCGAATTAAATCATTCCAATCTTTAATGCCTTTGGGATTGCCCTTTTTCACTAAAAATAAAATCGTCGATGTATAGGGAGATGCGTTGTCAGGAAACTGCTTTTGCCAATCCGCTTTGAGTAGCTTGCCATGCAAGGCCAAGACATCAATGTCAGACGCTAAAGCCAAGGTCACAATATCGGCATCCAAGCCATCGAGCACTGATCGCGCCTGTTTACCCGAGCCACCGTGCGATTGTTTAATCGTCACATCATCGCCGGTTTTCTTTTTGTAGTAAGCAGAAAATGCTTTGTTGTAATCTTGATAAAGCTCTCGTGTTGGATCATAAGACACATTGAGTAGCTCAACACTCGCGGAATAACTTGGCGCAGCAATCGCCAAGGTCAAGATAACTAAGGCTATTTTTTTGATTTGCATGATAAATTCACCACCGAAGGAAAGATGAAATTATCATGTCATATTTTTAATATAATCATTAATACCTTATTGTTGATTGTAAATAACAAATAGGAATATTAAATGAAAATTGCTTGTAAGTATTTGATATTATGGTGAAATAATAAAACACCCTACTTCAGATCGAAATCCACGATCTGCTAATGCAACCATAGCGCAGCTCACCCAACAAAACTGACACCAACAAAAAGCAAATCGTCTTATTGATGAAACACATTGTTATTATGCTGCGAGCATTTATCGCCAAACAAGTTGACGACCATGCCGTGCAGCGCCACTAAACTTAATGCCATTTACTGCAAAACAGCGACAGGCGAAAATGAAATTGCGACGCGTCAGCACGGATTATTGAGCAAACAAAGACAAGCGCTGATACTGATCGATGGCAAAAAAAGCTACGCCCAACTCAATCAATTACTACCAACAATTGAACTTGATCAATTGATTCACCAATTACTTCAATTAGATTTAATTCGCGACGCAAATGCCACCCCTTTATTGGCTCCGCAAAACCCTGCCGCCAACCATGTCATTTGCATTACTGAAAGCAGTGCTAAAGCCACAGCAATACCGTTAGACATCGAGCGTTTAAATGCGATTAAGCAATTGATGATTGATAGTTCAAAAACATTACTGGGGATTTTTGCCAACACCTTGATCGAAAAAATTAAATCTATTGAAGATGCAGCACAACTCAGCCCCGCGATTGCGCAATGGAACCTAAGCCTGCGCGAATCAAAAAATGGCCAATTACATGCCGAACAATACTTAGAAGCCATTAAATCACTGATGAAATAGCGTAATAAGCAGCACGGCGATATACTAAGAATCTATCTTTTTTTACTAGGTTCGCTCTAATGCTTGCTCGATTCAGCTCATCATTATTTGCCGCAATGACCGCACTTAGTTTTACTGTGGCACCACCGGCATTGGCCGACCAAGGCGAAAAACAAGCCATTTTATGGAAAATTGACAAAGCCAATACGCCCTCTTCTTGGTTATTAGCCACAATTCAAACTACCGATGGTCAAACTGCCGAATTTACGCCTGCAACCTTAGCGGCACTCGGCGGTGCAAAATACATTGGCACTGAATTTCATAATGATATTAATTCAGTCGTCGATATGGCGCGCACCATGCTGGATGAAAAACCGAGCTTAGCGCAAACCTTAGGCGCGGCGGATTATGCCAAGTTATTACCGTTGATTGAAAGCCGTGGCTATCCTGCGTCGGTCACTGCCAAATTAAAACCTTGGGCCGCGATTATGATGTTGCTTTCGCCGCGTCCGGCCAAAGATTTAATTCCAATGGATGATCGTTTACTCAAATATTCAATGGAAAATGGCCGTAAATATTTTGGGGTTGAAAGCGTTGAACAGCAATTAGCGCCATTTCAAGCGATTCCAGCAGCAAAACAAATTCCTTTGTTAAAAACGCTGATTAAAAATGAAGCCAAGCTGGAGCAAAATTACAAACAAATTGTTGCGGCTTATTTAAAGCAAGATTTAAATCAAATCCAAAAACTATTGCAAATCGAAGCATTAGCGCTCCCCGAAGCTGACCGTGCTTGGTATCGTCAATGGCGCAACGAGACATTAAATCAACGCAATAAAATCATTGTTGAGCGCTTAAAAATTCCGTTTGAGAAAGGCGATTCTTTTGTCGGTATTAACGCCGGCCAATTACCTGGCAAAGACGGTTTAATCGCCAAATTACGCGCCGCAGGTTATAGCGTTAGCGCTTTTTCGGCAGCGAAATAATCCTATGCAGATGAAAACTTTACCCGGCACGGATTTAACCGTGTCGAGCCTATGCTTAGGTACGATGACGTTTGGTGAGCAAAATACCGAAAGCCAAGCGCATGCTCAGCTGGATTTCGCGGTTGCGCACGGGATTAATTTTATTGATACCGCCGAGATGTATCCGGTGCCAGCCAATGCCAAAACCCAAGGCTTAACCGAGTCTTATGTTGGCAGCTGGCTAAAACAGCAGCGCCGCGATCAATTGATTGTCGCCACCAAAGTGGCCGGTCCCAATCGCGGCATGGAGTGGATACGCGGTGGCCCACAACTCACACGGGGGCATATCCTTGCAGCCTGCGACGCCAGCCTGCTGCGGCTCAATACCGACTATATCGACCTGTATCAATTGCATTGGCCGGCACGGCATGTGCCAATGTTTGGGCAAACCTATTACGAGCCTAGCCAAGAATATACCGATGCACCTGAGTTACACGCGCAATTAGCCGCGCTCAAAGAATTAGTCGATCAGGGCAAGGTTCGTTATGTCGGCGTTTCTAATGAAACGCCGTGGGGCGTCATGGCCTTTACCCGTCTGGCCGAACAATATCAATTACCGCGGATTGCGACGATTCAGAATGTTTACAATCTGATCAACCGAACGTATGACTATGGTTTGGCAGAAGTTTGCCATCGTGAACAAGTGAGTTTGTTGGCGTACAGCCCACTGGCTTTTGGTTTACTCAGTGGTAAATATCTGCACGACGCGAAGGCTGATGGTCGAATGACGCGCTTTGCCAATTTTGGTCAGCGCTATTTAAAACCACAAGTGCCCGCCGCGATTGCGGCCTTTACCGCTTTGGCCGAGCGTCATCAAATCAGTCCCGCGCAAATGGCCTTGGCTTGGCTGCAAAGCCGTTGGTATGTGGCCAGTACCATTATTGGTGCTACCACGATGGCGCAGCTCGCGGAAAATATTGCCAGCACGCAACTCACATTAAGTGACAGCTTATTGGCCGAAATTGAAGCGATTCATCGTTTGTCACCGAGCCCTGCGCAGTAATTATTTGCAGACCGGTATCAAGCAGCATAAAAAAAACCCGCAATCTACATTGCGGGTTTTTTTATACAGGTAAGCTTAGCGATTGCGTTTAAATGCCAAACCTTCAGCATCAAACAACATGCTGTGTTTCTCTGGGAACACAATGCGCACCATATCGCCAAACTTCAGGCCGGTCATATGTGCTGGCAATTTGATGCAAATGATTTCATTCACGCCTGGAATTTCAATATAAGCCAAAACGGTATCGCCCAAATGTTCAACCAAATCCACTTTAGCTGGGATTGAACCGGCAACGCTTTCGTCGGCCAATTCAATGTGCTCTGGACGAATCCCCAAAGTCACTTTATCGCCCACTTTGGCGCTACCTGGATGTACCGCTGCGCGAGCAGTAATGCCTTTTGGCAAGCGAACTACAGCGGCATCTTGCTCAACGCCAACCAGTTGCGCTTCAAACAAGTTCATTTTTGGTGAACCCAAGAAGCTAGCCACAAACAAGTTCGATGGGTTTTCATACATTTCAAGCGGGCTACCCACTTGCTGAATGATACCGGCATTAAACACCACAATGCGGTCAGCCAAAGTCATCGCTTCCACTTGGTCATGCGTTACATACAGCATGGTGGTTTTGAGT
The DNA here is from genome assembly GCF_013284055.1 of Deefgea piscis. Taxonomy (NCBI): domain Bacteria; kingdom Pseudomonadati; phylum Pseudomonadota; class Betaproteobacteria; order Neisseriales; family Chitinibacteraceae; genus Deefgea; species Deefgea piscis. The sequence goes on along the minus strand of NZ_CP054143.1, from coordinate 2,030,027 downwards.
TCTTGGTGCAGTTTTGACAATTCAACCCGCATATTCAAACGCAATGAAGCATCCAAGTTCGACAATGGCTCATCCAACAAGAATACTTTTGGATTACGCACAATCGCCCGACCAATTGCCACACGCTGACGCTGACCACCTGACAAAGCTTTTGGCTTACGTTCCAGCAAATGTGTCATTTGCAAAATGTCTGCGGCTTTTTTAACGCGTTGATCGATTTCTGGTTTCGGCGTGCCAGCTAGCTTCAAAGCAAAAGCCATATTGTCATACACGCTCATGTGCGGATACAAAGCGTAAGACTGGAACACCATCGCGATACCGCGTTTTGATGCGTGCAAGTCATTCGCCAATGTGTCACCGATATACAACTCGCCTGCAGTGATCTCTTCCAAGCCTGCAATCATACGCATCATGGTTGACTTACCGCAGCCTGATGGACCAACAAATACTACGAATTCGCCGTCTTTAATCTCTAAATCAACACCCTTGATCACACAAACGTCTTTGGTGTAGTTCTTTTTAATATTTTTAAGAGTAATGCTAGCCATTTTTAATATTCCTTAATTCTGAATTGGGTATTTTGTAAAGCGCCAATACAAGAGCATCTTATTTAACTGCGCCATCCATACCAGAGATAAAGTAGCGCTGCGTGAAGGCAAAGAAAATCAATACAGGGATAACAGTCAATACAATGGCTGCCATCAGGGTATTTTGCGAACCCGCTAATGGACCGGTCAAATCATTAAATACACCAACTGCCAATGGCTGCATTTCTTTCGAGCGCATAATAATCGACGGCCAAATGAAGTCATTCCATGAATTCACCAAAGTGAAAATACTCAGCGCGGCAAGCGACGGTACAGTTACAGGCAACATTACGCGCCACAAAATTTGCATCTCCGTTGCACCGTCAACACGTGCGGCATCGATCAAATCTTGCGGAACCGCTTCAAATGCTTGTTTCATCAAGAAGATACCAAATGCACCAGCAACACCAGGAGCAATAACGGCAAAGTAGCTATTAACACCAACTAAGCGTTTCCAGGTTTCATCAGGGCTGCCAAGCAACGCTTGCACTTCATTCATCCAATTACCGAACTTAGAAACGGTGATGAAGTTCGTCACAAAAGCAGCTTCACCAGGCAACATCAAGGTGCCAATAATTGCCATAAAAATCACATTGCGACCGAAAAACTTCATTCGAGCTAATGGATATGCGGCCAATAATGAAATAATTGCAGTAAAGATCACTGAAAAGCCAGAAATAACGACCGAATTAAAGAAGTATGTTCCAAATGGGATTTCAGTAAAGACGCGCTGGAACCAAATCAGCGTCATGCCAAATGAATAGTTTCCACTACCATCATCCGTGGTTGGCATAAAGCCAGTAGGGAATCGATAGGCTGTTGTACCATCTTGTGAAAGCGCAAATGCCAATGCCCACAACAAAGGAAACACAGTAAAAAAGGCAAATAATATTAAGCCACTGTAATGTGCAGTTAGGCCTAATGCTTTGCGAACGGCTTTATTTTTAAACATAACAACTCTCCTCTATGTTCTTATTGTTTTTCGCCAAAGAAGCGGAATTGAAGAGCGGCCAGCAATACACAAAAGAATGTAACAACCAAGCCAGCAGCAGCCGATACGCCGAAGTTGAAGTTTTTAAACGCCTGATCATAAACATAAAACAGGGCGGTATATGTTTCAGCCTTACCCGACGTCAAAACCACCACTTCTTGGAACACTTTAAGTGCACCAATCGTAGACAGCATCGTACACAGCAAGATCGTTGGTTTCATCATTGGCACTGTAATCTTCCAGAATCGATCCCACGCATTTGCACCATCCAAAATAGCGGCTTCTTCTACTTCACTTGGAATGCCTTGCAAACCAGCAAGGTAAAGCACCATGTAGTAGCCCAAACCTTTCCAGAAAGTGAATAACATAATTGAATACATTGCGATTGCTGGATTACCCAACCAATCGGTTTGAATCATTTCTGTCGAAGGTATGATATGGAGAAAATGTGCAACTGATGATGTAATCGCATTCAACATACCTGCGTAATTCAGTACAAAAGACCAAACCACACCAGCAATCGAAATCGCAGTAATTACAGGAATGTAGTAAACCGCACGAAAGAATGTCATACCTGGTAATTTATTGTTTACTAATTTAGCAATCAGCAAAGAAAACAATTGAATTGGCGGTACAACTAATAAGAAAAACAAAGAATTTTTTACTGCCTGACGAAATAATTCATCGTCCCAGATATGCTTGAAATTGGCAAAGTTATTCCAAGTTGTTGCTCCCCCTGCAATCTCATAGTCATGAAAAGCCAAATAGGTGTTAAAACCCACAGGCCAAAAAACAAATACACCCATCAAGATCAAGGCAGGTGCCAAGAAGAAATAGGCTAACAAATTGGAGTTTTTCACGTTTCGACTCTTCAGTGCGTTACAGACAAGGTAGATAATAACCCAAACCACTGTAATTGTGACTTGATATTAACCAAACCCATGTGATATTCAGAGAAGAGATTATAACTTAAGCAATGCAAATTTTGCACATTTGCATTGTGTTTTTTAAACAAGTCAAATGTAACTAGAAAATCTATAGTACAAAATATAAAAAAATAGACATTGCAACAACAGTGCATTTTTTTATAATGATGCAGCATTTTGGTGCACGATTATTTACTTCATTAGTAAAGACTAATTAACCACTTCAATTTAATTTCTGCAGCGCACAAAAAAAGCGGTAATGCATAATGCATTACCGCTTTTTTTTAATTAACTAAATATTATTTAGCGAATTGAGCATTCCAAGCAGCAACAGCCTCATCCAAAGCTTGCTTAGCTGGGATACGACCTTGGATCGCAGCATCGATCTTGTCGTTCATTACTTTGGTCAAAGCAGCTTCGTCAGCACCTGCTGGCAAGTCTTTTACCATGAAATGACGTGTTTTATCGATTACCATGCCACCCATCTTGAATGCTTTCTTGCCTGGGTCAGTCATGTCATTCAAAGCTGGATCTTTAGAAGCTGCAGCATTCGCCAACTTAGTTGATGCAAAAGTGTAAGATGCTTTAGCAAATTGCTCTTGAGCCCATTCGCCAGTGATGAAGTTACCCACAACACCAACAGACTTCATGTCTTTTTGGCCTTTTGGCACTACGTACATAGTAGTCCAACCACCAAATGCCAATTTGCCGTTATCGCCCAATGGGAAGCTAGTTACGTCAGCTGCTTTGTAAGCTGCTGGGTTAGCATCTTTAATTTTCTTAACTGCGTGGCCGCCTTCAGCGAACATTGCGAAGTTGCCATTAGCGAAACCAGCAATTTGCTTGTCAAAGTCAAGGTTCACATCTTTAACGATGGTGCCTTCTTTGTATGCATCAGCAAATTTTTGTACCAAAGCGACGTGTTTAGGGCTATTGAATGCCGCTTTGCCGTTAGCCATCAAAGGCAAACCTTCAAACATGAACCAGCCAGTGAAGCCGTCTTGAAGTTTAGAAGCCCAACCTGGTTTGCCAGTTGTAGCTTTGATTTTCTTAGCTGCAGCAAATACGTCGTCCAAAGACTTGAATTCTGGCTTAACACCAGCTTTAGCCAACATGTCTTTGTTAAATACCATTACGGCAGTAACTTGATAAGATGGGAAGCCGTAGATTTTGCCGTCAACAGTCGCGTTAGACAAAGCAGCGTTAGTGTATTGCGCTTTGTTGATGATGCCATCAACTGGCGTCAACAATTTGCCCGACATTTCATTCATCCAGTCGGTTGGCACCAATGCCAAAGCTGGCACGTTACCTTCAGCAACAGCAGCAACGATAGCTGGCTTCATTGCGCCCCAACCCAAATCTTTTTGAGTCAATACGATGCCATTATTCAAGCTGTTGAATTTGGCAACAACTTCTTTGTGATATGCATCGTAAGTTGGAGCCAAAGAGTGAGACCAGAACTCAACTTTAGTAGCAGCTTGAGCTGTAACAACAGAAGCAGCGAAAAGTGCAGCACCAACAAGAACGGAACGTTTAAAGTTCATAACAACTCCTAACATTTAACATTGAATACGAGCAACACAAGGTCGCAGGAAAAGGGCGCAAATCAACAACAAGTAAACCAAAAAATTTCAGGGCAATCTCAAGTCAAGTGCATCAATGAATTTCTTTTCACGCATTACGTTCCAAAATGAACGCTTTTAGTACTTTTAATTTCATCAAGCCATCTTGATCACTCGGTGACTCGAATTAGTTTCGTAAGCCACTGCGATCACACTACGGAATCTAGATTACCGTAATTCGCAAGATGAGTGAACATTCTCACCAACAGTGCGTCAGCGCCCCCTTGCGCTTGACGGATCGATACGGATCAAACCGCAAGATTGATGAGATCAACACAATAAGAAAAATCTGTAGGCAAAAGCCCTAATGCTTTTTAAAGACTACATTTAGCCGATATTCGTTTTTCGAAAAAGCACTACAAAACAAGGAAATATCGTGTAAGCAAAGACTAAAAATGTAGGAAATCCCTTATGTTTTGGGTATTTTTGAGTAAAAAAATACATTCTTACTGACAAATTGCGAGAGAAATTACATTTCTCCACCCAAAGTTCGGCCCAATTTAGGACAGGGTGTGTAAATTAACCAATGTAATTTTTGTACCATTAGCGCAACACCCTGCAATAAAAATGGCGTATCGACCTTCGCCGTACGCCATTAGAAAACTGAAGTCGCTCGTTTTTTAACGATATAACTCCACGACAAAATCATAATAATCACTACGAAACCATGAATGCGTGAGCTCAATCGCTGTGCCGTCTTCTAAATAGCCAACTCGCGTGAGATGCAACATCGCGGTGCCGGTAGGTACGCCGGTGAGTTGCGCCAATGCTTCAGTGGCATTCACTGCGCCAATATTTTGAATAGCGCGCACCACGGTTAAATTCGCGTCTCGCATGTATTCATATAAAGACTCGCCTATTTTCTCTGGCTCAGGTACGAAGTGATAAGGTAAAGCGGTGTATTCCACCGCCATCACCACATCATTGGCAAAGCGTAAACGCTCCAAATGCACCACACGACTATTGGGCGTGAGATTAAGCCTGAGCAATTCTTCTGATCCAGCTAAAGCCAGCTCACGCTTGAGCCATTTGGATGATGGACGAAAGCCACGCTGCTTGAGCATTTCCGACAAATTAGTCAACCGAGTGAGTGGTTGCTCTAATTTAGGCGTGATATAGGTGCCAGAACCTTGGCGACGAATAATTAAGCCTTGCTCGAGTAATAAATCGAGTGCTTTACGGGCTGTGACGCGTGAAATACCCAGCACATCACAAAAGGTACGCTCTGAAGGCAGGGGATCATCCGCTTTCCAAAATCCAGCATGAATCGCGGCGGCAAGCTTATGCCCAAACTGCAAATATAATGGTGTTGCACTATCACTATCGGGCTTGAGCACCAAAAGCTTGTTCTGATTTTGCATCCCCTACTCCTGAATTACTTAAATTCACGCGCAATTAAGATTAAAGCACCGGCACATGAGTCTTTTTGCGCGCGCGATGTGCTGGCTAAAAACTCACTCGGCATATACGGGCGTAATGCTTCAGATAAACCACCGCCACAAATCGCAATCGGTAATTGAGGTGCCGTAGCACGCAATGCACTGGCGATATTTTCAATTTCGCGACCTGCATCCAAGACAAATGCTTTGGCAAATTCATCACTATCGGCAAACTCCAGCACAATCGGTGACAAAGAAGCGCATTCGCTTTGCTTCATTGTGCCCATCCAGGCGAATACTTGCTCACGGGTGTTGCCAGTAATCGACAACAATTTTTCGCCAAATGCCGTCATCGGACGACGACCATCCATGAGGCGCTGCACATGGTTAATCGCTTTTAAACCCAAGTAAGCGCCAGAGCCTTCGTCTGAAGTTGGAAAGCCCCAACCGCCCACTTCTAAACGGGTGCCATCACTGAGCCAAGCCTCACCAATCGAGCCAGTTCCAATCGCAATAATGCCGCCATGCTGGCCATTATGTGCCCCCAATAATGTAGAGTAGCCATCAGTTTCAATCACCACTTTGGCAAAGCCTGGGTTTTGACTGGCAAACGCGTCGGCCCATGCTTTAACTGTAACCCCTGACAAACCAAAACCAACCGCACACTGCGCAAAGTCTGGCTCATTCACGCCGATGGCTTTAAAGCCTTCTACAATCGCTTGGGTAATATTGTGCCAAGCTTTCTCGATGCCCTGCCCTAACGCAGAAGGACCAGCTTGTGCCCGAACTTTTTCCACGCCATCCAAACCTGCGATACAAATCCGTGTTCCCGTACCACCGCCATCCACGCCGATTAAATACTGAATAGAGCTCATTTTTCTTATCCTATATGAGTTGAATTAACTAAGCCGCCCTCCCCAAAAGAGCGAATTAGCTTAGAACTTGCAGACCACTTGATATTTTTTTCAATTAAACTCGTTCAGCACATCAATTAAATTGCGTCTTTAGCATTACATTTAATTTACGAACACGCCGAATTAAGCATACCAATTTAGTGAGAGCGGCCTAACTTGTCAATTACACCAGACAAGAAAAACGCCCGATAAGTCGGGCGTTTGTTTTCAAACAAATAAATAGGCCTGTAAAAAAATTAAGCCCGACTTTATAGGTTGATCTGCAACCCCTTATTTGAGCAGGCTCACGGCATTGTCTTTAACATGTAAACCACATTCTTTATTTTCTGGGTTTTCCCACCACCAGCGTCCGGCTCGAACATCTTCACCCATTGCAATCGGCCGAGTACAAGGCGCACAGCCAATTGAAGGCACGTGCTGATCGTGTAGCGCGTTATAAGGGATTTGATTGTCGCGAATAAAAGCCCAGACTTCTTTTTCGGTCCATTCAAGTAAAGGATTAAACTTCTCCAATCCATTACCCGCATCAAACTCTTGCTGCGCTAAATCCGTGCGTGTTGGCGATTGCTCGCGGCGTAAACCGGTAATCCAGGCTTTTTTGCCTTGCAAAGCGCGTTGTAAAGGCTCAATTTTGCGAATATGGCAGCACGATTTTCTTAGCTCAACCGAGTTATAAAATGCATTGATGCCATTGCTATTCACATACTGCTCAACCGCCGCTGTTTGTGGGAAATACACCGTAATGGGATGCGATGGATATTGCTCAGCCACTTTTTGCATCAAGGTATACGTTTCGCTGGGTAAACGGCCGGTATCAAGACTAAAGATACTCACAGCAATTTGCTGCTTGGCTAATAAATGCGTAATCACCATATCTTCAGCGCCAAAAGAATTGGCAAATGTAGCTGGACTATATTCAGCCGCGATTCGTTCTAATAGCGCGATGGTCTCGGCTAATTTTTGCGAAAAATCCATAATAAACCCCAAAATTAAAAAATCAGTTTGTAGCCAATGAATACCAGCATGGTGGCCAAGCAAGGCCGCAAAACACGATCAGAAATAACGCCAGATAAATGACTGCCAAAATAAATACCCGGCAAAGAGCCCATTAATAAATACGCCAATAAACCCCAATCCATATTGCCCATACTGGCATGCCCTAAGCCTGCGACTAAAGTCAGCGGTACCGCATGGGCGATTTCAGTGCCGACTAAGCGTTTAGTGGTCATCAAGGGATACAGCAAAAATAAAGCCACCGTGCCTAATGCACCAGCGCCAATCGAGGTTAGGGTCACAATCGCCCCTAGCATCAC